>NZ_LJIC01000012.1 GCF_001295845.1 Rhodopseudomonas sp. AAP120 | reverse complement strand
CCCGCCCATCCACGCCCACAGGCAAGGCCGTGCTGGTGTCCGTGGATGCCCGGGTCAAGCCCGGGCATGACGGGGGGAAACGTATGGCCAGTAACTCTCAGATCCTGCTGGTGGTGATGCCGTCTTATCGGTTTCAAACGAAGGCGATCACACCCGCACTCACGCGTCTCACCGCGCTCACGCCCAACGTCTGGCTCGGCCTCGCGCCATATTATCGCGGCGACGACAAGCGGCGGCTCGATCGACTCCGCCAGGTTGCGGCCACGGCGAAAGTGCCGTGCATCGCCACCAACGACGTGCTGTATCACCACCCGTCGCGGCGCGCGCTGCAGGACGTGCTCACCTGCGTGCGCGAGAAGACCACGATCGACAAGGTCGGGCGCCGGCTGGAAGCCAATGCCGAGCGCCACCTCAAGCCGGCGGCCGAGATGGCACGACTGTTCCGCCAGGATCAGGGCGCCATCGCCGAGACGTTGCGTTTCGCCGAGCGGATCGAGTTCTCGCTCGATCAGCTCAAATATCAATATCCCGACGAGCCGGTGCCGCCCGGCAAGACCGCGCAGCGCCATCTCGAAGACCTGACCTGGGCCGGCGCGCGCAATTACTTCCCAAACGGCATTCCGCCGCGCACCAAGAAGACGCTGCACAAGGAACTGCGGCTGATCCGCAAGCTCCGGTACGCGCACTACTTCCTCACGGTGCACGATATCGTGCAGTTCGCCCGGTCGCAGAACATCCTGTGCCAGGGACGCGGCTCGGCGGCCAATTCGGCGGTGTGCTACGTGCTCGGCGTCACCGCGGTGAACCCGGCCGAGACCGATCTCTTGTTCGAGCGCTTCATCTCCAAGGAGCGGCTGGAGCCACCGGATATCGACGTCGATTTCGAGCACATCCGGCGCGAAGAGGTGATGCAATATGTCTATCGCCGCTACGGCCGCCACCGCGCCGCGATCGTCGCCACCGTCATTCACTATCGGCCGCGCTCGGCGATCCGCGACGTCGGCAAGGCGCTGGGCCTGACCGAGGACGTCACCGCGGCACTCGCCGATACGGTGTGGGGCAGCTGGGGCAAGGGCCTCAACGACATGCAGGTCAAGCAGGCCGGGCTCGATCCGGCCAATCCGATGATCGCGCTCGCCGTCGAACTCGCCACCGAGCTGATCGAATTTCCGCGGCATCTGTCGCAGCACGTCGGCGGCTATGTGCTGACCCAGGACCGGCTCGACAGCTACGTGCCGGTCGGCAACGCCGCGATGGCGGACCGCACCTTCATCGAATGGGACAAGGACGATATCGATACGCTGAGGATGATGAAGGTCGACGTGCTGGCGCTCGGCATGCTGACCTGCATCCGCAAATGCTTCGACCTGATCGACGCGCACAAGCGCCAGCGCTGGACGCTCGCCAGCCTGCCGCGCGAAGTGCCGGAGGTCTACGACATGCTGTGCCGCGGCGAGTCGCTCGGCGTGTTCCAGGTCGAAAGCCGCGCGCAGATGAACATGCTGCCACGATTGAAGCCGCGGCGGTTCTACGATCTCGTCATCGAAGTCGCGATCGTGCGGCCCGGTCCGATCCAAGGCGACATGGTGCACCCTTATCTGCGCCGGCGGAACAAGCAGGAGCAAGTCAGCTATCCGTCGCCGTCGCCGCAACACGGCGACAAGGACGAACTGCACCGCGTGCTGCACAAGACGCTCGGCGTGCCGTTGTTTCAGGAGCAGGCGATGCGCATCGCCATCGAGGCGGCGAAGTTCACGCCCGAGCAGGCCAACGGTCTGCGCCGCGCCATGGCGACGTTCCGCAATGTCGGCACCATCGGCAAGTTCGAAGCCATGATGGTCGAGAACATGGTGGCGCGCGGCTACGAGCGCGCCTTCGCGCAAAACTGCTTCGAGCAGATCAAGGGGTTCGGCTCCTACGGCTTTCCCGAGAGCCACGCCGCCAGCTTCGCCCAGCTGGTCTATGCGTCGTCATGGCTCAAGCACGTGCATCCCGACGCGTTCTGCTGCGCGCTCTTGAATTCGCAGCCGATGGGGTTCTACGCGCCGGCGCAGATCGTCGGCGATGCGCGGGCCAACAAGGTCGAGGTGCGGCCGGTCGACGTGTCGTTCAGCGAAGGCCAGTGCACGCTCGAAGAAACAGCCGGCCAATATCACGCGGTGCGGCTCGGCTTCCGCATGATCGACGGCTTTCGCTGGGCCGATCCGGACGAGGAGCGGGTGCGGCGCGACGCCGGCGAAGCGCCCAGCGACGATTGGGCGGCGCGCATCGTCGCGGCGCGGGCGAGGGGGCCTTTCAATTCGCTGGAGCAGTTCGCCCGCATTACCGCGCTGCCCAAGCGCGCGCTGATCCTGCTCGCCGACGCCGACGCCTTCCGCTCGCTCAAGCTCGATCGTCGCGCCGCGCTGTGGGCGGTGCGGCGGCTGCCCGACGACGTGCCGCTGCCGCTGTTCGAAGCGGCGCGCGCGCAAGAGCAGCAGGACGAACACGCATCACCGTTGCCGGCAATGCCGATGGCCGAGCACGTCGTCGCCGATTATCAGACGGTGCGGCTGTCCCTGAAGGGCCACCCGATGGAATTCCTGCGCGCGCTGTTCGCGGCCGAGCGGGTGGTGACGTGCCGCGAGGTGTCGCAATCCAGGCAACGCGCCAGCGGCCGCTGGATGCGCTGCGCCGGCGTCGTTCTGGTGCGGCAGCGGCCGGGCAGCGCTAATGGCGTGATCTTCATGACCATCGAGGACGAGACCGGCATTGCCAACATCGTAGTGTGGCCGGCCATCATGGAGAAGTATCGCAAGGAAGTCATGGGCGCGCGGCTGGTGCTGGTCGAGGGCAAGGTCCAGGCGAGCCCGGAAGGCGTCGTGCATCTCGTCGCCGAGCGTCTGATCGATCGCAGCCATGAGATGGGCCGCCTCGCCGAAGGCCTGGTCCGCCCCGCACTGCCCGACGGTGCCAACCTCTACGAGCAACTGACCTCCGAAAAGAACAACTACGAAGCCCTCAACGGCGAC
>NZ_LJIC01000119.1 GCF_001295845.1 Rhodopseudomonas sp. AAP120 | reverse complement strand
CGGGCGCCGCGGCCCGGCCGAGCCGCCGCGCCAGAGCGCTGGCGCGCTGCGCCGTATAGTCGAGCAGCCAGTGCTCCAGTTCGCAGGGCCGCAGCGCCGGCGCATAGAGAAAGCCCTGGACCACGTCGCAGCCGAGCTCGGTGAGCAATGCGAGCTGGCCCTCGGTCTCGACGCCCTCGGCGATCACCGTCAGCCGCAGGCTCTGGCCGACCCGCACCACGGTGGTGACGATCGCGAGCGTGCTGGCGTTGGTCTCGATATCGCGCATGAAGCCGCGGTCGATCTTGAGTTCGCGGATCGGCAGTTGCGCCAAACGGCTGAGGCTGGAATAGCCGGTGCCGAAATCGTCGAGCGACAGGCCGACGCCGAGCGCCCGCAGCACGTTCATCGTCGCCAGCGCGCCCGAGCGTTCGTTCTCCACGACGCCCTCGGTGACCTCGAGCATCAGCACGTCGGGCGGCAGCCCGTGCTCGGCGAGGCTGTCGGCCACCACGGAGGGCAGGTTCGCGTTCTGGAAATTGATCGGCGACAGATTCACGGAGATGCAGGGAATATCCAGCCCCTGATTGCGCCACAGCAGCATCTGCCGGCAGGCCGCGCGGATCGACCACAGCGCGATCTGTTCGATCAGTCCGCAATCCTCGGCGAGGGGGATGAATTTGGACGGGGAGATCTCGCCCAGCAGCGGATCGCACCAGCGCGCCAGCGCCTCGACGCCGTGGATGGCGCCGTCGGCGGTGCTGATCTGCGGCTGATAGCGCAGCTCAAGTCCATCCTGCGCGACGGCGCGACGCAGCGCCGCCGTATAGGCCATCCGCTCCTCGGCCAGGCCGTTCATCTCGGCGCTGAAGAACCGGTAGGTCGACCGGCCGGCGCGCTTGGCCTGGTACATCGCGGTGTCGGCCTGCCGGATCAGCGTGTCGAGATCGGTGGCGTTGTCGGGATACAGGCTGATGCCGATGCTTGCCGACATCGGCACCTGCCGGGTGCCGATCCGAAGCGGCATCGTCAAGGCTTCGGAGAGACGCTCGGCGATCCGTCCGGCCGCGGCCGCGTCGCGGTTGGGCATCACGACGACGAACTCGTCGCCGCCGAGCCGGCCGAGCATGTCGCCGGGCTGCACCTGATCGCGCAGGCGCGTCGCGAACTCGACCAGGAATTCATCGCCGGCCGAATGGCCCAGCGTGTCGTTGACGTCCTTGAAATTATCGACGTCGAGAAACGCCAGCGCGACGTGCTGGTCGGCCGCGCAGGCCTCGGTCGCCTCGGCGATCAGGTCGCGCAGCCGCGCCCGGTTGGGCAGGCCCGTCAGCATGTCGTGATAAGCGAGCCTGGCGATCTGCGCGCTGGATTCCTTGCGCTCGATCGCCAGCGCGCCGAGATCGACGCAGGCCTCGATGATGCGCTGATGCCAGCGGCTCGGCGCGCGGGATTCGCGGAAGTAGAAGGCGAAGGTGCCGATCACCCGGCCGTCCTTGGACTTGATCGGCGACGACCAGCAGGCGCGCAGACCGATCGCGAGCGGGCGCGCCTTAAAAGGCTGCCAGCGTGGATCGGTGTCGATGTCGATCGCCAGCACCGGCGTGCCGTAATAGGCGGAGCTGCCGCACGAGCCGACCTCGGGACCGATCGCAACGCCATCCAGCGCCTGCGAGTAGTCCGCCGGCAGGCTCGGTCCGCCGAGCGGGTGAATGAGGCCCGCGGAATCGATGTGGAGCAGGGAGGAGACGACGTCGGGCGCGATCGTCTCGACCTGCCGGCACAGCCGATCGGCGATCTCCGCGATCTCGACCTCGTCGGCCAGCGCGGCCAGCGTCAGTTGCTGCAGCGAGCGGAGCTGTTTGGATTCCGAGATGTCGGTCAGCATGGCGAAGCCGTGCCGGATCTGTCCTCTCGGATTGCGCAGCGCCTTGACCTCGGCCTGCACCCAGATCTCGTCGCCGTTCTTGTCGTAGAGCAGGATCTCCCGCTCGCCGCCATTGTCGTCCCGGCTCCAGGCTTTCACGTTCTCCTGCGCCGCCTGGTCGGTGTAACGGCCGGTGAGCAACTCGCTGGCGTCGCGTCCTTTCGCTTCCTCGGACGAGTAGCCGAACAGCGCGGTGAAGGCCGCGTTGGAGTAGACGATGTTCTGATGGTGGTCGGTGACGACGACCGCGCGGCTGGTGCGGTCGGAGATCGCGGTGAGCAGCGCCATCTCTTCGCGGCGTTCGACTTCGCGGGTGATGTCGCGCACGAACGCGATGGTGCAACCCTCGCAGCCGAACTGCATGTGCGACACCGACATCGTCGCGCGGATATGGCTGCCGTCCTTGCGGCCGATCTCGACCTCGGAGTTGCGGTTGCAGGCCGCTTCGCACGGCGTCCGCGGCGCGTGACCCGGCGCTTTCAGTTCGCCCAGGCCGAGCGAGTCGACGTTGCGCCCCAGCACTTCGGAGCGAGCGACGCCCCAGACCGACTCGGCCGCTTCGTTGAAGTAGCGAACGTGACGTCGGCTGTCGACGATGACGACGGCTTCGCTCGACCGTTCGAGCGCCGCCAGACGGATCGCCGGATCCTCGTTGAAGTCATCGCTACTGCTCATCGTTGGTCCTGGTACCAGGGATATTTACGAGGTTCCGCGAGGAACTCTGCTAAGCTCCAACTACGCGCCGAAAGTGAGCAAAGCGTTGTTAGTTGCCGGGCGCCACCCGGGCGGCCATTCATCCTTAGGAATCCGTTGCCGGATGCACGCGAGATTGCGACAGTCGCGCGCGGTCCGATCGATGGATCGCACCGGTCGCCCTCTGCCGACGCATCGCGAGCGGCGCGGCGCCGCTCTGGCGACGTCGCGCAGGGGCGTCAGGCGGATGCTGCGGCGCGCGCGGCGTCGGTCGTCGGACCGAAGATGTCGGTGAAGGCTGCGCGCAGCGCGAGGTCGACGTCGGGCATCGTCACCGGCAGGCCGAGATCGACCAGGCTGGTGACGCCGTAGCGCGGATCGCTGATGCCGCACGGCACGATCGCCTGAAAGTGGGAGAGGTCGGGCTCGACATTGATGGCGATGCCGTGCAGCGACACCCAGCGCTTCAGCCGGACGCCGATCGCCGCGATCTTGTCCTCGAAGCCGGCCCCCTTGTCGGGGCGGGCGACCCAGACGCCGACGCGGTCCTCGCGCCGCTCGCCGCGGACGTTGAAGGCATCCAGCGTGGCCATGATCCATTGCTCCAGCGCCGCCACATAGGCGCGCACGTCCGGCCGCCTGCGTTTGAGGTCGAGCATCACATAGGCCACCCGCTGGCCGGGGCCGTGATAGGTGAGCTGGCCGCCGCGGCCGGTGGCGAACAGCGGGAAGCGCGGATCGAGCAGGTCGGTGGCCTGGCCGCTGGTGCCGGAGGTGTAGAGCGGCGGGTGCTCGAGCAGCCAGACCAGCTCGGGCGATTCGCCGGCGGCGATCGCAGCGGCCCGCGATTCCATCGCCGCCACCGCCTCCGGATAGGGAATCGGGGCGTCCGAGATCAGCCATTCGGCCGGCGGGCTGCCGGCGCGCGGCGCAAACCCGGCCAGATTCAGCGTCTGGCGGGCGTTAACGGGGTCGTTAATCATTGGATAACCATAACATGGTCAGGTTCGCACACATTCGTTCCACAGCCTGCCAGTCCGGGTTCCAGTGCCAACACTCGATAAAGTCTCGGTCGACCTCATGGTGGTGCTCGGCACCACTTCGATGCCGATTCACCAAGTGCTTCGGCTGAGCCGCGGCGCCATCATCGAACTGGACGCCACCGAGGCCGACGAGGTCAAGATCCTCGCCAACAACATGCCGATCGCCAGCGGCGTGGTGCTGGTGGATCGCAACCGGATCGCCGTCGAGGTCAAACAAATGTTGACGCGGTCGCCTGATCGCCGATGACGGTCTTGTACCCCCATCATTGATTTGTTAAATGGGCGCCGTCGATCCGGTCGGGCGCTCAGCCCAGACTGATCCCAAGCGCTCGTGGCGGAATTGGTAGACGCGCTGCCTTGAGGTGGCAGTGAGTAAAATCGTGGGGGTTCGAGTCCCTCCGAGCGCACCACGGACTTTACCTTGGTTCGTGCGGGCAGCCCGAGAGCTTCCCCGAACTTCTGAAAGCACCCGAAAAACTGGCATTTTCGCACCATTGGCCGTGGGCAGCGGTCATGCGCGCGTTGGCGCGCCAATGATCGCCCGTGCCCCGCCGGGATGGTCGAGAGGCCCTTTGCCGGGGCCCGCCGTCGCGATGATGTCCGAATCGACAGCGCGGGAGGACGAATCGCATCGGCGAGCGGCGTCGGTCGCTCCGCGACGGTCGCGACATCGGCTCGCAAATCGCTGGACGTCGTTCCGTCCGCGGCGCAAGCTGGCGGAAAATGTCAAGTTGCCAAATCGTCATGGCACTAAAGTTGCATTAGTTGCACGGGTCTCGAACGAGCGGGCCGGGCAGCCGCCCGTTCTTCCTGGGAGCAGCGATGGGTGCAGTCACCGACGTCAGCGCCTTCAGCGATTTCGTGCTGCGGCTTCACGAGCGCAGCCGGAGCGAAGACCCGGCCGCGTTGCTGCATTGGAGTATCGCGGAGCTCGCGGACATCCTGCACGCCGATTGCGGCTGGGCCGGCTGGGCCGATCTGTGGAACGGCAACGATGTCGAGGTCTGTGGCGCCGTCGCTTACGGCCTGCCCGACGATTTCCAAAGCTTCTGGGACGGCATCCGCCGCGAGGATCTGCTCGCCCGCGATGTGATCGCGACCGGCAGTGCACACGCCTGCTACGATCGCCAGGGCAGGCGCCACACCGACGGCATGATCGCGCTGTCGGACCGCTACAACATCCGCAAGATGACGGTGGTCTGCGAGCTGCGCGCCGACGGCGAGCCGTCGCTGTTCATGTCGTTCTATCGCGGTGACCGCGGCGCGCGGCCGCTCGACGATGCGGAGACGCGGTTCGTGCGCTGCGCGATCGATCATCTGGCGCGATTGTCGGCACGACGCTGCGAGGCGGACAGCGGCCGCGCCGCGCTGCTGGTGAACGACGAAGGTCGGATCGTGTTCGCCCCGCCGGAGTCGCTGCGCTTCCTGCGCGAACGCTGGCCCGACGCGCGCGCCAACTATCTGCCGTTCGCCTTCACGTCGCCGTCCGCGGAGCCGACGCGCAGCGTCACCGACGGCGTCGTGGTGCAGAGCCGCCGGCTCGGCGGTTACTTCAGCCGGCCGTTCCACCTGGTCAATCTGCGGCCGGCAGCGGCGTTCGACACGCTGACGCCGCGCGAGCGGCAGGTCGCCGACGAGATCGCCAAGGGGCTCACGCACAAGGAGATCGCCCGGCTGCTGGCGATGTCGCCCAACACCGTGCGCAATCACACCCAGACCATCTTGGGCAAACTCGGACTCAGCAACCGCGCCATGCTGGCCTCGATGGCGACGAGCTCCGCGACCAGCTAGCAGGCGTCGTCGCTGGATCGAAGCCGCAGGGCTGCTCGGGCGCCGTCATGCCGAGTGTCGGGCCGAGAATTCAATCCGTGAAATGAGGCCGTGAACGTCGTCATGGCGAGGGACGAAGCGACGAAGCAATCCAGGAAAGAACCGGTTTGCGGCCTCTGGATTGCTTCGCTTCGCTCGCAACGGCGGAGCTGACGTAGCAAGCTCGCCCGTGTCACGCCCCGCCGTTTGGAGCACCTGCGTCCGCGCCGCGTCGCGTGAACGTCGCCCTCTGCAGCAAATCTGCGCGCATTGCTCACGAATTGGTCTTTGTATGATTACCAATTGATCGGGGCGCGGCAGCATTTCAATATGCAGGTTTGCACATTGTGTTGCACAATTGGGCGTTTTCACCCGGCAACAATGCGCGATGATGAGCGCACGAACTTGCTGCCGATTAGTACGGACATCGAAGCGCCATGCGGAATCCGATCTCGCAACTCACCACCAAGCGGCTGCGCCACGCGGGCGAACTCGCGTTCGGGCCGATCGCGCTGTTCGTGGTGTGGTGGCTCGCGGCGCGCGGCGGCTGGGTCAACAAGGATCTGCTGCCGCTGCCGACCGACACGCTGCGCGACACCGCGATCAATCTGTGGTCGGGCAGCATGAGCAAGGACATCGCGCACACGATGGTACGCGTCGGCTATTCGATCGCCATCGCGATCGTCGCCGGCGTGCCGATCGGCATCGTGCTCGGCGCCAAGGCGGCGGTGTATCGCTCGGTCGAGTTCATCGTCGACTTCTTCCGCTCGACGCCGGCGACCGCGATGTTTCCGCTGTTTTTGCTGCTGTTCGGGCTCGGCGATCTCGCCAAGATCGCAGTGGCGGCGTTCGCCGCCTGGCTGGTGATCGTGTTCAACGTCGCCTACGGCGTGATGAATGCGCGGCAGACGCGGGTGCTGGCCGCGCGCTCGATGGGCGCCTCGTCGCTACGCATCTTCCGCGACGTGATCTTCTTCGAGACGCTGCCGCAGACCTTCGTCGGCCTGCGCACCGCGGTGTCGCTGGCGCTGGTGGTGATCATCGTCGCCGAGATGTTCATCGGCGCCACCGACGGCATGGGCCACCGCATCATCGACGCGCAGATCTCGTACTCGCTGACCGACATGTACGGCTCGATCCTGATCGCCGGCGCGCTCGGCTACGGGCTGAACCTGGTGCTGCTGTTTCTCGAACGCTCGCTGATTCACTGGTCCGGCAAATAAGCCGCGCCGCTTGCCGTCACTCGAAGGAGACCTCGCGATGAAGACATCCGTTCTGTGCGCCGCTGCTATCGCCGCCGCCGTATCGGCGACGTCCGGCCAGGCCTCGGCCGCCTGCGCCAAGATGGACAAGGTGTCGGCAGCGTGGCTGCCGATCATGCAGACCACCGCGTACTACGTGGCGCTCGATCAGAAGCTGTTCGAGAAGGCATGCATCGAGATCGACTCCGCCAAGATGGAATCGCCGAACCAGATCATCGACGCGCTGATCGCCGGCCGCGCCGATTTCGGCCCGCCCGGCGCGGCGGCCGGCATCGCGATGATCGCGGAGGCGAAGTTTCCCGGCAAGCTGAAGATCTTCGGGCTGCAGGGCGGCGGCATCAAGGTCGACCGCATCAATGACGGGCTGATCGTCAAGCCGGACAGCGAGATCAAGAGCTTCGCGGATCTGAAGGGCAAGACGCTCGGCCATGTGCCGGGCATCCAGTGGCGGACGATCTCGCGCCACATGGTCAAGGCCGCCGGCCTCGATCCGGACAAGGACGTCAAGCTGGTCGATCTCGCGGTCGCCATGCAGGTCCCGGCGGTGGTCGGCGGCACGGTCGATGCGACGCTGTCGCTGGAGCCGGTCGGCTCAATCGCGGTGGCGTCCGGCAAGGCCAAGCGCGCGATGACCAACCCGGTCGCCAGCGTGATCGCCGAT
The DNA here is from genome assembly GCF_001295845.1 of Rhodopseudomonas sp. AAP120. GTDB lineage: Bacteria > Pseudomonadota > Alphaproteobacteria > Rhizobiales > Xanthobacteraceae > Rhodopseudomonas. The sequence continues at coordinate 37,257 of NZ_LJIC01000119.1, read as the reverse complement.
CCATTCTATTCGGGCGCGTCGGTGATGACCACGAAGTTCCTGACCGAGCGGCCCGACGTCGCTCGCCGCGTCGTCGCGGTGATCGATCAGGCGACCGATCTGGTGAACGCCGACTTCGCCAAGTACAAGGCCGTGCTGCCGGCCTACACGCCGATGAAGGCCGACCAGCTCGATCTGGTGGCGCAGCCTTATCTGCGCGGCTTCAAGGATCTGAGCGACACCGACATCAAGTCGTACCAGGCGCTGGTCGATGTCTTTATCAGCGAAGGTGTGGTGCAGGGGCCGATCAACGTCCGCGACAAGATGCTGACCAAGGCGGACCTCGGCGAATGAGCGCCCGCAGTGTCGTCCAGTTGCGGCCGGAGCCGATGACCGAACCTGCACCAGCCGCCGCCAAGTCCGCACGGCAGCGGAAGATGACGATCCGCGGCCTGCGCAAGACCTTCAACGATGCCGTCGTCTATGACGGCTTCGATCTGGATCTGCCGCTCGGCCAGTTCATCTCGGTGTTCGGACCCAACGGCTGCGGCAAGAGCACGCTGATCAACATGATCTCGGGCCTCATGCCGATGGACGCCGGCGAGGTGCTGTACGACGGCCAGCGCATCAGCGAAACGCGAATCTCTTACGTGTTCCAGAATTATCGCGAGGCGCTGTTTCCCTGGGTGAAGGCGATCGACAATATCCATTACCCGCTGAAGGTGATGGGCGTGCCGCGCGCCGAGCGCAAGCGCCGGATCGAGAAGCTGCTGGCGGAGTTCGAGATCCGCATCGACCTCAACGCCTATCCGTACACGCTGTCGGGCGGGCAGCAGCAGACGGTGTCGATCCTGCGCGCGCTGGTGACCGAGCCGGAGGTGCTGTTTCTCGACGAGCCGTTCTCGGCGCTCGACTACGAGATGACGATGTCGATGCGCGAGCAGCTGCAGAAGATCTTCATGAAGACGAAGACCACGATGCTGCTGGTGTCACACGATCTCGACGAGGCGATCGAGCAGGCCGACAAACTGGTGTTGCTGACGCGGCGGCCGACCCAGGTCGCGGAGATCGTCGAGATCGGCCTGCCGTGGCCTCGTGATCGCGCGGTGACCACCGGCGACGACTTCATGGCGATCAAGCGTCACTGCCTCGATCGCTTCTGGCAGGAAGTGAAGAAATGACGGGCGCCGGCTGAGCCGGGCCTGAAAGATCAGAACCAACTATAAAATCTGGAGACTGACATGACGAAGCGCCGGTTTCGCGCCGCTGCGGTGCAGACACTCGCCAAGTTGGGCGATTTCGACTTCAACATCGCGCTCGCGACGCGTTACGTTGAGGACGCCGTCCGCCAGGGGGCCGAACTGATCGTGTTCCCCGAATGCATGGACACCGGCTATCTCTTCGACTCGCCCGAGCATTGTCGCGAGCTCGCTGAGACGCTGACCGACGGCCCGTTCGTCAAGGCACTGGCGGCGCTGAGCCGCAAGCACGGCGTCTATATCGCCAGCGGCATCACCGAATGGGATCCGGCCAAAGAGAAGATCTTCAACACCGGCGTCATGTTCGACCGCAATGGCGAGGTGGCCTGCCACTATCACAAGCAGTTCCTCGCCACCCACGACCAGAACTGGTTCGCGTTCGGCGAGCGCGGCTGCCCGGTGGTCGATACTGATATCGGCAAAATCGGCCTGTTGATCTGCTTCGACGGTCGCATCCCGGAAATCTTCCGGTCGATGGCGATGCAGGGCGCCGAGGTGATCGTCGACATGGCCAATTTCTTTGCGATGGATCAGGCGGACATGTGGGGGCCGGCGCGCGCTTACGAGAATGGGCTGTGGCTGGTCGCCGCCACCAAGGCCGGCTACGAGCGTTCGATCTACTATCCGGGCGGCAGCATGATCGTCGATCCGAAGGGGCGGGTGCTGTCGAAGGTGCCGTACGACACTCACGGGATGTCGATCGCCACCATCGATCTCGACGAAGCCGCCGACAAGTCGATCTACACCGCCAACGACAAGATCGCCGACCGCCGCCCCGAGACATACGGCATCATGGCGCTGCCGTACGAGGAGACGCCGGTCAACGGCGTCGCCGATCGTCCGCTGATCCCGTCGAAGTCGGTGACCAAGGTCGCTGCCGTTCAGATGCACGTGACGTCGGAATGCAGCGTCGCGGAGGTGCTCGACATGGTCGACCACACCGCCAAGCTCGGCGCCAAGGTGATCGCGCTTCCCGAATACGCCTTCAGCGCGCACTACATCCTGACGCCGGCGGAAGCGGCGGCCGCCGCAGATCAGGCCGCGGCGAACCTTGCGGCGGTGGCCAAGATCGCCGGCCGTTACGGCTGCCTGATCGCCGCGCCGATCGTCGAACGCGCGGCGGCGGGGCTATATGTAACCACGGTGCTGATGGGGCCGGACGGCAAGGAGATCGGGCGCTATCGCAAGACGCATCTCACCGCCGAAGAGCGCAAATGGGCGGTGGCCGGGTTCGACTATCCGGTGTTCGACACGGTGTTCGGCCGCATCGGGGTTATGTCCGGCTATGACGCGGTGTTTCCGGAAACCTCGCGCTGCCTCGCGATCGGCGCGGCCGACATCATCCTGTGGCCGGCGGCGCTGCGCGAGCCGTTCGAACGCGAACTGCTGGCGGTGCCGCGCGCCGAGGACAACCGCGTCGCCGTCGTGCTCGCCAACCGGGTCGACAGCCCGTATCCGGGCGGCAGCGTGGTCATCCCGCCGACCGGCTTCCCGCAGTGGGACATCAACGTCGCGGCGCCGCGGGTGATGAAGCTCGGCGCGGTGATGCCCAAGCATATCGATCTCGCGGTGTGCCGGCAGAAGATGATGATCCCGAAGGTCGACATGTTTGCAAACCGGCTGGTGGAGACGTACGCTCCCATCGTCGCGGCGTAGTCCCGAAGGGTGGCTGTCCGCACACAGACGGAAGGCCGGCGCATCGGCGCCGGCCGTGCCGGGGAGACGGCGGCGGGCGTGGCGAAGACTCAGCGCACCATCAGGTACGACTGGAACGACGTCGTGTATTTTCTCGAGGTGGCGCGGCAGCGCAGCCTGGTCCGCGCCGCCGCCAAGCTGAAGGTCGACCACACCACGGTCAGCCGCCGCGTCCGCGAGCTGGAGCGCAGCCTCAATTCGACGCTGTTCAAGCGCAGCAAGTCGGGCTTCACCCTGACCGAGATCGGGATGAGGCTGCTGCAATATGCCGAGGGCATGGAAAGCCAGGCGAACTCCATCGTCGAGGCGCTCGGCACCGATACGGCGGATGCCGGCGGCGCGGTGCGGATCGCCGCGATGGAGGGCATCGGCAGCTTCTATCTGACCCGCTGCATCGCCGACTTCAACCGGATCTACCCGTCGATCCAGATCGAGCTGATCACCGATACCCGGCTGCTCGATCTCAGCCGGCGCGAGGCCGACATCTTCGTCAGCTTCTTCCGGCCGCAGGGCAAGCGGCTGTCGATCAAGAAACTCGGCGAGTTCCGGATCTCATTATATGCCACCGACGCGTATTTCGCCCAGCGCAGCCCGCCGACGACGGTGAAGGAGCTCGAAACCCACGCCTTCATCGATTTCATCGAGGACTACATCTACAGCAAGGAAAACCGCTGGCTGTCCGACGTGCTGCGGCCGCCGCACACCATCTTCCGCAGCACCAGCCTGGTGGCGCAGTCGATCGCGGTGGCCGAAGGGCAGGGCATCGCGATGCTGCCGTCTTATGTGGCCTCCGCCAACCCGGCGCTGCGGCCGGTGATGCCCGAGCTGTTCACCACCCGTGATATTTGGCTGTCCGTCCACGAAGACTTGCTCCACATTGCGCGGATCAAGGCGGTGACGACGTATCTCGAGAAGCGGATCGAGGCCGATCGGGCGTTTCTCACCGCGGTGCAGAACAAGCCGGGCCGCAAACGGCGCTGAGCTCACTTCCCTCGTTGCGCGAGGCCGCGTTGCAGCAAACGTCGCCTGATACGTAACAAACAGTTCCGAAGGATTAGCAAGCGCCCCGCCGGGGGATGCATTCGCATCATGGTCAGCCGCGAACGGCGTTGCTTATGATTTGCACCGTCAGTAAAGCGGAGGGCAGCGCATGAGCTCGGGTATCGGACGTCGGGAGTTACTTCTCGGGACAGCCAGCGCGATGCTGGCGGCGCCTTTCATTCGGCCGGCGCAGGCCGCGGACGACATCCTGATCGGCGTGCCGACGGCGCAGTCGTCGCCGGTCGGCGTCGGCGATCACAAGGACTGGCTCAACGGCAGCACGCTGGCGGTCGACGAGATCAACGCCGCCGGCGGCGTCAAGGGTCGCAAGCTCCGGCTCGAAGTCGTCGATATCGACGTGCTGTCGCCGGAGGGCACGGTGAGCGCGTTCCAGGCGCTGAACGGCCGCAAGGTCCACGCCATCACCTCGGCCTTCGTGCTGATCCCGCAGCCGGCGATGGATGCCGCCGCTGCAACCGGCGTGCCGTATCTGCACGGCAATACGGGGCAGGCGTCGCTCGACCTCGTCAAGGGCAACCCGACCAAGTACAAGAACATCTTCCAGATCGACGGGGCCGAGACCTGGTATGGCTACGGCTTCATCCGCTATCTCGACAAGCTGGTCGAGAGCGGCGCCTGGAAGCCGAAGAACAACAAGATCCACATCGTCCAGGAGCAGATCGCCTACACCCAGGTGATCTCCAAGGCGACCCAGCAGGCGATTGCCGAGTCCAAAGGCAAATGGGCCGTCGGCGCGGTCACCGATATCCAATATCCCGTCCAGGATTGGGCGCCGGTGCTGCGCGCGCTGCACGACACCGACGCCGGCGTGCTGTTCATCGATCACTGGGTGGCGGCGGAGCTGGCGGCGTTTGCGCAGCAGTTCTCCGGCGATCCGGTCAAGGGTTCGCTGGTCTATCTGCAATACGGCCCGAGCCAGCCGGAGTTTCTCAGCCTCGCCGGCGGCACCGCCGAAGGCATGGTGTGGGGCACGGTGATCGGCACCCACGCGACCGGCCCGGCCGCCACCTTCCGCACCGCCTACAAGAAGCGGTTCGGCGACAACATGGGCATCGTCTACACCGGCAGCGGCTACGACATGACCAAGATGCTGGCGCAGATCTGGGGGAGCGTCGATCCGAGCAATTTCGACGGCGTCGGCGCGGCGATCCGCAAGGCCAAGTACACCGGCGTGTGCGGCACCTACACGTTCGACCGGCCCGAACAGTGCCCTCTGGTGCATCCGTGGCAGACCGAGGACGCCAATGCCGGCATCAGCCATCTGCTGCTGCAGGTGCAAGACGGCAAGCACACCATCATCGCGCCGGACGGGCTCGCCGAGGCCAAGCTCAAGCCCGCGCCCTGGTTCTGAGCGGGCCGGCGGGCAGGGCGATGATCGAGGGCGCGCGGTTCGGCTGCGAAGGAGTCAGTCTGTCGCTCGGCGGCAGGCAGATCCTCAAGAACGTCGGGCTCGCGGTGCGGGGCGGCGAGATGCTGGGGCTGATCGGGCCGAACGGCGCCGGCAAGACGTCGCTGTTCGAAGTGCTGTCCGGCCGCTACGTGCCGCAGCGCGGCGAGGTGTTTCTCGATCAGCAGCCGCTCGGCAAGCTCGACATCTTCCAGCGCGCCCGCCGCGGCGTGGCGCGGACCTATCAGAGCCCGGTGGTGCCGAACTCGCTGACGGTCGGCGAAGTGTTCCGTGCCGCCCGCAAAGCGTATCGGCCCTATATGTCGGTGCACGACGCCGAATGGGCGGCGCGCCTCGTCGGCCTCGAAGTGTCGTGGTCGCGGCTCGCCGGCACGCTCGACACCTTCGATCGCCGCAAGCTGCTGCTCGCCTGCCTGATGATGCGCCGCCCGCAGGTGCTGCTGATGGACGAACCGGCGTCGGGGCTGATCAACACCGAGATCGCCGAACTCGACCTCCTCCTGCGCAAGCTGGTCGACGAGTATCACATCGCTGTCATCCTGATCGAACACCGGCTCGAACTGCTTGGTGCGATCGCCGACCGCATCGTCGTGCTCGATCTCGGCGCGGTGATCGCCGAGGGCGATCCGGAAACCGTGTTCAAGGACCCCAAGGTGCGTGCCGCCTATTTCGAGGGCGCGGCATGAGTAAGCACCTGCTGAAGATCGAAGGCCTGTCGGCCGGGTACGGGCCGCTGCGCGTGCTGCACGAGATCGACTTCGCGGTGGCCAAGGGCGAGCGGCTCGCCATCGTCGGGCTCAACGGCCACGGCAAGACCACGCTGTTCCGCGCCATCATGCATCTGGTCGGCTGGCAGCGCGGCTCGGTGCGGTTTGAGGAGGCCGAAATTGGCGGCTCGCGCTCGCTCGGCGAGGGGCGGCGCACGCCCGGCATCGTGCGGATGGGGATCGCGATGACGCCGCAGGGCGACGCGATCTTCCCGGGCCTGACTGTGCGCCAGCACCTCGATTGCGGCGCCTACACCAAAGACGCCTGGCACGGCCGCGACGCGCGGGCCGATAAGGTCTTCGACCTGTTTCCGCCGCTGCGCGAACTGCGCGACTCGCTGGTCGGCAAGTTGTCCGGCGGCGAGCGCCGCATGGTGTCGATCGGCCGCGCCCTGATGGCCGACGCCAAGCTGTATCTGATCGACGAACCGTCTCTCGGCCTCGCGCCGAAGATCTCGGAGCGCGTCGTCGATGCGCTGATGAACATTTCGCTCGACGGCAAGGCGATGGTGATCGCCGAGCAGAACGTCGAACTCCTGTCGGGCAAGGTCGATCGCATGATCGGCATGCACGCCGGCCGCCTGCGCGGCGAAGTCGGCCACGTGGATCTCGTCTGATGGATGCTGGGCTGGTTCTGTATGCGCTGTATCTCGGGGCGATCTACGGCCTGATGGCGATCGGCATCTCGCTGCTGTGGTCGAGCGTCGGCATGGTGAACATGGCGCACGGCGCGACCTTCGCCGTGTCCGGTTACGGCGCCTTCCTCGCCGCGCAATGGTTCACGCCGCTGGTCAAGGCGGCGATCACCACCACCGCGTGGTCGAACCCGGCGCTGGCGGTGCTGCTGGCGCTGACCGGCATCGTCGTCGGCGCGCTGTGCGGCGTGGTCATCTATCTGATCGCCTTCCTGCCGATCCACGACAAGCCGAACTTCGCGGTGCGCAGTCTGATCATCACCATGGCGATCAACCTCGCCACCGTGCAGGCGCTGCTGTGGTGGTTCGGGCCGCAGCAGAAGAGTCTGCCCAAGGTGTTCGGCATCGGCCGCACTGATATTCTCGGGATGTCGCTCCGGATCGATCAGATCGTCACCATCCTGACGACGATCGCGGTGCTCGGCCTGACGCTGCTGTGGCTGCGGCGCAGCCGGATGGGGCTCGAGATCCGCGCGGTGATGCAGAACATGGAGGGCGCGGCGCTGTCCGGCATCTCGGCGCGGCGCACCGCGCTGCCGATCATGATGCTGACCGGCGCCTTCGCCGGGCTCGCCGCGGTGCTGCTGTCGCAGACGGTGTTCGTCAGCCCGACCGCCGGCGCGATCCCGCTGGTGAAGGGCCTGACCATCGCGCTGCTCGGCGGCCTCGGCTCGGTGCCGGGCGCGGTGGCCGGCGCGGTGCTGATCGGCTTCGTCGAGGCGATCACCGGCATCGTCCCGTTCCTCGGGCAGCGCTACGTGCTGTTCGTCCAGTTCGCAGTCATCATCGCCGTCCTCGTCGCGCGCCCGCGCGGACTTGGCGGCCTGCTCGACGAAACGCGGGAGTAGGGCGTGGCCGATCAGACGCCGGATCGCACTTATTATCAGGTCGGACGCCGGCCGCACGAACTGACGCTGAAGCCGGCCGGAGCGGCGGCGTGGGAGCGCTGGCGCGTGCCGTTCACCAAGCGGCACTGGCTGGCGTGGCGCGGCCGGATCAACCCGCGTTCGCTGGTGCGCGAGCGCAGCCTCGACGACAAGCGGCCGCTGTGGTGGACGCTCGGCCTCGGCGCGCTGCTGGTGACGACGCCATTCCTCAGCGACCAGGGCATCACGGTGGCGTCGATCTTCTGCATCTATGCGGCGATCAACGTGATCTGGACGCTGATCATCGGCACCGCCGGCATCTTCTCGCTGGCGACGATGGCGGTGGTCGGGCTGTGCGGCTATGCGGCCGCCGCCGCCAACGTCTATCTCGGCGTGCCGTGGCCGCTGCTGATCCCGATCGGCGCGCTGGTCGGGCTCGTCATCGGCGCCATCCTGGCGCTGCCGTCGACCCGGCTCGACGGGCTGTACTACGCGCTGCTGACGCTCGGCGTCGCCGAGATCTGCCGCGTATTCGTGTCGCAGATCAAGGCGCTGGCGCCGTCGAACGGCAGCATCAATCAGGTCGCCTCGTTCATCCCGGCCGACTGGCTGCTGAAGCGACCGGGCCTGTTGCTCGGCTTCGCCGGCGCCTTCGTGCTGCTGCTGTGCGCGCTCTTGGTGTTCCGCCTCGTCAACAGCGAAAGGCTCGGCATCCTGCTGCAGTCGGCGCGCGAGGACGAGGCGTTCTCCGAGGCGGTCGGCATCGACTATCGCCGCGCGCGGCTGTGGGTGTTCATCATCTCGTCGGCGGCGCTGGGCGCGATCGGCGCATTCTACGCGATGTTCTATCGCTCGATCTCGCTCACCGTGTTTTCGCTCGATCAGCTCTTGGTGATGTTCGCCATGATCGTGATCGGCGGGCTCGGCCGCTCCGAAGGCGCGGTGGTCGGCACCGCGATCGTGGTGCTGATCGACAAGGGGCTGATCGACCTCGGGCCGCTGCGCATCATCCTGATCGCCGCCGTGATGGTGCTGGTCGCTACCACCGCGCACAACGGCCTGGTCGGCGTGCGCGGTCAGTTCCGCAGTTTCCGCAACCGCAAGAAGAGCGAGCGCCGCGCGGTGCGGACCGAGAAGGGGGGTGAAGTGATGCCCGAAGAAGCCACCGAGATCGCCGACAAACAGCAGGTCTATTACCGGCTGTTCGACAAGCGCATCCGCGACCAGCTCAAGACCATGATCACGCCGGAGCTGATCGCCGAGCACAAGATGAAGCCGCTCGGCCAGCATTCCGACGCGCTCGACCGCGTGCTGAACTACTTCCGCCGCGCCGACCTGGCGGACAAATACGCCATCATGCGGGTCGGGCCGTTCCGTAGCTGCTCCTACAAGGTGATGGCGTTCTCCGGCCGACCCGGCCATCCGCCGCGCGTGGTCGACGACAAGCTCTACGCCACGCTCGACGAGGTGTACCACGCGGTGTTCCTGCTCCGCGTCAACGATCTGCTCGAAAGCTGAAGGCCCGGCGATGGCGACGAAACGTATCCATGGTTATGCAGACCCGCTGTCGGTGAAGGCCGGCCAGACGGTCTCGTTCATGATCTCGGGCGAGGGCACCGACCACGTCGACGCGCAGCTCGTCCGCTTGCTGCACGGCGACGAAAGCCCGGAGGGGCCCGGCTTCGTCGAGCAGGAGGTCGTCAGCACGATCCCTGCGACGATCGCGGTGAAGCGGCAATTCACGCAGCTCGGCGGCCATGCCGTGGTCGACGACCCGCGGCAGCTGCTGATGCCGACCGGCGATTTCACGCTGTATGCGTTCGTGTATCCGACCAAGCCCGGCATCAAGCGGCAGGCCATCCTGTCGAAATGGGACGTCGTTGCGAGTAAGGGCTACGGCCTCGGCATCAGCGCCGAGGGGAAGCTGGAATTCTGGGTCGGCGACGGCGCGCAGATCGATCACGTCGCGGCCGAGATCCCGCTGGTCGAGCGGGTCTGGTATTTCGTCGCGGCGAGCTACAGCGCCGCAAGCGGCGAGGTGCGGCTGCATCAGGTCGGCGTCGTCAACCGTTACAATTCGCTGACCGGTCCGGTCGTGCCGCGTGACTACGACTCTCACGTCACCGAGACGCTCAAGGTGAAGCCGGCAGATCCGGGCGCCGCGATCCCGTTCCTGTGGGCCGGCGGCAGCGAGGAGAACGACCTGCGCGGCCGCTTCGTCAGCATCCTCTACAACGGCAAGATCGACCGCGCCGGCGTCGCGGGCGCGGTGCTGTCCGATGCCGACATTGCCGAGATCCTGCGCAGCGGAACGCCGCCCGCCGCGGTGCCGTGCATCGCGCATTGGGACACGACCGCTGGCTACACCGACAGCGGCATCGGCGACACCATCGTCGACACCGGCCCGAACGGGCTGCACGCGCAGGGTGTCAATCGCCCGGTGCGCGGCATGACCGGCTGGAACTGGGCCGGCCGCGACGATTGCTATCGGCTCAACCCGTCGCAGTATGGCGGCATCGCATTTCACGACGACGCGCTGACCGACGCCAAATGGCAGCCGACTGTCACGCTGACCATCCCGGATGATCTGAAGAGCGGTGTCTATGCGCTGCGGCTACGCGCCGGGGACGCCGAGGATCACATCCCGTTCTTCGTCGCCGCCGCCAAGCCGAAGGCGCCGCTGGCGGTGCTGATCGCGACGTTCTCGTATCTCGCCTACGCCAACGAGCAGCTCGCGTTCGGCTCGCCGGTCGCGCAGTCGATCGTGGCGCACACGCCGATCCTCAGCGAGGAGGACATCGAGAACTACAAGCTGCAGGAATTCGGCCTGTCGACCTACGACCACCATGGCGACGGCGCCGGCTGCTGCTACACCTCGTGGCGGCGACCGATCATCAACATGCGGCCGAAATTCCGCGCCGGCTCGATCGGGGTGCCATGGGCGCTGCCGGCCGACCTGTCGCTGATCTGGTGGCTCGATCATGCCGGCTATGATTTCGAGGTGCTGACCGATCACGATCTCCACGAAGGCGGCGCCGCCGCGCTGGCGCCGTATCGGACCGTCATCACCTGCACGCATCCGGAATACTATTCCGAAAAGATGCTGGACGGCACCGAGGACTACATGCGCGCCGGTGGCCGGCTGATGTATCTCGGCGGTAACGGCTATTACTGGGTCTGCGGGCTGCGCGAGGACGAGCCGCATTGCATGGAGGTGCGCAAGCTCGACACCGGCTCGCGCGCGTGGCAGGCCGATCCGGGAGAGGGCTATCTCGCCACCACGGGCGAACGCTCCGGCCTGTGGCGCTCGCGCGGCCGGCCGCCGCAGAAGATCGTCGGCGTCGGCTTCACCTCGGAGGGCATGGACGAGTCGCAGCCGTTCGAGCGGATGCCGGACTCGTTCCACCGCCGCGCCGCCTGGATGTTCGAGGGCATCGGGCCGCAGGAGAAGATCGGCGATTTCGGCCTCGGCCTCGGCGGCGCCGCCGGCCTCGAGATCGACCGCTACGACCTCGCGCTCGGTACGCCGCCGCATGCGCTGCTGCTGGCGGCGTCGCACGGCCATTCCGACAACTACCCGCTGGTCTCCGAAGAAGTCGCCTACGCCTTTCCGGGCCGCGGCGGCACGCAGGATCCGCAGGTCCGCGCCGACATCACTTACTTCACCACGGCGAACGACGGCGCCTGCCTGTCGATCGGCTCGATCGCCTGGAGCCAGGCGCTGCCGTGCAAGGGCGGCGACAACAACACCGCGACCTTTATGCGCAACGTGCTCGGCGCATTCCTGACGCCCGGCAAGCTGCCGGGGACGGAGTATTCCGGCGACGAGAAGCTGTGGCGGTGAGTGCTTTGACGGGGAGAGCAGGATGTCGGTGACGACTGGAGGCGAGGCGCGGCAGGATCTGCGCAAGGACGCGGTCGGCGTCGCCCACATCGTGTTCTTCGTGGTCGCGGCGGCGGCACCGCTGACCGCCGTGGTCGGCGCTTCGCCGGCTGCGTTCGCGTTCGGCAACGGCCCGGGCGTGCCGGGAACGTATCTGCTGGTCGGCGTGCTTTACGCCGTCTTCAGCGTCGGCTTCACCGCGATGAACCGCTTCGTCGGCAGCGCCGGCGGGTTCTACGCCTACATCGCCAACGGATTGGGGCGGCCGGCGGGGCTGGCCTGCGCCTTCGTCACGCTGGCAACGTACCTCGCGATCGAGATCGCCGTGGTCGGGCTGTTCGGCTTCTTCGGCAACACCATCATGGTGTCGGCAGGCGGGCCGGAGATTCATTGGTTCGTCTATGCGGTCGTGCTGATGGCGGCCGTCTATATCTGCGGCGCGCGCAACATCGAGTTCAGCGGCCGGGTGCTCGGTTTGTGCATGATCGCCGAGATCGCCATTCTCGGTCTGCTCGGCATCGCGGTGCTGATCGGCGGCGGCGGGCCCGAGGGCGTGTCGCTGAAGCCTTACGGGCCGAGCGCGGTGTTCTCGTCGGGCTTCGGCGTCGCGCTGGTGTTCGTAGTTGCGTCGTTCATCGGCTTCGAGGCCACCGTGATCTTCGGCGAGGAAGCGCGCGATCCGAAGCGCACCATCGCGCGCGCGACCTATTGGGCGGTGGGCATCATCGCGCTGTTCTACGCGTTCGCGAGCTGGACCGTCGCGGTGCATTACGGCCCGTCGCAGATCGCCCAGCAGGCGGCGGATCATGCCTCGACTCTGTATCTCACCGCGGTGCAGGCGCGGCTCGGCGCGGTCGCCGGGATCGTGATGAACGCGCTGCTGATCACCAGCCTGTTCGCCTGCACGCTGTCGTTCCACAACACCATCAACCGCTATCTGTTCGCGCTCGGCCGCGAGGGCATCGCGTCGGGTCACGTCGCGCGCACCCACGACGTGCACCAGTCGCCGTATGTCGCCGGCATCGTCCAGACCGCCGTGCTGTTCGTCGCCACGCTGCTGTTCGTGCTCGCCAAGGCGAGCCCCTACGATGTGGTGTTCGCCTGGATGAGCACCTTCGCCAGTCTCGGCATCCTGATGGTGCAGATCGTGGTGTCGGGCGCGGTGATCACGTTTTTCCGAAACAACCGCCGCGGCATCGGCCTGTGGCCGGCGTTGATCGCACCGGCGCTCAGCGCGCTCGGGCTCGCCGCCTGCCTGGTGACGATGATCGCCAATCTGGCGCTGGTCAGCGGCTCGGAGTCGCTGGCGATCGACGGCCTGCCGGTCGCGCTCGTGCTGATCGGCATCGCCGGCTATCTGTTCGCACTCTGGATCCGCCGTGCCCGGCCGGCGGTGTACGAAAATCTCGGCCGCTCGTTCGGCTAGCCGCGCAAAGCCGCTCACCAGAGGCACCATTCCTCAGGCGTCACTTCCGCGACCGCCCCCTCGAACGGCGGTGGCCATGCTGCCTACTCGCTTTTGAACTCAACAAGACCGGTGCCGGCGGGAGCACCGGATCCACGACTCGGTCGCTGAGGACGCGTCGGCACCCGTCACATGATTGAAAAATATAATCGATATTGGATGATGATCAGATTTTGCTGGTAGGGATCGTCATGAAACCGCGGATTCTCGTCACCAATTGGGTTCACAAGGAGGTCTTGGGGTTTCTTCAGACGTTCGGGGAGGTCGAGGCCAACGTTACCCGCGTGCCGTGGTCCCGCGAGGAGGTTGTGGTCCGCGCGCAGCACTGCGATGCGATGCTCGCCTTTATGACGGACCACGTCGACGAGCCGTTCCTGTCGCGATGCGCGCGCCTGAAGGTGATCGGCTGCGCGCTGAAGGGGGCGGACAACTACGACACTGAAGCTTGTCGCCGCCACGGTGTCGCGCTGAGCATCGTGCCAGACCTGTTGACTGTGCCCACCGCCGAGCTGACGGTCGGACTGATGATCATGCTGGGTCGCCATCTGCTGGAGGGCGATCGACTAGTACGCACCACGCCGTTCAACGGCTGGCGACCGATCCTGTTCGGCAAGGGGCTCGACGGCGCGATGGTCGGCATTCTCGGGATGGGAGCGGTGGGGCAGGCGATCGCTCACCGGCTTCGCGCTTTCCGCTGCCAGATCTCCTACGCGGACGATCGTCCGCTCGCGCCGGCCAAGGAGGACGCCTTGTGCCTGTTGCGGAGCGAGTTGCCGCGACTGCTGGCCGAGTCGGACTATCTGGTGCTGGCTCTGCCGCTGTCGCCGGCTTCGCATCACATCATCGACGCCGATGCGCTGGCGCAGATGAAGTCCGGCGCTTTGCTGATCAATCCGGCGCGCGGCTCGCTCGTCGATGAAGCCGCCGTGGCCGATGCGCTCGAGCGCGGCGGCCTCGGCGGTTACGCGGCAGATGTATTCGAAACCGAGGACTGGGCGCTCCCGGATCGGCCTGCGGCGATCGATGCGCGGCTGCTGAATCATCCGCGCACCGTGCTGACGCCGCATCTCGGCTCGGCCGTCGATACGATCCGGCGCGAGATCGCGATGGCGGCTGCGCGCGACATCCGGCGGTTCTTCGAGGGTCAGCCGCTGCATGGCGGTCTGGTCGGGCGGCAGCCGATCCAACCTGTTGTTCTGGCCTGACGCCAGTCGCGTCGACGAGGATCTCCATGTTGACCGTCACGCCTCCCGCGGCCGCCGACTTGATCGGGCGCCGTGAGCCTCGCCATCGCCTGATCGAGACGATGCACCGCATCGTGGACAGCTGCGGTGCTCTCGACCGGACCGCTCTCGCGCAGATCGCCTTGGACCACGGATTGAAGATCGCCGAGGTGTACGAGGTCGCGTCCTCCTATAAGCGCTTTGCCGAGTCCACAGCCGAGCTGCGCCTCTGCAACGGCCCGGCCTGCCGCATGGCCCAGGCGGAGGGGCTTGTTGATCTCGATGAGGTCGAGAGCACGGCGTGCCTCGGCGGTTGTGATCAGGCGCCGGTCGCGATGGTGAACGGTCAGCGGCGCGTTCGTTTTGCGAGGCAAAGCGACCATCATCGCGCTGCTTCAAGCTATGCGGCGGCCGAGCCGATCGCTCCCGTCTCCGACTTGCCATCCGTGCTCGCCACTCTCGACGAGTCCGCGCTGGGCGGCATGGGCGGGGCACGGTTTCCGGTGTCGCATAAATGGGGGCTGGTCGCTGCGGGGAAAGGCCCGCGCCACGTAGTCGTCAATGCTGATGAGTCCGAACCGGGATCGTTCAAGGATCGCCATCTGCTCGACACCAGCCCGGCGCAGGTGCTGACTGGCGCGCTGGTGGCTGCGCGGGTCGTCGGCGCCGAGGTGATCCACGTGTATCTGCGCAGCCATCACCACGAACTGATGCCTCGGCTTCAGGCGACCGCAGAGGCGCTGGCGTCGGCGTGGCCGGACATCAGCTTCGAATGGCGGCGCTCCGGTGGCTCGTATATTTGCGGCGAAGAGACAACGCTGATCGAATGTCTGGAGGGCAGGGCGGGACGGCCGAAGCACAAGCCGCCATTTCCCGCACAGTCCGGGCTATTCGGGCGGCCGACGCTGATCCACAACGTCGAGACGTATTTCTGGGTCAACGAAATTCTCGCCCGCGGCGCGGCGTGGTTTTGCAGCCACGGCGCTGGTGTGGTGCGTGGCTTGCGTCACTACTCGTTGTCCGGGCGTGTGCGACGTCCCGGCGTTCATGTCGCTCCCTACGGCATCTCGCTGACCGATCTCATCGACAGCTACGGGGGCGGCATGGCCGAGGGGCATGAACTGGCGGCATTTTGTCCGGGGGGCGCCTCGGGCGGCATCCTGCCCGCGTCGCTTGCCGCGCTTCCGCTCGACGATGCGGCCCTCGGTGCGCATGGGGCTGTAGTCGGCGCGGGAGCGGTGATCGTGTTCTCGCAGGCGGACGATCCGGCCGCGATCGTGCGCGATCTGATGGCATTCTTCGCCGAGGAAAGCTGCGGCCAATGCGCGCCCTGTCGTCTCGGCACCTCCGCAGCTGTCGAAGCGCTGCGCGCCGGTGTCGCCGACGATCATGCGGCTGTCGCCGACGTGCTGATGCAGGGCTCGATCTGTGGACTCGGGCAGGGCGCGGGGCGACTGCTGTCGTCATTCGATCGACATTTCCTGCGGGCCGAGCCGTGAGCCAAGCCGTGAGCCAAGCCGTGAGCCGAGCCATGAACCAAGCCCCGACCGATGCGGTGGTGTCCTTCAATCTCGACGGAGAAGCCGTCGAGGCACGGCCGGGCGAGAGGATCATCGACACCGCACTGCGACTCGGGCACTCGATTCCGCATCAATGCTGTCAGCCGATGAGCGATCTGCCGCGGCCCGGCCGCTGCCGCTCCTGCCTGGTCGAAGTCGAAGGCGAGCGCCAGTTCAAGGCGTCGTGCCGTGAATTGCCGCGCGCCGGCCAAAGCATACTGACCGAAAGCCCTCGGCTGACCTCCTACCGGCAGACGCTCGCAGCGCTGCAGCCGGAGGCAATTGCCGTCGCCAAGGACGACAGTCATGCGGCGATCGGGTTCGATCCCGACCAATGCATCGCCTGCGGGCTCTGCGTGACGGCGTGCCGCGATGTGCAGTGCCATGAAGTGATCGGTCTCGCCGGGCGCGGGGCCGATATTCACATCGTGTTTGATTACGAGGCCACGCTCGGCGCCAGCAGTTGCGCGAGCTGCGGACAATGCGTGCAGGCCTGCCCTACCGGCGCGCTCTCCAATCGTGCGTATCGGCCAATCGCGGCTGCGCCGTTGCGCGCGGAGGAACGCGTCACCGAAGCGGTTTGTCCGTATTGCTGCGTGGGGTGCCGGATCGAAGTGCATGCCCGTGACGAACGTGTCGTCGAGATCCGGGCGCTGGACGGACCGACCAACCACTCGCGGCTGTGCGTGAAAGGAAGGTTCGGGCAGGACTTCATCCACCACGCCGATCGGCTGACGACGCCGCTGATCCGTTTGGCTGGGGCGCCCAAGGGCGAGCTCAGCGCCGACTGGCGCGCAAGCTTTCGCGCCGCGAGCTGGGACGAGGCGGCGGATTTTGCAGCGTCCGGATTGCGCCGTGCCCACGCAGCGCACGGGTCGGGCAGCCTCGCGTTCTTCGGCTCGCTGAAGACCTGCAACGAAGACAGCTATCTGTTTCAGAAGCTGGCCCGCGCCGCGTTCGGCACCAACAATGTCGATCATCCCACGCGGCTCTGTCACGCCTCGTCGACCGCGGCGCTGCTCGAAAGCGTCGGCACGGGGGCGCCGTCGTCCCAGATCGGCGAATGCGCCAATGCAGACGTGATCTTCGTGATCGGAGCGAACCCGTCGACTAGCCACCCTGTCGCAGGTTCGCTGCTGCGCAACGCTGTGCGGAACGGTGCCAAGCTGATCGTGGTCGATCCGCGCGGCCAGCCGCTCGATCGGTTCGCCTCCCACGTCGTGCGATTCAAACCGGGTACCGACGTCGTGCTGCTCGGCGCGATGTTGGGCGTCATCATCACGGAGCAACGCTACAACCGCGATTTTATCGCGGCGCGGGTCGACGGGTTCGAGGAGATTGAGCGCATGGCGTCGCAGTTTCCGCTGCCGCTGGCGGCGGCGATCTGCGGCGTGCCGCCCGAACTGATCGCGGAGGTGGCGCGAGTCTATGCCGGCGCATCGGCGGCGATGACGATCTGGGGCATGGGGATGACCCAGCACAGCCACGGCACCGACAACATCCGCTGCCTGATCGCGATGGCGCTGATTTGCGGGCAGGTGGGACGTCCCGGAACCGGCCTGTATCCGATCCGCGGCCACAACAACGCGCAAGGCGCACCGGATTCGGGCATGCTGCCGAACTACTTCCCCGATTATCAGCCGGCGGATGCCGCAGACGTGCGTGAGAAATTTGCCGCGCTGTGGGGCGTTCCGATCTCCGACACGCCGGGCCTCACCATGATCGAAGTCGTCGATGCTGTTCACGCCGGCAGCGTCCGCGCACTGTACGCCCACGGGGCCAATCCGGCGATGTGCATGCCCGGTTCGGGGCACGTCCGTGAAGCGCTGGCGCGGCTCGATCATCTCGTGGTGCAGGACATCTTTCCCACCGAGACGGCCGCTTATGCGGACGTGATCCTTCCCGCAGCGGCTCTGCTCGAAAAGGAAGGCACGCTCACGAATATCGACCGGCGGATCCAGCATACCCGGGCTGCCGTGCGGCCACCTGGAGAAGCCAAGCCCGATTGGTGGATCGTGCAAGAAATTGCGCGGCGCTGCGGACAGCATTGGGACTACGCGGGGCCCGCTGAGATTTTCGACGAGATGCGCAGGTCGATGCCCTCGATCGGCGGGATCACTTGGGATCGGCTTCTGCAGACCGGCGCGGTCCAGTACCCGTGCCGCGCCGAGGGGGATCCGGAAACCGCGCTACTGTTCAGCGAGCGCTTTCACACTACCAATGGCCGCGCCTGCCTGGTGCCGCCAGAGACCGCAGCGCCGGCGTCGATCACGTCGGCCGAATTTCCGTTGGTGATGACGACGGGGCGTTTGCTCGAGCACCATACAGGACCGATGTCACGCCGTGCCGGCGTGCTCAGCGCAATCGAGCCCGACCCGTTCGTCGGCATGAATCCGGTGGACATGGAGCGGCTGTCGCTGCGCTCGGGCGACGCCGTCACGGTCCGTTCGCGCGAGGGAGCGATCGATACTTACGTGCGCGCCGACGACGCGCTGCCGGAGGGCCTGGTATTCGCGCCGTACTGCTTCACCGAAGGTCCGGCCAATGCACTGGTTACTCCGTTGATGGATCCGATCAGTAAGACCGCCGACATGAAAGTCTCGGCGGTGGTCGTGTCGAGGCGTTGCTCGCATCCGTCGCTTCATACGCCGGTCGCACTGACGATCTAGAAAACGGATGGATGTGGCAGGATGATTTAGTAATTAGATCGCTGCCACATCGTGTCACTCTTACAAGGACCGATCATGATGGGCTTCAAATCCCGGATATTCCGTTCGCTCGCGCTCGCTGCGGCCGTCGCGGCGTCTTGCTTCGCGGCGCCGTCTGCGGACGCGCAACAAATGAAGGACGGAAAGCTGCATCTGCGCTTTGCCATCGCTCCGCTGCGGCCGACGCCGGCGCAGACCGTCAAGGAGTTCGAGCCGCTGTTCAAGTACGTTGCCGATCAGCTCGGTGCGACCTACGAACTGGTTTCTCCGGAGAGCTGGGCTGCGATCTCCGTCGCCATGACCAACGGCCACGTCGACATCGGTTGGCTCGGCCCGTGGGGTTACGTGCTGGCGAACAAGAAGTCGGGCGCCGAAGTGATCGCGACCGCGAAGTATCGCGGCAAGCCGGTATATCACGCCATCATCGAAGGCCGGGCGGATCTCAAGATCAAGAAATGGCCGGACGACGCTAAAGGCATGCGGCTGTCGCTGTCCGACCAGGGCAATACCTCGGGTTGGCTGATTCCGATGGCTTACTTCGTGAACCAAGGCGTCGATCCGAAGACGTTCTTCCAGTATCGCGAAGGTGCCACCTTCGGCAACAACGTGATGATGATCCAGCAGGGCGTCCTCGATCTCGGATCGGACATGGATCGCGGCCGTTACGGCATGATCGAAGCCGGAGAGATGGATCCCAAGAAGGTGAAGATTTTCTGGACCTCCAACCCGCTGCCCAACGACGCTATCACCGTTCCGAAGGGCTTCGATCCGACGCTGAAGAAGAAGATCCAGGACGTGCTGGTGGGCCTGAGCGAAGACAAGGCGCAGTCACTGATGGGCGCCGGCTACAACGGCTTCGTCAAGGCCAGCCACGACGACTACGAAGTCATCGAAGAAGCCGGCCGCGTAACCGGCAAGCTGCAGTAACAACAATCCCAATGATCGGGGGGCGCCTGTTGCGCCCCCTCGATCTGATCCGGAAGAGGAACTTATGATAGAGTCGGTGCGATATATCGAGCCGCCACGTTCCTGGCGTGATGCGAATGTGCTCCGCCGAAATTTTGCGTTGCTGATGGCGGTGGTGCTGATCGTCGTATTCGCGCGCGCGTCGCACGTCGATCTGCAGAAATTGTGGGCCGGCATTCCGCGCGTGATGTCGTGGGTACCCTCGATGTTTCCGCCGGACCTGCGCACGATCAACGAGATTCTCTACGCGGCGTTCGAGACGTTGGCGATGGCGTCAATCGGGACGTTGATCGCGCTGGCCTTCGCTTTCCCGCTCGGGTTCCTGGCGGCGCGCAACACGACACCTCATCCGCTGGTGTCTCTCGCCGCGCGGGCGGTGCTGAACGTCACCCGAGGCACTGAGACTCTGGTGTTCGCGCTGATCTTCGTTGCGGCGATCGGTTTCGGACCTTTCACCGGCGTGCTGGCAATCGCCTTCCACATGATGGGCGCGATCGGCAAGGCCTTCGCCGAGGCGATCGAGCCTGCCGACAGGGGACCGATGGACGCGGTCGCGCTCACCGGTGCGAGCCGCGTGAAGGTGATCCGCTATGCGCTGATCCCCGACGTCGCACCCAATCTGATCGCGGCGACGCTTTATATGTGGGAGTACACAGTACGGTCGTCGACCGTTCTGGGGATCGTCGGCGCCGGAGGCATCGGTCAGACCCTCAAGGACACCATCGATCTGCTCGACTTCCCGAAAATGGTCACGGTGCTGACCGTCATCCTGCTGATGGTGTGGATGATCGACAGCCTCAGCGCCTATCTGCGCGGCGCCATTCTCGAATCGCCGCGCGCAGATCCAGGTCGCGTGCCGCGACGAAACCTTGCGGGGAAATTTGATGCCTGACGACGTCGCCGCGACCACCGAACAGCCGATCATGCTTGCGATCCGCAATCTGAAGAAGGCCTATGGCGAGCATCGCGTGCTCGATGGGATCGATCTCGATCTGCGTCAGGGTGAGTTCGTTGTTATTCTCGGGCCAAGCGGCACGGGCAAGTCGACGTTGTTTCGATGCATCACGCGCCTCGCCGAGCCAGATGCCGGGACGATCAGTTTCGACGGGCGCGATGTCACCGGCTTGAAGAGCGACGCGCTGGTGGCGATGCGCCGCCGTTGCGGCTTCGTGTTTCAGCAGTTCAATTTGGTGCGCCGGCTGTCGGCTATCGACAACGTGCTGGCCGGCCGGCTCGGTTACGTCTCGCTGTGGCGTGCGATGCTGGGGGCGTTCTCCACGCAGGACCGCCAGCTCGCGCTAGCGAGCCTCGATGCGGTGGGGATGCTCGACCATGCCTACAGGCGTGTCGATGGTCTGTCGGGCGGGCAGCAGCAGCGCGTCGCCATCGCCCGGACCCTGGCGCAGCAGAGCCACCTGATCATTGCCGACGAACCGATCGCCAGCCTCGATCCGGAATCCGCCCGAACGGTGCTCGGGATTTTGCGCAAAGTGGCGAAGGAGAACGGGATATCGGTGCTGTGCAGCCTGCATCAGGTCGAGCAGGCGCTCGCGGTCGGCGACCGCATCGTCGGATTCCGGAATGGACGGATTGTCGTCGATTGCCGGTCCCGGGACTTCACCGACGAGGATTGTGTCCGCATCTACGGCTCGGAGGCTGCGCAGGCGGAGGAAACTCCCGAGCAGCCTGCCTGCGCGGCGTGATCCTTCTGCCTCCCGGGACCCGACGATTGGACGGCCGTGTCGCCGGCGACATTCGTGAGATAGTTTGGCGGCACTGTCCGCGGGAATCGTGATGAACCTTGAGCATATCCGGACCTATTTGACGGTCCTACACAGCGGCGGTTTTCGCGATGCCGCACGCCAGCTCGGCATCTCTCAGCCGACCGTGACGCTGCACATCAAGAAGCTGGAGGACAGCGTCGGCCAGACGCTGATCGTGCGCGAGCGCGCCGGGTGCTTTCCGGCGCCGGGCAGCGAAGCCTTCGTCCGCTACGCCGAGGGACTGGTTCGTTTGGCGGAGCGCGCGCGTCTGTCGCTGCAGCAGCCGCATCTCACCATCGGCGCCGCCGGCAACCTCGGCATCTATCTGCTGCAGCCGTATTTCCGGTCTTTCGCCGATCAGCAACGCGAGGTCGCGCGGCTCGACATGGTGATCGATCGTAACGACCGTATCCTGGACAAGCTGGAGAGCGGCGAGGTTGACGTTGCCGCGCTGGAGTGGTGGGACGATCGCAGAGGTTTTGTCGCGACCGTCTGGCGCGAAGAGCCGGCGGTGGTGATCGTGCCCAGCGACCATCCGTGGGCTGGTCTGGCATCGATCCGTCCCGTCGACCTCGTCGGCGAGCCGATGATCGGCGGGGAGGCGCATACCGGCACGGGACGGATGTTGCGCAACTGTCTCGGCGACATCGCCGAGCGATTGACGATCCGCTGCAACCTCGGAAGTACCGAGGCGGTCAAATCGGCGGTCCGCGCCGGGCTCGGCATTTCGATCGTGCTGGAAGCCAGCGTCAGGGACGAACTCGCGGCGAAGCACCTCGTCAGCGTGCCGCTTAACGGCGTGCGCCTCGCCAAGCGGCTTTACGTGGCGCGCTCCTCGAGCCTTCCGAGCAACGGTCTTGCGGCGCGGTTCGCTCAGCACCTGGAACGGTAAACCCCAGAGAGCGTACGGCTCTGTATGCCGCGTGGCGACGGCCTTGGTTCAGTGGTTCAGCGGCCGCGGCCTAGCGGAAACGCCGATCGGGCCCCGCTGCAGGCCCGCAGGGGCGATCGCGGCACTGCCGGAGATCTGGCGGACCGGCGCGGCCGACGCCAGAGCATCGACGGGGGCCGACGTCGCGTCGTTGGTGGCATGGCGGGATGGCACAAGGACGGTCGCGCGGATCGCCGGCTCCGTCTTCTCCGGGATGCTGAACACCGCCTGCGATGGCACCGGAAAGGCGATCGGATTTGCCGAACTCTCGGCCGGGATCTGCCGTGGCCACGGTGCCGCCATCGGCATCGGCACGCCGCGCGCGGGGTGGCGGAAGGTTGCCTGCGCGCCGCCGAGATCGAGATTGAGATCCGCGACGGACGGCCCCGGCAGCATTTCGGCGTGAGCGAAGCTGAAGCCCGGCACCTTGGGCCAATGCGAGATCGCGACCTGTTCGGTGATCGGATGCAGCCGCCACTGCGACGGCTCGGTCGGAGTCTTCGGCAGATCCTTGCTGGCCGGCACGACGTGGACGATGCGATAGCCGCGCGCCTTCAGCTCGTGGAGTATCCGCGGCAGTGCCGCGACGGTGCGGGCCTGAATGTCGTGCAGCAGCAGGATGCCGCGGCCCTTGGCCTGCAGCCGGCTCATCGCCAGCCCGTAAACGGCCTCTGGCGAGATATGGCGCCAGTCGTCGGCGGGGAAATCGGCGCTCCAGGCCTGAATGCCCTGCGAGGCGAGATAGCCTTCGACCGCCTCGGCGCGCAGCAGGCCGGGAATCCGGAAGAACGGCGCCACTGCGGCGCGATCGCCGAGCGCGGCGGCAACCGAGTCGATGCCTTCATCGACCTCCTGCCGGGCCTGTTCGACCGACATCCGGTTGAAGCTCAGCGGATGGTTCTGGCTGTGGGTGCCGATGGTGTGACCGGCATCACGCAGCTTGCGGACGCCTTGCGGATAACCCTGGGCCATCCGGCCGACGATGAAGAACGTCGCCTTGACGCATTCCTTGGCGAGAATATCCAGCACGGCGTTGCTGTGGCGCGGCAACGGTCCGTCGTCGAAGGTCAGCACTACCTCGTGGTCCTGCAACGGCAGCGTCTCGGCGTATTGCATCGTGCCGATCCGCGGGTGTTCGCGCGGGTCCACAACCAGCGTGCGCGAGGTGCCGAGGGCGTCCGGGTTGCCGGGGCAGTCCGCCGCGAAAGCTGAGGTCACGGAAAGGGCGAGGGCTGCGGTCGCACAGGCGAGGCCGAGCCGCGACCTGGTCCGCCGCCCTTGTCGAAAATGTTCACCCATCACGCGACCACGCACCTCGGATCTCAGATCAGCCCGCAAGACTGTAGAATGCCAGCCTGAACGGCGGCTTAATCATGGTTCTGATCACGGTTTGCCGGCGTGCACCAGCGCGGAATTAGCGGGTCGCGTGTGCACCGGTGGCAACGGCCGGATTGGCTGCGGGCGGCACGACGTGGACCACGCGATAATTGTTCTCTCGCAGAAAACGCAGGAAAGCCGGGATCATCGCGGCGGTCTGTGCCCGCGGGTCATGAAACAGGATGATGCCCTTGCGGGCGGCGGTGAGCCGGTCGCTGATCAGCTTGAGCTGCTCCTCGGGCGTCATCGGATTCCAGTCGCTGGCCCACAGATCCGCTCCCCAGACGACGATGCCGCGCGACTGCAGATTGTCGAGCAGGGCGGGCGTCGATTCGAAATACGGGAAACGGAAGAACTTCGTCTCCGACAGCGGCGCGCCGTGGCCGCGCAGCATCGACTCGTCGGCGGCGATGCCGCGGTCGATCTCGGCCAGCGCGTCGGCATTGCTCAGATGCGCGAGATGGGCGTGCGTGTAGGTGTGGTGGCCAACGGTGTGGCCCTCGGCGGCGATGCGCCGGACGAGTGCCGGCATCTCCAGGCCGGGCTTGCCGACCAGGAAGAACGTCGCCTTGACGCATTCGTCGGCCAGCGCCTTGAGCACCTTCGGCGTGGTTGCCGCCGGGCCGTCGTCGAAGGTCAGCACGACCTCGTGATCCTCGAGCGGCAGCGTCTCCGGAAAGCTCTTGGTGCCGATCCGCGGATATTTGGTGGCATCGATGGTGAGCGTGCGCGCCGTGCCCAGCGTATCGGGGCGTGGGCAGTCGGCGGCCTGCGCGGCGGAGCCCAGCACCGCCAGCGTGACGGCTGCTGCGGCGGCTTTCCTGACGCCCGCCACGGCGGCGCGCTTCGCTTTCCTCATGACACCCTCCGGGCGGACTGATCGTTCGTGGATGTCGTGAATTTCATTGCGCCGCGTGTCACCGATTGAGTATTGCCAACGAGCATTCGATCCGCCGATCGACACCGCATCTTGCGCGACGGCGCGCGAAATCTGCAACCGATAAAACCCACAGACAGACCATGGGGTGCGCGATGGCCGACGAACTCGATGCGGTCGTGCGAGACGGCCAGTCCGTGCCCGACCAGCTTTCGATGCGGGACGAGGACGGCGAAATCAGGGCCGAATTCGTTCAAGTCATTTCGGAAGCCATCGCCGCGGAGAACGCTCAGTTCCTACGCGAGGTGGTGTCCGACCTGCACGAGGCCGATCTCGGCGACCTGATCGGCACGCTGGAGCCCGACGAGCGGGTCCGGCTGGTGGAACTGACCGGCGCCGATTTCGACTTCTCGGCGCTGAACGAGGTCGATGAGACCGTCCGCGAAGAAATCCTCGACGAGCTCGAACCGCAGACCGTGGCCGAGGGTGTCCGCGAACTGGATTCCGACGATGCGGTCGAACTGCTGCAGGTGCTCGACGAGGACGAGCAGGAGGAGATCCTCGACAAGCTGCCGCAGTCCGAGCGCGATGCGCTGGAGCGCAGCCTCGACTATCCGGAAAACTCCGCCGGCCGGCGGATGCAAACCGAGTTCATCGCCGTGCCACGCGACTGGAACGTCGGTCAGGCAATCGATCACATGCGGGACACCGCGGACCTGCCGGACCGCTTCTACGAGATCTACGTGGTCGACGGCGGCAATCTTTGGCAGGGCGCGGTGGCGCTCGACGCGCTGCTGCGCTCGCACCGCAACGTGCCGCTCGCCGACCTGATCGACGAGGACCGCCGCAAGGTCTCGGTGCTGGACGATCAGGAGGAGGTCGCCCGGCTGTTCGGCAAGTACAACCTCGTCGCCGCGCCGGTGGTCGATCCCGACAACCGGCTGGTGGGCGTCATCACCATCGACGACGTGGTCGACGTCATCGAGGAGGAGGCCGACGAAGACCTCAAGGCGCTCGGCGGCGTCACTAGCGACGAAGAGCTGTCCGACCGGGTCTGGACCATCGCCCGTGGCCGCTTCAACTGGCTGCTGGTCAATCTCGCCACCGCGTTCCTGGCGTCCTCGGTGCTCGGGCTGTTCGAGGGCCAGCTGCAGCAGATGGTGGCGCTGGCGGTGCTGGCGCCGATCGTCGCCAGCCAGGGCGGCAACGCCGCGACCCAGACCATGACGGTGGCGGTGCGGGCGCTGGCGACCCGCGAGCTCGGGCCGTGGAACGCGATGCGGGTGGTGATGCGCGAGGCGACGGTCGGCCTCGTCAACGGCGTCGGCTTCGCGGTGATCACCGGGCTGGCCGCCTATGCCTGGTTCGGCATCGCCGGGCTCGGCGTGGTGATCGCACTGGCGATGGTGTGCAATCTGGTTGCCGGCGCGCTCGGCGGGATCCTGATCCCGATGGCGCTCGACCGCGTCCGCGCCGACCCGGCGGTCGCGTCGGGAACCTTTGTTACCACGGTCACCGACGTCGTCGGCTTCTTCTCCTTCCTCGGGATCGCCACGCTGTGGTTCGGGCTCAAGTAATCGGCTTATCGCGGTATTAACATCGCCGGGTGGAACCCGGCGCCTCGTAATCGCGGACGATTGGCATCGGCTCGGCCAGAGCGCATACTCCGCGCCGATGGGTTTGCGTTGCCGACTGCGAGGCCGACATGCAGTTCGTGGAAGCTCATGGCGCCAAGATACCCGCGATCGGACTCGGCACCGGCGAGCTGAGCGGCCACGCCTGCGCCCGGATCGTCGAACAGGCGCTGCGGATGGGCTATCGCCACATCGACACCGCGCAGGTCTACAACAACGAGCGCGACGTCGGCGAAGGCATCCGCAACGCGCATCTGCGGCGCAGCGAGCTGTTCGTCGTCACCAAGGTCTGGACCACCCACTTCGCGCCCAACGATCTGCTGCGCTCCACCAAAGAGAGCCTGCACAAGATGCGGCTGTCGGAGCTCGATCTGCTGCTGCTGCACTGGCCGAATCCGCAGGTGCCGCTGGCGGAGACGCTGGGCGGCCTCGCGCACGCGCAGGAGCTCGGCATGACGCGGCATATCGGCGTGTCGAACTTCACCGCGGCGCTGCTGAAGCAGGCGGTGGCGGCGAGCCCCGCGCCCCTGGTGTGCAATCAGGTCGAGTACCACCCGTTTCTCGATCAGACCAATGTGCGCGCCACCTGCGCCGACCTCGGCATCGCGATGGTCGCCTACAGCCCGATCGCCAAGGGGCAGGCCAAGCAGAACGAGGTGCTGGCGCGAATCGGCGCGACACACGGCAAGACCGCCGCGCAGGTCTGTCTGCGTTGGCTGGTGCAGCAGAATGTCCCGGCGATCCCGCGCAGCTCGCGCATCGAGCGGTTGTCGCAGAACATCGACGTGTTCGACTTCGAACTCAGTGCCGCCGAAATGCAGCAGATTTTCACGCTGCATCACCCCGAGGGGCGGCTGGTGCACAGCGCGACCGAGCCGGAGTGGGACTGAGGCGACATCGCACCGGATTGACCCCGCTTGCGGAATCCCGCCACCTCGCAGGCCTCGGCTGTCGCGGGTGATCGATGTTCTTCGTCCTGTCCAAAGTTGTCGGCTTCTTCATCCATCCCTCCAACCTGATCGCGGTGATCTGCGCGATGGGAGTATTGTTGCTGCTGACGCGGTGGCGGCGGGCAGGGGCGCGCGTGCTCGCCGCCGGCGTCGTACTGCTGCTGATCGCCGGCTATTCGCCACTCGGCAGCGTGATGCTGCTGACGCTGTCGGAGCGGTTTCCGCCCTGGCAGTACGCCGGCAAGGCGCCGGACGGCATCATCGTGCTCGGCGGCGCGCTCGACTCGGACGTGAGTGCCGCGCGCAATTCCGTGGAGCTGGATTCCTCGGCCGAGCGCGTGGTCGCGGCGCTGGAGCTGGCGCGCGACTATCCGCAGGCGCGGATCGTCTACAGCGGCGGCAGCGGCAATCTGCTCGGCGACTCGATACCCGAGGCGCCGATCGCCGCCGAGCTGTTCGAGCGGTTCGGCGTGGCCAAGGAGCGGATCCTGCTGGAGCGCCGATCGCGCACCACGGCGGAGAATGCGCGCTTCACCCGCGAACTGGTGTCACCGAAGCCCGGCGAACTGTGGCTGCTGGTGACCTCGGCGTTCCATATGCCGCGGTCGATCGAGGTGTTTCGCGCTGCCGGCTTCGACGTCGTGGCCTATCCGGTGGATTGGCGCACCCGCGGCTGGCGGGACGCGGCGCAGCCGTTCAATCGCCTCAGCAGCGGGCTGGCGCGGATGGACGTCGCCGCGCATGAGTGGGCGGGACTGCTGGCGTACTGGCTGCATCACCGCAGCGAGAAACTGGTGCCGACGCCTTAGCGGGCGGCGCCGCCCTCAGTCGGCCGGGATGAAGCGCAGTGTGCCGGCGCGGCGGGTCGGCTGACCGGTGTCGTTAGTGTGATTGACGCCGTCCATCACCGGGACTTCGGCGAAGTCGAACGGGCTGACGCCGTCGAGGCAGGCGACGTTGACGGCAAACAGGTTCGTGTTCGAGCGGCGCTGGTGATGGGTGTAGATGCCGCAGCGGGAGCAGAAGAAGTGCTGCGCCGTGCCGGTGTGAAAGCGATAGGTCGTCAGTGCGTCCTCGCCCTGCAGGATCCGGATCCCGCCCATTTCCGCCATCGCCACCACGGCGCCGCGCATCCGGCAGTACGAGCAGGTGCAGCGCCGGATCGAGTCGAAGCCATCGCTCAGCGTCGCTTCGAACCGCACTGCGCCGCAATGACAGCCGCCGCTGCAAACCATCGTCTTGTCGGTCATCTTGCTCACGCGTCCCTGACAGTCTCGCGTGCTGGTATCCGGCAACATCGATCCGGGCAACCGACAGGAGGTGCTGGCTGCCGTGCAGAGTTGCCCGATCTAGTCGTGGCGCGGCAGCCCGAGCCGGTAGACGCCGCGGAAGTCGTTCGGATCGGCCGGTTTGCCCTTGCGATAGATCACCAGCCGCCCGGCCAGCGCCAGCTCGACGGCGGCGCGACGGATCGGCATCAGCAGGCCGTGCCAGTCACCCTCGGGCGCGATCGCGTGCGCGATCTCCGGCGCGCTCAGCGTGGCGGAGCCGGCGGTGGTCAGGACCGAGAGCAGGGCGTCCTGCAACGAGGCAGGCGTGAGGGCGGGCGAATCCGGCGTGTTCATCGCTCACACCTGCCGCATCGCGACGCTCACCGCAACCGCCACCAATTGACAGCGCGGCCGGCGGCACGATTGAGTAACACCAAGGCCGCAGTGAATCGGCTGCTGGGAGTTCATCGATGGCGCGCACGCTGGTGATCGGCAACAAGAACTACTCGTCCTGGTCGATGCGGCCGTGGATCGCCCTGAAGGCGACCGGCATCGCGTTCGACGAGGTGATGATCCCGCTCTACACCGGTGATGCCGACAAGCGCCGCATCCTCGCCTTCACGGACTCGGGGAAGGTGCCGGTGCTGGTCGACGGCGACGTCACCATCTGGGACTCGCTGGCGATCATCGAATACGCCGCCGAGCGCTTTCCGAAGGCGCAGCTCTGGCCGGATGACGTCGCGGCGCGCGCCCACGCGCGCTCGGTATCGGCCGAAATGCACTCCGGCTTCGCGGCCCTGCGCAGCGAATGCGGCATGAACATCCATCGGCCGGTCGGCCCCAAGCCGCTGTCCGACGCCGCCAGGGCTGACATCGCCCGCATCCAGCAGATCTGGAACGATTGCCGCCAGCGCTATGGCCGCTCCGGGCCATACCTGTTCGGCGGCTTCAGCGCGGCGGACGCGATGTTTGCCCCGGTGGTGCAGCGTTTCCGGACCTATGCGATCGAACTGGACCCGATTTCGCAGGGCTATGTGGCGGTGATGCAGGCGCTGCCGGCGATGCGCGAATGGACCGAGGCGGCGCTCGCCGAGACCCTGGTGATCCCGCGATTCGAGACCGACTGAGCCGGGTTCCGGCAGCCGCTCGGACAGGTCCACGCAGGCCCCGGGAATTTACGCCTATCACGCTGAAAAATCTGCAAATTCGGGTCGGAGCCATGCCCTCTATTCACTGGTCAGTGGAGGGCTCCGCGTGCTATACGCCCGGCGGGGTTTCAGCCGGTCGCTCTGGGGATTTATCGGCAGCCGGCGTTCTCGTGGCGCATGGAGTAGAGCGTTGAAGCACAAGTTCGTGGTTGGTGAGAACGTATATTTTACCGCCAGCAATATTGCCCGTCCGGCCGCGGGCGGAATCTACGAGATCATCCGACTGCTTCCCACTGACGGTGCCGATTGTCAGTACCGGATCAAGAGCACCTCCGAAGCTTTCGAACGCGTGGCCAAAGAAAGCCAGCTCACCGTCTGCTGACGGCCGCCGCGCGGCCGTTCCATCCGGCGCCCGCCGGGACGACGGAACCC
The DNA here is from genome assembly GCF_001295845.1 of Rhodopseudomonas sp. AAP120. Lineage (GTDB taxonomy): Bacteria > Pseudomonadota > Alphaproteobacteria > Rhizobiales > Xanthobacteraceae > Rhodopseudomonas. The sequence goes on along the minus strand of NZ_LJIC01000119.1, from coordinate 7,339 downwards.
AAGCTTCCATATCGCGCTGAGCTTGCGCGCATTTTCGTCGCAAATCCGTGTTGATTTGAGCCGGATACGCGCAAGGGGACAACGCGCATGGATTGGGCTTCCGGGGCGGCCACGGCCGACCACATTCTGCATTCGCCGAACCTGCCGATCTGGTCCGCGATCGCCGCCGCCGCGGTTTTCGCGCTGATTCTGATCATCGCGCTGCTGCGCGCCGACCGCTCCGTCGCCAACGGCGTGCTCGGCATCATCACGCTGCTCGCGGTGAGCGTGGCGGGCTTTGCATCTTGGCGGATGTTCGTCGACAGCGCCGCGCCTTCGCTGCGCAGCACCGATGCGAGCCGCTCGATCAGCGCAATGCCGGCGCTCGCCTGCGTCGACGACCTTGCCGGGGACGCCGTGCAGGCGGCGTGCGAGCGCGCGCTGTTCGGTGCGCCGGAGACCATCGCGGCCGCGGTGTCGTACGCCTCGACGCGACTGGCGCAATTGACCGCGCTCGGTGACGTCGCCGCCGCCAACAAGCGGATGACCCCTGAGATCGACCGGCTGCGCCGCTCGATCGAGCGTGATCGGTACGGCCTGATCGCCTATGTGCTGAATGCCCAGGAGCGCTGCGTGCCGGACGAGTGCGCCGCCTATCGCTCGCTGACCGATCACAGCCGCATCGCCGCCAACATGAACGAGCACGCCTACGAGATGGCGGTGACCCGCGCCTCGGCGTCCTGGCAGGGCGCGACGGGCGGGGCGCTCGCCGCCGCTGCGCCGCCCGCGCCCGAAGCGCCGAGCGGCAAGCCGGTGAATATCGATTACGCGACGTCGGCATCGATCCCGCCGATCTCGATCATGACCGAGCCGTCCCAGCCCGCGCCGAAGCCTGCAGCGGCGCCAGCAGCCGCCACCGCACCCACAGCGGCGCCGCACGCCAAGCGTCCGCCGGCGGCCGCCAATGCCCAGGCGCAGGGCAGTGCGCCCGCGCAGGCCACCGGCCAGGCGCCCGCGCCGGTCAAGCGCGCTCCGCCGAAACCGAAGCCGGCCCCTGCGCCAGTGCAGCTTGCGCCGACGGAGCCGAATTCGGATAACTGATCGCAGCTTTCCCTGCCTCAGGACGTTCCGGAACCATGGCGCTGCATATGATCAAGCTGGCGGTCGGCTGCGACTCCGTGAAGGAGCTGACCAGCCGGGTCGCCGAGCGCGCCCGGCTGGCGAAAGCTCAGGGCCTGCCGCGCCAGCACTTCCACGTTACCCGGATGGTGCCCAAGCGCGACGCCGAGTTGCTCGACGGCGGCTCGCTGTATTGGGTGATCCGCGGCGAGATCGCCGCGCGCACCCGGCTGATCGGCATCGAGCCGTTCCGCGACGGCGAGGGTATCGCGCGCTGCCGGCTGATCATGGAGCCCAAAGTGGTGCCGGTGAGCCCGCGGCCGATGCGGCCGTTCCAGGGTTGGCGCTACCTCACCGCGGCCGACGCGCCGCCCGACCTCGGCAAAGCCGCCGAGAGCATCGCCGCGATGCCGGAGCCGATGCGGCGGGAGCTGCGCGAACTGGGGCTGCTGTAAACGCCGCAAAAGTCACAAGCCCGGCCATGACGGCGTGGAGAGGTTGCGCGTTCGCAGCTCACACCGCGATGTTGTCGATCAGCCGCGTGGTGCCGATCTTGGCGGCGACCAGCAGGCGGATCGGGCCGTCTTTGCGGGAGCGGACCGGGGCCAGCGTCTCGGCGTGGCGGGCTTCCAGATAATCCAGCGCGAAGCCGGCGCTGGTGATCATTTCGGTGCCGACCTTGAGCGACGCATCGACGGTCTTGCCGGCTTTCAGCAGCTTGGCGACCTGCTTCATCGCGCGGTACAGCGTCGGCGCGACCTCGCGCTGTTCCGGCGACAGATAGACGTTGCGTGACGACATCGCGAGGCCGTCGCGTTCGCGCACCGTCGGCGCGCCGATCACCTTGACGCCGGTGTCGAGATCGGCCGCCATCCGTGTCACCACGCGCAGCTGCTGATAGTCCTTCGAGCCGAAGATCGCGACGTCCGGCCGGACCTGGATGAACAGCTTGCCGACCACGGTGGCGACGCCGCCGAAAAAGTGCGGGCGAAAGCGATCCTCGAGGCCGGCCACGGCCGGACCATCGACGCCGATATGGCTGGCGAAGCCATCCGGGTACATCGCCTTGACGTCCGGATTCCAGATCAGGTCGACGTTCTCCGCCGCGAGCTTGGCGGCGTCGGCCTTCCAGGTCCGCGGATAGGAGCCGAAGTCCTCGTTCGGTGCGAACTGCGTCGGATTGACGAACACCGACACCACGACCTTGTCGGCGCGGCGCTTGGCGAGACGCACCAGCGAGATGTGCCCGTCGTGCAGCGCCCCCATGGTCGGCACCAGCGCCACCGTGGCGTTGCGGCGCCGCAGCTCGCCGATGGCGCGGCGGAGGGCAGGGAGAGTGCGGGCGACGACGGGAGGACGGGACATGGCAACTCGCAGGCGATGATCGGAAGGGCGGCTCGCGCCGTCAGGACTTCGATCTTATCGCACGAAGCGTTCCGCCGCCAAGCCGGACGCGCCGTTGAAGGTCCGGACGGACCGTCCGACAGCGTTACGATTCATGATGAAAGCCGAACGGGATTGATCCGGCGGCGCCTGCACGCAAATTGCTTGACCGCGGATCAGGCCGCTTTGAAGATATCGGCGAGGGAGATCGATGCTGGCTCAGGCGACCCAGACGGCGGCAGGTTCGGCACGGGTCGTCGTTCTCGGCAACGAGAAGGGCGGCTCGGGCAAGTCGACGCTGGCGCTGCATATCGCGGTGGCGCTGCTCAAGGCCGGCCAACGCGTCGCGACCATCGATCTCGACTGCCGCCAGCAGAGCTTCACCCGCACCCTCGACAATCGCCGGCAATGGGCACGCCATATCGGAGCCGATCTCGAACTGCCGCATCATTGCTGCATCAGGCTCGGCGAGACGATGCAGATCGCCGACAACGAGCAGGCGGAGTTCGTGCAGTTCGCCGAGGCGGTCGCCGCGGTCGAACAGGGCTATGACTTCATCGTCATCGATACGCCGGGCTCGGACAGCTATCTGATGCGGCTGGCGCATTCGATGGCCGACACGCTGGTGACGCCGATCAACGACAGTTTCCTCGATTTCGACGTGCTCGGCCGTCTCGATCCGGCGACGCTGGCGGTGACCGGCCCCAGTCACTACGCGGCGATGGTGCAGGATGCACGGCGCAAGCGGCGTCAGCTCGACGGCGTCGATACCGACTGGATCGTGGTGCGCAACCGGCTGTCGACCACGGCTTCACGTAATACGCGGCTGATCGCCGCCAGCCTCAAGGACCTGGCGATGCAGATCGGCTTTCGTCCGCTCGACGGTTTCGCAGAGCGCGGAGTGTATCGCGAGTTCTTCCCGCGCGGGCTGACCGCGCTCGACGATCTCACCGAGGCGACGCTCGGCACGCGGCCGAGCATGGGCCACGTCACTGCGCGAGAGGAAGTCGGCGCGCTGCTGCGACAATTGCGGCTGCCGCTCGACGAACGCGGCCGGCGGCGGGCAGCCAATCGCGCCGAATGGTTCGCTCAGCTCGACAAGCCGCTCGAACTACACGACATCGTCGGCGCGTAGCATACCCTCGGTTATCCCCCGCGATCTCTCGTGCTTTGGTAGTCATCCGTCTCGATGGGCGAGAAGTCCCTGCTGCGCAACGGTTGAGCAGAGTGAGCAGATTCTCGCCAAGGCCGTCCGGACGGGGAAAATCATCCGCTTTGTCGACGCATTGTGCAGTTGCACAATGACGGAGCGGTATTCTCCTAATGTTTGATCTTCCTGTCATATCGCGGTGATTTATAGTTACCTCATCGGCCTCCGACGCCTCGGGCATGGGGTTTCGCGCCGACATAGGTGGACCATGACGCGCGGAATTGTCGTTCTGCTCGCGCTGTGCCTCGTCTCGGCCGCAGCGTATTTCACCGCTTCGAAGTGGGCGATACGTCATCAGACGTTGACCTTCTTCGACACCGTCCGCAATCGCCCGGTCGCGGTCGATATCGCGGTCCGCCGCGACAAGGAGCTGCAGGCCGAAGCCGGCTTGACCGAGCTGCCGGTCGCGATCCTCAACCACGGCAACACCGTCCGCTTCACCGAGTACTCGTTCCTCGCCAACCTGTTCGCCGCGCGCGGCTACATGGCGGTCAGCATCCAGCACGATCTCGACAGCGATGCGCCGCTGGTCACCAAGGTCGGCGAACTCTATGTCGGTCGCCTGCCGGTGTACGAGCGCGGCACCGCCAACATCGACTTCGCCGTCAAACAGCTCGCCAAGCTGCAGCCGAATGCCGATTATGATCATCTCACCATGGTCGGTCATTCCAATGGCGGCGACATCTCGATGTACTACGCCAGGCTGCATCCCGACCGGATCCGCAAGGTGGTGACGCTCGACAATCTGCGGGTGCCGTTCATGATCGACGGCAAGTTCCGCATCCTGTCATTCCGCTCCCACGATCCGGTGTTCAAGCCCGACCCCGGCGTGGTGCCCGATCAGGCGGTGTGCGACAAGGCCGGCATCACCGTGGTCAACACCGGCTTCCAGCACACCGACATGAGCGACCGCGGCCCTGACGACGTCAAGGAATCGATCAGCACCGCGCTGGACAAGTTTCTCGACAGTGACGCGGTTCGTCCTGTACCGGTGCGGACTCGCGACAGCTCTCCGGGCGTGATGGCGCAGGCGCGCTGAGCGCGCAGCTTCGCCGCAGCCGTTCGCAGCGGCTGCGGATCGGCACGTGACGGCATTGACCCTCCGGCAGGCCGACGCCACATAGGCCGCGTCACACGGCGCGAGCTTCGATGTCTCAGGATCCACCAAGGGCGAGCCGGCAAACCCCGGCCGAGTCCGCCGACCGGGCGCTGCACCCGAGCAGCACGTCGGACGAGATCGCCGCCTTCGTCGCCAAGGCACGGGCGATGGCGCCGGGAGCCGCCGGCGGGCGCGGCCGCTTGCTGTTCGCGCTCGACGCCACGATGAGCCGCCAGCCGACTTGGGACATGGCCTGTGCGCTGCAGGCCGACATGTTCCGCGAGGCGGCCGCGATCGGCAGCCTCGACATCCGTCTGGTGTATTATCGCGGCATCAACGAATGCCGGGCCAGCGGCTGGATCTCATCCAGCGACGAACTGGCGCGGCTGATGGGCAAGATCGACTGCCGCGGCGGTTACACCCAGATCGGCCGGGTGCTGGCGGATGCGCGCAAGGAAGCGATCGCCGCCGGCGTCCGGGCGATCGTGTTTGTCGGCGATGCGATGGAAGAATCGGTCGACGAACTGTGTGCCAAGGCCGGCGAGCTGGGCATGCTCAAGGTCCCCGTTTTCATCTTTCAGGAAGGCGTCGACCCGGAAGCCGAATCGGCCTTCCGCGAGATCGCACGGCTGACCGGCGGCGCCTGGTGCCGATTCGATCCCGGTGCGGCGGCGCAGCTGCGCGAGCTGCTGCGGGCGGCCGCGGCCTATGCGGCGGGCGGGCGTGAGGCGCTGCAGCGGTTGGCGCAGCGCGGCGGCGGCGCGGCTTTGTTGCTTGGCCAGCTGAAATAGCCGCAGCATCAGGACCTTGCCGAGCGGTGCATTTCGCGCGCGGTCTGCCTATATTGGCTCCATGCCTACGCTGATCGCCGGCGTCATCGCCGTGTTTGCCGTCTACTCGCTGCTGCAGATGTTTCGCTCGGCGAATCCCGCCGTGCTGGCCCGGGCCCTGAAGGTCTCGGGCGGCATCGTGACGCTCGCGACCGCGCTGTTCATGGGCGTGCGCGGCCAGCTCGCGGTGGCGATCCCGCTCGGCCTGTTCGGCGCCGGGCTGCTCGGCTGGGCGCCGATGGGCAAGATCGGATTCGGCAATCTCGGTGGGCTGTTCGGATCGGGCGGCCTGCGCTCGCGCGGGCAATCGTCGCAGGTTCGTTCGGCCGACCTCGAGATGACGCTCGACCACGAGAGCGGCGCGATGAGCGGCCGCATTATCAAGGGACCGTATGCCGGGCGTTCGCTGGGCGAGTTCGATCTGCCCGAGCTCGCCGCGATGATGTCCGGCTTCGACGCGGAAAGCTGCGCGCTACTTGAAGCTTATCTGGACCGCCGGTTTCCCGCCTGGCGTCAGCACGCGCAGGGACGTGCGGCAGGGGGGCAGGGCAGCCAGTCGTTTGGCGGCAAAATGACGGCCGAGGAAGCCTATCAGATCCTTGGCCTGAAGCCGGGCGCGGGGCCGGACGAGATCGGGCGTGCTCATCGCACCCTGATGAAGAAACTCCATCCCGACCAAGGGGGGTCGACGTACTTGGCCGCCCGTGTAAACGCGGCCAAGGATACCTTGCTTCGCACGCATCGCAGCTGACTCCGGCAACGCAACTCTACGCTACAAACTGCGAGGGCTTTTCTGATCTCTGAATGACGCTCGATGGCCCGCCATTCGGCGTGGCTGTTGTTCCGATTTTTATCGCGCAATGATTGACGAGTGGTTTCAACCGTCGGCGGCTCCCCACCTCACAAACAAAAACGCGGTCGGAAGCCCGACCGCGTTTTTGTATAAGTTCGAAGCCCATCCCCGTCATGTCGAGGAGCACCCGGATCGGCGCTTCGCGCCGTCCGGGCACAGGCTCCGCGACGAAGCAATCCAGATCAGTGCACTAGGCTCTGGATTGCTTCGCTTCGCTCGCCATGACGGGGGAGGGTCTCTGCCTGTCGGCTGAACGTCAGTTCTTGATAGTGAAGCAGGAAATGTCGGAGCGCTTCAGCTTCTTGCAGACCGCTTCGGCTTCGTCGCGATCGAGCCCGGCGAAGCGGGCGCGGTAGAGCCTGCGATCGCCTTTGGACACCACCGTTTCGGTGAACGGATCGGCCTTGCCGAGCATGCCCCGGGCCTGGTCGCGAGCGGCTTCGAGGCGGGCCTTGGCTTCGCTCTCGCTCTGCAGCGCGCCGACCTGGATGATCCAGCCGCTGTGGGTGACCGGCTTGATGGCGCCGCTCTGCTGCACCGCAGGGGCAGACGCGGTCGGCTCGGCCGAAGCCATCGCCTGCGCGTTGGCAGGCGTCACCCGCGAGGCGGGCAGCACGCCGAGAATGCCGTTGCCGGTGCCGTGATTGGCGGGCTGCGGGATCATCTCGGCTTTGGCGACGGCGGCGTTCGAGGTTTCGGCGACATCGCGGCGCGGCGCGGGGATCGTGTTGGTCACCGGCGGCGCGGCGACCGCCGAGGCCAGCTTGATCGGCGCGGACTTGACCTGGACGGTCTTGATTCGGACCGGCTTCATCGGCTCGGACGAGCCGGGGCCGGGGACCAGCGCCATCGGCTTGTCGAGCGAG
>NZ_LJIC01000118.1 GCF_001295845.1 Rhodopseudomonas sp. AAP120 | reverse complement strand
GCATCCTCATGGCCGAGGCTCACTGCCCGCATCGCCCCTCACCCCACCCCTCTCCCCGCAAGAGCGGGGCGAGGGAGCGCGCCGTGCAACCGGCACCGCTTCACCCTGCATGTACGCCGTATTGACTCCCCTCCGCGCCTGCTGATTGATCGGCTTCAATCACCAAGCGCGGCGCGTCGTCGCCGGAGGAACCGCCTTGCCGAAGAAGCCGAAGCCGCACGCGGCGGCCGCCACCGTCAAATCCGCCACCTTCGACCTGCTGCGCGCCTTCAACGTCGACAAGGTGTTCGGCAATCCCGGCTCCACCGAACTGCCGTTCCTCAGCGACTGGCCGGACGACATCGACTACGTGCTGGCGCTGCAGGAGGCCTCGGCAGTGGCGATGGCCGACGGCTATGCGCAGGCGACGCGCAATGCCGGCTTCGTCAATCTGCATTCGGCGGCGGGCGTCGGCAATGCGCTCGGCAACATCTACACCGCGTTCAAGAACCAGACGCCGTTGGTGATCACCGCCGGCCAGCAGGCGCGCAGCCTGCTGCCGCTGCAGGCTTTTCTCGGTGCCGAGCGCCCCAGTGAATTTCCCCGGCCTTATGTGAAATACAGCGTCGAGCCGGCGCGTGCCGAAGACGTGCCGACCGCGATCGCGCGGGCGTACTACGTGGCGATGCAGCCGCCCTGTGGACCGACTTTCGTGTCGGTGCCGATCGACGACTGGGCGCGACCGGCAGCGCCCGTCACGCCGCGCACGGTGACGCGCGAGCTCGGCCCCGAGCGCGGCGCGATGCAGGCGCTCGCCGATGCACTGGCCAAGGCGAAGAAGCCGGCGCTGGTTGTCGGCCCAGCGATCGATCGCGCAGCGGCGGTTGAACTGATGGTGCAGATCGCCGAGCGCGCCAGCGCGCCAGTCTGGGTGTCGCCGTTCTCGGCGCGCTGCAGTTTCCCGGAACGGCATCCGCTGTTCGCCGGCTTCCTGCCCGCGTCGCCGGGACAGGTATCGGAAACGCTCGGAGCCTATGACGTCGTCTTGGTGATCGGCGCGCCAGTCTTCACCTTCCATGTCGAAGGCCACGCGGCGATCTTCGACGGCGGCACGCAATTGTTCCAGATCACCGACGACGCCGACGCCGCCTCGGTGACACCGCTCGGCACCAGCATCATTGCGACGATGACGCCGGCACTAGCGTTGTTGCTGGAGTTGCTCCCGCCGACCAAGCGCGCCGCACCGCCGGCCCGCGCGGTGCCTCCGGCGCCGCAAGCCGCCGACCCGATGCCGGCCGAGTATCTGCTCGATGCGCTGAGCAAGGCCATGCCGGACGACGCCATGCTGGTCGAGGAAGCGCCGTCGCATCGGCTGGCGATGCAGAAATACATGCCGATGCGCGGCCAGGATTCGTTCGCCACGATGGCCAGCGGCGGCCTCGGCTGGTCGCTACCCGCAGCAACCGGCTTCGCGCTGGCGAACGGCAAGCGCCGCACCGTCTGCCTGATCGGCGACGGCTCGGCGATGTATTCGGTCCAGGCGCTATGGACCGCCGCGCAGCGCAAGCTGCCGCTGACGGTGATCGTCCTCAACAACGCCGGCTACGGCGCGATGCGCTCGTTCAGCCAGGTCATGCAAGTGCGTAACGTGCCGGGACTCGAACTGCCGAACATCGATTTCGTCCAGTTGGCGCAGTCGATGGGCTGCGCGGCCGAGCGCGTCTCGCGCTGCGCCGATCTGGGCGCGGCGCTCGGCCGTGCGCTGTCGCATGACGGCGTGTTCGTGCTCGAGGCAATGCTGGATAGTGCGGTGCCGCTGCTCTACGCCAAGAACGGCTGACGATCTCTGTGCAGACCTGGCATTACGGCAGCAGGTCCTTCGGCAGGTCGTCGAAGCCGTAGCGCCGCGGACGATTGCGGCGGATGAAGCCGCCGATCTGCCAGCCGAACAGCGCGGCGAAACCGGCGATGAACAGCGCACCGGCCCACGAACCGGTCGCCACCGCGCGCGCCAGCAGCCCGGTCATCGCCGCCGCCACCAGCCCGATCAGCACCAGCGCCGCGGTGTGGATCGCAGGGCGCAGGCCGCCGATGAGTTCAGCATGGCTGCCGGCGGCCCGCATCCGCCGATGCAGCTCGACGATGAACGCCCGATAGGCGTCGTTCTGCGGCGCCATCAGCGCCACGGTCTGCCAGGTCGTCGACAGGATCCGCAGCCGCGCGCCGCCGACATCTTCCAGGTCGGCGCGAAACCGCTGCGACTGCATCGACACCGGCCGGAAGCTGAGCCGCACCCGGGCGATCGTCGCATAGGGCCACAGCCCTGATTTCGGCCCGATCCGCCAGACCAGACCGTCATCGGTCAGCTCGAACTGCTGCGCCGCGCCGATCAACGACGCCTTGAAGGCGTAGGTATCCGTCGAGGCGGCCGGCTTGGCGCCGGACGCTTTGGACTTCGCGCCTGCATTCCGATCCACGTGCGCCACCGCTCGGCTCCTGCTCCCCGCGTCATTGCCGCAGCGGACGCCGCGATGCAATGCGGCGCGAAGCCCGCAGACGACGCTTCTTGCGGACACTCATAATGTGTATAAATACATCATGGACTCGCGCGCCGTGATTGCGGCCCTGAAGGCCGATGGTTGGCATCAGGTCGCCCAAAAGGGCAGTCACCTGGAATTCAAGCATCCGACCAAGCCAGGCCGCACTACGGTGCCGCATCCGAAACGCGACCTGCCGCTCGGCACACTTCGGAGCATCGAGAAGCAGTCCGGCCTGAAGTTGAGGTGATGCATGGCCCATTACATCGCGCTGATCCACAAGGAGCCCGACAGCGACTACGGGGTGTCCTTCCCGGATCTGCCCGGCGCGATCAGCGCCGGCCGCACCCTTGATGAAGCCCGCGACATGGCCGCTGAAGCGCTGGCGCTGCACTTGGAAGGCATGGCCGAAGACGGAGATGCGATCCCCGAGCCCTCGTCGCTCGAACAGGTTATGCAAGATCCCCAAAATCGCGACGGCGTGGCGGTGCTGATCCAGGCGACGCCTCCGGCACCGCGATCGGTGCGGATCAACATCACGCTGCCGGCCGACCTGCTGGCCCAGATCGACGAACACGCCGAGCGTGAGGGATTCACGCGTTCCGGCTTTCTGGCGCAGGCAGCTCGGAAGACGATGACGTCCGCGTAACGCCGCCAGTCCGATCCTCATGGACCGGGCCGCCGCTTCCAAACTCTCTAGCTCTGTCCTAAACATCGACGATGCCCAAAACCGACGCCGCCTCTTTCCCCCGCCATCTGGTCTTCGCCGGCGCGCTGGTCAGCGGCGTGCTGCTGGCGCTGGCGCTGCACATGCTGGGGCAGCGGCTCGGGCTCGATCTCGGCGGGCTGTGGCGCAGCGATCTCGGCGAGTTCATGCCGGCGCGCGCCGCGCTGGCGTGGTGGCTGGTGGCGACGGCCGGCTTCGCAGGCGGTTACTTCACCGCGACGCTGATGCACCACGCCGCCGACGGCCAGATCCCGCCACGGATGCGGCAGTTCCTGATCGCGATCGGCGTGCTGGTGCTGGCCGCCGCCGGCCAGGCCGCCTCGGCGCCCTCCACCGGGACGACCACGACGGGCGTCGTCACCGGCCTCGCCGCGCTGCTGCTCGGCGCCGCGATGGCGTTCTGCGGCGCGCACTTCGCGCTGCGCAAAGGCTGACGGCGCGCCATGTCGCGGACTAACCCAGCGACCGCACGATATGCTCCTTCAGCCGCTGCGCCGGCAGGGACAGCCGGTCGCGCTGCAATAGTGCGATCTCGGTGTCCTTGAGGTTCGGCAGCGGGCCGCCGTCGATCACGTGCAGATCGTCCGGCACCATGTCCTTGGGCAGCACGGTGACGCCGAGGCCGCCGCGCACGGCGGCGAGCGAGCCGGCCAGCGAGCCGCAGGTATAGGCGATCCGCCACGGCTTGCGCGCCTTGTCGAGCGCTTCGGTGGCGCGCTTGCGATACACGCAGGGGCTCGGCGACACCACCAGCGGCAGCGGCCCCTCGCGTTCCTGCGGCGCCGGCTCGCCCGTCACCCACACCAGCGGTTCGCGCCAGACCCGGATGCCGGCCGCCTCGCCGACCCGCTCGCGCTTGATCAGCGCCAGATCGAAGCTGCCCTTCCGGAAGCCGTCGATCACATGCAGCGTCAGATCGCAGGTCACTTCCAACGCCACCGCCGGATAGGCCCGGGCGAAGCGCGACAGCACGTCCGGCAGATGCCGCGTCGCGAAATCCTCCGGCGTGCCGAGCCGCACCACGCCGTGCAGCGCCGGCTCGGTGACGCGGGCGACCAGCTCGTCGTTGACGTCGAGCAGCCGGCGGGCGTGCGCCAGAAACACCTCACCCTCCGGCGTCAGCCTGACGCTGCGCGGGTTACGCTCGAGTAGCTTGCGCCCGAGCGCGTCCTCCAGCCGCTGCAACTGCAGCGACACCGTCGACTGCTGCCGCCGCAGCGATTCCGCCGCGCGGGTGAAGTTGCCCAGCGTGGCGATGGCGACGAACGCCCGCACCAAGTCGAGGTCGAGATTGAGCAGCGGCCGCGGCATCGGGCTTACCATTTATAAATGCAATGATAGATGTTTCTATAATCAATTTCAAAGATGCTGCAACCGCACCTAGGTTCCGCCCCGCCCGCTCGCCGCGGGCGTTCACGCCGCCGCGCGCCCCGAACCGCCTGCGTTCTCGCCGAGACGCGGGACGGCGTCGTGCGCCAGGCCAAAGGGGGCCGACATGCTGGATCTTACGTTCCAAAATCTACTTTCACCGATGGTGCTGTTTTTCATACTCGGGGTCGTGGCCGCGCTGGCGCGGTCGGATCTGTCGATCCCCGAGCCGGTGGCGAAATTACTTGCGCTGTATCTGCTGATGTCGATCGGCTTCCGCGGCGGCGGCGAGGTTGCGCATCAGGGCGTCGACGGCACCATGATCGCGGCGATCGCCGCCGGCGTCGCGCTGTCCTTCGCGTTGCCGTTCGTCGCTTACCTGATCCTGCGCGCCACCAGCCGGCTCGACGCCGTCAACGCCGCGACGGTCGCGGCGCATTACGGCTCGATCTCGGCCGTCACCCTGGTCGCCGTCACCGGCATGCTGGGCCAGCTCGGCATCGCCTGGGACGGCTACATGATCGCGGTCGGCGCCGCGATGGAGACGCCGGCGATCGCCGCCGCGCTGCTGATCGCGCGGGGCAGCACCACCGCCGTCACGCCTGATCAGAGCCGCGGCGCTCTGCTACGCGAGGTGGCGCTGAACGGCTCGATCGTCATCCTGCTCGGCGCCTTCGTGATCGGCGCGCTGACCGGGGCGCGCGGCGCCGCGATGGTCAAGCCATTCCTCAGCGATCCATTCGCCGGCGTGCTGTGCCTGTTCCTGCTCGACATGGGCCTGGTCGCCGGCCGCGGCCTCGCACAAGGCCGGCGGCATTTGTCGCTGCCGGTCACGGTGTTCGGGGTGGCGATGCCGCTGATCGGGGGCACGTTCGGCGCCGCGCTGGGCTGGTTGATCGGCCTGTCGGCCGGCAGCACGGCGGTGCTGATCACGCTGGCGGCTTCCGCCTCCTACATCGCGGTGCCGGCGGCGATGCGGCTGGCGCTGCCGCAGGCCAACCCGGCGGTGGCGCTGACGCTGTCGCTCGGCATCACCTTCCCGTTCAACCTGCTCGCCGGCATCCCGCTGTATATCGCCGCCGCGTCCCGGATCGCGCCATGACCGCCGCCCACACTGGAGACTCCGCCATGCAGACCTTCCCCAAGAAGCGCATCGAGATCGTGGTCGAAGCCCCGTTGCTGCGGCGGATCACCGCGAAGCTGGACGAGACCGGCGTCACCGGCTGGTCGGTGGTGCCGATCCTGGCCGGCCACGGCCGCGACGGCGACTGGACCGCCGAAGGCCAGGTCGGCACCGCGTCGCAGATGGTGATGCTGATCACGATCGTCGACGCGGCGAAGCTGGATTCGGTGCTGGATGCGGTGTTCACGCTGGTGTCACACCAGATCGGGTTCATCACCGTCTCGGACATCGCGGTCGTCCGGCCGGAGCGGTTCTAGCCGGCGTTGACGCCACAGATACAACGATCAGTTGTCATCGAGCTGTCGTATTACTTAGCTGATACGCGCTGCGGCCATCTACCTGCCGGGCGCGAAAAAACGCCGCGCAGTCACCTGCGCGGCGTTTAGCCTCATCCTGTTAGCAAGCTGTCGGATCAGCCCGCGGCGCGGATGTTGATCGACCCTTCGGCCAGCGTCGTGAGCTTCTTGTCGGTGGCCTTTTCTTCGTCGAGGGTCTTTTGCAGAACCGCGGCGCAGTCGTTGCGGCCCAGCCGTTTCGCCCATGCCACGAGGCTGCCGTAGCGGACGATCTCGTAGTGCTCCGCGGCCTGCGCGGCGTTGATCAGCGCCGCATCCAGCACGGTTTTGTCCTCGACCTCGCCGGCGGTCTCCTCGGCTTCCTCGATGATGCCGTCGATCGCGGGGCAATCCACCGCCTTGGCCTTGGCGCCGTGCATTTCGAACACCTGCTCCAGCCGCTTCACATGGCCCCGGGTCTCTTCCAGATGGGTCATGAAGCCCTGCTTGAGCATCGGGTCGGTGGCCTTGTCGGCCATCTTGGGAAGCGCCTTCACGAGTTGTTTCTCGGCGTAATAAATGTCCTGCAGCTGGTGCACGAACAGATCGTCCATGGTCTTGATGTCTTTAGTGAAAAGTCCCATTGCATGGCCTCTCTGGGTTGGAACAAGGCGGCCCGGGGCCGCGCTTGCTGCTCGTTCCGGACGCGGGGTTAACCAGCCGCGCAAGCACCCGTTCCGCCCGCGCGACATCAGCCCTGAGGGCAATGGCGCGGCAGCGCACGGCGTCCTATATCAGGGCAGCAGGTGAGAGCTGTCCGACGCCGAGGGCCGCCATGCCGCGGCGGACCAGCTCCTTTGCGCCACGTCAAGGGCCGGCTGCGCCCTCCGCTCCATGGATGGTTTCGCAAGATGTCGGCCGGATTGCGTGCCGGGGCGTTTATGCCCTAAGGATTTTCGCGGATGAGTTTGTCGGGTGCCGAGTGTCAGGCCGTGCTGCTGGCGGCGCCCGTCGCGTTGCCGCCCCGCCGGGAGGACGAATGCATCGACTGCTGAGCGCGCTGGGGCGTGGCTTCAAAACCTATGTCGGCTGGAAGCGGGTCGGCGTCGTCGCCAGTATCCTGATCGTCGGCTTTGCGATCTACTCGCTCATCCATAACCTCAAGGGTTTGGATCACAATAAGCTCGTGACCGCGCTGACCAACGTCGCGCCGGGCCAGATCGGGCTCGCCGCATTGTGCGTGGTCGGCGCATTCTGCACACTCACGTTCTACGACTTCTTTGCCCTGCGCACGATCGGCAAGCTGCACGTCCCCTATCGCATCGCCGCGATGTCGGCGTTCTGCTCCTACGTGATCGGCCACAATCTCGGCGCCACCGTGTTCACCGGCGGCGCGATCCGGTTCCGGATCTATTCGGACTACGGTCTGTCGGCGATCGACGTCGCCAAGATCTGCTTCATCTCCGGCCTGACGTTCTGGCTCGGCAATCTGTTCGTGCTCGGCATCGGCATGATCTGGCATCCAGCCGCCGCCAGCGCGATGGATCTGCTGCCCGACCGCATCAACCAGCTGATCGGCCTCGCTTGCCTCACCGGCATCGCCGCCTATTTCGTCTGGCTGGCGACCGGCAAAAAACGCCGCGAGCTCGGCCAGAACGGCTGGAAGGTGGTGCTGCCGTCGGCCCGGCTGACGCTGGTGCAGGTGCTGATCGGCGTGGTCGATCTCGGCTTCTGCGCACTGGCGATGTATCTGTTGATGCCGTCCGAGCCCTATATCGACTACGTCTCTCTGGCGGTGGTGTTCATCCTCGCCACGCTGCTCGGCTTCGCCAGCCACGCGCCGGGCTCGCTCGGCGTGTTCGATGCCGCGGTGCTGGTGGCGCTGCCGATGTTCGCCCGCGAGGACGTCATCGCAACGCTGCTGATCTACCGCGTGCTGTACTTCCTGCTGCCGTTCGGCATCGCAATCTCGATCATGGGCATTCGCGAGCTGTGGCTCAGCGTGGTCAAGCCCTGGCAGGAGAAGCGCGCCGCGACCGGCAACGGCCACCCGATCGCCGCGGCGACCGCCGCCACCGTTCGCCAAGTCGCGCAGCGGCGGTCGTCGGGACAGGTCTGAGGCGCCGCACTGAAGCCGCGATCGCTCACGCAATCAACGCGTTCAAATCCCGACGTCCATCGACCACGCGGACGATCTCGACGTTGCGGACGATCTCGACTTTGCGGACGGGGCCTTCGTCCGTGTCCGGCTCCGTCCGGTACAGAATGAGATAGGGTCGTTCGACCAACATGCGAAGCGAGGGGCGGATATCGCGCCGGCGCACGCCCATGCGCGGCTGTGAGGCGAGCAGCACGACGCTCGCCTCGATCCGATCAAGCATGCGCTCCGCCGCCGAGGGCTCGGACGCAATCGCGTCGTAGATGTCCAACAGATCCTGACGTGCCGCCAGCGTCCAGGTGAGCCGGACGGACACGCCCGCAGCTCAATTCTTTGCCTTCGCTCGGGCGCGGGCCTCCGCCCGCAGCGCGGGCAGGTCGACCTCCCCGGCCGAGCCGCTGGCGATGCCTTCGTCCCACAGCTGGCGCAAACGCCGGACGTCTTCCTGCCGCAGATCTCGCTTGAGCTGCCAGTCGCGGATCGCTTCGCGCACGATCTCGCTGGTCGTTGCATATTCGCCGGACTCGACGGCCGCCTTCAGGGCTGCCACCTGCTCGCCGGTCAGCGCGACGCTCACCTTCTCGACATTCGCCATCCGCCGTCCTCCTAGTCGGAAAATTTACTACTTCTTGACACCTGCGGCAATCGAGCCAAGATGCCGCCGTCTCCCTCCCGCCGTCTCATATTCGCCCCAACTGGGGCGTCAAACGCCCCATGACCCTGAATTGCCCGTTCCGCCCGCTGGCGCTGTTCGCGTTTCTGGCCAGCCTCGCATTGCTCCCGCTGCCGGCTTCGGCCCAGACGCAGCCGGCTCCGCCTGCTGCCGCTCCGCTGGCGGCTGCTCCTGCGGTGGCCGCGGTGCCGGTCACCGACGGCTCGATGCAGATCGTCTGGGAGGTGCGCAACCGCTTCCGGCTGTTTCGCGAGGAGCGGGATTTCCGCGAGCAGGCCGACGCGCTGAACGGGCTGACGGTGCTGGCCTCCGAGCAGGCGCTCGGGCTGCAGAGCGAAGGGCGCGGCTGGGCTCGCAATGTGGTCAACCGGCTGTGTATCGACCTCACTGGCCGGGTCAACGAACCGTGCACCCGCGACGGCGTCAAGGAGAGCTATCTGACCCCGACCGAGCACCCGGTGACGGTGCGGCTCGCCGGCGCGATCCCGGTCGGCGCCATCTGCGCCTGGGTGTTCGACGATGGCGACGGGCCGCGCCCCGCCACCCAGGACTGCGCCGAGCCGATCAATTTCCGCGCCCGCTACGGCAAGCCGACGATCGCCACCGTCGATGTCAGCAGCGGCGCCGACGCGCCACTGCGCGTCTCGACCGAAATCATGGTGCGCGACTTGTTCATCGCCGGCCTCGGCGACTCGATCGGCGCCGGCGAAGGCAATCCGGACCGGCCGATCGCGCTGTCGGACGAAGGCTTCTGCTATCGCTCCTACCTCGGCATCGGCACCGTCGGCGCAACCGCCGGGCAGTTCTACCGGCCGAGCCGCGCCGGCTTCAAGGGCGGCCGCGCCTGCGAAGCGCCGGACACGCTGGCGAACTGGCAGCGCTATTCGGCGACCTGGTTCAACGCAGCCTGCCATCGCTCGCTGTACAGCTACCAGACCCGCACCGCGCTGGCCCTGGCGGTGCGCCATCCGCATATCGCGGTGACCTATTTGCCGCTGGCCTGCACCGGCGCCACCATCCAGGAAGGGCTGTTCGGCTCGCAGCGCGCCCGCGAATGCTATCGCACCAAATCCGGGACCAACTGCCCGGGCAGCGTCAACGGCCAGATCGCCGAACTCCGCGAGGCGGTGGCCGCGATGCGCAAGCGCCAGCCGCAGCGCGGGCTCGATCTGGTGCTGCTGTCGGTCGGCGCCAACGACATCAACTTCTCGGGCCTCGTCGCCGACGTCATCGTCGACAGCCCGACCGAGCGCGGTATCTTCCGCCGCTCCGGCGTGATCGGCTCGATCGACGAGTCGCGCAGCACGCTGCAACGGCAACTGCCGCAGAATTTCGCCAAGATGCGCGAAGCCTTCAAGGGCCTGGTCGACGACATGTCGCGCGTCGTCTACGTCACCTATGCCAATCCGGCGCTGGCCAACCGCGGCGTGCCCTGCCCCGGCGGTCCCGGCGGCTTCGACGTGCATCCCTCGTTCAGCGCCGATCCGAACCGGCTCGCAGCCGTCGCGTCGTTCGTCGACAATGAATTCCTGCCGCGGCTGAAGGACCTGGCGCAGTGCACCGGCGGCGTGCTGTGCCGCGACCCGTCCGCCGACGCCATGACCTTCGTCGACGCGCATCAGCGCACCTTCGCCAATCACGGCTTCTGCGCCCGCGCCGAGACCGATCCGGAATTCGACCGCGCCTGCTTCTCGCCGCGCGGCGACAGCTTCACCGCCGACATCGTCGCGGCGGCGAATTCGCCGATGGCCTGCGGCGCGGGCGCCAGTAACTACCGCGCCTATCTGCCGCGCGCCCGCTGGATCCGCGACGCCAACGACAGTTACTTCGCCGCGATGACCTTCCCGCAGGGCCTGCCCGCCGCGATCCAGCCCGCCGACATCCACGACGCGACCTGGGGCGTGGTGTCCGCCGTTTATGGCGGCGCGATCCATCCGTCCGCCGAAGGCCACGCCGCGATGGCCGACGCCGCGCTGCCGGCCGCCGAATCCGTGCTGTCGCTGCAGCCCGGCCCCGAAGTCACCAGCCAGCCGCTGCCGCCGCCGGCGCGCACCGACCGCTAACGACTGCGGATACCAGGGCGACCGGCCGCCCGTGAGCGGAACATCCGGCCACTTTCCCGGATGCCGTCTCGGCGCCGTCATTTCCAACTCTGGCGTTCAATCCAAGAAGCCGTCTCAACTGGAGCCCCTCTATTAGGGGCTGCCTGCCGTCCTGCTTAGCGTGCGCGCGATCGACGCGACCGATCGCTGCTGATCGATCGCGCCGCAGTCACGCACCAAGAAACCACCCCTGGGGACGGAATGCTGAACGATTTGAATTCGCCGCGCGCAGCGGCACTCCCTCTGGCCTGCGTGTCGATCCTGCTGACGGCGCACGCAGCCCAGGCGCAACAAGCAGGTCCGACCGCCCCCGCAACAGCGCGCCCGGCCGTCACGGCAGCCGCCCCATCGTCTTCCCAGGGTCAGGCCCTGCCGTCGGTGGTTGTCGACGCTCCGGTGCGACGCCGAGCGGTCGCCCGCGCGCAAAGAAGGCCCGCCGCTACATCGCAGACGGCGGCGCCGCGTGGGCGGGCGACGCGCAACGACGTCGCCGCGGCGCCGGTCCCGTCGCTCGGCGCACAGCGGGCGGCCATTCCGTCCAGCTACGCTGGTGGTCAGGTCGCGCGCGGCGCCCATCTCGGTCTGCTCGGTAACAAGGACTACATGGCCACGCCGTTCAGCCTGACCAGCTACACCGACCAGACCATTCGCGATCAGCAGGCCACCAGCGTCGCCGAAGTGCTGACCAACAGCGATCCCTCGGTGCGCGCGGCGATCGGCGCCGGCAACCGCTACGACGCGCTGACCATTCGCGGCTTCCGGGTCGACAACAGCGATTTCGCACTGAACGGGCTGTACGGCCTGGTGCCGAACTATCGCATCAACCCGGCGCCGATCGCGCGCATCGAGCTGCTGAAGGGCCCCGCCTCCTTCCTGTACGGGATGTCTCCGCGCGGCTCCATCGGCGGCAACGTCAATGTCGTGACCAAGCGGGCCGACGACGATCCGCTGACCCGCTACACCGCCGGCTACATGTCCGATGCCCGCTTCACCAACAACCTCGACGTCTCGCGCCGCTACGGCGACCAGAAAGAGTGGGGAGTGCGCGCCAACGGCGCGTTCGAAGGCGGCTGGCCGGCGATCGACGGGCAGTCGATCCGCGACGGCGCCGGTTCGCTCGGCGTCGACTACCGCAGCGAACGGTTCAGGTGGTCGGCCGATCTGATCTATCAGGACGATTGGCTCAAGGCCGGCACGCGCGGCTACGGCCCGGTGCCGGGCATCGCCGTGCCGGCGGCGCCAGATCCGCGCATCAACCTGTCCCAGCCGTTCGACTACTCGCGCTCGCGAAGCGTCACCGCCATGACCCGCGCCGAGTACGATCTGACGTCCGACGTTACGGTGTTCGGCGCGATCGGCGGCAATTTGTTCGGCTTCGACAAACGTGAGTCGCCGGGCCCGACGATTCTCAATTCCGCC
Organism: Rhodopseudomonas sp. AAP120; assembly: GCF_001295845.1. Taxonomy (GTDB): domain Bacteria; phylum Pseudomonadota; class Alphaproteobacteria; order Rhizobiales; family Xanthobacteraceae; genus Rhodopseudomonas. The sequence goes on along the minus strand of NZ_LJIC01000118.1, from coordinate 16,347 downwards.
GGCGATGCGCAGTCGACCTCGACGTTCCAGACCGGCAAGTCCGACGCCCTCTCCGGCGAAGCGGGTGTGAGATCGCGGTTCACCACTGGGCCGATCGACCATGAGGTCGTGGTCAGTGGCTCGGCGCTGACGCAGACCAGTTGGCTCGGACAGACCCGCTACGGCAACTACCTCACCAACATCTACGCCCCGACCGTGCTGCCCGGGCCGGGCACGCCCGTGGCGTACTTCCCGGAGAGCAAGGCCAACAAGCTCGAGCTGCGCAGCGTCGGGGCCGCCGACACGCTGTCGGTCCTGAACGGCGCGGTGCAACTGACGCTGGGTGTCCGCCAGCAGCAGGTGGTGTCGGACAGCTACGCGCCGATCACCGGCATCACCACGTCGGCCTACGATCAGAGCGCGACCTCGCCGTCGGTCGCCCTGGTGGTGCGGCCGCTGCAATACTTGTCGCTCTATGCCAGCTACATCGAAGGCCTGTCGCCGGGGCCGACGCCGCCGTCCGGCGCTGCCAACATCAATCAGGTGTTCGCGCCGTTCAAGAGCAAGCAGTACGAGGTCGGCACCAAGCTGGATTTCGGCCGGTTCGGCGCCACTCTCGCGGCGTTCCAGATCAGTCAGCCGAACGGCGTACTCGATCCGGTCACCAAGATCTTCGGGCTCGATGGCGAGCAGAGGAACCGCGGCATCGAACTGACGACGTTCGGCGAGGTCGCGACCGGCGTCCGCATCCTCGGCGGCGTGACCTGGCTCGACGCCAGGCTGACCCAGACCGCGGGGCATCTCAACGACGGCAACCATGCGATCGCTGCGCCCGATCTGCAGGGCAATCTCGGCGTCGAATGGGACACCCCGTTCGTGCCCGGACTCACCGCCACCGCGCGCGCGGTCTACACCAGCAAGGCCTATGTCACAGCCGACAATCTGCAGGATGTGCCGAGCTGGACCTCGTTCGACATCGGCGCCCGCTATTTCACCAAGCTGGGCGGCCGGCCGACGACGTTCCGGGCCAGCCTGACCAACATCGCCGATAAGCGTTACTGGACCGCCAACCCGTCCGGCTACCTGATCCTCGGCATGCCGCGCACGCTGTGGCTGTCGATGACGGTGGATTTTTGAGCTTGGCATCTTGGGGCGGAGAGCGAATCTTGTCCCGGCTCGTCCGACGCGTCGTGAATGTGTTGAGTTGGCTCGAGACGACATCGTGCCCGGACCCGTTCGGATCGTCGACGCCGTTCCGCATTGCCATGCTCGGACATGCGAATGCCCGGCACGAGGCCGGGCATCGCGGGAGATCTGGTCGATCACATTACGACCGCCGTGATGGCCTCGCCTTCGGACGTGACCAGCCGGCTTCGACCGGCTTACTTCGCCGGCGCCATCATGCCGCCCTTGGGGGCGGGAGCCGGCGCGGGGGCCTTCGCCTTGCCGGCGGTGGCGGGCGCGCCGGGCTTGGCGGTGGTCAGCGCAGCGGCCTGCTCGGGCATGAACTTGGCGACGATCTCCGGATCGAGCTGGGAGATCGCGGTGTCGGGCAGACGGAACCAGTCTTCGTCCTTGCCGAGCGCCGGAGTCATCAAATAGCCGCGCAGCGTCAGGGTCTGGCCGTCCGGGCTGACCGTCAGCATCGCCTTCCAGACGTCGCCGTTACGCGGATCGAGAATGTTGCCGTTCTCGTAGACGCGGCCCTTCCGCTTCATGTCGCGGATCAGCGAGATGCCCAGGATCGGCTGGTTCTTGCGATCGTCCTCGCACTCCTCGCAGACCGTCAGGTTGGGCTGCCCGGCCTGCTGAAAGCTCTTGGCGACCACGCCTTCGTACATGTTGTTGCCGCGGTCGAGCATCAGCACCCAGACTACCGGCTTGCCGCCGGGCTTGCCGTTATCGGTGCGTTGCCACAGGCCGGCGGCCGTGGGTTCCGCCGCAGCGACCGGCGACGTCGCGGTCATCACATAAGAGAGGACGGCGGCAGCCGCGAGCGCAAGGAAGCGGATCGGTCGATGTGTATTCATGGTAACACCTGAAACATCGCGATGAGACGAGAATGTGGCGGAGCGGTAAGTCGATCCGGCGGGCGAACTAATCCCCCGACGGCTGGCGATTTTGTGACGAGGCGGAGACGGTCTGCGGGCGAATGCGTCGGCCGGGAAGGATACGATGCGCCGAAAGGCCCGCGCCGAGACAGACACCGACCGGCAGCCAAAACAGGATGTAAAGATAGGCAAGATCGGTTGGAACAATTTCGTAGTCCACGCTGGAGGCGGTGAGGCAGGCGGCGAGCAACGCCAGCGCCACGACCTCGCCGGAACTCCGCAACGCCCGGAAGCCACTGACCAGCGCCGCTCCGACGATGCCGATCAGCGCCAGCGCGGTGAAGACGCCGCCGCGCACCAGCGCACACAGCACGATGTTGTGGGCATTCATCACGACATTGCCGTCGGGCAGCGTGCGCTGGGTATCGAACGCCAGACCGTAGCCGAGCCACGGCTTCAGCGTCGCCATCTCGAGATAGATCGGCCACAGCGCCAGCCGCAGGCTGTCGCGCCGCTGCAGCAATTCGCTCTGGAACGGCGCGATCACGATCACGCCCACCACGACGAGTGCGAGCACGATCAGCGCCACTTTGAGGCGGTGGTACTCGGACAGCATGATGGCGACGCCGATGCCGACAGCCGCGGAGATCAGCGAGCCGCGGCTGCCGGTCAGCAGGATGGCTCCGAGCAGCACCAGCACCGAGGCCGCCAGCATCACATGCTGCCCCGGCTTCAGCGACCGCGACGCCATCACGGCCGCCGCGCCGACGCAGGGCATCGCGAACATCATGCCGATGACGTTGGAGTTGTAGTACACGGTGAGGCCTTTGACGCCTTCCAGCCGCACCGTCATCAGCGTCTGGAACGACAGGCCGGTGAACGACACCACGTCGCGGATCGCGATCAGCGCGGCGACCGGGGCGAGCACCAGGAACAGCAGCCGCAGAAAATCGCCGTCCTGGCGGACCAGATACGCAACGATCGTCACGAACGCCAGCACCGCCGCGGCGTAGCGCAGATTGAGCGACAGGATCTTCGCCGGCGTCTCGCCGCCGAGCGCGGAGGTGGCGAGGATCAGCAGCAGGAACACCGCAGAGGCGATGAACACCGGCGACTTCACGATCGGCAGCAGCGAGCGATACGGCGTCGCTACGATCAGCAGCACCGGCACCACCAGGAACCACAGCACCGTGCGCGCCGACCAGATGCTGTGCAACGCATAGACGAGGCACAGCGCCAGAATGAACAGCTTCTCGGCGGCCCGGGTCCGCACCAGCCAGTCGCGGGTTCGCTCCAGCCTCTGCTTGCTTCGTGACGGCCCGGCGACTGCAGAAACCATTGGACTCCTAATTCCCGGCAGAGGCCGGTCTGGCCGACAGGCTGCGCAGCGCCTCGGCCATCCGGCGCGCGGACTGAGCCCAGGTCACAGGACGATAATTGGCCCGGATCGCAGCCTCGTGAACGGCAAGGTGCGCAGGCGAGCGGATCAGGTCAAGCACCGCGTCGCGCCAGGCGGCGAAATCCAGCGGGTCGAGGTGGCCCGCCAGCCCGGCGCCGGCCTCCGGAAGCGACGACGTGTTCGATGCGAGACAGTATTTGCCGAAAGCCAGACTCTCGGACACCGGCAGTCCCCAGCCCTCATAGAACGACGGATACAGCGTGAAGGCGCAATGCTGATACAGCCAGGCCAGTTCCTCGTCGCCGACCCGCGGCAGGTGCAGAATGGAGGACGCGGTGACCGGATCGTGCGAGATCTGCCACAGCAGGTCGGAGCTGCCGAAGCCGGGCTGGCCGACCATCACCAGCGTCGGCAGGTCCGGCGTGCCCTCCTCGGTGAGCCGGCGCCACAGGTGATACAGCAGGTCGAAATTCTTGCGTGACTGGATGGTCGAGACGCTGATGACGAAGCGCTTCGCCTGCGCATCGGTGAGCGCCTGCGGCCGCGCCGCAGCCTTCGGCGCCACCAGATCGGCGCCGAGATGCACCACTTCCAGCGCCCCGCGCACGCCGCCGTGGCGCTGCGCATAGGCCCGCACGTCGGCGCTGGTCGAGTCGGAAATCGACACGACCAGATCGCATTCCCGGATCAGGAACTGCGCATAGGCGTCGAACTGGGTGACGAACTCGCCGTCGGCAAAGAACTGCGGCGCGACCACCGGGATGAAGTCCTGGCACACCGCTGCGACCTTGGTGCCGCGCTCGCGGCGCATCCGCGCCACCGCCGCATAGTCGACCCGCGACCAGTTCTCACCGGCGAGCAGCAGCACCTCGCCGGCGCCGCCGGCCGGTGGCAATCCCTCGCCGCCGGACATCTTCCGAAACAATGGCGCGGCGGCGCCGCGTACCTGAGTCCGAATCGCGCGCTCGATCTTTTTGCCGAACGGCTTGATCGACGCCAGCAGGCTGGCTCGCTGCTGCTTCGGGGCGGCCGCGACCGGCTTTGCTCCAAGATTGGGCGCATAGGCGACCGGCACGTAGTCGCGCCGCAGCGGATCGTAGCGGCAGAAGCGCAATTCGGGCGCGATCGCCTCGGACAGCGCGGTGGCGATGCTGTGCTCGACCCGCAGCGTGCCGTTCATCTGGCCGGATCGGGCGCGATAGCTGGTCGAGACGTCCATCCACAGCCAGGGCTGCGGCGGGCTGTTCGGATCGGGAGGCTGCGCCAAAGAGCTGTCCGTCGCTGACGTCGGCCGTCGCGGCCGGTGAGACCATCGCCGCGGCAGCCCGCGCGATCACCAAATCGATGCGGCGATGTAACGGGTCCGACTTCGCAGCGTCAATGGCGGGCCGGCCGGCGGCCGCGAATTCGCCGCTCCGGAACTGCCGGACCGCCGCCCTTGCCATGCACCGGCCGGCGCGGTCTATGTCGCGGCATCCGCCGGCCCTGCCGGCGACAGGCACGATTCGAGCGAGGGCGACAGTGCTGCCGGTCACACCTGAGGTCTCGGTGATCCTGCCGGTCCGCGACGGCGAGCGCTGGCTGCGCGAAGCGGTGGCCAGCGTGCTGACGCAGACGCTCGCCGAATTGGAACTGCTGGTGATCGACGACGGCTCGGCCGATGCGACACCGACCATCCTCGAGCAGCTTCGCGCCGATGATCCCCGGCTGATCGTGCTGCGTCAGCAGCGCGAGGGGCTGGTCGCCGCGCTCAATCGCGGCCTCGCCCACGCGCAGGCGCCGCTGATCGCCCGGCTCGACGCCGACGACGTCGCGCTGCCCGAACGGCTGGCCCGGCAGCGCGATTATCTGCAGACGCATCCCGAGGTGGTGCTGCTCGGCGGCTGGGCCGAGATCATCGACGAACACGGCGCGCCGCGTGGCCGGCAGATGCGCCCGAGCCCGGAGCGTTTGCGCGACACGCTGGCGAAGAAGAGCCCGTTCATCCATCCGACCGTGATGTTCCGCGCCGAGACCGCACGCCAGGTCGGCGGCTACCGCGCTGCCTTCGAGGCCGGCGAGGACTATGATTTCTGGCTGCGCCTTGCGGATATCGGCGAGATCGCGATCCTGCCGGAGCTCTTGATCCGCTACCGCGAGCACGGCGGCAGCGTCACCCGCACACGCGAGCTGCGGCAGATCTACTCCGCCCGCCTCGCCAAGCTCGCCAGCGCCGAGCGCCGCGCCGGCCGGCCCGACCCATCGGCCGCCCTCACCGCCCCGCCCGACTGGCACGATCCGAAGCCGGGCGCGTTCGAACGCGACAGCTCGCGGCTGTTCCGGATGCTCGAACTCGCCGATCCGGCCCGCGCCCGCAGCGCGCCGGCGTCCGCGATCGATCTCGGGGCGATCACGTCCCAACTATCAACGCTGACCGCCGGCGAACGCAAATTCGCCCAGGCTGCGGCGCTCAGCCTGCTGCGCGAGCGCAGCGACCTGCCCGCAGCGATGCGCGTGCGCCTGGCCGGGTGGTTGCTACGTATGGGGCCGCTGAAGGCCGCGAAGCTGATGATGCGGAAGTAACAAGACGCGGCGCAAACACGTGGCACACCGTAGCCCCGGTGAGCGCAGCGATACCCGGGGAATAGCCTCACCCCGGATATCGCTTCGCTCATCCGGGCTACGCGTTACGTGCCTATCCTGCGTTCTGCACGAAGCGCTTGGCCAGCGCGTGATAGATGCCCTCCTCGGCGATCAGCCGCGAGGTCGCATAGGCGAGCAGCGAGGCCGCCATCACCGGGATCACCATGGCGTGGTTGTCGGTCATTTCGATCACGATGACGAAGGCGGTGATCGGCGCCTGCACCACGCCGGAGAAATACGACACCATGCCGAGCAGCATGATGGCCGCCACCGGCGTGCCGGCGAACAGCGCCGCGAGGTTGCTGCCGAGCCCGGCGCCGACCGCGAGCGACGGCGAGAAGATGCCGCCCGGCAGCCCGCTGATCGACGACAGCGTCGTGGCGAGCAGCTTCAGCACGCCGAAATCGTCCGGCAGCGGCGTGCCGCTTTCCAGCGCCGCCTTCACCTGGCTGTAGCCGGTGCCGTAGATCGTGTCGTTGGACGCGAGGCCGCACAGCGCCACAGCGAGGCCGCAGCCGAGCGCCAGCAGCAGCGGCCGGCGGTTGAACGCCGCGACCGTGCCGGCGGTCACCACCGCGCGGTTGAACAGGCCGCCGGCGAGACCACCGACGATGCCGCAGGCGGGGATCGCCAGCCAGTCGAGCCCGCCGCGCAGCCCCATCGCGCTGGTGCCGAAATACGTGTAGTTGCCGAGCAGCGCGATCGAGGTCAGGCCGGCCGCCACCACCGCGGCGATGATCAGCGTGCTGGCGCGCGTTTCGAACGACCGGCTCATTTCCTCGATGCCGAAGATGATGCCGGCGAGCGGCGTGTTGAACGCCGCCGCGACGCCCGCCGAAGCGCCGGCCAGGATCAGCGCCGGTTGCCGCCGCGGCGACAGCCGGCCGAGCGCGAACATGATCGAGGCGCCGATCTGCACCGTCGGTCCCTCGCGGCCGACCGAGGCGCCGATCAGCAGGCCGAACAGGGTCAGCACGAATTTGCCGGCAGCCGCGCGCAGCGACACCAGCCGGCCGCGCGCGCCCTGATCGGTCAGGTGCCGTGCCGCGATCGCCTGCGGAATGCCGCTGCCCTGCGCGTTCTGGAAGAAGCGGTTGGTCAGATACACCGAGATCAGGAAGCCGAGCGGCGTGATCAGCAGCGGCCAGTAGCGCGAGTGCCGCAGCAGATCGGCGAACGCCTCCTGCGCCAGATCGGCCAGCCACGCCAGCGCCGCCGCCGCCACCCCGATGAACAGCCCGCCCGCCAGAAAGATCGCCCGCCGCCGCGACCGCGACGAGAAGATCACGAACTGCCGCTTGTGGCGGTGGGACACGGCGAATTTCATCGGCAGAATCGGGCCTCGCGCAAGCGTGACAGGGCGACAGCCCCTTCATGGCGCGTCCGGACGGCCCGAGTCCAGCAAGTGATCGCGTCAACTTGACGTGAAACGCGGCAGCGCTCCGGCGGGGCACCACATCCAACTCACGCAATTGCAATCAAGCAATCGATCAAAATGAAGCGCCTCGCGTCCTTCCCCGTCATTGCGAGCGAAGCGAAGCAATCCAGCGCAGTGCTCGGCGCTGGATTGCTTCGTCGCTTCGCTCCTCGCAATGACGGAGGCGGCGATTAAGCCGACCAAAACACAAAGGGCGCACCTTGCGGCGCGCCCCTTGTCGGAAACTCGTGTGTAGTGTCCGGAAGCCCGGCCGCCCCGCGCTTAGTTCACGCCGAGCTTCTTCTGCAGGTTGGTCGACGAGGTCGTGTACTGGAACACGACGCGCTTGTCCGGGTAGACGTACTTGACAGCCTTCTGAGCCATCAGCGCGCCTTCGTGGAAGCCGGACAGGATCAGCTTCAGCTTGCCCGGATAGGTGTTGATATCGCCGATCGCGAAGATGCCGGGGACGTTGGTCTCGAACGTGCCGGTATCGACCGGGATCAGGTTGTTCTCGAGCTGCAGGCCCCAGTTCGCCACCGGGCCGAGCTTCATGGTCAGGCCGAAGAACGGCAGCATCGCGTCGCAGGTGATCTGCTCGACCGAGTTGTCGTTGAGCTTGATGGTGGCGCTCGACAGTTGGCCGTTATCACCGTGCAGTTCGGTGATCTGGCCGATCTTGAGGGAGAGCTTGCCCGAGGCAACCAGCTGGCGCATCTGCTCGACCGAGTGCGGCGCGCCGCGAAAATCGTCGCGGCGATGCACCAGCGTCATGCTCTTGCAGATCGGGTTGAGGTTCAGCGTCCAGTCGAGCGCGCTGTCGCCACCGCCGACGATCAGGATGTCCTTGCCGCGGAAATCTTCCATCTTGCGGACCGCGTAGTGCACCGACTTGCCCTCGTAGGCTTCGACGCCCGGCACCGGCGGCCGCTTCGGCTGGAACGACCCGCCGCCCGCCGCGACGACCAGCACCTTGCACTCGAACACGGTACCCGCATTGGTCGTGACGCGGAACTCCGGATCGCCGATCTTCTCGACCGTCTCGATCATTTCGTTGAGATGGAAAGTCGGGCTGAACGGCTTGATCTGCTCCATCAGCGCTTCGGTGAGGCCATGGCCGGTGATCATCGGCACGCCCGGAATGTCGTAGATCGGCTTTTCCGGATACAGCTCGGCGCACTGGCCGCCGACCTTGTCGAGAATGTCCACCAGATGGGCTTTGACGTCGAGCAGGCCCAGTTCGAACACGGCGAACAGTCCGCACGGACCCGCGCCGACAATCAGCACATCAGTCTTGATCGTTTCGGTCATCGCTTATTCTTTTCGTGTTGAAGAATTCTCGGACGCGGGGCGGTCCGGCCGCGGCTTGTCTAGCCAAGCCGGGCGGGGGAGAAAAGCCATAAAACCGCGCCGGCACCTTGTTCTAGCTCAAGAACTGGGCTCAATGGACAGCAAAAGCCCGGAGAATGGCCTTGACCGCAAGAACCCGCGACCACGCAGTCCCGCAGCCCGACGACTTCCCCTACCGACTTTCGGACAATGTCCGCTTCGCGGATCTCGATCCGAACAACCACGTCAACAACGCGGTCTATGCCAGCTACTTCGAAAGCGCGCGCGTCACGCTGATCAGGGGACTGGTTCCGCAAGGCATGTCGTGGGTCCTGGCGCGGCTCGACATTCACTTCCGCAGCGAATTGCACTGGCCGGGAACCATCGAGCTCGGCATCGGGCTGGTGAAGCTCGGCCGCACCTCGACGCATTACGATCAGGCGGTGTTCTCGAACGGCGTCTGCGTCGCCTCGGCCCGCGCCATCACGGTGCTGGTCGATCTCCACAGCCGCAAGCCGACGCCGCTCACCGACGAACTGATCGAGAAGTTGAAGCCATGGTGGCGGCGCGGTTACGCGCAGGAGCAGGACTAGAGCAGCTCTGCTTTTCTTGGATTTCAGAGCGGAAGATCACTAACTCCCGCCACACGCACAACCTCATGGTGAGGAGGCGCGCAGCGCCGTCTCGAACCATGGGCCATCGAGAATGCGTCGCCCCATCCTTCGAGACGCCCGGCTTCGCCGGGCTCCTCAGGATCAGGATTCAGTGCCTGCGGAAAGGTCGGATCGTTTCAATCAAGCGACACAGCGCCCTCAGGCCGACATCCCAGTCAGTCCGACCGGTCCGTCCGAGCGAGCTCAGGCCTGGCGGTCCGGGGTCGAGACGACGAGGCCGTCGAGTTCGTCGGAGACCTTGATCTGGCACGACAGCCGCGAGTTCGGCCGCACGTCGTAGCCGAAGTCGAGCATGTCTTCTTCCATCGGCGACGGACCGCCGACCTTCTCGCGCCAGGCTTCGTCGACATAGACGTGGCAGGTCGCGCAGGCGCAGGCGCCGCCGCATTCGGCCTCGATGCCGGGGATGGCGTTACGGATCGCCGCTTCCATCACCGTCGCGCCGTTCTCGACGTCGACCGTGCGGGTCTCTCCGGAGTGATCAACAAAGTGAATCTTGGCCATGATTGCTCGTCGGACGCTCTACAAGGTTCTGACAGGGAAAGGATGACGGGCTGTCCTATAGCGGGTCGATGGCGTTTCCGCCAGCGTCGCGGCGGGCAAAAACCGGCGCCGCCGGATCGGCCATTCGCCGCAACCGCGCGCCAGAACCGGCCTGCGGACGTGGTGCAGTGCCGCGAAGCCGCTCAGCGTTCCAGCAGGTCTCCGATCGCCACGCGCGCATGATCGACGGCGGCGTCCAGCATCGCCAGCAGGTCGGCGGCGTCGCCTCCCCGCCGCAGCGCGTCTTCCAGTTCGGCCGCCGCATCGGCCACCGCGAATGCGCCGATCGCCCGGGCCGAGCCCTTCAGCGTGTGCGCCAGCGCCGCCGCATCCGCCGGCCACGACGACAGCAGCGCCACCAGGCTCGCCGCCTGGGCCGAGAACATCGTCAGCACCTCGCGCTCCAGCGCGCGGTCGCCCAGCGTCATGCGCCGCAGATGCGCCTCGTCGATCGCGAAATCCGGCACCAGAGGCGGCGACGCCATCCACTCCACCCGTTCAACCTGCAGCGACACAGATGCCTCCATGGGCCGCCCTCCACAGGGCCGGCCACAGTTTTCCGGATCGAAGCACAGGATTGGTTAACGGATCATTATGGGACAGCCTCGCAAGTTTGAGGCCATTTTGTCGGTAATTTGCTGCCGTTTCCCGGGCCACGGCGGATTTCGGCGACCGCAAAAGGGCTTAGCGGCCAATCCCGTTAACGATGATTAAGAATGTCTTAACGTCGGCCATTTCATTCGAAGCACCGAGCCAATAGGATGTTTGCGGAAGTGGTGGACAAAAGTCCGGCGTCGAGGGGGTTCGATCGCGCCGGCTGGGCACCCAACCGGCTGGCAGGCTGCGGCTGAAACGCGCGCAGCGTCCCCCGGTGCGTAGAACGAGGGCGTAGGTCACATGGCGAATAATCCCAAGAAGATCAAAGATCCGACCGAAGTGGCACTGTCCGCAATTCAGGAAGCCCTGAATATCAGCGACGCGCCCGCCGGGACCGACGCCGAGGCCGCTGCGCGCGACGAGACCTCCGCCGCGCTGACGCCGCCGCCCGCCTTCAACGATGGTGCGCCCGAACCGCGCATCACCACCGATCGTCCCAGTTTCGAACAGGCCGACGACCGCCGCTTCGCCCAGCGGCCGGCCAATGACGACCGCGAGACCATCGGCCAGCTGCTGCAGGCGCTGCAGAAGGGCCGCCCCGCCCGCAACGTCTACACCCTCGCGTCGATCTTCGCCGGCGTCTGGGTGTTCGGCGGCCTGGTGCTGACCTTCAGCTTCCTGCCCTCGCTGCAGGCGATGCTCGGCCAGGGCGCCGGCGGCACCTTGGCGCTGGCCGGCCTCGTCGCGCTGTTCCTCGCGCCGGTGATGCTGTTCTACTTCCTCGCCAGCCTGACCTGGCGCGGCCAGGAACTGCGCATGATCGCGCAGTCGATGGCGCAGGTCGCGATCCGCTTCTCCGAGCCCGAGATCGCCGCGAGCGATTCCGTCGTCACCGTGGGCCAGGCGATCCGCCGCGAAGTCGCCGCGATGGGCGACGGCGTCGAGCGCGCGATCGCGCGCGCCGGCGAACTCGAAACCCTGGTGGCCAACGAAGTCGCCGCGCTGGAGCGCGCTTACTCCGACAACGAAGTCCGTATCCGCGCCCTGCTGCAGGACATCGCGCATCAGCGCGACAATCTGGTCGGCCAGGCCGAGCAGGTGCGTAGCGCCATTTCCGGCGTGCAGATCGACTTGCGCCACGACATCGCGCTGATCTCCGACGCGATCGCCTCGCGCGTCGACGAAGTCGCCAAGAGCATCACCAGCGCGCTGGAAGAGCGCGGCGCCCACATCACCAGTGCGCTCGGCCATGCCGGCGACAACATGATCCTGGCGCTCGGCGAGCGCGGCGGCGACCTGCTCGACCGCCTCGAGGAAGCCAGCGGCGAGACCACCCGTGCGGTGCTCGAAGCCAGCGAGCGGCTGACCGCCAGCCTGAACTTCAAGACCGGCCATGTGCACGACGAATTCGTCGAGCTCGCCGACCGCGTCCACGAAATGCTCAACGAGCGGCTCGACCGCATCACCGGCGAATTCGAGCAGCGCTCGTCCAGCATCGTCGACGGCATCTCGGAGCGCACCGAGCAGGTCCACGACTCGCTGAAGAACTCCTCAGACTCGCTGCTGCTCGAACTCGAGCTGCGTAGCGGCGATCTCGTCAGCAAGATCGACGAGGCCGGCAACCGCCTCGCCGACCAGATCCTGACCAGCGGCGACAAGGCCAGCGAGGCGCTCGACGTCACCGTCAACACCCTGGTCGCCAAGGTGGTGAGCCAGACCGAAAACGCGCACGACACGCTCAGCCTGCAGATGAGCGCGTTCGACGACCTGGTGAAGCAGCAGGGCTCCGAACTCGCCGAGAAGTTCGCCCGCGACTCGGGCACGCTGGGCGCGCTGATCACCCGCCACATCTCCGAATTCGACCGCACCGTGAAGACCTACGGCGGCGAGATCGTCGAGCGCATGGGTCAGCGCACCGAGGACATCGCGGGCACGCTGAAGGCCTATGTCGACAATTTCGACGAGCGCGTCACCTCGCGCGGCGGCGAACTCAGCGCCACGCTCGACCAGCGCCTGTCGCATTTCGAGAACGTGTTCGACAGCCGCGTCGGCAGCCTCGACGGCTCGCTGGACAGCAAGATCAAGGCGTTCGACGACAGCGTCGGCAGCCATCTGAAGTCGCTCGACGAGAACTTCTCGTCGCGCACCCAGGCGGTCACCGAGAGCATCGACAGCCGCATCGCACAGCTGTCCGAGACGCTGACCAACGGCTCCAGCCAGGCGATCGGCCTGATCGACGACCGCATCACGCAGCTGTCGACCACGATGGAAAGCGGCGCCAGCCACGCCGTCGAACTGATCGACGACCGCTTCAGCCAGCTGTCGACGACGGTGTCGAGCGGCGCCGACAACGCGGTGGCCCTGATCGACAGCCGTGTCGAGAAGCTCGCCGACACGCTGATCGCCGGCGCCGTGCAGGCGATCGAGTCGATCGACTCGCGGCTGACCCACCTCACCCACTCGCTGACCGACGGCACCGCCCAGGCGATCGGCGCGATCGACGAGCGCATCGCCAACGTCACCGAGACCATCGACAGCCGCAGCAACAATTTGGCCGCGACCGTCAGCGCCCGCTTCCAGGACATCCACGACGGCCTCGAAGGCCGCGTCGGCACCGTGCTGACCGACATCGACCTGCGCGTGTCGCAGTTCGAGGATCTGCTCGGCTCCCGCGTCGAAGCCGTCGCCGGCCGCTTCGAGCACACCGGCCGCGAAGCCAGCGACCTGCTGATGGCGCGCGCCGAAGAACTGTCGCTCGGCATCAAGTCGCATGTCTCCGACGCCGAGCGCTCGCTCACCAATCTCGCCATCAACACCACCGAGACGATCCAGAGCGGCGCCCGCGACGCCAAGGACGCGATGCTGTCGGTGTCGACCGAAGTCGGCGCCCAGCTGCAGCTCACCTCGTCGGAGATCGAGCGCGCCCTCACCGCTGTCGGCACCAATGCCGCCAGCTCGGTGGTGGCGAGCGCGACCGAAGCGCAGTCGAAGCTGGCCGCCGCCTCCGGCGATACGCTGGCGCAGCTGCGGTCGCTGTCGGCCGACATCGAGCGCACCCTCTCGGTCGCCGGTACGTCGACCGCCGCATCGCTGCTGGCCGGCGCCCGCGAGGCGCAGACCACGCTGGTGTCGAGCTCGGCCGACGTCACCAGCGAGGTCAAGGCGCTCAGCGCCGAGATCCAGCGCACCCTCTCCGAAGTCGGCAGCACCGCCTCCAGCGCCGTGCTCAACAGCGCCCGCGACGCCCAGGCGACGCTGGTGTCGTCCTCGACCGACGTCGCCAGCCAGATCCGCTCGCTGTCCGCCGATATCGAGCGCACCCTGATCGGCGCCGGCGACCAGACGGCGGCCTCGGTGCTGGCGAGCGCCCGCGAAGCGCAGACCACGCTGGTCTCCGCCTCGACCGAAGTCACCGGCCAGATCCGCTCGCTGTCGACCGATATCGAGCGCACGCTGTACGCCGCCGGCAACGCCACCGCGGAGTCGGTGCTGAGCGGCGCCCGCGCCGCCCAGACCACGCTGCTGGCCGCCTCGCAGGAAGCCGCCGAGCGCGTCAAGTCGCTCAGCGACGACGTCCAGCGCACGCTGTCGGATGCCGGCACCTCGACCGCCGGCGCGATCGTGGCCGGCGCCCGCGAAGCCCAGACCGCGCTGGTCTCGGCCTCGTCCGAGGCGTCCACCCAGGTGGTGTCGCTCGCCAGCGACATCGAGCGCCGCCTGACGGCGGCCGGCAGCGCCACCGTCGAGACGCTGCTGTCCGGCGCCCGCGAAGCGCAGCAGACCCTGCTGACGACGTCGACCGACGCCACCAACCAGGTGAAGTCGCTCACCGGCGACGTCGAGCGCACGCTCACCGCCGCCGGCAGCGCCACCGCCGGCGCGATCCTGGCCAGCGCCCGCGACCTGCAGGCCACGCTGGCCGCGTCGTCGACCTCGGCGTCGGATCAGGTGCGGTCGCTCGCCGCCGAAGTCGAACGCAGCCTGATCAGCGCCGGCCGGACCTCGGCCGACTCGATCGTCACCGGAGCGCGCGAAGCGCAGACCTCGCTGATGACCGCGTCCGAGGAAGCCGCCAACCACGTCAAGTCGCTGGCGATCGATGTCGAGCGCACGCTGACCACGGTCAGCGCCGCCGCGGCTTCGACCATCCTCGGCAGCGCCCGCGAGGTGCAGTCGACGCTCACCACCAGCTCGTCGGAGGCCGCCACCCAAATCAAGGCGATCTCCGCCGACATCGAGCGCACCCTCGCCGGCGTCACCAGCAACACCACCGACAACATCCAGGTCAGCGCGGCCGCGGCCCAGACCGCCCTGGTGGCGGTGTCCAACGAGGTCTCGTCGAAGATCAAGTCGACCACCGCGGAGATCGAACGCTCGGTGTTCGCCGCCAGCGGCAGCTTCGGCTCGACCATCACGGCCAAGAGCGACGAGATCGTCAGCTACGTCCAGCAGCAGGCCGACCGCCTGTCGCAGATCATGGACAGCAAGCGCGGCGTGCTGGTCGAGGCCCTCTCCGGCAAGACCAGCCAGCTCACCATCGATATCGACCGCGTCACCACCGACGCGCTCAACGCGATCGAGACCCGCGGCAAGGCGTTCTCGCACTCGATCGTCACCAACGGCACCGACGTCGCGCGCTCGATCACCGGCGCCGGCGATCTCGCCACCGGCGCGATCAACAAGTCGCTCAAGGATCTCGAACTGGCGTCGCGCTCGGCGATCGACCAGTCGCGTCAGGTGTCGGTCGCGGCCGTCACCGAAATGCAGGAGACCAGCAAGATCCTGCGCAGCGACACCGTCGCGCTGTTCGAGCGGCTGCGTGAGGGCAACATCCTGCTGCAGGAAGTGCTCACCGGCGCCCACGAGAACCTCAACTCGCTGGAGCGCGCGCTCGTCACC
Organism: Rhodopseudomonas sp. AAP120; assembly: GCF_001295845.1. Classification (GTDB taxonomy): domain Bacteria; phylum Pseudomonadota; class Alphaproteobacteria; order Rhizobiales; family Xanthobacteraceae; genus Rhodopseudomonas. The sequence continues at coordinate 837 of NZ_LJIC01000118.1, read as the reverse complement.
CGCGTCGCCGACTTCGTCGCCACCATGAACGACGTCAACGCCCGCAGCACCGCCGCGACGCAGGGCCTGGAAGACCAGCTCACCGGCTTCCACGGCAAGACCTCGCGGGCGCTCGCCGATCTCAGCGCGCTGTCCGAACAGTTCGAGGCCCATGGCCGCGCGCTGGCGGAAGCCGCCGAACTGGTGCAGCAGAGCAACGTCAGCGCGTCGAGCTCGGTCAACGACCGCAAGGAGGCGCTGGAATCGCTGGTCACCACCATCGACCTGCGCACCGCCGATCTCGACCAGCGGCTCGGCCGGTTCACCGGCCTGCTCGACGAATCCCTGGCGGCGGCCGAGGAGCGCGCCCGCGACATCGCGCGGGTCGTCGCCGAGACCGCCGGTGCCGGCTCGACCACCATCACCCAGCAGTTCGAGGCGGTGCGTGCCGCCGCCGAGCACGAGCGCCTGCTCACCACCGAGGCGATGCAGCAGGTCTATCAGCAGGGCACCCAGCAGGCCGACGCGCTGTTCAAGCAGTCCGCCGACCGCTTCTCCGCGATCGTCCAGGGCATCAAGCAGATGGCCGCCGAGATGCACGAGGAGCTGGAATCGACCCGCGAGGAGCTGCGCCGCGGCGTGCTCGAAATCCCGCAGGAGGCCGCCGAGAGCACTGCGCAGATGCGCAAGGTGATCGTCGACCAGATCGAGGCGCTGGCCGAGCTCAACCGCATCGTCGCCCGTCACGGCCGTGGCATGGACGTGGTGTCGACCTCCCGCGTCAGCGTGGTGCGCGAGGAAGAGCCGATGCTGGCCACCGCCGGCGGACGCAGCGAAGCCGTGTCGCGGGTCGCCGAG
>NZ_LJIC01000117.1 GCF_001295845.1 Rhodopseudomonas sp. AAP120 | reverse complement strand
AGGACGTTCCCTACAAGATCGAGTGGCGGGAGTTTCCCGCCGCGGCGCCGCTCTTGGAAGCGCTCGGCGCCGGCGCGCTCGATACCGGGCTGGTCGGCGACGCGCCGTTCACCTTTGCGGCAGCCGCCAACGTCCCGGTCAAGGCGATCGCGGCGATCCGCTCCACACAGGAAGGCTTGGCCGTCCTGGTGCCGAAGGAGTCGCCGATCCGCAGCTTCGACGATCTCAAGGGCAAGAAGATCGCGACCGGTCGCGGTTCGATCGGTCACCAGCTGGTGCTGGCCGCGCTGGAAGCGAAGGGGCTCTCGCCGAAGGATGTCCAGCTGGTGTTCCTGGCGCCGTCCGACGCCAAGATCGCCTACAGCCAGGGCGCGGTCGACGCATGGTCGACCTGGGAGCCCTATGTCAGCCAGGAGGAGGTGCTGTTCGGCTCGCGCCGGGTGATCACGGCCGAAGGCCTGACGCCGGGCCTCAGTTTCCAGGTCGCACGTCCCGATGCGATCGCCGGCAAGCGGGCCGAGCTGCAGGATTTCGTGCAGCGGCTGTCGCGGGCGCGGGCCTGGTCGTTGAGTAACGTGGCCGCCTATGCGGACACCTGGGGCAAGCTGATGGGCATCCCGCCCGCGGTGCCGCTGAACTGGCTGAGCCGCGCCAAGATCAGGATCACGGCCGTCGATGATGCCGTAGTGGCGGGCGAGCAGCAGACGATCGACCTGTACTTCCGCAACGGCCTGATCAATCGCTCGCTGAAGGCCGAAGACATCGTCGACCGCTCGTTCGCCCCGGCGATCGAGGCGGCGCTGGCCAGTCAGTAGGGGCGGTGCGGTCGGACTGTCCGGAGCCTGAGGCTGAGCGCGCGTGACGGCGCGCTCAGCGACCGCGTGCGCGCCGCGCCGGGGTGCTCGGTGGCTGATACCACGGGTTCGTGACGCACTGGCCGGCGATGCCCGTCGCGGACGGCCGGCATTGCTCGATCGAGACGTAGCGGCATTCGTCGAACCGCACCGGGCCATAGACCCGCAGGCAGACCGGGTAGTTGTCGTAAGGCTGCGCCGTGGCCATCGACGGCCAGGCGAGCGGCAGGGCCAGGCCGGCCAGCAGAACCGCGGAACGGATAAGCATCGTCGTCTCCAGTGGGTGAGGCGAGCAGGGCGAGGGCGGCCGGCCGCCATTGCGGCCAACCCGTGCGCTGCGCGCGCGTTCCCGTCAATCGGTGGGAAACGGGGACAAGCCTTGCCTGTTTACGACTTGTTAGGCCTTCGGCCGTGGCCGGTATCGGCTTCCTTGACTCCAGAACAAAAGAAGAACTATGTTCTGCATATGTTCACAAGGTCAGAGGGAGGCGGACGATGCTGAAGATTTTCATCCAGGAAGCTGCGGCGCTGACGTCGATTGCGCTGTTCATCTCGATGGTCGCGGTGTGGGCGCAGGTGCTGCCGCAGCTCTGAGGCCGCAGCGCAAGACCCCGCGCCGCGCGGCGAGGCAATAGCGGGGACAAGGCCGGCGAGGCGGCTTGCATGGCCGCACCCACGGGGTCACCATTGAGGCCGAGTCGGCAGTGCTGCGCACGCCGGCCCAGCACCTTCACCCCAGCCATACGAGACGGCCGTCCCGGACCGCCGTCCCTGTGATCGAGAGCCGCCGCGCGATGAGCCAAGCCGGATTCGTCCATCTTCACGTCCATTCGGCCTATTCGCTGCTGAAAGGCTCGATGAAGATCGCCAAGCTGGCCGAGCTCGCCAAGGCGGACCACCAGCCGGCGCTGGCGCTGACCGACACCGACAACATGTTCGGCGCGCTGGAATTCTCCGACAAGCTCTCCGGCAGCGGCATCCAGCCGATCGTCGGCCTCGAACTCGGCATCGATTTCGGCGACCAGGATCCGACCTCGCGCAATTCGGCGCTGGCGCTGCCGTCGCGGATCGTGCTGCTGGCGACGCGCGAGCGCGGCTATCGCAGCCTGATGCGGCTGAATTCGCGCGCCTTCCTGGAGACGCCGGTCAATCAGGCGCCGCACATCAAGTTCGACTGGCTGGACGGCGAGACCGAGGACGTCATCGCGCTGACCGGCGGCCCGGACGGGCCGATCTCGCTGGCGATGCTGTCCGATCCGGCGCTGGCGCGGCAGCGCTGCGAGCGGCTGGCGCAGGCGTTCGGCGACCGGCTCTATGTCGAGCTGCAACGCCACAACACCGATTCTGAGCGCCGTGCCGAAGCCGGGCTGATCGATCTGGCTTACGACCTTGGCGTGCCGCTGGTCGCGACCAACGAGCCGCATTTCGCCACCACCGACGATTTCGAGGCGCACGACGCGCTGCTGTGTATCGCCTCCGGTAAGCTGATTGCCGAGGCCGACCGCGTCCAGTTCACGCCCGATCATCGCTTCAAGACCCGCGCCGAGATGGCGGTGCTGTTCGCCGATCTGCCGGAGGCGCTGGCCTCGACGGTCGAGATTGCCCAGCGCTGCGCCTACCGGCCGCTGACCCGCAAGCCGATCCTGCCGCTGTTCACCGTCGGCGCCGACGTCAGCAACGCCGAGGAGGCCGCCGCCGCCGAGGCCGCCGAACTGCGCCGTCAGGCCGAGCAGGGCCTCGAGATGCGGCTGCGCGTCCACGGCCTGTCGCCGAATACGACCGAGGAGGACTATCGCAAGCGGCTGGCGTTCGAGCTCGACGTCATCACCCGCATGAAATACGCCGGCTACTTCCTGATCGTGTCGGACTTCATCAAATGGGCGAAGGCGCACGGCATCCCGGTCGGCCCGGGCCGCGGTTCGGGCGCCGGCTCGCTGGTGGCGTATTCGCTGACCATCACCGACCTCGATCCGATCCGGTTCGGTCTGCTGTTCGAGCGCTTCCTCAATCCGGAACGCGTGTCGATGCCGGACTTCGACATCGACTTCTGCCAGGACCGCCGCGGCGAAGTGATCGACTACGTGCAGCAGCGCTATGGCCGCGATCAGGTGGCGCAGATCATCACCTTCGGAACGTTGCAGGCGCGCGGCGTGCTGCGCGACGTCGGCCGCGTGCTGCAGATGCCGTACGGGCAGGTCGACAAGCTGACCAAGCTGGTGCCGCAGAACCCGGCCGCGCCGATCTCGCTGAAGCAGGCGATCGAGGGCGAGCCGAAGCTGCAGGCGTTCCGCGACGAAGACCCGGTGGTGGCGCGCGCCTTCGACATCGCGCAGAAGCTCGAGGGCCTGACCCGCCACGCGTCGACCCACGCCGCCGGCATCGTGATCGGCGACCGGCCGCTCAGCGATCTCGTGCCGATGTATCGAGATCCGAAATCCGACATGCCGGTCACCCAGTTCAACATGAAGTGGGTGGAGCCGGCGGGCCTGGTCAAGTTCGACTTCCTCGGCCTGAAGACGCTGACGGTGCTCGACGTCGCGGTGAAGCTGCTGAAGCAGCGCGACATCCATGTCGATCTGCCGACGTTGCCGATCGACGACGCGCCGAGCTACCAGATGCTGGCGCGCGGCGACGTCGTCGGCGTGTTCCAGGTGGAAAGCGCGGGCATGCGGCGCGCGCTGGTCGACATGCGGCCGGACCGGTTCGAGGACATCATCGCGCTGGTGGCGCTGTATCGCCCGGGCCCGATGGCCAACATCCCGACCTATTGCGCCCGCAAGCACGGCGACGAGGAGCCGGAATATCTGCATCCGATGCTGGAGCCGATCCTCAAGGAGACGTTCGGCGTCATCATCTACCAAGAGCAGGTGATGCAGATCGCCCAGGTGATGGCCGGCTACTCGCTCGGCGACGCCGACCTGCTGCGCCGCGCCATGGGCAAGAAGATCCGCGCCGAGATGGACAAGCAGCGCGCGATCTTCGTCGATGGCGCGGTCAAGAATGGTGTGGCCAAGGACGCCGCCGACACCATCTTCGACCTGCTCGCCAAGTTCGCCGACTACGGCTTCAACAAGAGCCACGCGGCCGCCTATGCGCTGGTGTCGTATCACACCGCCTACATGAAGGCGCATTACCCGGTCGAATTCCTCGCCGCGTCGATGACGCTGGAAATCAACAACACCGACAAGCTGTCGGAATTCCGCGCCGAGGCGCAGCGGCTCGGCATCAAGGTCGAGGCGCCTTCCGTGAACCGGTCCGGCGCGACCTTCGAGGTCGGCGAGAACACCATCTACTACGCGCTTGCCGGCCTCAAGGGCGTCGGCATGCAGGCGGTGCAGCAGATCGTCGAGGCACGGGGCGACAAGCCGTTCGCCTCGCTGGCCGACTTCGCCGCGCGTGTCAGCCCGCGCGCGATCAACAAGCGCGTGGTCGAATGTCTCGCCGCCGCCGGCGCGTTCGATTGCCTCGATCCCAACCGTGCCCGCGTGTTCGCCGCGGCTGATGCGATCATCGCGGCGTGTCAGCGCGCCAATGAAGCGGCGACCAGCGGCCAGAACGATATGTTCGGCAGCCTGCCGGACGCGCCCGCGATCGTGATGCCGCAGATCGAAGCCTGGCTGCCGTCGGAGCGGCTGCGCCGCGAATACGACGCGATCGGCTTCTTCCTGTCGGGTCATCCGCTCGACGACTACACCACGGCGCTGAAGCGGTTGCGGGTGCAGTCCTGGACGGATTTCTGCAAGGCGGTGAAGTCCGGCGCCACCGCCGGCAAGGTCGCCGCCACGGTGGTGTCGCGGATGGAGCGGCGCACCAAGACCGGCAACAAGATGGGCATCATGGGCCTGTCCGATCCGACCGGGCATTTCGAGGCGGTGCTGTTCTCGGAAGGTCTGGCGCAATATCGCGACGTGCTGGAGCCCGGCGCCGCGGTGCTGCTGCAACTCGGCGCCGAGCTGCAGGGCGAAGACGTCCGCGCCCGCGTGCTGCACGCCGAGCCGCTCGATGCCGCTGCCGCCAAGGCGCAGAAGGGCCTGCGAATCTTCCTGCGCGATACCAAATTCCTCGATTCGGTCGCCAAGCGCCTGGAAGGCGCCGCGCCGTCGAGTCCGGCGCAGGGGCGCTCCAGCGGCGAGGGCGATGTCTCACTGGTGCTGATGCTCGACCTCGAGACCGAGGTCGAGATGAAGCTGCCGGGCCGCTACAAGGTCTCGCCGCAAATTGCCGGCGCCATCAAGGCGGTATCCGGCGTCGTCGACGTGCAGGCGCTGTAGCCGCCGACTCGTAGCGGACGCATCCGCCGGCCGGGCGCAGCGCAGTATCGGCTTGCCTTGTTCACGTCGCGTTTTGTTCAAGTGACATTCAGATGGCGGCGCGCTGAACTACGCGCGGTGGCGATCCGCAGGTGCGGATGGCGCTCATGCATCAGGTCACGATCATGCGTCTCACTCCGCTTCTGTCTGTCTTTTCAGCCTTCGTCGTTCTGCTGATCGCCGTCTCGGACGGCGCCTTTGCCCAGCAGCAGGAAAAGCGCATCGCGCTGGTGATCGGCAATGCCGCCTACGCCAAGGCGCCGCTCTCCACCGCCGCCAATGACGGCGGCCTGATCGCCCAGACCCTGCAGGCCGCCGGTTTCGACGTCAGCGGCGCCCGCGACCTCGACGGCGACACGCTGCGCGGCGCCTTCCGCGACTTCATGAAGAAGGCCGAGGATGCCGGGCCCGACACCGTCGCGGCGATCTATCTCGCCGGCTACGGCGTGCAGTATGCCGGCGAGAATTACTTCATCCCGGTCGACTCCCGAATATCTCGCGACACGGACATTCCGATCGAGGGACTGCGGATCGGCGACTACATGCGCCAGCTCGCCTCGCTGCCGCTGAAGACGAGCATCGTGGTGCTGGATCTGGCGCGTGAGCAGCCGTTCGTGCCGCCCGGTTCGATCGCCTCGGGCCTGGCGATGGTCGAGCCGAATCCGAAGATGCTGATTGCCTTCAACGCCGCACCCGGCACGGTCGCGCCGGACGAGCGCGGCGCCTACGGCGTCTATGCGCAGGCGCTGGCCGAGATGATCCGCACCGGCGGTCTGACACTGCCCCAGCTGTTCGATCGGGTCCGGCTGCGCGTCAACGAGACGACCAAGGGTGCGCAGCTGCCGTGGGATACGCGCACGATCGACTCCAATTTCATGTTCTTCGATCGCGCACCCGATGCGCCGCCGATGGCCGCGGTCGACCAGACGCTGCGCTCCAAGCCGATCCGCGATTTCGGCGCGCAGGAGGCCTATGCGGCCGCGCTCGATCGCGACACGCTGCAGGCCTATGGTGATTTCCTCGCCGCCTATCCGAACGACCCGCTCGCCAAGCGGGTGAGGGCGATCGTCGCCGCCCGGCGCGAGGCGATCACCTGGCGGCGCACCTATCGGG
>NZ_LJIC01000116.1 GCF_001295845.1 Rhodopseudomonas sp. AAP120 | reverse complement strand
CCGCCTGCCGGGGCCGCCGGAAGCAACGGCGGGAGACGTCCGTTGCTTCCGCGGCGATCCGTCAGTGGCTCGGCGAAGTGGACGCCGGCGGCGTGCCCGTCGATGGGCTGGCCGAGCTGGGCGTTGACGGCTTGGCCGTCGTCACCTGACCAGTCGTGGCCTGGCCGGTGGTGGCCGCCGCCTTGCTGTCCGAAGGCGAGGTATTGGCCGCCGTATGCGGCGCCTTGTCCTGCATGTCGACCACCGAGTAGCGGATGCCGTTCTCGACCTGCATCAGCGCGCCGTTGGCTTCGTAGTACTTGCCGGTGTCGAGCAACTTGGACGCCTGATCGACGCCCTTCAGGGTGGCATCCAGCGGCGCGACTTCGAGCGCGACCGCGACATTGACGTCGTTCATCTTCAGCGTCTCGAGCGCGTCCTTCTGCTTGCCGGCCTTGAGCTGCGAATTGGCGGTCTTCAGCGCCGCGGCCTTGGCGGGTACCGCGGAGTAATCCTCCTGCACCGTGATGGTGCCGTTGATCGGCAGCCACTTCACCGGCGTGGTCGAAGCCGTGCTCTGGTTCGCCGGCGGCTGGTTGGAGGCGGCGGATTGCGCCGGCTGCTTCAGGTCGGCCTCGGCCTTGATGAAAACCGAGTCGTCGGTCTTGCTCTTCTCGAGCGACTCCATCGCCTTGTTGACGTCCTTGCGCGCCGCGTCCGGCTTGCCGTTGAACAGCGCCAGCCGCGCTTCGCGAATGTCCTGGAAGGCGTTGAAGCCGTCCTTCGACAGCTTGGAGAAGTCCTGTGCCGCAGCCTGGTCGGGCGAGGTCTGGTGGTCGGCCGCATAGACGGCGCCGCACAGGGCGGTGGTGGCGAGCGCGGCGGCGATGAGCGTTGTCTTGACACGAAGCATGATCATTTCTCCTCAAAGTAGATGTCGAACGCGGTCATCCACTTCCGGTGATCGGTCGGCAGAACTCGCGATGTCGAGTTCGTTCCGACAACGGCAACACCGCCGCTCGCGTTGCATTAAACTTAGGAAATCATTGTGCCGCAGGCATTTCTGACGGCGCGCACGATCGGTGAGGCCGCGTCGCGATTTGTTGGAAGCTCTCTGATATGGCGCGCAGCGGTCGCTCGGGCGCGTGTTCTTTGCTAGAACGAGCCGCAATCATCACACCAAGCGATCGCCCGATCGCCGGAGAAGCCCATGCCGGACGTCATTTCCTTCCTTCAAACCCGCCGCTCGGTGAAGCCGCGCGAGATGACCGGGCCGGGCCCCTCGCCCGACGAGCTCGACACCATCCTGACGATCGGCGCGCGGGTGCCGGATCACGGCAAGCTCGCGCCGTGGCGCTTCATCGTGTTCGAGGGCGACGCGCGTGCGCGCGGCGGCGCCGTGATCGCCGAAGTGTTCGCCCGCAAGCATCCGGAGGCGACTGCCGCCGAGATCGCCACCGAACAGGGACGGCTGTCCGAAGCGCCGCTGGTCATCGCAGTGGTGAGTTCGCCGAAGCCGCATCCCAAGGTGCCGGAATGGGAGCAGGAATTGTCGGCGGGCGCGAGCTGCATGAACATCGTCGCCGCCGCGAGTGCGCTCGGCTACGGCGCCAATTGGCTCAGCGGCTGGATCGCCTACGACCGCGACGTGCTCACCGGCCTCGGCCTCGCGGCGCACGAGAAGCTCGCCGGCTTCATCCACATCGGCACCCGAACGCGTCCAAACGACGACCGCCCGCGCCCGGCGCTGGCGGAGGTGGTGACGCGGTTCTGAGGCGCTCGGCGCACGGCATCCGCAACGAACCGAGCCCTGCTAACTCATCGAAGCGTCATTGCCGGGCTTGACCCGGCAATCCATCCTCTTGGCAAATTCGCTAAGAGTCATTTCGGCGCGCTCGCGTGCGATGGATGCGCGGGTCAAGCCCGCGCATGACGGTGAAGGGTGTGGACGCGCCCTTGCCCTCTAAGCCGCCTTCGACGCGGCGTGGCCGAATCTTGCGAGCAGTCCTGCAATCTCCGCGGCCGGCCGCGCCGGGCTGAACAGGAAGCCTTGCACTTCGTGGCAGCCTTCGGCGCGCAGTGCGTCGAGTTGCTCGATGGTTTCGACGCCTTCGGCCAGCGTGGTGATATCCAGGCTGCGGCCGAGACCGGCGATGGCGCGGACGATGGCGAGGCAGTCCGGACGCTCGGTGACGTCGCGCACGAAGGAGCGATCGATCTTGATCTTGTCGAACGGGAAGCTGCGCAAGTAGCTGAGCGACGAATAGCCGGTGCCGAAATCGTCCATCGAGATCCGGACGCCGAGCGCGCGGAGCTGATGCAGCGTGGCGAGATTCGCCTCGCTGTCGGCCAGAAACAGCGACTCGGTGATTTCCAGCTCGAGCCGGCGCGGCGGCAGCCCCGACTGCGCCAGCGCCGAGATCACCACCTGCACCAGATTGCGGCTGCGGAACTGCACCGGCGACAGATTGACCGCGACCTTGACGTCGTCCGGCCAGCCCGCCGCTTCCATGCAGGCCTGGCGCAGCACCCACTCCCCGAGCCCGACGATCAGGCCGATATCTTCGGCGACCGGGATGAAGTCCGCCGGCGAGATCATGCCGCGCTCGGGATGCCGCCAGCGCAGCAGCGTCTCGAAGCCGCCGACCCGGTCCTGGGCGAGGTCGATCAGCGGCTGGTAGTGCAGCTCGAACTCGCCATGCGCGAAGGCGTGACGCAGATCGATCTCCATGTCGCGGCGGATCTGCGCCTGGCGGTCCATCTCCTTCTCGAAGAAATGATGGCAGCCGCCGCCCGCCGCCTTGGCGCGATACAGCGCCATGTCGGCGTTGCGCAGCAGCGCCTCGCACTCGTCACCGTCGCCGGGCGCCATCGCGATGCCGATCGAGGCGCCGATCACCACTTCGAGCCCGTCCATGTCGTACGGCGCGCTGACGATCTCGATCAGCCGCCCGGCGAAATCGCTGGCCTCGTTGGGCGACGCGAACTGACTCAGCACCAGCGCGAATTCGTCGCCGCCGAGCCGGGCCACCAGATCGCCGCCGCCGACCGCGCCGCGCAGCCGCTCGGCGACGCAGCGCAGCAGCCGGTCGCCCATCGGATGACCGAACGAGTCGTTGACGTTCTTGAACAGATCGAGGTCGAGGCACATCACCGCGACGCGGGCGCCGCCGTCGCGCGCCTGATCGAGCGCCTGCTGCAGCCGCTCCTGATACAGCGCGCGGTTGGGCAGATTGGTCAGGCCGTCGTGATGCGCCATGTGGGCGATCTTCGCCTCGGCCTTGCGCCGCTCGGTGATGTCCACCACCGCGACGAGAAACCCGTCGCGGCCGTCGAACACCACGCGGCGGCCGAAGGTCAGCACCTCGATGGCGCTGCCGTCGGCCTTGATGTGCCGCCAGTTGCCCTCGGACTGGTAGCTGTCGCCGATGTTGAGCAGCGCGCGGCTGTGCGCGGCCCATTCCTCGCGCGGCCAGATTTCGCGCAGCGTCATCCGCAGGAAGGTCTCGCGGTCGTAACCGTAGTGCTGCACGGCCGCGTCGTTGACGCTGAGGAATTCGGTGGTGGCCGAGTCGAACACCCACATCGGCATCGGATTGCCGTCGAACAGCAGGCGGAACGACTCCTCGCGCTTCTTCAGCGAGGTGATGTCGGAAATCGTCAGCGAGACGATGTCGCCGAAGCCGTTGGCGCCGAGGCTGAGATTGCGGTCGTCGGTGTCGATCGTGATGGTGTCCTGGCCGCCATTGTCGACCAGCGCCAGCAGCCGCGCGACCACGCCGGGGTCGCACAGCAGATGCTTGCCGGCCGACAGCCGGCTCCATTGCAGCGCCGACGGCGACTCGCCGAGCAGCTCGGAGGCGCCGTCGTTGAGATGCACGATCTGGAAGTCGAACGGCCGCTCGTCGGACCCGCGGATCGCCGCGAGCGAGACGATGCCGTCGTCGGTCGACGAGAAGATCGCGTCGAGCAGATTGTAGCGGAAGCCGTCCTCGTTGATGTAAACGCCGATCAGCGTGTTGCCCCAGCGCGAGGCGGTCGGCAGCGCCAGCAGCACGTACTTTTGCACGATGCCGTCGCGCACGACATGCGCCGTGCCGAGATAAGGCCGCTGGTTCTGCAACGCGCTCATCGCGGTCTGCACCAGCGCGGTGGCGCAATCCGGCGACAGCGCTTCGAGCGGAATGTCCCAGCGGTCGTCGCCGAGCCACTGCTGCACATAGCGGCCGGTCCGCGAGACGCCGGGCGTGCCGCCGGTGAGCTGCAGCAACGCCATCTGGTCGGCGAGCCGGCCGAGACTGCCGAGCATCACCTCCTCATAGCTCGGCAGCGACTGTCCGGGCTGGACCGCCGCGTACCATTTCCGCTGCAGAATTGCGAGATCGGCAGAGAGCTGAGTCGTCAGCGTCTCCCGATTGTGTCTGGCCGTCACCTGTCGCGTCCCCGCGCCCAATCACTCGGGAGCAGTCGACGTATTCCTGATTAAGACGATGTAAACGCCGCGGTACCCCGGCGCGAAAGGCTTGATTATGAAGGATTTATGTCTCGTGATGGTTAGTTCCCGTTAGGGAATGTGACGATCACCACAGAGAAAAATCGCCGCAAACTTGAAGCGATTACCATCCACCTGCCATCGCACGCAGAGACGTCGCCGATGATAGCCGCGTCACCGCCGCCCGACTTCAGCGGGCCAGCACTTCGATCTCGCCGTCGACGCCGTTGACGACGTTGAAGCCGCGCTCGAACATCTTGCCTTCGTTCTTGGCGATGGCGCGGTACTCGCCTTCGGACAGGATCACACGTGGGAACGCGCCGATCGATTCCTTGACGACGTCGCCGCCCGGCGTCAGCACCGACCACGCGGTGTTGGCGAGCGCTTCGCCGCCCTTCTCGGACACCAGCTTCAGCGTGATCACCGCGGCGCGGTGAGTGACGGTGACGTCGGTCAGCTTGCCGGCGGTGACGCGGATGTCCGAGCGCACCACCGAATTGGCGTCGCCGTAGTTGGAGACGATGTAGTACGTGCCTTCCGGCACCAGCACGACGTCGCCGGCGGCGGCGTTCGGCACCAGCGGGGCGCGCTGGGTGTTCTCGAACTGGCTGCCTTTGTAGATCGAAAACGAGATCTGGTTCTGCGGGATGCGCGTGCCGCCGACGCGGCCTTCGATCCGCAACCCGCCGGCCGGCAGGATGAACGCCTCGCGGTCGGTATCCGCCTTCAGCGCGACCGGTCGCACCGCGCTGACCAGGCCATGCGCAACGTGCACGACGTAATTGCCGGGCGGCAGCACGATGTTCGGGGTGGGGCCGTGATCCTCGCGGACCAGCTTGACCACGCCGCTCTCGTCCGGCCGGTCGGAATAGACCCGCCACACCAGCCCGCTGTTGATGGTCG
>NZ_LJIC01000115.1 GCF_001295845.1 Rhodopseudomonas sp. AAP120 | reverse complement strand
GAGCCGGTACGGCTCGTAACGGCGATGCGGCGAGTGATCGGGCGAGCGCTCAGCGAGGGTTCGAACTTCGTCGCTGATTGGCGCCAGATGCGACGCCAGCGACAGCTCCGAGCCGAGCTCGTGCAACTCGTCGAGATAATAACGCAGCACCCGTGCGCTGTGCAGCCGCAGCGTGCCCTGCAGCACCTCCGCCGTGACGAAGGGATTGCCGTCGCGGTCGCCGCCGATCCAGCTGCCCATCCGCAGGAAGCTCGCCAGCTCCTCGCTGCTGCCGTCCTCGGTGGCGAGCTGGTCCTCCAGCGCGCCATACAGCCGCGGCACTTCGGACAGGAAGGTGTAGTCGTAGAACGACAGGCCGTTGGTGACCTCGTCGAGCACGTTGAGCTTGGTCCGGCGCAGCAAATTGGTCTTCCACAGCGTCAGCACGGCGCGGCGCAGCTGCTCCTCGTTCTGCGCCCATTCGTCGGCGGTGAGCTGGACGCGGTCGCGCTGATCGAGCAGCGCGGCGATCTCCATCTCGCGGTCCATCGTGCTCTTGCGCCGCACCTCGGTCGGGTGCGCGGTGAGCACCGGGCTGACCAGCGCGGTCTTGAAGAAGTCGCGTAGCTCGCGGGCGCCAATCCCCTCCTCGCGCGCATGCTTCAGTGTCTTGGCCAGCATGCCGGCACGCGGCGCCGAGCCGGCGGTCGAACCGGCGCGCATCTGGCGGATGTTGGTCTGGTCCTCAGCGATATTGGCGAGATGAGAGAAGTAGCTGAAGGCGCGGACGATCTTCACCGTGTCCGAAGCCGACATGCCGTCGAGGATGGCCTCAAGCTCGCGCCGCGCGGTCTTGTCTTCGTCGCGATGGAAGCGAATCGAGGTCTGGCGGATCAGTTCGACCAGATCGAACACTGCGGCGCCCTCCTGGTCGCGCACGGTGTCGCCGAGGATCCGGCCGAGCAGCCGGATGTCGTTGCGAAGCCGGATCTCCTCGTCGGTCAGCGCGCCGTCATCGGCGCGGTTCGGCAACGTGTCGGGCTCGGACGGCAGGGTGATGGACATCGCGCACTCCAGGCTTGCGATGTCCATCCTGACGGATTGTGCGCCGCACGCAAGATCAACCCGCGGGCGGGCTGTTCACCCAGCCGTCAGCGGCCGCCGAACAGCGGACGAACGTTATCGGATTTCGGCTCGCCGTCGTCCGCCGTCGATGCAGCCGGATCGCGCGGCGGCTCGGGGACTGTCGTCTCCGGCAACACCGGATCGATCACGGGTCCCGGCTCCGCGGTGTCGACGGTCGGCGGCGCGGCCGGCTTCGGCGGCAGCACCGGGTCGTGCAGCGACGGCCGCGGCGCGGGCGTCGTCCCAGGCGGATCGAACAGCGGCGGCTCGAACAGCGTGGTCTGTGCTACCGGCGCCGTGGGGGTCGCGGTCATGGGCGCGGATTCGGTTCGCGTCGGTGCTTCGTAAAGCGGATGCTCCGGTCCCACCGGCGACCGCGCACGCATCCAGACGAACGGCACGGCGATTGCGATCAGTACCGCAACCACCAGCACGATCAGCAACGCGGACTGCTGCAGCAGCGCCGCGGCGGGCACGCTGAGACCAAGCAGGAAGCCGACGACGCTGACCTTCCACGACCGGATGTGCAGGCCGGCGCTGAAGGTGCCGAGCGCCAGCAGCGTCAGAACGCTGAGCGCCGACGCCACGCCGGTGACGTTGCGCAGCACCTGCAGCGACATCAGCTGCATCGTCACCAATACGGCCGCCCAATGCAGCGCCTGTGAAATCACCAGATGGATGTGCTCGTCGCGGCCGACCACGTGTGGCCAACGCGCGATCACACAGATCAGCCCGAACAGCGGCGTGATCAGCACCCAGTAGAGACCGGTCGGATTGAAGCTGGTGTAGGCGACGCCACCGAGCGACAGCAGCAGCATCAGCACATAGGGCCAGTCCCGCAGCAGAAAGCCGCCGAACCCGGAATGCCATGTGCGTGCGGGGGGTTGTTCGTAATCGACGCCGGTCATGATCGAAGCTCCTGAAGCTGGCCTCACGGCTCGCGGTCGACAGACAGATCGAGGCGATGACGATCCTACCACACCCGCGCGGCCGGCGGAGGTTGCGCAGTCCGCGAGCCGCTCCACCCCGTGCGGCCTGCAGCCGCGGCATCGGCGAGCCGTTCGGGAGCAACAGCGGTCGGCGGTCCAGGTTCCAGCGCGGATCGTCGCGCAAACGAATAATCGCCTTCTCTTGTTGAATTGATAAAATCAATACGTTTGATTGATGAATAAAGCTGGCGCGGAATGCCCGGACCACAGGAGACGCGCCATGACCACGCCCGTGAACGCCCATGCTGATCATCACCGCCCAGCCCATTTTGTCCGCCACGTCACCGCCATCGCGCCGGGCCTGCTGCTCACCGCCGGGATCGCAGCAGCGGCGACCGGGCTGCATGCGCTGCCGGGCGCTGCCAACCTCAGCCCGATGCTGCTGGCGATCGTGATCGGCATCGTGGGCCATAACCTGATCGGCACACCGGCCTGGGCGCTGCCGGGCGTCAAGGTCAGTCTGCGCCGCGTGCTGCGCTTCGCCATCGTCCTGCTCGGCCTGCAGCTCACCACCGATCAGCTGATCGAAGTCGGCGGTGAAGGGCTGGCGATCATCGCCGCAACGCTGCTCGCCACCTTCAGCTTCACGGTCTGGCTCGGCCGCCGGCTCGGCGTCGACCGAAAGCTCGCGGAGTTGATCGCCGCCGGCACCTCGATCTGCGGCGCGTCGGCGATCATCGCCACCAACACCGTCACCCGCGCCGACGACGAGGACGTCGCCTACGGCGTCGCCTGTGTCACGGTGTTCGGCTCGGCCGCGATGATCGCGCTGCCGCTGCTCGCCGGCCCGCTCGGCCTCGACGCCCGCAGCTTCGGACTTTGGACCGGCGCCTCGATCCACGAGATCGCCCAGGTGGTCGCGGCGGCGTTCCAGGCGGGGCCGAAGGCTGGCGAGTTCGGCACCATCGCCAAGCTGTCGCGCGTCGCCATGCTGGCACCGCTGGTGATCGGCCTCGGCATGCTGACTAGCATCGGCCTCCGCCACCCAGCGGACAGCGCGGGCCATGCCGCCCCGCCGATGCCGTGGTTCGTGCTCGGCTTCGTCGCGATGATCGGCGTAAATCATGTCGTGGCGATCCCAAGCGGCGTGAAGAGTGAGATCGTCGCGCTCACCACCTTCCTACTGGCGATGGCGCTGGCGGCGATGGGGCTGGAAACCGATTTGCGCAAGCTGGCGGCGCGCGGGCTGCGCCCGGCCCTGCTCGGCCTGGCCGCCGCGCTGTTCGTCGCCAGCTTCTCGCTGGCCCTGATCAAGCTTACAGGATGGCACGGATGACACTGGAGCAACTCCGCATCTTCATCGCGGTCGCCGAGCAGCAACATATGACCCGCGCGGCCGGCGAGCTCAACCTGACGCAATCGGCCACCAGCGCGGCGATCGCCGCGCTGGAAGCGCGTTACGACGTCAAGCTGTTCGACCGCGTCGGACGCGGCATCGTGTTGACCGAGGCCGGACGTGATTTCCTCGGCGAAGCCCGCGCGGTGGTGAGCCGCGCCAAGGCAGCCGCGCAGGCGCTGGACGATCTCGCCGGGCTGAAGCGCGGCGCCTTATCACTCGCGGCAAGCCAGACGGTCGGCAATTATTGGCTGCCGCCGCGCCTGCTGACGTTTCAGCAGAGCTATCCGGGCGTCGCCTTGCAGGTGTCGATCGCCAATACCGAGCAGGTGGCCGACGCCGTGCACGACGGCCGCGCCGATGTCGGCGTGGTCGAAGGCGAAGTCGACGATCCGGCGCTGAGCGCGACGCGCATCGGCGGCGACACGCTGGCGATCGTGGTCGGATCGCGTCACCCCTGGGCGACGCAGTCGCGGATCGCTGCAAGCAAGCTCACCTCGACGGGCTGGGTGCTGCGCGAGCGCGGCTCGGGAACCCGTGCGCTGTTCGAAGCCGCGCTGAAGCGCTTCGATATCGCGCTCGCCGATCTGGACATCCGGCTCGAGCTGCCCTCCAACGAGGCGCTCCGCGCCGCGGTCGAGCAATCCGACTGCGCCACCGCGATCTCCGACCTCGTCGCCGCCCCCTCGCTCGCCGCCGGCACCCTGCACCGCGTCCGCCTCGACCTCCCGGGCCGCGCGTTCACTCTGCTGCGCCACAGGGAGCACACCGCGAGCAAGGCGGTGACGGCGATGATCGAGGCGTTGCGGAAGGAATGATGGAGGACTACCGACTAAGTACTCGACGCGCAGCAAACGTGCGAAATCACTCAGCGGCCTCACCCACCCGTCATGCCCGGGCTTGTCCCGGCCATGACGAAGTACTTCTTAATGAAGTCCGTCATTGCGAGCGAAGCGAAGCAATCCAGCCCGGTGCACTGAGCTGGATTGCTTCGTCGCTTCGCTCCTCGCAATGACGGAGAGGTTTGTGTTGCCATCAGCGGCAAAAGCCGCCCCTCAGATCGTCCGCCCCGCCTTCGCCCAATACGGATCGCGCAGGCGGCGTTTGAAGATCTTGCCGGAGTCTTCGCGCGGCAGTTCGGTCATGATCTGGATGTGCTTGGGCACCTTGTAGCCGGCCAGCGCGTGCTTGAGCTGGTCGCGGATGTAGGCTTCCTCCAGCGTTACGCCCGGCTGCGGCTCGAGCATCGCCATCAGCGACTCGCCGAACTCCGCATCCGGAATGCCGAACACCGCGCAGTCGTGCACGCCGGGGATGGCGTGGATCGCGGCTTCGATCTCGGCCGGATAGATGTTGACGCCGCCGGAGATCACCATGTCGCGCTTGCGGTCGCAGATGAACACGTAGCCGTCGGCGTCGATGTAGCCGACGTCGCCCGAGGTGATGAAGCCGTCGCGATCGATCTCGGCGCGCTTCTCCGGCTTGTTGTGGTAGGTGAAGTCCGGATTGCCGGCGATCCGCGAGAAGATCTCGCCGATTTCGCCTTGCGGCAGTTCCTTGCCGTCGTCGTCGATGAACTTGATCTCGGCGCCCGGCGCGATCTTGCCGACGGTGCCGGGTTTCTTCAGCGCGTCCTCGGAGCTGGCGAAGGTCACCGCGCCGGACTCGGTCGAGCCGTAGAACTCATAGATCACCGGCCCCCACCACTCGATCATCGCGCGCTTGACGTCGGCCGGGCACGGCGCCGCGGCGTGGATGACATGGCGCAGCGACGAGACGTCGTACTTCTTGCGCACCTCCTCCGGCAGCTTCATCAGCCGGATGAACATCGTCGGCACCATGAACACGGTGTCGATGCGATGGCGCTCGATCAGTTGCAGCAGCGTCTCCGGCTCGAACCGCGGCATCAGCACCAACAGGCCGCCGAGCCGACCGGCGCGGATGCCGAACGCGTTCGGCGCCGAGTGATACAGCGGGCCCGGACACAACACACGCGCGCCGGGCTTCAGCCCGTAAATCATCGCCCGCATCGCCTCGGCGTTCTTGGCCTGCTCCGAGGTCGGCGCGAAGCGCTTGACGCCCTTGGGATGGCCGGTGGTACCCGAGGTGTAGATCATGTTCTGCGGCTGCGGCAGTGCCGGACCGTCATACGGCTTCTGCTGCACCAGCCAGCCCTCAACATCGATTGCGGCCGCCGGTGCCACGCGATGCTCCGGTGCAACCTTGTAGTTGGCCAGAATCTCCGCTGGCGTCGCCACGCTCAGCATTGTGACGCCGGCAGGCAGCACCGAGGCCGCTTCGTGCAGCAGGTCGGCGTGGCCGATCAGCACGCGCGTGCCGGTGTCACCGAGCACGTAGGCGAGTTCGTCCTGTTTGAAATGCCAATTCACCGGCACCATGTAGGCGCCGACCGTCATCACCGCATAGGCGGCTTCGAGAAACGCCACGTCGTTGCGCATCAGCACGCAGACGCAGTCGCCCGGCTTGACGCCGAGCGCCTGCAGCCCGCCCGCCATCCGCGCCGCACGCGCATTGACCTCGTCGAAACTGCGGTGCCGCTCGCCGGACAGGATGCCGTGGAGGAGTTGGGTGTCAGTCATGGTTGAATTGTCCGCTTCTTAGTGTCGGTATCGGTGCGACGCACCGTTGATGCCTCACGGTGAGGAGCATCGCGCAGCGATGCGTCTCGAACCATGAGCTGGGAACACGGGTCTATCCCCGTCATTGCGAGCGAAGCGAAGCAATCCAGAGGCGCCGAGCACGCGGCTTGTGGATTGCTTCGTCGGCTTCGCCTCCTCGCAATGACGAGGCGGTGTTTGTTCGGACCTAGTCCGCGAAATTCGGCGCGCGCTTTTCCAGGTTGGCGCGGACCGCTTCGGTCTGGTTGGGCGAGCCGATCAGCTTCTGCTGTTCGACGCTTTCGGCCAGCAGCGCCGGGCCGGGATCGACCGACAGCGCGTTCATCATCCGCTTGGCGGCGCGGATCGCATCCGGATTCTTGCCGGCGATCTCGCGCGCCATCTCCAGCGCGGCCGCGCGCGGATCGTCGACAACCTTGGTAGCGAGGCCGAGGCTCACCGCCTCCTGCGCGCCGACGATGCGGCCGGTGTAGGTCAGCTCGCGCAACACGTCGTCGCGCAGCAGCGTCGCCAGGATCGGCGTGCCGGCCATGTCGGGCACCAGGCCCCATTTGATTTCCATGATCGACATCCGCGCGTCGGGCGCCATCAGCCGGATGTCGGCGCCGAGCGCGAGCTGACAGCCGCCGCCGAACGCCACGCCGTGCACTGCAGCAATCACCGGCACCGGCAGCATCCGCCAGCCCCACACCGCCTGCTGCGCCGCATTCGCCTGGCCGTGCGTGCGCTTGGTGAGATCGCGAAATTCGCCTCCCGGAATTCCGTTACCACCATTCTCCTTCATCGCGGCAAAACGCCCCATATCGAGGCCGGCACAGAACGCCTTACCCTCACCGGACAGCACCACGACGCGCACGCTCTTGTCCTTGGCGAGACGTTCGGTCGTCGCCACCAGCGCCTCGAACATCGCGGCATCGAGCGCATTCATCTTGTCGGCCCGCACCAGCCGGACGTCGGCAACGCCGTTCGTCAGCGATACCGATACGCGATCATTCATGGGGCGGTTTCCTCTGTTGTGATTGTGAGCGAATGCGGCGCTACAAAAAAGCGTTGTCCGAATTTAGTCAATCGCTTAATCAACAGAGACCTTCCACTTTTCCGGGCATCTGACATGTTCACCGATAAGCTTCTCGCAGGTCGTCGCATTCTGGTCACCGGCGGAGGCACCGGCCTCGGCAAGGCGATGGCGGCGCGCTTCCTCCAACTCGGCGCCGAAGTGCATATCTGCGGCCGCCGCAAGGGCGTGTGCGACGAGACCGCGACCGAACTGATGGATCAGTTCGGCGGCAAGGTGATGACGTACGGCGTCGACATTCGCGACGCCGCCGCGGTCGACCACATGATCGAGACGATCTGGGCGACCGGCCCGCTCACCGACCTGATCAACAATGCGGCCGGAAATTTCATCTCGCGGACGGAAGAGCTGTCGCCCCGCGGCTTCGACGCCGTCGCCAACATCGTGATGCACGGCACCTTCTATGTGACGCACGCGGTCGGCCGACGCTGGATCGAAGGCGGCCATCGCGGCAACGTGCTGTCGATCACCACCACCTGGGTGCGCAACGGCAGCCCCTATGTGGTGCCCTCGGCGATGAGCAAATCGGCGATCCATGCCATGACGATGTCGCTGGCCACCGAATGGGGCCGCTATGGCATCCGCCTCAACACCATTGCGCCCGGCGAAATTCCGACCGAGGGCATGAGCAAGCGCATCAAGCCGGGCGATGAAGCCGGCGCCCGTACCATCAAAATGAATCCGATGGGCCGCGTTGGAACCATGGAAGAGCTGCAGAACGTCGCCGTCTTTCTGATCTCCGGCGGCTGCGACTGGATCAACGGCGAAACCATCGCCATGGACGGCGCCCAGGGCCTGGCGATGGGCGGCAACTTCTATCAGCTCCGCGACTGGAGCAACGAGGATTGGGAGACCGCCAAGGCTTCGATCAAGGCGCAGAACGAAAAGGACCGCGCGAAGCGAGGGTAAACGTCCAACCGCCCGGTTAGTGGCGCGATCTAGGGATCGCACGTGGACACGAGCCAAGTATCCCTCCCCCTTGCGGGGAGGGTGGCCGGCCGTAAGGCCGGTCGGGTGGGGGTAAACCCCAAGCGCTGAGCTCGGGGACCCCCACCCCGGCCTCCGCTTCGCTCGGCCGACCCTCCCCGCAAGGG
>NZ_LJIC01000114.1 GCF_001295845.1 Rhodopseudomonas sp. AAP120 | reverse complement strand
GGCCGCGGCGGCGGGCCTGCCAATCGCGAGGAAGCCGCCAAATGGCTGGCCTCGTCGGCCAAGCTCGGCGAGCCCAAGGCGGCGTATAATCTGGCGCTGCTGTATCTCGACGGCCAGACCTTCCCGCAGGACGTCAAGCGCGCCGCCGAGCTGCTGCGAGTGGCGGCCGACGCCGGCAATCCCGAGGCGCAATACGCGCTCGCGACCTTCTACAAGGAGGGCACCGGGGTCGAGAAGAACGTCGAGCAGTCGGTGCGGCTGCTGCAGGCCGCCTCGGTCGCCGGCAACGTCGCCGCAGAGGTCGAATACGCCATCGCGCTCTATAACGGCACCGGGACACCGAAGAACGAGGTCGCCGCGGTGGCGCTGCTGCGCAAGGCCGCGCAGGCCAACAATCCGATCGCCCAGAACCGCCTCGCCCACGTGCTGCTGAGCGGCCAGGGCGCGACGCGCGATCCGGTCGAGGCCATCAAATGGCACCTAGTGGCCAAGACCTCCGGCAAGGGCGACCTGATGCTCGACGAAGCCCAGGCCCAGCTCAGCGCCGAAGACCGCGCCAAGGCGCAGGACGCCGCCCGCAAATGGCTCGGCGCCAAATGATCGGGCGCCGCCGCGCCTGAGCCGGCCTGTCATCGAGGCTTGACGGCGCGGCCCGCGCAGGGCACCCCTTCGGCCCGTCATCCCCCGCAAATCCCTCTGTCAGACCTGCCGCAGGTCGTTTCGAGACCGCCATGATCCCTTCCGCTCTCATCAACGTCATGGTCAAGGCGGCGCGCCGCGCCGGCCGCAGCCTCAAGCGCGATTTCGGCGAGGTCGAGAACCTGCAGGTGTCGCTGAAGGGGCCGGCGAACTTCGTGTCGCTCGCCGACAAGCGCGCCGAGGAAATGCTGTACGACGACCTCGCCAAGGCCCGGCCCGGCTATGGCTTCATCGGCGAGGAAGGCGGCACCCGCGAAGGCAGCGACAAGAGCCACACCTGGATCGTCGATCCGCTCGACGGCACCACCAACTTCCTGCACGGCATCCCGCACTTCGCCATTTCGATCGGCCTGGTGCGCGACGACACGCCGATCGCCGGCGTGATCTACAATCCGGCCAACGAAGAGCTGTACGTCGCCGAGCGCGGCAAGGGCGCGTTCCTCAACGACACCCGCCTGCGCGTCGCCAATCGCAACCAGCTCCACGACTGCGTGATCGGCTGTGGCCTGCCGCATCTCGGCCGCGGCGACTTCGCCCAGAACCAGCGCGAGATGCTGGCGCTGCAGCCTAAGGTCGCCGGCCTGCGCCGGTTCGGCACCGCCTCGCTCGATCTCGCCGCCGTCGCGGCCGGCCGATTCGACGGCTTCTGGGAGCGCAATTTGTCGCCGTGGGACATCGCGGCCGGCATCGTGATGATCCGCGAAGCTGGCGGCACCGTCGGCGACATCAATGGCGGCGATCCGCTCAAGACCGGCGATATCGTCGCCGGCAACGAAGTGATCCACGGCACGCTGGTGCGGATCCTGAAGCCGCTGACCTGACCCCCGGCGGCCGCTGAAGCCGCCTGCGAGCGCAACCGGACGGCTCAGGCCGCCCGGATCGTGTTCAGGAACTTGCCGACCTGCTGCTTCAAGAGATTGCTGTCGCGCGACAGCGACTTCGCCGCCGACAGCACCTGGCTCGACGCCGAGCCGGTTTCGCCGGCGCCGCGCTGCACGTCGGAGACGTTCGACGACACCCGCTGGGTGCCCATCGCGGCCTGCTGGACGTTGCGGGAGATCTCCTGCGTCGCGGCGCCCTGCTCCTCGACCGCCGAAGCGATGGTCGAGGCGATCTCCGACATCTGGCTGATCGTCAGGCTGATTTCCTTGATGGCGTTGACCGACTCGCCGGTC
Source organism: Rhodopseudomonas sp. AAP120 (assembly GCF_001295845.1). GTDB lineage: Bacteria > Pseudomonadota > Alphaproteobacteria > Rhizobiales > Xanthobacteraceae > Rhodopseudomonas. The sequence goes on along the minus strand of NZ_LJIC01000114.1, from coordinate 40,906 downwards.
GCTGCCTGCATGCCGCTGATCTGCTGGCTGATCTCGCCGGTCGCCTTTGCGGTCTGCTCGGCCAGGGCCTTCACCTCGGAAGCCACCACCGCGAAGCCGCGGCCGGCCTCGCCGGCGCGGGCCGCTTCGATCGTGGCGTTGAGGGCCAGCAGGTTGGTCTGGCCGGCGATGTTGTTGATCAGTTCGATCACGGCGCCGATCCGGTTCGCGGCCGCTGCCAGCTGCCCGATCTGCGAGTTGGTCTTCTCCGCCTGAGCCACCGCGGCGCCGGCGATCTGCGCCGAAGCCTGGACCTGACGGCTGATCTCGGTGATCGACGACGCCATCTCCTCGGTGGCCGAGGCCACCGACTGCACGTTGGCCGAGGCTTCGTCGGACGCCGCTGTGACTTCGGTAGCGATCTGCAGCGAGCGATCGGCGGTGGTGGTCAGCGTGCCGGCCGAGGCTTCCAGTTCGGTGGCGGCAGACGATACGGTCTCGATGATCTCGCCGACGGCGCCTTCAAAATTGTCCGCCAGCGCCAGCAGCTCCTTTTTGCGCTGCTCGGCTGCGAAATGCTCCTGGCGCGCCTTCGCCTCGGCTTCCTCGCGCGCCTTCTGCTCGGCGTTTTCGCGGATTCGCGTGACGTTGCGGGCCATGTCGCCGATTTCGTCGCCGCGGCCGGCGCCCGGGATCACGATGTCTAGCTGACCGCCCGCCATCCGGCCGAGCGCGCCGTCGAGGCCCGTCAGGCCGCGGGCGACCCAGAAGATCACGAACAGGATCGCCGCAACGCCGATCGCAACCGCGACGCTGCTGACGACGACCATCAGGTACCAGGCCTCGTTGAAGCCGGCCTGGGCGGCAGCCGTCGCCGCGGCGGCGCCCTTGTTGTTCAGATCGACGTCGGTGTCGAGCGCTTTGAGTGCCGCCTCGAACAAGGGACGGGACCGCGCGTCGTCATCGTTGAGGAAATTCGCGGCACCGCCGTCGACGACCTTCTTCTGCTCTTGCAGATACGCCGCCCACTTGGCGCTGAAGTCCGCCCAGATATTCTTTTCTTCGGCGCTGCTGATCAGCGGCACATACTGCTTCACCAAGGCATCGAGCTGCGCGACCCGCTCGTCCATCGTGGTCTGGAACCGGGCGCGCATCTGCGGCTCCGCCATACCAACGCGGAAAGCGCTCAGCCGCACCCGGGTGACGGCGTATTTGATCTGACCGAGGCCCTTGACCGACGGCAGCCAATTGCCGGCGATGTCTTCCGTCTTGGCATTGACGGTCTGGATCTTGACGATGGCGATGACGCCCTGGACCGCCACGATCAGCAGCAGCAGCGACACAATGGCGATCAGCGAGAATTTGAGGGTAAGGCGCATCGGATCCGGCTTGTGCTTGGAATGATGCTTATCAAATGCAATACGAACGATTGAGGATCGGTGAAGGATTGGCCTCGTAGAACTACGTGGTTGCGACGGCTGTCGGTCCCCATCGTGCGAATCCATCAACGCGCGCTCGCGCGCGATGGATGCACGGGTCAAGCCCGCGCATGACGGCAGCCAGCGATGGATACGGCGTGGCTCAGCACCCCAAGCCGTCATCGCCCGCGAAGGCGGCGCCCCAGTATTGCAGGGCATCGCTTAAACGATCAGCGCACGGGCGTACTGGATCCTCCGCTTTCGCGGAGGATGACGGCGGTGGGCGGGGCGATGCTGTGGACGGCGTCTCGCCCAGGACGTGTTGCTACGCCGCCGGCACGATCCGTCGCACGTCGCCCGAGTCGGTGATGAACGCCGCGCCCGGCTTGGAGAACAAAAAGCCGTTGGATTTGCGCAGCGGGTAGAGCTGCTCCAGCTTCTGCGCGCCGTCGGCTGCGCTGACCTTGCCGTCGATGACGTCTCGGAACAGCTTGGCCACCGCCACCATGTCGCATTGCTGCGGTGACAGCCGCAGGCTGCGGGCGCCGGCATCCTTCAGCTTGTCGATGTCGCCGAGCAGGCTGGCGCAGGTGTAGGACAGCGTCTGCACGCCGTTCATCGCCAGAAACGGCTCGTCGTCGAGCGTGGTGACCGCAAGCCCGTCGGGGTCCTGCTCGCAGACGAATTTGCAATTGTCCTTGGACAGCTTGTTGAGCCGGGCGTGATAGCAGCGCGCCGAGATCGCCAGCGGCACGCGGCCGAACGCGAACACTTCGAACGTCACCTCCGGCTGCGAGCGCGCGATGGCGCGGATCGCCGACAGCGGCAATTCCGGCGGCAGGCAGATCCGAGTCGCACCGCGCGTGGCGAAGTAACCGGCGGTCGCTTCGTTGTAGATGTTGACGAACGGGCCGATCGCGTGCGGCCTGCCGCCGAGCATGCCGAGGCAGGTGAGATCGTTGACTTCCATCGGGAAGCTGTCGTCGCCCGCGAGTTCGGCCATCGCCTTGCGCTCGCGTGGCAGCGACATCAGCGTCAGCGAGCCCATCAGCACGTTCTTGCCGGCCGCCGCGAGGCGTTCGACGACGGCGGGAATATGCGGATCGAGGAACGGCGAGCGCTTCGAGCACACCACCTCGCCGACCACCACATTGTCGACCGGCGCTTCATCGGCGATACGGAAGTAGAAGTCGCGCCACTCCTCGGGCTTCCAGTTGTACAGCACCGGTCCGAGCGTGAGTTGCATGAGGGTCGCCTCGTTGTGCATCGTCAGGTCGATCGCCGGCGCGGTGGGCCGGACGCGATCAGCGTTCGAAAGTCAGCGCCAGGTCTTCTTGTAGGCGCCGGTGGTGTTCGACTGGCCTTCGCTGAGGCCGCGCAGCGCATCGACCGGCAGCGGCCGGCCTTCGTCGAGCGCGCCGAGCACGTCCTTGAAGGTCTTGACCACGCGTTCGATATAGGCGCGGCCGCGCTGGCGGCCTTCGATCTTGAGCGCCGCGACGCCCGCCGCGCGCAGGTCCGGCAGCATCGTGGTGGCGTCGAGCGAGGCCGGATCCTCGAACAGATAACCGCAGCCCTCGTCGGTCTGGTAGCGGCCCTTGCACAGTGTCGGATAGGCCGCTGCCTCGCCCTTGGCGAATTTATTGATGGTGAACTCGCCGAGCCGCGACACCAGCGCGCCGTTGTGCTCGCGATACTGGATCGACGCCGCCGGCGAGCAGACGCCGTCCATATTGGGCGACTTGCCGGTGGCGTAGGACGACAGCGAGCAGCGCCCCTCCTCCATCACGCACAACCCGCCGAAGATGAACACTTCGGTCTCGCAGTTCACCTCTTTGGTGATCGCCGCGATCTCCTGCACGCTGAGCACGCGCGGCAGCACCACGCGCTTGGCGTTGAAAGAGTCGATGTAGAACTTGATCGAATCGGCATTGGCGGCGGCGGCCTGCACCGAGACGTGCAGGCGCTGCTGCGGATGCGTCCGCGCGCAGTAGTCCATCACGCCGACATCGGCGAGGATCAGCGCGTCGGCCTCGGCCTCTACCGCGTCGTCGACGGCGCGCTGCCACAGCTCGACATTGCCGGCGCGCGCGAAGGTGTTGATCGCCACCAGCACGGTGACGCCGTAGCGATGCGCGTGCGCGATCGACTCGCGCATCTCCTGGCGGCTGAAATTCAGCCCTGGGAAGTTGCGCGCATTGGTCTCGTCGTTGAAGCCGCAATAGATCGCGTCGGCGCCTGCCGCGACGGCGTCGTGCAGCGCGGCGGGCGTGCCGGCCGGACAGATCAATTCCATGGCTAACCCCCGCCTCCCACGCCCATCTCTTCGCGATAGCTCGGCTGCGCGCCGACGAGGCTGCGCAGAATTCGTTCGATCGGCGCCGCCAGCGGGCCGAACCACGCCACCGACTCCTTGAGGAAATCGACGCGCGAGTCGTCGATCGCGTTGCGCAGCGCCACTACGGCTTCCATGTCGCCGTCGATCTCGATGTCGCGCGAGAAGAACAGCGCGTCGCCGTCGTAGCTGCCGTCGGTCATGCCGATCAGCGCCGACAGCGGGCCGGCTATGCGCGCGTCGATGTTCGACGGCAGCGTGCGCACCACGGTGACGCGCGGATTCATCCGCCGCGGCTCGAGCACGAAGGCGAGCGGCAGATCGGTCGGTGCCAGGCCGTAGCGCTTGCCGGTGTGGGTGCCGAGACGATCGAAGATGCGGGGATGCCGACTGCGGATCTCCCGCAGGCAAATGCCGAGCAACACCTGCAGGGGCAACAGCGGCAGGACCCGCGTTGCGAGGGCAAGCGGCGCGGGCATCCTGGAGACGGGCGAATTGGATACCGACATGAGCCACCTTATGAGGAACACTTCGTTTAAACGGTCCCGCCGGTACTTCTTTGCGCCTGATCAAAGACAGCTCCGATCACAGGTGCTGACCAGAAGGTGTCCGCACGGAGACACCATGCTCAGCCGCGTCAAACCGCCCTTCCCGGACCTCCGCGCTTTCACCGCCTATCTGGAATCCCGCGGGCAATTGCACCGCATCCGCAAGCCGGTGTCGGTGGTCCACGATCTCACCGAAATTCATCGCCGCGTGCTGCACGCCGGCGGCCCGGCGCTGCTGATCGAACATCCGATCAAGGCCGATGGCACGCCGTCGCAGATGCCGATCCTGGTCAATCTGTTCGGCACCGTCGAACGCGTGGCGTGGGGGCTCGGCATCCTGCCGGAGAATCTGTCGCGGCTCGGCGAGGCGCTCGCTGAAATGCGCGAGCCGGCGCCGCCGCAGAGCCTCACCGACGCGCTGAGCAAACTGCCAATGGCGCGCGCGGCACTCGCGATGCGGCCCAAGACGGCCAAGTCCGCATCGGTGCAAGACGTGGTGCTGACCGGCGACGCGGTCGATCTCGGCCGTCTGCCGGTGCAGATTCCATGGCCGGGCGAACCGGCGCCGCTGATCACCTGGGGACTGGTGTTCACCAAGCCGGCCCCGGGCGCTGGCGGCACCGACAATGTCGGCGTCTACCGGATGCAGGTGCTCGGCAAGGATCGCCTGATCATGCGCTGGCTGGCGCATCGCGGCGGCGCCAAGCATCATCATCAATGGAAGGCCGAGGGCCGCGAGATGCCGGTGGCGATCGCGATCGGCGCCGATCCGTCGATGATCCTCTCCGCGGTGCTGCCGCTGCCGGAGACGGTGTCGGAGATCAAATTCGCCGGCCTCTTGAGCGGCGAGCGGCCGAGCCTGACCTCGTGCGTGTCGATCCCGCTGAGCGTGCCGGCCGATGCCGAGATCGTGCTGGAAGGTTTTGTCTCGCCGACAGAGACGGCGCCGGAGGGACCGTATGGCGACCACACCGGCTACTACAACGCGGTTGAGGAATTTCCGGTGATGCGGATCACCGCGATCACCATGCGGCGCAATCCGATCTATCTGTCGACCTACACCGGCCGGCCGCCGGACGAACCATCGCGGCTCGGCGAGGCGTTCAACGATGTGTTCCTGCCGGTGGCGCGGCGGCAGTTTCCGGAGATCGTCGATCTGTGGCTGCCGCCCGAAGCGTGCTCGTACCGGATCGCGGTGGCGTCGATCAAGAAGCGTTACCCCGGCCAGGCGCGGCGGCTGATGATGGGGCTGTGGTCGATGCTGCCGCAGTTCAGCTACACCAAGCTGCTGATCATCGTCGACGACGACGTCGACGTCCGCGAATGGGCCGACGTGATGTGGGCGGTGTCGACGCGCAGCGACACCTCGCGCGACATGGTGTCGATCAGCGACACGCCGATCGACTACCTCGACTTCGCCTCGCCCAAATCCGGCCTCGGCGGCAAACTGGGGATCGACGCCACCAACAAGATCGGCACCGAGACTGACCGCGAATGGGGCAAGGTGCTGGAGATGGACAAGGACGTGATCGCGCGGGTCGACGCGATGTGGACCAGCCTCGGCCTCAGCCCGGCGCCGACACCCAGCGCCGCGCCGCGCCGGCTGCTGCGATGAGCGCGCCGCGCCGCATCATCGTCGGCATCAGCGGCGCGTCCGGCGCCGCGGTCGGCCTGCGGATCGTCGAACTGCTCGCGACCACCGACTGCGAAATCCATCTCGTGGTGTCGGCGGCGGCGGAGCGCACCATCGCCTACGAGGTCGGCGCCAAGGCGCTCGAACACACGCTCGAGATCGTCGATCGCCATCACGACTTCAATGACGTCGGCGCCAGTATCGCCTCGGGGTCGTTCCGCACCACCGGCATGATCGTGGCGCCGTGCTCGATCCGCACGCTGTCGGCGATCGCCACCGGCAATCTCGACAATCTGCTGGTCCGCGCCGCCGACGTGCAACTCAAGGAGCGCCGCCGGCTGGTGCTGATGCTGCGCGAGACGCCGCTGCATCTCGGCCATCTCCGCAACATGGCGCAGGTCACCGAAATCGGCGGCATCGTCGCGCCGATCTCGCCGGCGTTCTATCAGCGGCCACGCTCGATCAGCGAGATGATCGACCACATCGCACTGCGCGCCATCGGCCTGCTCGGCCTCGACGACCTCGACCTCGCCGCGCCCGAATGGTCCGACGACACGCCGCCTACGTGTCCGAAAAACTAAGCCCCGCGAGTAGCACTTCCTCCCGCGACTGCTCCGTCGTCATTGCGAGGAGCGAAGCGACGAAGCAATCCAGCCCCGTGCTCGGCGTTGGATTGCTTCGCTGCGCTCGCAATGACGGAGAGTGAGCGGCTGCATCGAAGAAGCTCAGCAGCACGGCCTGCTCCTTCTCCCCGCGCGCGGGGAGAGGTTAGGCCGCCGGTGCTTCATCCGCACAGCGGGATCCGCTCTGGCGCAGCCTCTTTCGGCACGTCCTTGCGCAGATCGACGTCGCGCGTCAGCGGGAAGAAGTCGCCGGCGTGCTCGGTTTTGAGATACGTGGTGATCAGCGTCTTGGCCGGCAGTGCGCCGAGGCGGCAGGCTTCGGCGCCGACGTCGATGGTGAGCGAGCCGCGCTCGCCCTTCGCCTTGTGGGCCGCCATCTCGTCGCGCACGGCGAGCAGCCGCGGCACGTCTGCGGGCGCGATCCGGAACGCGTAGATCATAGTGTCGTTCGTCACTTCGCCCGCCAGCGACAGCAATTCGCCGGCGTCGTCGAGATCGGCCAGCACGAAGGCCTGCTCGCGCTTGTCGGCGCCGACCGCGATGGTGACCCGCAGCGTCACGCGGCGCGGCCGCAGGCCCTGCGGCAACCGCACCGCGATGCGCAGAGCCGCCGGATCGGTTGCCGACAAATCGGTCCGCGCCAGCTTGACCATCGAGGTCACCGGCACGGAGCTGCACGCGGTCAGGGCGCCGAGCACCAGGGCGGCGGCGGCGAGTTTAAGCGAAACCGGGAAGCGCATGACGCTCATCCTATCTTGACGATGATAAATTATCGTTTTACGATAATTTCATCTCGAAATAGATGATGGAGCGTTCCAATGCAAGCACGACGATCCGGCGCCTCGACCGGACTGGCTGGTCCGGCGGCCGCCAAGCTGGTGCGGCTGTCACGGGCGATGCAATGGGTGACGACCGTTGGCATCGTGCTGATCGTCGCGCTGATCGGGGCGGCCTTCCTGGTGCCGAGCTGGACCCGCAATCTGCTGCTGACCAAGCTCGGCGACATCGGCACGCGGCTGCCGCTGGACGCCGGCAATCAGGCGCTGGCGGCGGTGATCATCGCCGTGCCGGTGGCGGTGATGCTGTGGGGGCTGATCAATGTGCGGGCGCTGTTCGGCGAATTCGCGCGCGGCCAAGTCTTCACCGCCACGGCCGGTACCTATTTGCAGCGCTTCGGCATCGCGGTCCTGGCGCAGGGCGCGCTCGGCCCGATCACCGCCACCGCTCTGGCACTCGCGCTGTCGCTCGGCAATCCCCCGGGTCAGCGGCTGCTGGTGCTGACCTTCTCCAGCAACGACTACGTTTCGGTGATCGTCGGCGGGGTGCTGATCGCGGTTGCGGCGGTGATGCGCGAGGCGACGCGGCTGGCCGACGAGAATGCGAGCTTCGTGTAGTCGATGGCGATCGTAGTCAATCTCGACGTCATGCTGGCGAAGCGCAAGATGCGCTCCAAGGAACTTGCCGAGCGCATCGGTATCACCGAGCAGAACGTCTCACTGCTGAAATCCGGCAAGGTCAAAGGCATCCGCTTCGATACGCTGGAGCGGATCTGCGCGGCGCTCGACTGCCAGCCCGGCGACATCCTGGAGTTCGCCCCTGACCGCACCGAATAAAAAACCGGCACCCACCTGATCGGTGGATGCCGGCAGATCTTGAACAGGGCAGATCGAACAGAACCAGGACGGTGTCCTGGAAGCGCTGTTTCAGCGCGTCTGTCCCGCGGCGAGATGCTCGTGAGGCCGCCAGTCTTCGGCAGCGGCATCCCAGTAATGCGCCTCGTCGAACCGCTTCCAGCGCGCCGTCTCGGACACCATCTCGCGTCCGCCATACACCAGCGCGACGAGGCCGATCAGGCCGACCAGCACGTAGATCGCGGCGATCAATGCAACAATGGTCAAGGCTTCACCCTCACTGTCGTGGTTGATGAATTGCACCCGGATCAGTCGCGGCGGGTGCACCGCGCTTCATTGAAGCTCAGCTATTCGCCCAGGCGAACCAACCGGACCGACGTGCCGGCATCGGCACCGACGCCGCCCGCGCGATGGGCTCCGGTTGCTGCAATTGCGCACGCCGGAATACCCGCTGGCGAATGTCGTCGAGAACCAGATACGCGATCAACGCGGGGGCGACGGCACAGGCCAGGAACAACACAAGCGAACCAAGCGAATCCAGATACACGCTACAATCTCCTGCCGTTGTTGAGCCGGAAACCTAGACGCGAGTACCTTTGGCTGCATTGCGCCGGATCAATTCCGAGCCGTCGCAACGGCCCGGTCCGGCATCTAACAGATGATGTAGTTAGTTGATTGTTAATCGATTTTCCGCGGTTTCGCAACGCCCCGCTGCGCTTCAACAGCTCGTGAGCACGCGCCGCGCCGTGTCGCGTCACAACATCGCAGGATGGCGGCGCACGCCTAGACCGGCTTCAGCCGGTAGTGACTGACGCCCCATTCGTCGCCGTCGGCGTAGCCGAACAGGCCGGACGTGGCGAGGAAGAACCAGCGCCAGCGCCGCATCCACAGCGCGGTGTCGTCACCATAGACCGGCCGCAGGATGGTTTCGATCTCGCTCTCGTGCCGGTCGAAATTCGCCAGCCAGTCCTCGGCGGTCCGCTGATAGTGCCGGCCGCTCCAGCGCCATTGCTCGTCGATGGTGAACAGGTCCGCGTATTGCCGGATCAGCTTGTGGCTCGGCATCACGCCGCCGGTGAAGAAATGCTGCGCGATCCAGTCGGCGCGGTCGGCGCGATCGAACAGATAGGCGCCGCTGCGATGCGTGAAGATGTGCATGAAGAACAGCCCGCCCGGATTGAGCCAGCCGCGAATCCAGCCGAGCAGCTTGCGCCAGTTCATCATATGCTCGAACATCTCGACCGAGACGACGCGATCGAACTTTTCATGCGGCTCAAACGCGTTCATGTCGCAGGTGACGACGCGCAAGTTCAACAACCCGCGCGCCGCAGCCTCGGTCTCGATGTAGTGCCGCTGCGACGCCGAGTTCGACACCGCGACGATACGCGAACTGGGCAGATGCCGCGCCATCGCCACCGACAGCGAGCCCCAACCGCAGCCGAGTTCGAGGATCGACTGGCCATCGCGCAGGTCGGCGTGCTCCATGGTGATCCGCAGCGCTTCCTGTTCGGCCTGTGCCAGCGTGGTATCGGCCTCGCGGTAGAAGCAGGACGAGTACTTGCGGTTCGGGCCCAGCACCTTGCCGAAGAATGCGGCCGGCACTTCATAGTGCTGCGCGTTCGCCGCGTCGGTGTGTTCGGCCACCGCGCGCGACGCCATTTCGCGGGCGAAAGCAGCGTCGGCCGCCTCGTTGCCCAGCGCCAGCTTTGCCGCGGTACGGGCGCACAGCCGGTTGATGCCGGCGCGGATCACCGCGTCCGGCAACGGCACGCGCTCGGCGACGCCGATGATCGAAGATACGAAGCTCATGGACCGGTTCAGCCTCCGGGCGGCAGCGGGAAGAACTTGCTGGTCCGCGCCTGATACGCCTTATAGCGCTCGCCGCGTGATTTGAGCATCTGTTCTTCGAGCGGCGGAATGCCGGTGACGTGGACCAGGATCCAGTACATGAACAATGGCGCCAGCAGCGCCGCAAAGCCCCACGGATAGGACAGCGGATCGGCGAACGCGATGGCGATCACCGGATAGCTCAGCCAGCCGAACCACTGGAAGAAGTAGTTCGGATGCCGCGACCAGCGCCACAGCCCGGCGTCGCAGACCTTGCCCTTGTTGGCCGGATCGTCGCGGAACGCCTTGAGCTGCGAATCGGCCAGCCCCTCGCCGGCGATGCCGACCGCGAGAATCAGGAGCCCGAGCCAGTCCTGCAGCCGCAACTCCCCGGCCGGCGCGCGGGCGGCGACGAAGATCGCGAACACCAGCGGCACCGAGCCGTAGGCCTGCTGCTGCAGGAACACGAACATCTTCGTCGGCGCATCCGCGCCCCAGTCCTTGGCGAAGGCGGCGTAGCGCGGATCGTCGGTGATGTGCCGGGTGCGCGCCGCGATATGCGAGCCGAGCCGCACCGACCAGGCGACCACCAGCGCCGCGACCAGCCATTGCCGGGCATTCGGCGCCGCGCCGCCGACCGGCCACAGCGCCGCGGCCGCCCCGGTGAGGCCGAGCGAGAACGTCCAGATGGTGTCGACCCAGCCGGAATTGCCGGTCTTCTGCTGCACGCCCCAGGCGCCCGCCATCAGCACGCCGAGAGCCAACGCGATCGCCACCAGAGCTTCGAGATACAACACCGTCATCAGCTGTCCATTCATCCCCGCGCCACGCAGTCGACATACGGTCGCGCGGAACGTCCGGTTTCACCAGCCGGACCCGGCGCCTTGCATGATCGAGCAGTAGCGGAAAACCTCTGCTGAGACTTCCTTCCGCGTCGCACTGTGCCATATTGGTGGAAACAGCCGCTTCCGGCAAACCGGAGATCGAACGCGCGATGGCATCTGGCCCCTCTTCCCGCTCGGCGATGGAGATCGAACTCACCAAGCTGTCGTCGCCGCGGATCTTCCTGGTGCGGATGCTGGTCTTCCTGGTGCTGTGCGCGCTGATCGCGGTGGTGCTGTACAAGCAGGTGATGGCGGCGTTCCTGGCCAATCCGGGGCTCAACGCGCTGATCGTGGCGGTGTTGGCGATCGGCATCGTGCTGGCGTTCCGACAGGTGATCCGGCTGTATCCCGAGGTCGCCTGGGTCAACAACTTCCGCCTCGCCGATCCGGGCCTCGCGCTCGACCGCCGGCCGACGCTGTTGGCGCCGATGGCGGCGATGCTGGGCGGCGAGCGCAGCGGCCGGATGTCGATCTCGCCGCAGATCATGCGGCATCTGCTCGATTCGATCGCGACACGGCTCGACGAGGCCCGCGATATCTCGCGCTACATGACCGGCCTGTTGGTGTTCCTCGGCCTGCTCGGCACGTTCTGGGGCCTGATCGAAACCGTCGGTTCGATCGGCGGGGTGATCGGCGGGCTCAAGGTGACGGGCGACGCCGGCTCGCTGTTCGACACGCTGAAGGAAGGCCTCGCGGCGCCGCTCGGCGGCATGGGCATCTCGTTCTCGTCGTCGCTGTTCGGCCTCGCCGGCTCGCTGATCCTCGGCTTCCTCGACCTGCAATCGAGCCAGGCGCAGAACCGCTTCTACACCGACCTCGAAGACTGGCTGGCCTCGACGGTGCGCGGCGCCGCGCCCGAGGGCACCATGGCCGGCAGCGCCGAACTGCAGGCGTCGATCGAACGGCTGCGGCTGACGATGGAAGACGGCGGCGCCAACCGCGCCACCACCGCGGCGATGGCCAATCTCGCCGACGCGATTCAGAACCTCGTGGCCCATATGCGCAACGAGCAGCAGATGATCCGCGAATGGGCCGACGCCCAGGGCGAACAGAACCGCGAGATCAAGGAACTGCTGACCGCCCTGGTGCGCCAGCGGGAGAAGAGCTGATGGCTTTCTGCCTGCGTAAATCGCGAGCACTGCGCAACCTCTCCCCGCGCGCGGGGAGAGGCCGGATCGCGTCAGCGATCCGGGTGAGGGGGCGCCTCCGCAAGGCCGAGACTCGGTGCCCGCGTCGCCCCTCACCCCAACCCTCTCCCCGCAAGAGCGGGGCGAGGGAGCTCGCCGCATGCGGGGCGGGCGAGTACTTCCTCCCAGATTTCACCATGCGTACGCGCGCGCTTCGATCCGCAGGAGCTCATTAATGGCGCTCGGGCGCGGGCGGCGGCAGGAGGCCGGGTTCAACTACTGGCCGGGCTTCGTCGACGCGCTGTCGACGCTGATCCTCGGCATCGTGTTCCTGCTGTCGGTGTTCCTGGTGGTGCAGTTCTTCCTGTCCCAGGAGGTCACCGGCAAGGACAAGGCGCTGCAGGAACTCAACGCCCGCATCGCCCAGCTCAACGATCTGCTGTCGCTGGAGAAGCTCGGCAAGCTGAACCTCGAGGAGCAGCTCTCGCAGGTCCGCGCCGGGCTGACCGCGGCGGAGGGCGAGCGCGACCGCGTCAAGAGTCTGTATGACGGCCTCGCCGGCGCCGGCAACGACGCGGCCGGCCGCGCCGGCGAGCTCGGCAAGGCGCTCGACTCGGAGAAGCAGATTTCGGCCCGCGCGCTGGCGCAGGTCGAGGTGCTGAACCAGCAGATCGCCGCGCTGCGCCGCCAGCTCGCCGCGCTCGAAGAGGCCCTCGACGCCTCGGAGAAACGCGACAAGGAATCCCAGGGCCGCATTGCCGATCTCGGCCAGCGGCTGAACGTCGCACTGGCGCAGCGGGTGCAGGAGCTGTCGCGCTATCGCTCGGAGTTCTTCGGCCGGCTGCGCACCATCCTCGGCGACCGCCCCGACATCCGCATCGTCGGCGATCGCTTCGTGTTTCAGTCCGAAGTGTTCTTCGACACCGGCCAGGCAGTATTGCTGCCGGAAGGCCGTGCCGAGCTCGACAAGGTGGCGCAGGCGCTGCTGGAGATCGGCAAGAAGATCCCCGACGAGATCCCTTGGGTGATCCGCGTCGACGGCCACACCGACAAGCGGCCGATCACCGGCGCCTTCAAGTCGAACTGGGAATTGTCCAGCGCCCGCGCCATCGCGGTGGTGCAGTATCTGATCACGCTCGGCGTGCCGGCGCAGCGCCTGCTCGCCGCCGGCTTTGCCGAATTCCAGCCGCTCGACACGGCAAACACCGAGGACGCCTTCAAGCGTAACCGCCGTATCGAGCTGAAGCTGACGGAGCGGTGAAGTTGACGTCGCCCACGTACCTCACGGTCGTCATTCCGGGGCGCGCAAAGCGCGAACCCGGAATCTCGAACTCCGTGCTGATTTCAGATTCCGGGTTCGTGCGCAGCTTCGCCGCGCCCGCCCCGGAATGACGGCGGTGAGGAGTAGACCAGCCGCCATGACAGCCTTCACCCTCCGCCCCTATCGCACCGACGACGAAGACGCCGCCATCGGCCTGTGGCTGCGCACCTGGCGACTAGCCTATCCGGCGATCGACTTCGACAAGCGCGTCGACTGGTGGCGCGAGCGCTGGCGTAGCGAACTCGTCCCCAGCGCCGAGATCATCGTTGCCGAAAACAGCGGCGGCCTGATCGGCTTCGTGACGATCGACAAGGCCGGCTATCTCGATCAGCTCGTGGTCGAGCCGGAACACTGGGGCTGGGGCGTCGCCGAGGCGCTGGTCGACGAGGTCAAGCTGCGCTCGCCGCGCGAGGTGACCCTGAAGGTCAATGCCGACAATTACCGGGCCATCAAGTTCTACCGCCGCCACGGCTTCGCCGTCACCGGCGAAGAAACCAACAGCTCCGGCCGCCCGGTGCTGAACATGCTGTGGCGGCCGTGATCTTCCGCCAGAGAGCAAACATCGCTACATTCAGCCGATGACAGCTTTGCTCGATCAGGCTCTGGAACTGGCCCGCAGTCTGCCTGCGGACGAGCAGGACGACATCGCCCGGCTGGTGATGCAGCTCGCGCGCCGTGACGACGTTGTGGCCTCATTGTCGAACGACGAGCGCTCGGCGATCGAACGGTCAAAGGCAGCAGCTGCTCGCGGCGAGTTTGCGACAGACGAGCAGGTCCGCGCCGTGTGGGCCAAGCACGGGCTGTGAGGCTCCGCTTTACAGCGCCCGCCCTTGCCGATCTCGCATCGATTCTGGATTACTTGGCAGAGCAGTCTCCGCAAGGGGCTCGCCGGGTGCAAGCACGCATCCGGACAATGATCGCGCTGTTACCGAACCACCCGCAGATTGGCGTCCGAACTGACGATCCCACGATCCGGCGATTGCTCACCAGCCCGTATCCCTATGCCATCTTCTACGAGATCGCGGCGGACGAGATCATCATCCACACGATACGTCACGGGGCACGAGACCCAGACGAGCCGACACGTTCGGAAGAGAAACGCTAAGCCGCCTCGAACTGCAGCTTCGCCAGCCGTGCATACAGCCCGCCGCGGGCGACGAGTTGGGCGTGGGTGCCTTGTTCGACGATGCGGCCGTGCTCCATGACCAGGATGCGGTCGCAGGACAGCACGGTGGCGAGGCGATGGGCGATCACCAGTGTGGTGCGGTCGCGCATCAGGCCCTGTAGCGCGGTCTGCACCAGCGTCTCGCTTTCGGCGTCGAGCGACGAGGTCGCCTCGTCGAGCAGCAGCAGCGGCGCGTCGCGCAGGATGGCGCGGGCGATGGCGATGCGCTGGCGCTGGCCGCCGGACAACATCACGCCGCGTTCGCCGAGCTTGGTGTCGAAGCCCTCCGGCAGGCGGTGGATGAATTCGGTGGCATGGGCTTGCTGCGCGGCGCGCTCGACATCGGCGTCGCAGGCCTCGTCGCGGCCGAAGCGGATGTTGTCGCGGGCCGAGGCGGCGAACACCACCGAGTCCTGCGGCACCAGCGCCATGCGCTCGCGCACCGCCTGCGGATCGGCCTCGGTGATCGGCACGCCGTCCAGCGAGATCTTGCCGGCGACCGGATCGTAGAACCGCAGCAGCAGGTGGAACAGCGTGCTCTTGCCGGCGCCCGAGGGGCCGACGATCGCGACCTTCTCGCCGGCCTTGATCGATAGCGACAGGCCGTTCAGCGCCAGATAGTCCGGCCGGGTCGGATAGGCGAAGCTGACATTGTCGAACGCGACGTCGCCGCGGACCGGCAGCGGCAGCGCGCGCGGCTTGGCCGGCGCGGCGATTTCCGGCTTGACACGCAGAATCTCGAACAGCCGCTCGGCCGCGCCGGACGCCGCCGAAACCTCGCCCCAGACTTCGCTGAGCTGGCCGAGGCTGGAGGCCGCGAACGCCGCATACAGAATGAACTGGCCGAGCCGGCCCGGCGTCATCGTGCCATTGGCGACGTCGTGCGAGCCGACCCACAGGATCGCCACCACGCTGGCAAATACGATGAAGATGATGATGGCGGTGAGGATCGCGCGCGCCTGTGTCGAGCTCCGCGCCGCCTCGTAGGACTGCTCGACCTCGACGCCGAACCGGGCGTTGGCGAGCTTCTCGTTGGTATAGGCCTGCACGGTGCGCATCGAGCCGACCAGCTCGGACGCGAAGGCGGTCGCATCCGCCAGCGTGTCCTGCGCGTTGCGCGACAGCCGCCGCACCCAGCGGCCGAACGCCACCAGAGGGATCACGATCAGCGGAATCGCCGCGACCACAAAGCCGGACAGCCGCGGACTGGAAATCACCATCATCGAGATGGCGCCGACGAACAGCAGGATGTTGCGCAGCGCGATCGACACCGAAGCGCCGACCGCGGATTTGATCTGTGTGGTATCGGCAGTGAGGCGCGAAATCAGTTCGCCGCTGCGGGCGGAATCGAAAAACGCCGGCGACAGCGCGGTGAGATGCCGGAAGACGTCGCGGCGAACGTCGGCGACGATCCGCTCGCCGATGGTCATCACCAGATAGTAACGCGCCGCGCTGGCGACCGCGAGCACCGCGACGACGCCGAGCATCACCGAGAAGTAGCTGTTGATCAGCTCGATGCCTTCGCTGCTGAAGCCGAAATCGATCAGCCGGCGCACGGCGAGCGGCACCACCAGCGTCGTCACCGCGGCGACGATCAGCGCAATCAGCGCCAGCGTCGCCCGGGTCCGGTAGCGGCCCACATAGGGCATCAGTTCGAGCAACGGCCGCAGCCGGCTGCGCTTCGCCACCGCCTCGACCTGCTCGACGTGGCTGACATCCGCGTCCGCCCGGAACGTGCCGGTGCGCGGCCCGACATTTTCGGTCGCCGCGATCGCGTCCAGCGACAGGCCGATCGGAGAGGCCTGAGGTTCGGATGGTTGCCGTTTGCTTGCTGTCGTCATCGGAACTGCCGCGTTAGTCTAGAGGCCTTCCAGCCATCTCCCCCACATAGGCAGCAACGGTGGCGACTGGCAAATCCGGTACAATGCGGTATCCGGATGAAGTCGGTGCCGATACCTTGTCTTGGAGGCGCCGCTGCGATATAGAGCGCGCCAATTCGCCCCGAAATCATCGAGACTGAGGCGCCGGCGCGCGCAAGGATAGCCCATGAAGACCGAAATTCACCCGGATTATCATAACATTACGGTCGTGATGACCGATGGTACCGAATATCAGACGCGTTCGACCTGGGGCAAGGAAGGCGACAAGCTGAACCTCGACATCGACCCCAAGTCGCATCCGGCCTGGACCGGCGGCACCCAGCAGGTGCTGGATCGCGGCGGCCGCGTCTCGCGCTTCCAGAAGAAGTTCTCGGGCTTCCTCAAGAAAGATTGATGCTTCGGCGGCCCTCGGGGCCTCGAATTGCAAACGCCCCGCGGTTTCGCGGGGCGTTTTTCGTTTCTGGACCGCGGTTTTCGTGTCTGGACCATGGGCTTCGTGCGCCCGTATCCGAAGTCAGCGACCCCGGATGGGGTCGTTCGAGGGGCTCAGCCCTCGAACGCCGCCTTCAGCATATTGAGCTGCGGCACCAGCGGGTTGCCGATGGAGGGACGCTCGGACGGCGGCGGCAGGTGCATCGAGGCGTCGAGGCGGCGAATCCGCGCCTGCAGGCTCATCGAGCGGCCGATCAGCGCCTGAAGCTGCTCGGGCAGCCGCTCCAGCGTGTCGGGCGCGCCGGGATCGGCCGCCGACAGCTTGACCTTGGACTTCTCGCGATTGGCCTGGATCAGCGTCATCTCGCCTTCCTTGACGGCCCGGTGCAGCAGCAGCCAGGACGCCAGCTGCATCAGCCGCGTGGTCAGGCGCATGCTCTCCGTCGCATAGGTCAGGCTGACGGAGCGCTCGAGGGTCTTGGCCTCGGCCCGGCCATCGCCGTCCAGGTAGGCCGCGGTCTCCTCGACCAGATCCATTCCCTCGCGAAACAGCGCGCTGAAGGCGGCCGAATTGGTCAGCCGTTCGCTCAGCACGACGAGCGGGGCTTCGCTTTGCGAAACTTCCGACATGGTTAACGCCTCACGCTAACGATTAGGTGCCGGCTTCTGCCGCCGACTTATGATGAACAAATCATTGCGCGCGCGACGCCGCGAGTCCAGCGCGCGCGCGTGCAACGGTTAACGCGGCCTGGGTGAGAAGGATCACCGCGCGCCATGACCAAACTGTGACGGGGTGAAGAAAGCGCAAAAAAGAGCCGCCGTTTCCGGCGGCTTTGAAGTTGATAACAGGGAGGCGTCAAAACAGAGTGGACAGGAGCCACTCGGTCCAAAGATGGACAATCAAGTAATACGCGGGAAAGCTTAATCGCTCGTAAATGAGCGACCCGCTTAACGAAGCGTTTGCCATAACGCGCCGGGCGCGAGGCGCTCACCAGGCTCGCGCGGCGCTCGTGGGACGGGCTCGCGTCAGACCTTGAAGAAGCGGTCGGCGGCCTCGCGGGTCGCCCGCTTCATGGTCATCGCGGTCTCCAGCCGGCCGATCTCTTCCTTGAGCAGAGCGATGCGGTGGCCGAGCTCCTCGACCGAGAGCAGCGACAGGTCCTGCCCGATCTCGTGGCTGACTTTGACTCTCGGCTTGTCGTCGTCCTCGATCGCCATCGCACCCTCCGCCGTTCGTGATCCGGTCCGGTTGCCAGCCGGGCCGGCGCTGTCTAAGCAGGCTGTCTCATCGCACGACACCCGTCCATCCCGTTAGCCGAGGACAAATCATGGAACCGGTCCCTTCGCAAATGACCGTGATCGGAATCAGCAAACCGGGCGGACCGGAGGTATTGCTGCCGGAAACCCGTGACGTGCCGAAGCCCGGCCCCGGGGAAATCCTGGTCAAGGTGGCAGCCGCCGGCGTCAACCGTCCCGATGTGGCACAGCGCTCCGGCAGCTATCCGCCGCCGCCCGGCGCCAGCGACCTGCCCGGCCTGGAAATCTCCGGCGAGGTGGTGGCGCTCGGCGACGGCGTGACCCGGCATAAGCTCGGCGACAAGGTGATGTCGCTGGTGGCCGGCGGCGGCTACGCCGAATACTGCATCGCCCAGGACGCGCAGGCCATGACCGTCCCGGCGAGCTTCTCGATGATCGAGGCCGGCGCCACCGCCGAAACGCTGATGACGGTGTGGCACAACGTGTTCGAGCGCGGCGCGCTTGCCCCCGGCGAAACCCTGCTGGTGCACGGCGGCTCGTCCGGCATCGGCACCATGGCGATCCAGCTCGCGGTCGCGCTCGGCTCCAAGGTGATCACCACCGTCGGTTCGCAGGACAAGGCCGAGGCCTGCCTCAAGCTCGGCGCGACGCGCGCCATCAACTACAAGACCGAGGACTTCGTCGCCGCGGTGAAAGAAGCCACCGGCGGCAAGGGCGTCGAGGTGATCCTCGACATGGTCGGCGGCGATTACATCGAGCGCAACTACGACGCCGCCGCGATGGACGGCCGCATCGTGCAGATCGCGTTTCTCGGCGGCGCCAAGACCACCGTCAACTTCACCAAGCTGATGATCAAGCGGCTGCACCACACCGGCTCGACGCTGCGCCCGCGCAGCAACGCCGACAAGGCCGCGATGGTCGCGGCGATCGAGGCCAAGGTGATGCCGCTGCTGGCGCAGGGCAAGATCAAGCCGCTGATCGACGGCACCTTTGCGTTGCAGCACGCCGCCGATGCCCACCGGCGGATGGAGACCAGCCAACATATTGGCAAAATTGTGTTGACGGTCTGAATCGGTCACGGGTTGTTGCGTCTATGTTTTCTCCGTCTTTCATGTCATTTATCCGTCTCGGAGACGCGCGGGGGCCGCGCTTCCAGATCGGTGCGAACGCGGAGAACTGACTTGCGTCTGATCAGGTGCCTTGCGCTTCTGGCGCTGGGCTTGATGCTGATTGCGGCGGCCCCGCAGGCATATGCACTCGACGCCGTCAGCGTCCGCAGCGACGCGCCGGCGATCGACCTCACCGGCGTGCTCGAACATCAGCGTAGCGACACCGACCGCATCCAGGTCTCGACCGCGCCCGGCACCGACGGCATCGTCCGCCGCATCGAAGTGCGCGCGCGCGAAGGCGGCCAGAACTGGGTGGTGTTCGCGCTCGCCAACAACACCGACGATCAGCTCGACCGCCTGATCGTGGCGCCGCATTATCGCATGGTGTCGTCCGGCCTGTTCTGGCCGGATCTCGGCCTGTCGCGTATCGCCACCATCACGCCGTCGACCGGCGACCGCCCCGAACGCCAGGACTCGACCACCGCCGATATCTTCCGCGTCACGCTCGACCCCGGTTCGGTGATCACCTTCGTGGCCGAACTACGCACCGACAAGCTGCCGCAGCTCTATCTGTGGGAGCCGGAAGCCTACAAGGACAAGGTCAACTCCTTCACCCTGTACCAGGGCATCGTGATCGGCATCTCGGGCCTGCTGGCGCTGGTGCTGACGATCCTGTTCGTGGTCAAGGGCAGCATCATGTTCCCCGCCGCCGCGGCGCTGGCCTGGGCGGTGCTGGTCTATATCGGCATCGACTTCGGCTTCTGGAGCAAGGTGTTCGACATGTCGGCCGGCGCCGAGCGGGTGTGGCGCGCCTCCGGCGAAGCCATCCTGGCGGCGACGCTGCTCGTCTTCCTGTTCGCCTATCTCAATCTCAGCCGCTGGCACGTGCGCTACTCGCACATCACGCTCGGCTGGCTCGCCTTCCTCGGCTCGCTGGTGGCGCTGGCGCTGTTCGATCCCGCGGTCGCCTCCGGCATCGCCCGGATGTCGCTGGTGCTGATCGCCTTCGCGGGCTTCGCGCTGATCGTGTATCTGTCGACCCACGGTTTCGACCGCGCGGTGCTGCTGATCCCGACCTGGTTCCTGCTGGTGATCTGGGTGGTGGCGTCCGGCATGGCGGTGGCCGGCTCGGTGACCAACGACATCGTCGGCCCGGCGCTGCTCGGCGGCCTGGTGCTGATCGTGATGCTGATCGGCTTCACCGTGATGCAGCACGCCTTCGCGGGCTCCGGCGCGACCGGCGGCGTGGTGTCGGACGTCGAGCGCCGCGCGCTGGCGCTGATCGGCTCCGGCGATCTGATCTGGGACTGGGACGTCTCTGCCGACAAGGTGTTCACCAGTCCCGAGACCGAGGCGCTGCTCGGACTGAAGCGCGGCGCGCTGGAAGGCTCGGCGGCGAGCTGGCTCGAAGTGCTGCACCCGCTCGACCAGGACCGTTTTCGCGCGGCGCTCGACTCGGTGCTCGATCAGCGCCGCGGCCGGCTGACCCAGCACTTCCGGCTGCGCACGCCCGACGGCCACTTCATGTGGTTCGCACTGAAGGCCCGCCCGGTGGTCGGCGCCGACGGCGAAGTCACCCGCGTGGTCGGTACGCTGACCGACGTCACCGAGAGCAAGAACGCCGAAGAGCGGATGCTGCACGACTCGGTGCACGACAACCTGACCGGCCTGCCTAACCGCAAGCTGTTCATGGACCGGCTCGGCGCGGTGGCGAATTTCGCCAAGACGATGCCGAACCTGCGCCCGACCCTGATGGTGATCGACCTCGATCGCTTCAAGCAGGTCAACGACTCGGTCGGCATCGCGGTCGGCGACTCGATCCTGCTGACGCTGGCGCGCCGGCTCACGCGCATCCTCAAGCCGCAGGACACGCTGGCCCGGATCGCCGGCGATCAATTCGGCCTGATCCTGCTGTCCGAACAGGACCCCGCCAAGATCACCGCCTTCGCCGAGACCATCCGCAAGACCATCAAGGCGCCGATCGCCTTCAACGACCGCGAGATCTTCCTCACCGCGTCGATCGGCCTCGCGCTGAGCGACCCGCAAACCCAACTGTCCGACGAGATCATCAAGGACGCCGAGCTGGCGATGTATCACTCCAAGCGGATCGGCGGCGATCGCATCGACGTCTACAAGCCGGCGATGCGGGCACGCAAGTCGGACCGCCTGACGCTGGAATCCGAACTGCGCCGCGCCATTGAGCGCAAGGAAATCACCATCCTGTATCAGCCGATCGTGCGGCTCGAGGATCGCTCGGTCGCCGGCTTCGAAGCGCTGGCGCGCTGGGATCATCCCAAGCTCGGCCGGATGTCGCCGATCGAGTTCATCTCGATCGCCGAGGAGATCGGCCTGATCGTCGAGCTCGGCACCTTCGTGATGGACGAGACCGCCAAGCAGCTGGCGATCTGGCAGCGCGCGATGCGCTCGCGCGAGCCGATCTTCGCCAGCGTCAACGTCTCATCGCGGCAGCTGCTGCGCCACGATCTGATCCACGACGTCCGCACTGTGCTGTCACGCTCCTCGGTGGCGCGCGGCACGCTGAAGCTCGAACTCACCGAGTCCCTGGTGATGGAGAATCCCGAGCACGCCGCGCAGATGCTGCAGCGGATCCGCGAGCTCGGCTGCGGCCTGTCGCTCGACGATTTCGGCACCGGCCACTCGTCGCTGAGCTATCTCCAGCGCTTCCCGTTCGACACCATCAAGATCGATCAGTCGTTCGTCCGCACCACCAGCCGCGGCACCCGTCCGGTGATCCTGAAGTCGATCATCGCGCTGGCGCACGATCTCGGCATGGATGTCGTCGCCGAAGGCGCCGAGACGGATTCGGATGCGGTGGAGCTGTATCAGCTCGGCTGCGAATACGCCCAGGGCTTCGCCTTCGGCGAACCGATGGACGCCGAAGCCGCGATGCGGCTGCTGACGGAAGAACGGCTGGAAGCGGCGAGCTGAGGCACGGCGCTACGCAACGAGTAGGCCGTCATTGCCGGGCTTGACCCGGCAATCCATCTGTCGCAGCCGGTGACGCAAGTACATCCTCATGGTGAGGAGGCGCGCAGCGCCGTCTCGAACCATGGGCCGCGGGCACTGCGTGGCCCCATCCTTCGAGACGCCCGGCTTCGCCGTGCTCCTCAGGATGAGGACTCAGTGCATGTGGGAAGGCCGGATTGCTTCGATTCATCGATGAGCCGCTCGGAATAACGAACGCTCTGGAATACCGGGTCGCCCGCTTTCGCGGGCGATGACGGCAGGGGCGTGGGGCGGTCGTCGCCGCTAACTACGCGTGGCCCGCTTCGGCCGACAGCATCCCCGGCTCGATGCCGAGCTTGTGCAGGGCGCGGTCGTATTTCTCTTCGATGTCGTTGCCGAACACCAGATCGGCATCGGCATCGCAATGCAGGCAGCCATTGTCCTGGATCTCGGTCTCGAGCTGGCCCGGCGCCCAGCCGGCGTAGCCGAGCGCGAGGATCGCGCGCTTCGGGCCGGAGCCGCTGGCGATCGCCTTCAGGATGTCGACGGTGGCGGTCAGAGAAATGCCGTCATCGATCGGCAGAGTGGCGTCCTTGATGAAGAAGTCGCTGGAGTGCAGCACGAAGCCGCGGCCGGTCTCGACCGGCCCGCCGCGCAGCACCTTCATCGACTCGGCATGATCGGGAAGCTTGATCTGTTCGGCCTTCTCGACGATGTCGAGCTGCACCAGCAGTTCGGGAAAATCGATGCTGCCCGCCGGACGATTGACGATAATGCCCATGGCGCCTTCCGATGAATGCGCGCAGATGTAGATCACCGAGCGCGCGAAGCGCTCGTCTTCCATCACCGGCATTGCGATCAGCAACTGGCCGTCGAGATAGCTCCCCTGCTCCGTCGGCCTGGCTTCGCCGGATTTGGGCCTTTTGGACTTGGTCGCCATCAGGGGATCCTCGCGTTGCACCATTATCCTGATATTGGGTGCCAATCCTGTCAATCAACCAGTCGCCGCAGAGTGCCTTCCGAATCACAGGCAATTCAGTGGTTCTCTGCCGTCCGCGTGCGTAAATACGTCACATGATCACAATCGTTCCTGTCCGGCCGGCGCTGATCGCCGCATTGTTTGCGCTGTTTTCGGTGAGCGCGGTTCGTGCCGACGACGCCTCGCCCTGGGTCAGCGAAAGCCACTCTGCGGTGCGGCTGCTGGCAGGATCGCGCAGCGGCGCGGTGCTGCTTGGTGGCATTGCTTTCCAGTTGCAGCCCGGCTGGAAAACTTACTGGCGTTCTCCCGGTGACTCCGGCGTACCGCCGCGGTTCGACTTCTCGAAGTCCGACAACGTGGAAGCCGTGACGATCCTGTGGCCGGCACCGACGGCGTTTCCCGACGGCGCGGGCGGCACCTCGCTCGGCTACAAGTCGAGCGTCGTGCTGCCGCTGCGCATTGTGGCGAAGAACGCCGACAAGCCGGTGACGCTGCGCGCCGCGATCAGCTACGCGGTGTGCGAAAAGCTGTGCGTGCCGGTCGAGGCGGCGCCGGAGCTGACTTTCACCAGCGTCGCCAGCACGCAGGACAGCGCACTGGCCGCGGCTCTCGATACCGTTCCGGTGCCGGCAAATGTCGGCGATCCGAATCCGATCACGATCCGCGACGTGGTGATGCGCGGTGATACCGAGGTCTGGGTCGACGTGGTGGCACCGCCGGCCAGCAAGGTCAGCCTGTTCGTCGAAGGACCGACGCCCGAATGGGCGCTGCCGATTCCCAAACGGGCGCCGAACGCCCCCGAGGGCGTGCAGCGCTTCACCTTCGCGCTGGAGGGATTGCCGCCCGGCGCCCATGCCGAGGGCGCCGCGCTGAAGTTCACCCTGGTCGGCCCCGACAAGGCTTACGAGTTCAACGTCAATTTGAACTGAGCCGGCGCGGCGGTCGGCGCTTCGCCAGCCGCTCGGCCAGGAACGCCGCCAGCACTTCGACGCGCGCCGGCCGCGGCCCGCCCGGCGGCATCACCAGATGCACCGAGCTCTCGCGCTGGTGCCAGCCTTCCAGGATGACCTCGACGGCGCCGGAGGTGATCGCATCGCCGACGATGAACTCCGGCAGATCGGCGATGCCGAGCCCCGCGATCACCGCCGGCAACAACGCCTCGCCATTGTTGACCCGCAGCGGCCCCGACGGCCGCACCGCCGCCTGCTCGCCCTGCGCATTGGTGTAGTGCCAAGCGTTGGGCGTCGACAGATAGGCGTAGCCGAGGCAGCGATGATCGGCGAGCTGCATCGGATGTGTCGGCCGGCCATGACGCTCCAGATAGGAGGTGGCCGCGACCGTGTAGCGCGGCATCGCGCACAGCCGCCGCGCCACCAGTGAGGAATCCGGCAGCGACGCGATGCGCACGCCGGCATCGAAGCCCTCGCCAATCAGATCGACCATCTGGTCGGACAGATGCAGGTCGACCGAGACTTCCGGATAAGCGGCGAGGAAGTCGGGCAGCAGCGGCGCCACCACGTTGACCCCAAAGGTCATCGGCACCGCCAGCCGCACCAGCCCGCGGGGCGCCGCCGATTGCGCCAGCGCCTCGCTCTCGGCCGCCTCGCCGTCCGCCAGCAATTGCGCGGCGCGCTCGGCGAGCCGCTGGCCGGCGTCGGTCAGCGCCAGCCGCCGCGAGGTGCGGTTGAACAGCCGCGCGCCGAGCCGCGCCTCCAGCCGCGTCACCGCCTTGGAGACGGTGGCCTTGGACATCGCCAGCTCGGCCGCCGCCGCCGCGAACGAGCGCAGCTCCACCACCTTGGCGAAGATCGCCAGCGCTTCGAAGTCCGGCAGCTTGGTCATCGGCGGCCCATTGGGTCATTTTTGGAAACAATGAGTTTCAATCATTTCTATTTCTGAAACGCAAGCCGAGGCTTATCCAGACACCAATCACTTCACCGGCGCCGAGGCGGCGCCAAACCAGGGAGAATTCCCATGATTGAACTTCGTCCCTTCACCAAGCTCGGCGGCGCCGATCACGGCTGGCTCAAGGCCAAGCACCACTTCTCGTTCGCCAGCTATTACGACCCGAACAACATGGGCCACGGCGCCCTGCGGGTCTGGAACGACGACGAGATCGCGCCGAACACCGGCTTCCCGCCGCATCCGCATCGCGACATGGAGATCATCACCTATGTGCGCGACGGGGCCATCACCCACGAGGACTCGCTCGGCAACAAGGGCCGCACCGAGGCCGGCGACGTTCAGGTGATGAGCGCGGGTTCGGGGGTGCGGCATTCCGAATACAATCTGGAGCCGGAGACCACCCGGATCTTCCAGATCTGGATCGAGCCGACGCAGGCCGGCGGCCAGCCCACCTGGGGCTCCAAGCCGTTCCCGAAGTCGGATCGCTCCGGCAAGCTCGTCACCATCGCGTCCGGCGTCAAGGGTGACACCGACGCCCTGCCGATCCGGGCCGATGCGCGGGTGCTGGCCACCACGCTGAAGGCCGGCGAGAGCGCCGAATACGAGGCCGGCAAGGCCCGGCACCTGTATCTGGTGCCCGCGGTCGGCAGCGTCGAGGTCAACGGCGTCAAGGTCGACGCCCGCGACGGCGCCGCGATCCGCGATGAGGCCAAGGTCACCATCACGGCGCTCGAAGACGCCGAGGTGGTTCTGGTCGACGCGGCCTAAGGCGGCAGCCTCTCGTCACACACCAACGTCATGCGCGGGCTTGACCCGCGCATCCATCCTCTTCGTGAGAGCTTTTGCGAAGGGGATGGATGGCCGGGTCAAGCCCGGCCATGACGGCTCACTAACAACGCAATCACTCCCCACCCACACCAACCAAACGGAGAGACTCCCATGGCGAAGGTTCTGGTTCTTTACTACTCGGCTTACGGCCACATCGAGACGATGGCGAACGCGGTCGCCGAAGGCGCGCGCGAGGCGGGCGCTCAGGTCGACATCAAGCGCGTGCCCGAGCTGGTGCCGCCGGATGTCGCGAAGGCCTCGTACTACAAGCTCGACCAGGCCGCACCGGTCGCCACCATCGACGATCTCGCCAATTACGACGCGATCATCGTCGGCACCGGCACCCGGTTCGGCCGGATGGCATCGCAGATGGCCAACTTCCTCGACCAGGCCGGCGGTCTGTGGGCCAAGGGCGCGCTGAACGGCAAGGTCGGCGGCGCCTTTACTTCCACCGCAACCCAGCATGGCGGCCAGGAGACCACGCTGTTCTCGATCATTACCAACCTGCTGCATTTCGGCATGGTGGTGGTCGGCCTCAATTACGGCTTCGGCGACCAGATGCGGCTCGACGAGGTGACCGGCGGCGCGCCCTATGGCGCCACCACGATCACCGGCGGCGACGGCTCGCGTCAGCCCAGCGCGACCGAGCTTGCCGGCGCCCGCTATCAGGGCAAGACCGTCGCCGAAACCGCGATCAAGCTGCACGGCTGAGCGCGTCAGTGCGGGCGTCGCCAAGCGCGGCGCCCGCCGGCAAGCGGTGCGAATCGCCGCACCGGCTTGCGCCGACCGGCAGAGAATCCCAGATTAATGCAGATGCATTGATCTTGCATGGCTGGTGTTCCGACGCCAGCCCTACTCGCGCGCGGCGCGGCGCTCTATCTGCGCAAAGCCCGCCGGAGATCGACCATGCTGGAAATGTATTTCATGCTTCAACTCGCCCGCAGCCCGCTGCAAGTGATGGCCAAGCGGCTGATGTGTAAGAGCCTCAGCGTCGCCACCCACGGACGTCGGCAATGCCGCGGCTGTAGTGCTACGTCGCGCGACGCGGACTGAAGCGCCAAGTGATGAAAATGATGCCGAGTGTGAACACCGCGGACCCCAACGCGAACGTCGGCTCGGTGAGCGCCAGCACGGCCGTCGCGGCCCAGCCGATCGACGAGAACGCCTCGGCGAAGGTCGCCAGCCGCGACGAGGTCTGACGCCGCCGGAACTGGCTGCGCCGCGCCTGCACCCGGAACCACAGCTGGATCGCCGTGGCCGAGGCTGCCGCCAGACCGCAGCCGGCAGCGGTGACGAACGCCAGCAGCGGCGACAGCACGGCCAGCGGCACGAGTAGCGGCGCGACCACGATTCCGATTCCCATCAGCACCACTTCGATGCGCGCCCGCGTCACTGCCGCAGCCGGCAGCGGCGCGGTCTCGATCAGATCGGGCGCGTCCTCGCCCGAGATCGTCAGCCACGCCAGGCCCCCGGCGAGCTGACCGGCCGCCATCACAATTACCGGCGCCACCAGCACGACCGCGGTCGAGCTGTCCGAGAAGCTGCGCCACAGCAGCAATGCCGGCGGCACCAGATACAGCAGCTGCATCAGCGACTGCGACATCAGCCACGGGTCGCGCCGCAGCAGCATGAACTCCTTCAGCCGCAGCGCCTGCTGCCGGGAGCGGCGGCGGAAGCGCGGCGTGGTGCCCGGCCGGACGGTCGCGGCGTTGGCGCTTCCTGCGGCGATCACCACCGCGCCGAGCCGCGGCGTTACCCAGATCATCACCAGCCCCAGCAGGATGAGGCTGCCGCTGAGCAGCGCGCCGAGCGCCAGCGTATCACCGAGCACGGCGCGCGCAGGCCACCAGAACACGCTCACCGCATCCGGCGTCCAGCTCGCGGCGGCGCCCGAGGTCAGCACAGAGAACCGCGACAGCGTCCCGGTCGACAGGATCGCGGCGATCTGCAGACCGATAACGAAGCCGGCGCCGATCACCACGGAGACGATCTGCGCCGCCAGCCGCGTTCGCTTCGGCCCCATCAGCTTGAACAGCAGCAGCGCGACCGCGATCGCCGCAGCCGAGGCGGAGATGCCGATCGCCGCGACGACGCCGAACGCCGTCAGCCAATGCGCGCCGCCGCCGAGCGCCAGCACGTCGATCACCGGCGCGGCGAACAGCAGCGCCATCGCCGTGATGGTCAGCGCGATCGCCGCCATCCGCACCGAGAACACCCGCGCCAGCGGCACAGGCGACGACATGATCAGATCGAGATCGGCGCGGCTGTAGAACACCCGCGTCACCGATTCGATCGCCTGCGACAGCATCAACAGCCAGCTCAGCGCCAGCGTCGCGGCGATCACCAGCAGGCTGGTGGTGTCCGCAGCGAGGGTGAGATGCGCGTAGCGGCCGACCAATCCCCAGGCCGGCAGATGCAGCAGGGCTGCGCCAACGATCAGTGCCAGCACGACGTTACGGACCCGCCCGCGGCGGCCGGCCGTGAGCATGCCGAGGAAGTCGCGCCAGGCAAGCCGCAGATCGTGCCGCGCGAAGCTGGCCAGCGTCGCCGTGGTCATGCCGGCACGGCCTCGCCGCCGACCAGCGCGACGAACATATCTTCGAGGCTGGAATCGCCGTTGCCGATCCGGCTGCGCAATTCGCCGAGCGTGCCTTCCGCGACCAGCCGCCCGGCGACGATCACGCCGATCCGGTCGGCCATCCGCTCGGCGACTTCGAGGATATGGGTGGTCATGATCACAGTGCAGCCGGCCTGCACCCGCGCCTGCAGGATCTCCTTGACGCGGCGCGCCGACACCGCGTCGAGCCCGGTCAGCGGCTCATCGAGGATAATCAGTTGCGGCTCGTGGACCAGCGCGCCGGCCAGCGCCACCTTCTGGAGCATGCCCTTGGAGAAGCCCTCGCAGCGCTGATGCTGATGCACCGTCAGGTCGAGTTGTTCGAGTAACCGGATCGACGTGGCCTCGGCGCGATCCGGATCGCAGCCCCACAGCCCGGCGACGAAAGCGAGATATTCCAGCGGCGTCAGCTTGTCGTAAATCATCGGCTCGTCCGACACCCAGGCGGTGACCTGCTTGGCGGCGATCGGATCGGCCAGCGCATCGATGCCGAGCACGCGGATCGATCCGGCGTCCGGCTGCAGCAGCCCCGCCACCATCCGCAGCGTCGTGGTCTTGCCGGCGCCGTTGGGACCGAGCAACGCGTAGAATTCGCCGCGCCGCACCGTGAGATCCAGTCCATCGACCGCGGGGCGATCGAAGCATTTGGTGAGGCCGCGCAGTTCCAGCGCAGAACCGATCGATCCGGTCATGAAGTTCCCGTGCAGCATGGCTGAGCAGCAAAGGCCGCAGCATGGGTGCGAGAAGTTTCGCCGCGATGAATCCGGCCGCCGAAACGACGGCGGCCTCCCGGTTCAGGAGGCCGCCGCACGAAGCGCATGGTTAGCAAGCGGTTAGCAGCTCTGCTCTTCATCAAATGAGAGCCGGCAAGATGGCGTCGCCACAAGCACAACCTCATGGTGAGGAGGCGCGAAGCGCCGTCTCGAACCATGGGCTACGAGTCCCGCGTGGCCCCATCCTTCGAGACGCCCGGCTGCGCCGGGCTCCTCAGGATGAGGACACAGTGCATGTGGAACGCGCGATCGCGCTTCAATCGATGAAGTACTCCAGCAGCAACTCACATCAGCTTGTCGAGCGTGATCGGCAGGTCGCGGATGCGCTTGCCGGTGGCGTTGAACACCGCGTTGGCGACCGCAGCGCCGACGCCGGTGATGCCGATCTCGCCGATACCGCGGGCACCCATCGGGGCGCGCGGATCGGGGATGTCGGTCCAGATCACGTCGATCTCCGGCACGTCGAGATGCACGGGGACGTGATACTCGGCGAGGCTCGGATTCATCACCCGGCCGTTGCGCTCGTCGAACTGCGTCTCCTCCATCAGCGCCAGGCCGAGGCCCATGATGATGCCGCCGCGGAACTGGCTCGCCGCGGTCTTCGGATTGAGGATGCGGCCGCAATCGTAGGAGCCGAGGAAGCGCCGGACGCGGGTTTCGCCGGTGACGCTGCTGACGCCGACTTCGCAGAACAGCGCGCCGAACGAATGCATCGACCAGTGCATCGTCTCGAGCGGCGCCGAGGCGCTGCCTTCGGCTGCGACGTGGTCGCGGCCCGAGCGGGTCAGGATCGACACGTAGCTCTCGTGACGCGACGGATCGTCGAGTTTGGCAAGTCCGCCGTTCAGCGTGCCGACCTCGTCTGGGCCGAGACCGGCCAGCGGCGAGTCGTTGCCGGCGAGTTTCAGCAGTTCCTTGATCAGCACGTGATGCGCGGCGATCACCGAGGCGCCGATCGACGCGGTCTGCTGCGAGCCGCCGGCGAGCACGACACCGGGCAGCATCGAATCCCCGTATGCGAACGTCACCTGATCGCGTGACAGGCCGAGCCGTTCGGCGACCACTTGGGTATGCGCGGTCGCAGTGCCCATGCCCATCTCGTGCGCGGCGATCTCGACCTTGGCGCCGCCGTCGCGAGTCAGCGTGATGCGCGCCGCACCGCCCGGCATGCGGTGATACGGATAGGTCGCGGTGGCGCAGCCCATGCCGACCAGCCACTCGCCATCGCGCATGCTGGCAGCGGTCGGGTTGCGCTTCGACCAGCCGAACCGCTCGGCGCCGGCGCGCCACGCCTCGGCGATGTGCCGCGACGAGAACGGCGTTCCCTTCAGCGGATCTTCTTCCGGCTGATTGAGGAGGCGCAGCTCGACCGGATCGATGCCGAGCGCCACCGCCATCTCGTCGATGGCCGATTCCATCGCGAAGGTGCCGACGGATTCGCCCGGCGCCCGCATGAAGGTGTTGGCGAGCATATCGAGATCGACCACTTGGACGTCGAGCTTGATGTTCGGCGAACCGTAACTACTCATGGTCGGCAGGATGAACGGCTCGGGGAACGCGTTCTGTTTGGCCGTAGCGACCGTGCCGGTGTGGATCAGCGAGATGAAGCGGCCATCCGGCTCGGCACCGATGGCGAAGCGCTGCTCCGTCAGCGTGCGGCCGCCGATCATCCGGTACACTCCCTCGCGCGACAGCGCGATGCGCACCGGCCGGCCGGCGAGCTTGGACGCCGCAGCGCCGAGCACCTGATGCTGCCACAGACACTTGCCGCCGAAGCCGCCGCCGACGAATGGCGAGGTGACGTGGACCTGCTCCTCGGCGATGCCGAAGATATCGCCGAGCGACCAGGCGGTGTGATGAACTGCCTGCGACGCGTCGTGCACGATCAGCCTGTCGCCCTGCCACATCACCGTGGCGGCGTGCGGCTCGATCGCGTTGTGATTGTGCCGCGGCGTCGTGAAGCGGCAATCGACTCTCACCGGAGCGTTGGCGAGCGCGGCTTCGGCATCCCCCTTCTCCGCCTTGAGTGGCTGGCCCATGAACAGACCGGGCTCGGTGCCTTTGGCCCTCGCCGTGGCAAAGCTGGTCACCGCGGCCTCGGTCTCGTAGCTCGCGCGGATCAGCGAGACGGCGTGATCGGCCTGCTCCTGCGTCTCCGCCAGCACCACCGCGATCGGCTGGCCGTTCCAGTGGATACGATCGTCCTGCATGATCGGCAGATTGTCGCAGCCACCTGCCTTCTCGGCCGTCATGAACAGCGGCATCGGCTTCATGCGCGGCGCGTTGCGATGAGTCATCACCAGCGCCACGCCCGGCGCGGCTTCCGCCGCGGCGGTGTCGAGCGTGGCGATCCGGCCCTTCGGGACGGTGCTGAACATCAGCGCCGCGTACAGCATGCCGTCGAGCGCGAACTCCGCCGCGAACGGCGCCGCGCCGCGGACCTTCAGCGGACCGTCGATACGCGGGACCGAGGCCCCGATCGAGCCGTGTTTGGCGCGGATCAACGGATCGGGCTCGCCGCCCGGCATCCAGCTGTCCGGCGCCAGCGCGACAGCCTTCTCCATCACATCCTGCACGGCACCGCGCACGGCTTGTTTGGCTTCATTGACGATGCTCATCGGGCATCTCCTGCGAGTTCGACCAGAACGGCGGTGATCGTGCGTTTGGCCAGTTCGATCTTGAAGGCGTTGTCGCGTAGCGGGACTGCGTCGGCGAGTTCGGCTTCAGCCGCGGCGCGGAACGCCTCGGCCGACGCCTCGCGCCCACGCAGGGCCTGCTCGGCCTTGAGCGCGCGCCACGGCTTATGTGCGACGCCGCCGAGTGCCAGCCGCACGTCCTTGACTTTGCCGCCCTCGAGTTCGAGCGCGGCCGCGACCGACACCAGCGCGAATGCGTAGCTCGAGCGGTCGCGCACCTTGCGATAGGTCGAGCGCGCCGCGATCGGCTGCGGCGGCAGTTCGATCGCGGTGATCAGTTCGCCGGGCTGCAGCGTCGTGTCCTGATCGGGACGATCGCCCGGCAGCCGGTGGAAGTCGCCAAATGGCAAGGTTCGCTTTCCGCCGCTGCCTTCGAGGTGCACCACCGCGTCGAGCGCGACGAGTGCTACGCACATATCGGACGGATGCGTCGCCACGCAGGCTTGCGACGCGCCGAGGATCGCGTGGTTGCGGTTGAAGCCGTCGATCGCGTCGCAGCCCTGCCCCGGGCTGCGCTTGTTACAACGCGATCCGGCGTCGTCGTAGAAGTAGGTACAGCGCGTCCGCTGCAGCAGATTGCCGCCGACCGTCGCCATGTTGCGGATCTGCGCCGAGGCGCCCGCCAGAATGGCACGCGACAGCATCGGATAGCGCGTGCGCACGGCGCGGTGCTCGGCCAGCGCGGTGTTGCGCACCGCGGCGCCGATCAGCAGACCACCGCCCTCGCGCTCGGTGATCTCCGCCGGCAGGTTGGTAATATCCACCAGCGCGCCCGGGCGCTCGATCGTCTCGCGCATCAGGTCGACCAGATTGGTGCCGCCGCCAAGGAATTTGGCCTGCGCGGCGGCGCCGAGCCGCACCGCTTCGGCGACGTCGCCCGCCCGGGAGTAATCGAAGGGAGTCATTCTGCGGCCTCCGCGTAGGTGTCGCGGATCGCCGCGATGATGCCGTTGTGCGCGCCGCAGCGGCACAGATTGCCGCTCATGCGTTCGCGAATTTCGTCGTGCGTCGGCGCGACGTGGTCATCGCCGAGATCACGGGTGACGTGGCTGGGCACCCCGCGCTTGAGTTCGTTGGCCATGCCGACAGCCGAGCAGATCTGGCCGGGCGTGCAGTAGCCGCACTGAAAACCGTCGTGCTCGATAAAGGCCTGCTGCAACGGATGCAGGCCCTCCTCGCCGGCCAGGCCTTCGATGGTGGTCACGCTGCGCCCGGCATGCTGCACGGCCAGCGACAGGCAGGACACAATACGCTCGCCGTCGACCAGAACCGTGCAGGCGCCGCAGGCGCCCTGATTGCAGCCTTTTTTGGTGCCGTGCAGATTGAGCGTCTCGCGCAGCAGGTCGAGCAGCGAGACCCGTGGGTCGGCGGGGATGGGACAGTCGACTCCATTGATGCGGATCGCCGCGGCGGACGCGGCTGGTCGATCAGCGGTCATAAGACCTCCTTTGGGATCAGGACTGAAGCAGGACGCAAGCGGTCGTGGCCGCGCGCGCACGTTGTGCGGAACGGAAGAATCGCTAACCGCTGAGCGGCTTGTTAGTTCGGGACGCTGGTTGGCGAGGCGATGCTGCGTAGCCCGGCGAGCACCGATGTGAGATAACGAACCAGCAACTCCTTATACGGAACATCGTTCCGTTTATCAAGAGGTATTCTTGTGTCCGAAAAGCCGCCGCGAAAACGTGCCGCACCGGCTGCCGCCGGGACGACGCGTCGGGTTCGCGCGGATGCGCAGCGCAACCTGAAGACGCTGCTCGACGCAGCGCTGGCGGTTTTCGCCACGTCCGGGGTGGACGCGCCGGTACGCGAGATCGCCGAAAAGGCCGGCGTCGGCGTCGGCACCTTGTATCGACACTTCCCGCAGCGCTCGGACCTCATCGTCGCGGTGTTTCGCAACGGTGTCGATGCCTGTGCCGACGCTGCCGCCACGCTGGCCGCAGAGTTTCCGCCGGTCGAGGCGCTGTCGCGCTGGATGCAGCGCTACGTCGATTTCATCGCCACCAAGCGCGGCCTGGCGGCGGCGCTGTATTCCGGCAACCCGGCCTACGACAGTCTGCCCGCCTATTTCGAGCAGCGGCTTCGCCCGGCGCTGCAGTCGCTGCTGGATAAGGCAGTCGCAGCCGGCGAGGTGCGGCGCGACGTCGATCCGTTCGATCTGCTCAAGGCGGTCGCTCAACTTTGCACGTCTGGTCCCGGCAACGATCCGGAGCATACCAACCGCATGGTCGCACTGCTGATCGACGGCCTGCGCTACGGCGCCGGTCATGGCAAATAAGCGAACGCCTGGATCGGCTCGAGGGCCGCTCCCCCTCGAGATCCTCTAACGAAAACGGCCTCCGCGAAGGAGGCCGTTCATCCTATGGATCGGTGGATTAATCGTCGTCGTGCTCGATGATCACACGACGGCGCGGCTCTTCGCGATACTGCCGCCGAACCACCACGGTCTCGTCGGGCTCGCGCTCGCGATAGACCCTGCGCTCGCGAACCACATAATGGTCGTCGCGGTCGTAATAGGGGCCGGGGCCGCTGCCGACCGTCACACCCACCGGTCCCACACCGATGCCGACTTCGTCGGCGCTGGCCGGCGCAATTGCGGCGGTCGATAGAGCCGCCAGCGCGGCGGCGGTGATGGCAATCTGCTTGATCATCGGGTCGCTCCCATGCGTCGAATGGCGATGCTGAGCCAATTCGTCGCAGGACGCTTCGTTCCGACGGAACGCCAGTGCACCGAACAAACGCGGGATTGCCCGAGAGGAATGTAGGTTCGGGATTGAACGTGGATCTGGGGATGGTGGGCGCGACAGGGATCGAACCTGTGACCCCCTCGATGTCAACGAGGTGCTCTCCCGCTGAGCTACGCGCCCTCAGATCGTCTTCACGGGTGGCGTCCCTATATCGGCTCCGGGCCAGTCAGGCAAGGACACCAAAGCAGGATTTCGACGGCAATCTCAGGCGGCCAGCATCTTGTTCACTTCGCTGACCAGTTCGCGGAGGTGCACGGGCTTCGACAGCACCTTGGCGTTCTTCGGGGCTTCCGAATCGGAATTCAGCGCCACCGCCGCAAAACCGGTGATGAACATGATCTTGATGTCCGGATCGAGTTCCGAAGCGCGGCGCGCCAGCTCGATTCCGTCCATCTCCGGCATCACGATGTCGGTCAGCAGCATTTCGAACGGCTCCTCGCGCAGCCGCTGGTAGGCCGACATGCCATTGTCGAAGGAGGAAACCTGGAACCCGGCGTTTTCCAACGCCTTGACCAGGAACCGGCGCATGTCGTTGTCGTCTTCGGCGAGGAGGATCTTGTGCATCATTGCTGGACTTCGCATCCGGTCGGGAAAATGTTGATTCACTTAGACCGGCGTTTGGTAAATTTCGGGTGAAATTCTGTCCCCGGGGCATTCTCAGGCGAACAATCCTGCGCTGGATCACGCCGCGAATCAACAAATCGAGGCACTTTCGACCGGGACGATCGTTGGCGTGCAATCTGGAATGATTTTGCTTGGCAGCTCACCCCGATTTCCCACAATGTCGATTTCCACGACATCGGCGGCATAAGCTTGGAGGCCGACGGATTTGGCGGGCGACCATTTGACGGGCGGACGATGATGACCGAATTCGACGGTGAGTTCTCGCCCCCGTTCGAGATCGCCGAGCCCGAAAACTGGCGCGCGCCGATCATTTTCAATTCGCCGCATTCGGGCTCGGTGTACCCCGATGGGTTTCTCAACGCGTCGCGCATCGACCTCGAGGCGCTGCAGCGGTCCGAAGACTCGTTCATGGACGAGTTGATCGACCATCTCTCGCACCGCGGGTTTCCCGTCGTGCGTGCGCATTTCCCCCGCTCTTATATCGACGTCAATCGCGAACCCTACGAGCTCGACCCGCGCATGTTCGTCGGCCGGCTGCCGAGCTTCGCCAACACCCGCTCGATGCGGGTCGCCGGCGGCCTCGGCACCATTCCGCGCGTGGTCGGCGACGGCCAGGAGATCTATCGCGAGCGGATCGCCGTGGACGACGCGCTCGCTCGTATCGAGACGCTGTACAAGCCCTATCACCGCGCGCTGCGGCGGCTGATCAATAAGGCGCACCAGAGCTGGGGAACCGTGATTCTGGTCGATTGCCATTCGATGCCGTCGGTCGGGATCGCCCGCGACGAACCTCGGCGTCCCGATGTGGTGATCGGCGACCGCTACGGCACCAGCTGCGCCGCGCTGATTCCGAGCGTGGTCGAGGAAACGATGGCGGCGCGCGGCTATACGGTCGGCCGCAACAAGCCCTACGCCGGCGGCTTCATCACCGAACATTACGGCAACCCGTCGAGCGGGCTGCACACCGTCCAGGTCGAACTCAACCGCGCGATCTACATGGACGAACGGCTGCGCCAGCGCAGTGAGCGGTTCCGTACCGTCGCGGAGGATTTCACCGTGCTGGCCGATGCGCTCGCCTCGATCCCGCTCAGCGACCTCGGGCCTTTCCAGGCCGCTGCCGAATAGACCGACGCCCCTGCTCGAATCCGGTGCCGGTTTTCGTCCGACATCGCACCGTAAACAGCTGATGATAGAAAAAAGGGCCGCTTGCGAAGGCAAGCGGCCCAAGTCTAGGGAGGAAACGCCCAAGGAGGGCAGCGATAGCGCGAGGCGCTACCGCACCGCAACAATATGCGGCCGCGACGCACAAAGCGCAAGTGTTTTCGAGCGTTTTTCCATGCAAAAAACGCATGTCAGGATACCGTCGACACGCGCCCGGGGCAGACACTTATTTGAGGTAAATCAATGAGATGAAATCGATTGTCTCAGTCCGGCTGCGACATGATTGCGTGGGTTCCCGCTGTTGCCACGACGCTGCCTGCGACAAAAAGCGAACTTAACGCAACAAGCATCCGAAAAATGTGAATGCCGGCTTCGGTGGATGGTTCACCTACTGGACCCCGTACCGTTCCGTAGAATAAGTGAGGCGGACGGGCTTGGCTTCAGGCAAGCCTAGGGTCGTGCAGTTGTAACCCCGGACTGACAAGGATCCCCCGTGACCGTGATCGACTTCGCCGCCTTCATCGGACGCCTTGCGACGTCGTCGGGCGACACCATCCTGCCGTTCTTCCGCACCTCGCTGACGATCGACAATAAGCAGCCCGGCCGCGACTTCGATCCGGTGACCGAGGCCGACCGCGCTGGCGAAGCCGTGATGCGCCGCCTGATCAAGGCAAGCTTCCCCCAGCACGGCATCATCGGCGAGGAGTTCGGCAACGAACGCGAAGACGCCGACTACGTCTGGGTGCTCGATCCGATCGACGGCACCAAATCCTTCATTGCCGGATTTCCGGTGTGGGGCACGCTGATCGCGCTGCTGCACAAGGGCACGCCGGTGTTCGGCATGATGCACCAGCCGTTCATCGGCGAGCGCTTCTCCGGCGACAACGGTTCGGCGTCGTACAAAGGCCCTCCGGGCGAGCGCCGGCTGAGCGTGCGGCGCTGCACTGCTTTGAAGGAAGCCACGCTGTTCACCACGTCGCCGCTGCTGATGAACGAGGCCGACCGCGCGATCTTCGAAAAAGTTCAGGCCGAAGCGCGGCTGACCCGGTTCGGCGGCGACTGCTACGCCTATTGCATGCTGGCGGCCGGCCAGCTCGACCTGGTGATCGAGACCGAGCTGAAGCCCTACGACATCGCGGCGCTGATCCCGATCGTCACCGGCGCCGGCGGCATCGTCACCACCTGGGACGGCAAGCCGGCGCAGAGCGGCGGCCGCATCGTCGCCGCCGGCGACAAGCGCGTCCACGAAGCCGCGCTGAAGATCCTGAACGGCTGACGCCGCGCGTCGCAGCCGCGCCTTGCGCCTGCGGACGTTGTGCGGCCGGATCGGATCGGCTTTAGCTGCCCCATGCCCGATCCGTTTCTCCTGCTCATCGCCGCCGTGTTCGCCTTTGCGGGCTTCGTCAAAGGCGTGATCGGCCTCGGCCTGCCGACGGTCTCGATCGGTCTGCTCGCGGTGGCGATGCCGCCGGCGCAGGCGCTCGCCATCGTGATCGTGCCTGCGATCATCACCAACATTTGGCAGACCTTCGCCGGCCCCTATCTGCGCGACATCCTGCGCCGGCTCTGGCCCCTGATGCTCGGCACCGTGATCGGCATCCGGCTCGGCTCCGGCCTGATGACGGGCCCCTATGCGCGCTACGGCACGCTGGTGCTCGGCGTGCTGCTGGTGGTCTACGGCATCTTCGGGCTGAGCCGGGCGCGCTTTCAGGTCTCGCCGGCGTACGAGAAATGGCTCGGCGGCCCGGTCGGCCTCGTCACCGGCATCGTCTCGGCGGCGACCGGCGTGCAGGTGATCCCGTCGATGCCGTTCATGCAAGCGATCGGCCTCGAGAAGGACGAACTGGTGCAGGCGCTCGGGGTGTTCTTCACCACCGCGACGCTGGCGCTGGCGTTCAACCTCACCGACGCCGGACTGCTCTCGGTCGCAACCGCCCTGCCCGGCGCAATCGCGCTGGTCGCCGCCTTCGCCGGGATGTTCGCCGGTCAGGCGGTGCGGACGCGGATGCATCCCGACCTGTTCCGGCGCTGGTTCCTGGTCTCGATCATCGGCCTCGGGGGTTACCTTGCGGCCGAAACGCTGGTGCGGCTGTTCGGCTGATCAGCGTGCCTGCAGCAGCGCGACGCGCAGACCGAGCGCCACGAACAGCGCCCCGAGGCCGCGGTTGATCCACAGCATCACTCTGCCGGAGCGACGCAGCCGATCCGCGGCCCGCGCCGCGAACGCCGCAAGCGCCAGACAATACAGCGTGCCGTTGGCGACGAAGATCAGCCCCAGCACCAGAAACGCCAGCGCCTTGTGGGGCGCGTCGGCGTCGACGAATTGCGGCAGGAAGGCGAGGAAGAACAGCGCCACTTTCGGATTCAACGCGTTGGTCAGCGCGCCCTGGCGAAACACCTGCACGGGCCGCAGCGCCGGCGCATCGTCCGCAGCCGCCGCAAAGCCGGTCTCCCGCGTCAGTAGCATGCCGATGCCGAGCCAGATCAGATAGGCGGCGCCGATCAGTTTGACGGCGGCGAACGCCACCGTCGAAGCCATCAGCAGCGCGGACAATCCGATCGCCGCCGCACCGACATGCACCAGGCAGCCCGCGCTGACACCGAGCGCAGCCGCGGCGCCGCCACGCCAGCCGAACTGCAGGCCGCGCCCGACGATGAAGGCGGTGTCCGGCCCCGGCGTGACATTGAGTAGCAGCCCCGACGCGACGAACAGCCAGAAATCGTGAATGCCGAGCATTGTAGTTGCGCCTGTGTCCGAGCGGGTCCGTCCATTTCCTCCACGACATGCCCGACCGTCAAGGTTCGCCACCGTTCAAGGATGATGAAGATCGCGGCGGACAAAAAAACGCTTTGTTAAGCTGATCGAAACCGCATCGGGGCCTCCTTGGCGCGGGGGCTTTTGCGAGCAGACGGGATCGACGGCATGACACAACGAGGCAACAGGCTGACGCGCACGGCGGCAATCGCACTGCTCGGCGGCGTGCTGCTGTCAGGCGAGGCCTCGGCGCAGAGCCCGCTCGACATGTTCAACTTCTTCTCCGGTTCGCGGCCGTCCACCAGCGCTGCGCCGGCCGCGCCGCGCCGCGCCACCGTCACGGCCCAGCAGGAGCCGGTCGCCGCACTACCCGGCAACAACGCCGCGCCGGCCTGGAGCGGCGAGGACGGCGCTTCGGGCCATCCGCTGATGACCGCGCAGGCGATCCGCGAAGCCGCAGCCAATTTCGACAACTGCGTCGCTGCGTTCTGGCCGGACGCCGCGCGCCGCGGCATCTCGCGCGACAGCTTCGAACGCTTCACCGCGAACCTGTCGCCCGATCTGCGGCTGATGGACCTGATGGATTCGCAGCCGGAATTCACCAAGGCGATCTGGGACTATCTCGACATCCTGGTGAACGACAACCGGCTCGCCCGCGGCCGCGAGATCCTGGCGCAGTACAAGCCGCAGTTCGACGACGCCGAGCGCGCCTACGGCGTCGACCGCTATATCATCGCATCGATCTGGGGCATCGAAAGCAACTACTCGACCCAGATGGGCGACCGCTACGTGCTGAACTCGACCGCGACGCTGGCCTGCGTCGGCCGCCGCCAGGCGTACTTCAAGGACGAATTCCTCACCGCGCTGGAGATCCTGCATCGCGGCGATTTGCGCCCCGAGCAACTCAAGGGCTCCTGGGCCGGCGCGTTCGGCCCGACCCAGTTCATGCCGACCGCATTCAAGCGCTTCGCCGTCGACGCCGACGGCGACGGCCGCCGCGACGTCGTCGACAACCCCGCCGATTTGATCGCCTCGACCGCCAACAACCTCAAGAAGGACGGCTGGCAGAGCGGCCAGACCTGGGGCTACGAGGTGGTGATGCCGCAGGGCTTCGACTACATGAAGGCCGACCGCAAGCAGATGCTGACGCTGGCCCAATGGGAGCAGATGGGCGTGCGGCGGCCGAACGGCCAGGGCTTCCCGCGCAGCAGCGACAAGGCCTATGTGCTGGCGCCCGCCGGCTCCGAAGGCCCCGGCTTCCTGATGCTGAACAACTTCCGCACCATCATGAAGTACAACCCCGCCGAAGCCTACGCACTGGCGATCGGCCATTTCGCCGACCGCCTGCGCGGCGGCCAACCCTTCGTCCAACCCTGGCCGCGCCACGAACGCGTCCTGTCCCGCAGCGAACGCCTCGAATTGCAACAGCTATTGGCCCAACGCGGCTTCTACCGCGGCACGCCAGATGGCCAGTTCGGCAGCATGACGCGCGAGGCGCTACGGAATTACCAAGCCTCTATCGGAGCACCGGCGGACGGGTTTGCGACGGGGGATATGCTGGAGAGGTTGAGAGGAAGGTAGGGCTTGAAGGGGCTAGCCGACAGGAATTTTGATCTATACAATCTGAACGCGCGTTTATTCACAGTTCAATTAATTCATTGCAACATAACTCGGAATTATGAGCCGTT
>NZ_LJIC01000113.1 GCF_001295845.1 Rhodopseudomonas sp. AAP120 | reverse complement strand
TTGACGGCCGCGACCTTGAGGCCGCCGCGCAGGCGGTTGACGACGAGGGTGGCGAGGGCTTCGCCTTCGACGTCCTCGGCGACGATCAGCAGCGGCTTGCCGGTCTGCACCACGGCGAGCGTATCGGTTGAAGTGTTGATCATAATAAGAGAGAAAAGACGGCGGTTCACAGACTGAAATTGAAGGGGCCAAATGACGTATATGCATAGTACTTTATGGAAGCGTGCTTTTGGCGATGTTGGTTCTGATTCGCATAAGGAGCAACGAGACCATCTTAAGAACGCCTATCTTGCGCTTCGAAGCCAAGCTGAGACGTTGGTCGCAAATATTGGAGCCGACCTCCGTCAGTATACAATACATGATATCACGCACTTGGATGCGCTTTGGGGAATTGGAAGCGAGATCGTTGGGCCTGACTTCGATTTGACCCCTACCGAGGGTTTCATTCTTGGAGCGTCCTTTCTTTTGCATGATGCGGGTATGTGCTTGGCGGCCTATCCGGGAGGGCTAAGTGAGCTGACACGGCATCGGCTCTGGCTTAGTACGCTCCGAAGCGTTGCGACGAATGTTGATAACCCAACCGAAGCAGAAATTTCATCAGCTGTCATCGATCTAATAAGAGTGGAGCATGCCAATAGAGCAAGAGATCTCCCTAATATTGAGTGGGCCTCCCCATCTGGTGGAAGATACTACTTGATAGAGAATACCGATCTTCGGCAAAAATTCTCAAACGCTATCGGTAATGTCGCGGCGAGTCACTGGTGGAGTCATGACCGTTTGGCTTCAGAGTTGGACCGTATACTACCCGCGCCACCTCCGTTTCCAACCGAGTGGAGAGCAGATCTTCTTAAGATCGCCGCCATTTTGAGGGTTGCAGACGCTGCCCACATCGACGAGCGTCGCGCTCCCGGCTTTGTGTGGGCTTTGCGTGGTTCATCTCTTAGCACTCTTTCAAGTCTGCACTGGCTCTTTCAAAATCGGATCACACAGCCAGAACGTCGCGACGATGCCCTCTACTATAGCTCAACGTCCGATTTCGAATCGTCAGATGCAGATGCATGGTGGCTGGCGAGCGACACTTTACGCATGATTGACCGCGAGCTTCGGTCTACGGATGTGCTATTGGCAGATCTGAGGGGAACGAAAGTCAGGCTCGCCGCTCGTCGCGTTGCAAATGTCGAATCAACAGCCACGATGGTCCTGTCGATAAGGGTTCGTGGCTGGATACCAATCGACACAACTATCAAAGTTTCAGACATCCCGAGTCTGATCCGCACCCTTGGTGGCGAAGCTCTGTATGGAGACAGTGCTTTCGTTCCCCTTAGAGAGCTGCTCCAGAATGCGGCTGACGCAATTCGCCTCAAAGCGGGCGTATTGCCAGAGTTCGGACTGAGCGATGGATTGATTGAAACATTCGTTGGTGTAGATGACGAAGGGACTTATTTGCAGGTGATCGATAATGGCGTCGGGATGACGCGCGAAGTGCTAGGAGGGGCCTTTCTCGACTTCGGGAACAGCGGGTGGTCAAGCGACCCAATCTTTTCTGACTACCCGGGAGTCGATCCGCAGAAGCTCAATATGATCGGCAAATTCGGCATTGGGTTCTTTTCGGTTTTTATGCTTGGAGAAAAAGTCCAAATTATCACGCGCCGCTTTGATAGGGGATTTCAAGAAACCTTAGTTCTATCGTTCTCCGGAGGAGTCGGTCGACGGCCCATTCTTAGGCAAGCAAGGCAGTCAGAATGGCTAGCAAGGGGTGGCACGTCGATAAAGGTTTGGAAGAAAGACGAATCTAATCCGGCTGCCCCCCTCTTCGAGGGGGAGAATGCATCGATAATACCAATCTGCGAGAGGCAATTTCCGCTTTCTGATATCAAAATCCGTGCGTCAGCCGATGGAAAGACCCACGACATCGAGCCAATCGACTGGCGCTGTGTGGAACCAGAAGTGCTACTGAAACGGACAACCGGATTGCAAGACTTTCCGGATTTCTTTCTGACGTACATAAAAAACATGCGGCCAATATATGATCCTTCGGGATGTGTTGCCGGCCGAATGTTCGTGACTCCCAATCCATATTCGCTCTTTGACGATCCTCGTTGGAGAAACCTTACACTTCTCGGCATGGTCGTTTCACGAGGCGTATTTGTATCAACGATGCATGGGATTCAGGGGGTCGTCGAGAGTGATATTAGGACTGCTGATCGGCATCTAGCCTGGCCGAAGCCGTCTAAAGAGGAGTTCCATCGGTGGTTGCGTGAGCAGGCGGACTTGATTGCGACAATGGGCCTTCCGCAGTCAGAAGAGGCGGCTTGTGCGGCGATTATCCGTCGGCTTTGTGGTGATGCGCGAGATCTGAAGTTCGTCCTAACAAGAGATGGATTTCTGTCCTCAAGCGAATTTAGAGAAATGGCTGTTCGCTTGGGAGATATTAAGATCACGTCGCGGTTCGACGTTGGGGACATCGAAAGGATAAACCCGACTGCGAAAGTGGAAGAGAATGTCGTAGGCGTCGACCCTGGATCGTCAGTTGTGTTCTCGAGTCGAGCGAGGGGGCTGCGCGACTCGTTTGACGATTTTCTTGGCGGGGAAATGTGGGATGATCAACGAGACTTAATCGATATTCTTGGCGAATGCTGGGGGCTTGAGGGGGCCCTGCTTGATGCTCTGAAGAGTGCTGAAATTGATGGGAAGAGAGTTTCAAGGAGAATAGATGTTGCTCGAGCAGCTTCGGGAGAAAAAATCGCGGGTTACGGGATTCATTGCTGGAAAGGAATGACGATCGATGATCTGAAGCGGAAGTTGCTCGAGTAGACTACGCGTCCATCTTGAGCGTAGCTGTTCCCATCGAGCAACAAAAAAGCCCGGCGTTTCCGCCGGGCTTCATTTTCTCTGCGACTCTTGACTTCGCTTAGAAGTCCATGCCGCCCATGCCGCCGCCCGGGGGCATGGCGGGGC
>NZ_LJIC01000112.1 GCF_001295845.1 Rhodopseudomonas sp. AAP120 | reverse complement strand
GGAGCCGTATCTGCCGACCGTGATCATCGCCGGCGGCTTCCTGCGCCGCGCCGGCTCGGCCGAGCAGAAGGCCGCGCATCTGCCCGGCATCATCGACGGCAGCAAGACCTTCGCGTTCGCGCAGCTCGAGAAGAACTCGCGCTGGGATCTCGGCGACGTCACGACGACCGCCAAGAAGAAGGGCGACGGCTGGGTCATCGACGGCGAGAAGTTCGTCGTGCTGAACGGCGAGGCCGCCGACACGTTGGTGGTCACCGCGCGCACCGCGGGCGGCCAGCGTGATCGCAGCGGCGTCGGCGTGTTCCTGGT
Source organism: Rhodopseudomonas sp. AAP120 (assembly GCF_001295845.1). Lineage (GTDB taxonomy): Bacteria > Pseudomonadota > Alphaproteobacteria > Rhizobiales > Xanthobacteraceae > Rhodopseudomonas. The sequence goes on along the minus strand of NZ_LJIC01000112.1, from coordinate 1,666 downwards.
GCCGTCCGATGCCAAGGGCGTGTCGCGCAAGGGCTACCCGACCCAGGACGGCCAGCGCGCCGCCGACATCACCTTCACCGGCGTCGAGATCGGCGCTGATGCGGCGATCGGCGATCCGGCGAACGGCCTGCCGCTGATCGAAGCCGTTGTCGACGACGCCCGCACCGCTTTGTGCGCCGAGGCGGTCGGCCTGATGGACGAGTCGCTCACCACCACGGTCGAGTACATCAAGACCCGCAAGCAGTTCGGCGTGCCGATCGGCAGCTTCCAGGTGCTGCAGCATCGCGCCGCCGACATGTTCGTCGCCACCGAACAGGCCCGCTCGATGGCGATGTTCGCCACCATGGCGGCCGAATTCGACGACGCCAAGGAACGCGCCAACGCGATCTCCGCCGCGAAGGTGCAGATCGGCAAGTCCGGCAAGTTCGTCGGCCAGCAGTCGATCCAGCTCCACGGCGGCATCGGCATGACCATGGAAGCCAAGATCGGCCACTACTTCAAGCGGCTGACCATGATCGAGCAGACCTTCGGCGACACCGAGCATCACCTGACGCAAGTCAGCAACGGCGGCGGGCTGATCTAAGCGCGCGCGCCTAAACCCGTGTCCCGGACGCGCTGCGGCATTCTTCATGCCGCTGCGCAGATCCGGGACCCCGGTTAGTTGCTTGCGGTGCCTCTCAAGAAACCGGGGCCCCGGATCTGCAGCGCATCACGCCGCCAGTGCGGCGCGCTGCGCAGCGTCCGGGGCACGGAACTAACAAAGTCAGAACAACAAATAACAACAAATAACAACAAACCTAGGGAGCCCGCCATGACCGCCAATCCGTTCGATCTCACCGGCAAGGTCGCCGTCGTCACCGGATCGTCGCGGGGCATCGGGCGGGCGTCGGCGGAATTGCTCGCCAAGCTCGGCGCCAAGGTGGTGGTGTCGAGCCGCAAGGCCGATGCCTGCGAGGAAGTCGCCGAGGGCATCCGCAAGGACGGCGGCGACGCGCACGTCATCGCCTGCAACATCTCGCGCAAGGCCGAGGTCGATGCGCTGATCGACGGCGCCACCGCCAAATACGGCAAGGTCGACATCCTGGTCTGCAATGCCGCGGTGAACCCGTATTACGGCCCGCTGCTCGACATCACCGACGAAGCGTTCGACAAAATCATGAGCTCGAACGTCAAGAGCAACATCTGGCTGTGCGCCCGCGCGATGCCGCAGATGGCCGAGCGCGGCTCGGGCTCGGTGGTGATCATCTCATCGATCGGCGGCCTGCGCGGCTCCACCGTGATCGGGGCCTACGGTATCTCCAAGGCCGCGGACTTCGCACTGTGCCGCAGCCTCGCCGGCGAATACGGCCCCAAGGGCGTCCGCGTCAACGCCATCGCGCCCGGCCTGGTCAAGACCGACTTCGCCCGCGCGCTGTGGGAAGACGAAGCCAACCTCAAGCGCCGCACCGCCGGCACCCCGCTGCGCCGCATCGGCGAACCCCACGAAATCGCCGGCGCCGTCGCTTACTTGGGCTCGGACGCCTCGACCTTCATGACCGGCCAGACCATCGTCATCGACGGCGGCGTGACCACGGCGTCGGTGTAGTTCCGTTTCGCGCTCCTCGCGCTTGAAGAAGGCGAGGCGGTCGCCGTGAGCGAACCTCTCCCCGCGTGCGGGGAGAGGTCG
>NZ_LJIC01000111.1 GCF_001295845.1 Rhodopseudomonas sp. AAP120 | reverse complement strand
TGTAGCAGACGTCCCAAAAGCCAGCTCTGATTCTGTTACAAACTGAACCGCTCTAGAGACGCGACGACTGAGACGGGGCGGCTGGGGGCCGCCGCTCGCGAACGGCGCTACTCGCCCCAGGCGGTGAAGGCTTCGTTGAAGGCGCGCTCGCCGGGGGGGCCTTTTTCGATGGCGATGATGGCGCGGCGCTGGTTGTTGTAGACGATCGGCAGATCGAACCAGGAGCGCTCCTTCAGGAGCTGCAGGTTGCGCGAGCGGTCCGCCTCGACATTGCTGAGGCCGACCAGGAAGAAGCCGTCGGTGACCTTGACGGCGAGCCCGGCCAGCGGCGTGCCGCGCGCCTGCTCGTTGGACTTCATCAGGATGCCGGGGACGTTGGCGACGCCGCCGCCGTTGAAATCCTGCGGCAGGATGAAGGTCAGCTCCGCCGTATGGCTCGCCGGCAGCGACGTGTCGGTGTTGCGGCGGAACGACATCGTCATCTTGAACTTGCGCTCGGGCACTTCGATGTCGGCCCGGACCGCCAGATCGGCGCCGCCTTTGTTGCTGGCGCCCTTGATCTGCTCGGTGCGCCACACCACCGTGCCGACATACTGCTTGCCCTTCGGATCCGACGGATCCTCGTCATACAGCACGACGCGCTGCGCCACCGGCGCCACGGTCTCCGAACTCGACGGCTGGCCGACGCGGTCGGTGATCTTCGGCCGCTCGGTCGAAGCCGGCGCGGACGGCGTCGCGGTTTCGGTCGCGGGCTGCGACTTCATCATGCCGCGCAGCGACGACCACAGCGCCGGCCCCCACAACGTGCCGGCGCCGGCCAGCATCAGCACCACGCCGATGATCAGCGCGCTCTTCAGCGGGAAACGCGACGGCGCCCGGGTCGGCTTGCGGCCGGGCTGGCGCTCGGCTTCGACGCGCGGCCGCATCGCGGCCGGCGGCGGCGCATAACGCTGCGCCTCGTCGACCGATTCGTCGTAGGAATACGGCGCGTCCGGATCGGTGCGGTTTTCCATCGACGGCTCGAGCCGGTCGAATTCCGGCGACGGCGCGACGTTGGCGTAGGTTTTTCGCGCGGCGCGGTTGGCCTGCGCGGCGGCGTTGCCGAGCCCGTCGAGATCGGCGGTGACGTCGCGGAAGCCGCGCAGCCCCTGATTGTCGGCGCCGGCAGCGGCCGGGCCCTGATCAGGGCGACGCGGCGGGATCGGACGCTCGCGGCCGGGCAGCGGCGGCTCGGGCGGAATCGGCGGCGGCTCGACGCGCAGGTTGCGGGCCGGACGCTCGTTCGGCGGGGGCGGCACAGGCGCTTGCGCGCGCGGACGCACCGGCGGCTCCGGATCTGGCTCGGCGGCGCTCTGCGGCAGCGGCG
>NZ_LJIC01000110.1 GCF_001295845.1 Rhodopseudomonas sp. AAP120 | reverse complement strand
TCCGCGAAGGCGGCCGCACCGTCGGCGCAGGCGTCGTCGCCGCGATCATCGAGTAACATCGCTCACGCGATGACAGGGCCGCGAGCACGCTCCATCGTGCTCGCGGCTTTTCTTTTGGCACTAGTGCCGGCCAAGGCGCAGGCGGCGTGCCCCGATCGACCGCCGTGCAAAGGCTGCGGCTGCAAGGGCGGCACCGGCTATCGGGCCCCGGACGGCCACTGCGTCGGCTTCCGGGAGCTAGACAAGCTCTGCGGCACGCCGCCAAGCCGCTGCGTGTTCGAGAATGCACCCGGGACGGGTGAGAACCGGGAGTGTGCGCTGGCGCCCCGATCGAACCCAACGTCCGGACCCGCGCCAGGCGCCGCACCTGTGGAACCCACCGATTAGACCAAAGCCGAACCGCGCATCCCACTTGCCAGCGGGGGCCTGCCTATGCTTCAACGGCACCGTTCGGCGGCGACGTCGACGTAGGAGTGTAGCTCAATTGGTAGAGCACCGGTCTCCAAAACCGGGGGTCGCAGGTTCGAGCCCTGCCACTCCTGCCAGCCGAGCGTAGCCGGCTCGGCAGTCCGAGATCTTCCCCTCCCAAAATCACACGATCAGCGGCCGCGCCTCTTCGGCCATCTTCTGCAGCGGCGGCAGGAAGCGGTCGATCATTTCGCCGGTGGTGATGCGGTCGACATGGGCGCCGATGTTGGCGGCGGCCACGATGGTGCCGTCGTAGCGGCAGATCGGCACGGCGATCGATCGGAAGCCGGGCTCGGCTTCCTGGTCGACCAGCGAATAGCTGCGGGTGCGGTCGGCGATGATGGTCGCCACCACGGTCGGTTTGTCGGTGATGGTTTCGGGCGTCTGCGCCGTCAGCGTCATCGCCTCGATGGTCGCCGTTAGCGCCTCGTTGCCCAGCCGGCCGAGCAGCACCCGGCCGACCGAGGTGCAGAACAGCGGCAGCCGGTAGCCGAGATCGATTCCCGCCGAGAACACTCGCGCCGGACTGGCCCGCGCCACGAACACCGCGTCGTCGCCGTCGAGAATCGCCAGCGAGCAGACTTCCTTGGCGACGGCCGAGACCTCGTCCATCAGCGGCTGCAGCACCGCGCTGATCTGGTTCGAGGCCAAATAGGAAGAAGCAAGACCGAGCACCCGCGGGGTGAGGGCGAACAGTCGGTCGTCGCTGGTCGCGTAGCCGGCGCTGCGCAGCGTCGTCAGCACCCGGCGCACAGTGGCGCGGGGCAGGCTGCAGGCCTTGGCCAGATCGCTCAGCGTCATCGGCCGGCGTTCGGCGCCGAACGCTTCGATCACCCGCAGGCCGCGCGCCAGGCTTTCGATGATCTCCGGCGCCTCGCTGGCGTCGGTCTCCGGACGTTTCATCTTCGGCATATCAGACTGGACGCTCTCGGTTTGGGTGCTGCACCACCTACCTTCATCCTGTTATGTCGTTCGCCTATCGAACACAAGTTCGGCTTCGCGGGATTTCGTTGAATGGTTGCGCTGCAAGGCCGATGAGCAATGGACGCCGAGAATTTCAGCTTGCTCAAGTTGCACATCAGAGGCAATCTTATCATATCGAACATTCGTTCGCCTATCGAACGAACTTGCGCCGGAAATCTGCGACAAGCGCGCGCTGGCTTTTACAGAGCCTTTGCGGCACCCAGCCTTGTCGCCTTCAAACACGAGGCAGCACGTCGCGAGCTGCCCGCAGGAGGCTAACGCCATGATGAGTCAGGAACAGAACGATCTGATCACCCGGGTCGGACCCGCCACGCCTTGTGGCAAACTGATGAGAGCCTATTGGCAGCCGGCGGCGCTGGTCGCCGAGCTGGAAGGCGAGCGGCCGATCCGTCCGGTGCGTCTGCTCGGCGAGGACTTCGTGCTGTTCAAGGACGAGCAGGGGCGTTACGGCCTGATCGATCGCGACTGCCCGCATCGCGGCGCTGACCTGGCGTTCGGCCGGCTGGAAGGCGGCGGCCTGCGCTGCGCCTTCCATGGCTGGCTGTTCGACGTCGAGGGCAAGTGCCTCGAGACTCCGGCCGAGCCGGCCGGCTCGCCGCTGTGCGCCAACATCAAGCAGCGCTCGTTTCCGGTGGTCGAGAAGGGCGGCATCCTGTGGGCCTATCTCGGCGCCGGCGAGCCGCCGGCGTTTCCGGAGATCGACTGCTTCACCGCGCCCGATACGCACGTCTTCGCCTTCAAGGGCCTGTTCGAGTGCAACTGGCTGCAGGCGCTGGAAGTCGGCATCGATCCGGCGCACGCCTCGTTCCTGCATCGCTTCTTCGAGGACGAGGACACTTCGCACGCTTACGGCAAGCAGTTCCGCGGCGCGTCGGCCGGCAGCGAAATGCCGATGACCAAGGTGCTGCGCGAATATGATCGCCCGATCATCAATGTCGAGCACACCGAATACGGCCTGCGCCTGATCGCGCTGCGCCAGATCGACGACGAGCGCACCCATGTGCGCGTCACCAATCAGCTGTTCCCGCACGGCTTCGTCATCCCGATGAGCACCGAGATGACGATCACGCAGTGGCACGTCCCGGTCGACGACGAGAACTGCTACTGGTACGCCATTTTCACCAGCTACACCCAGCCGGTCGACAAGGTGAAGATGCGCGAGCAGCGCCTCGAACTCTACGAACTGCCGGACTACACGTCGCGCAAGAACAAGCGCAACGACTACGGCTTCGATCCGCACGAGCAGGCGACCTCGACCTACACCGGCATGGGTGCCGACATCAACGTCCACGACCAGTGGGCGGTGGAATCGATGGGCAAGATCCAGGATCGCACCCGCGAGCATCTCGGCCAGAGTGACAAGGCGATCATCCAGTATCGCCGGCTGCTGCGCCAGGAGATCGCCAAGGCCGAAGCCGGTCAGCGTCCGCTGCTGGCGCTCGACGAGGCCAGCGCGCGCGGCATCCAGGGCCCGGCGACGATGGACGGCATCGGCCCGAGCCGTGGCTGGGAGACCTATTGGATGGAAGTCGACGTCAAGCGTCGCCGCGGTGCGCCGTGGGCCGCGCCGGTGCCGGCCGAGATCGCCGCGAAGGTCCCGCATCTGACGGCCGCCGAATGAACGTGCATCAGCGATACGCCATGGGCGACAGCTTAGCGGCCAAGCACGGACTGTGGTCCGAAGAACAGATCGATGCGGCGGCGCGCGTCCGCCGCGTCGCCGAGGAGCAGGGGCTCGAGACCATCCGGTTCTCGTTCCCCGATCAGCACGGCATTTTGCGCGGCAAGACGCTGGTCGCGTCCGAAGCGCTGAACAGCCTCGACAACGGCGCCACCATCACCACCACGATGTTGGCCAAGGACACCTCGCACAAGACGGTGTTCCCGGTGTTTCAGGCCGGCGGCGGCTTCGGCATGTCGGAGATGCAGGGCGGCGCCGACGTCGTCATGCTGCCGGACCCGACAACGTTCCGCGTGCTGCCGTGGGCGCCGACCACCGGCTGGGTGCTGTGCGATCTGTACTTCGCCGATGGCCGTCCGGTGCAGTTCGCCACCCGCAACATCTATCGCTCGGCGCTGCAGAAGCTCGCCGACCGCGGCTATGACTACAAGGCCGGGCTGGAAGTCGAGTTTCACGTCTTCAAGGTCGTCGACAGCAAGATGCGCCCCGAGCATGCCGGCCAGCCCGGCGAGCCGCCGGAAGTCAGCCTACTGTCGCACGGCTATCAGTATCTCACCGAGCAGCGCTACGATCAGATGGAGCCGGTGCTCGAACTGATCCGCCGCGACGTCGTCGCGCTCGGCCTTCCGCTGCGCTCGATCGAGGTGGAGTTCGGCCCGAGCCAGTGCGAGTTCACGTTCCAGCCGACCGTCGGCTTACTACCGGCCGACCTGATGGTGCTGTTCCGCGCCGCCGTGAAGCAGATCTGCCGGCGTCACGGTTATCATGCCACTTTCATGTGCCGGCCGCGGATCCCCAACGTGGTGTCGTCGGGCTGGCATCTGCATCAGTCGGTGGTGGCGCGTGATGGCGGGCGCAATGCCTTCATGTCGGACAGCGACGTGCTGTCGGATTTCGGCAAGCACTATCTCGCCGGCCTGATGACGCATGCGCGCGCCGCGACGGTGTTCACGACTCCGACCATCAATGGCTACAAGCGCTATCGCTCCTATTCGCTGGCGCCGGATCGTGCGATCTGGGGCCGCGACAACCGCGGCGTGATGCTGCGCGTGCTCGGCGGGGCGGGCGACAAGGCGACGCGGATCGAGAACCGCGTCGGCGAGCCGGCCGCCAATCCGTATCTCTACATGGCGTCGCAAATCCTGTCCGGCCTCGACGGCGTCGACCGCAAGCTCGATCCGGGCCCGTCGGCGGATACGCCGTATGAGACCAAGGCGGACCTATTGCCGAAATCGCTGCGCGAGGCGATCTTCGCGCTGCGCGACGATCCGTTCTTCCGTACGGCGTTGGGCGGCGAGTTCGTCGATTACTATACGTTCATCAAGAACGCCGAGATCGAGCGCTTCCAGGCCGAAGTGACGGAATGGGAGCAGCGCGAATATTTCGAAATGTTCTGAGCATAACCAAACGCAAACAACTGGATCAGGCAGAGGAGAGGGAGACGGATGGTGAAAGCAGTTGGGTGGCTGTGCGCGGCCGCGGCGATTTCGTTCAGTGTCGGCGCCGCGCAGGCCGACACCATCAAGGTCGGCGTGATCGGCACGATGTCCGGGCCGTACGCGTTGTTCGGCAAGAACTACAAGATGGGCATCGACGCCTGGGTGGCCGAGCACGGCAACAAGGTCGGCGGCCACACCGTCGAGTTCGTTTATCGTGACGAAGTCTCGCCGAACCCGGCGCAGTCCAAGGCGCTGGCGCAGGAACTGATCGTCAAGGAGAAGGTGCAGTACCTCGCCGGCCTGTACTTCACGCCGAACGCGATGGCGGTGGCGCCGCTGCTGCAGGAGGCCAAGGTGCCGATGGTGGTGCTGAACGCCGCCACCTCGTCGATCACCGAGAAGAGCCCCTACATCGTCCGCACCTCGTTCACGATGTTCCAGAACACGGTGCCGGCCGCCAAGGTCGCCAAGCAGAAGGGCGCCACCAAGGTCGCGATCGCGGTCAGCGATTACGGCCCGGGCATCGATGCCGAGACTGCGTTCAAGAAGACCTTCGAAGCCGAAGGCGGCAAGGTCGTCGAGGCGATCCGCATGCCGCTGTCGACCACCGACTTCGGTCCGATCATGCAGCGCATCAAGGACTCCGGCGCCGACATGATCTTCACCTTCCTGCCGGCCGGCCCGCCGACGCTGGGCTTCGTCAAGGCCTATATCGACAACGGTCTGAAGGCTGCGAACGTCAAGCTGATGTCGACCGGCGACGTCGTCACAGAGCCGGATCTGCCGAACATTGGCGAATCCGGCCTCGGCATCCTGTCGACCTACCACTACGCGGTGTCCCACGACTCGCCGGAGAACAAGGCGTTCTTGGCGCAGCTGCAGAAGGACGGCGGCAAGCTCGACGAAGTCACCATGACCTCGGTCGCGGCCTATGACGGCGCCCGGCTGATCTACAAGATGATCGAGGCGACCGGCGGCAAGCAGGATCCGGACAAGGCGATCGCGGCCGTGAAGGGCATGCAGTGGACCAGCCCGCGCGGCCCGGTGTCGATCGATCCCGAGACCCGACACATCACGCAGAACGTCTATCTGCGCGAAGTGGAGAAGGCCGACGGCAAGCTGATCAACAAGGAGATCGAGACCTTCAAGGCGCAGCCGGATTGGGGTCTCGTTAAGCAGTAAGCCGAAACTTTGAGCCCTCCGCGCCTGCGTTCTCGTCTTGGCGCGGAGCGCTCTTGTCGACTAGTACGGGGCAGTTGGTCCGAGCAATTGGATTGGCGATCGGGACCGCTGCCACAAGCACGACCTCCTGGTGAGGAGGCGCGAAGCGCCGTCTCGAACCATGGGCCGCAGGACTGCGCGGCCCCATCCTTCGAGACGCCCGGCTGCGCCGGGCTCCTCAGGATGAGGAGTCAGTGCAAAGTGGAAGCGGCGAGAGCGCTTCAATCATTCGGTGAAACGCTCTAGGACAGCGGCGTCAAAGCGAGATTGGGGAGTCGGGTTGTGAAGGCTGGATTGAATCGCACGGGATCAGCGGCGTCCGCAAGGACACAGACCTGATGCGGACGATTCTCGGAATCCTGCCGGACGCGCTGGCCTATGGCATGGTGCTGTTCACGATCTCGATCGGCCTGTCGATCATGATGGGGTTGATGCGGGTGGTGAACCTCGCCCACGGCGCCTTCGCGATGATCGGCGGCTATCTCGCCTCGTTCGCGCTGGTGTCGCTCGGCGTCTCCTATCCGATCGCGATCCTGATCGCGGTGATCGGCGCGGTGATCATCTCGGTGCCGTTCGAATTCCTGCTGTATCGCCGGATCTACCGCCGCTCAGACGAACTGACCCAGATCCTGCTGACGATCGGCATTACCTTCTTCATCGTCGGCATCGCCAACTATATTTTCGGCCCGACCTCGAAGCCGATCCCGGTCCCGGAGATGCTGAAGGGGCCGTTCGATCTCGGCTTCCGCATGATCCCGGCGCACCGGCTGTTCGTGATCGGCTGCGGCGTGGTCACCGCGGTGGCGCTGTGGTTGCTGATCGAGAAGACCGAGTTCGGCGTGCGGCTGCGCGCCGCGGTCGACAATGGCGATATGGCCGAGGCGCTCGGCATCCGCACCCAGATTGTCTACTCGGTCACCTTCGCGCTGGCGGTCGGTCTCGCGGCGTTCGGCGGCGTGGTCGGCGCCGAGCTGCTGCCGGTCGAGCCGTTTTACGCGCTGCGCTACATGGTGACATTCCTGGTCGTCGTGTCGGTCGGCGGCGCCGGATCGGTCACCGGCGCGATGGCGGCGTCGCTGCTGCTCGGCCTCGCCGACACCACCGGCAAATATCTGGCGCCGGAGTTCGGCGAGTTCTTCTTCTATGTTGCGGTGATCGTGATCGTCTACGTGTTCCCCCACGGCCTGTTCGGAAAGGCGCATTGAGATGGCGACCTTGTCCGTCACCACCGCGCCGCCGGCCTGGGCCGGTTTGCGCAATGACCTGATCGCCGCCGCCGTGATCGCCTTGCTCGGCGCGATCGGCTATTTCGTCTATCCGGACGATCTCGCCTTCCTGATCCGGGTGATCGGTCTGGCGTTCCTGGTGATCTCGCTCGATCTCGTCACCGGCTATTGCGGCGTCGCCACGCTCGGCCACGCGGCGCTGTTCGGCGTCGCCGCCTATGCGGCCGGCAATGCAGCGCTGGCCGGCATCACCGATCCGATCCTGATGCTGCTGATCGGCGCACTGGCCGGCACCGCGACCGGGCTGATGTCGGGCCTCCTGGTGACGCGCTTCCGCGGCCTGCCGCAACTGGTGCTGTCGATCGCGTTCGGCCAGCTCGTCGCCGCGCTCGCCAACAAGCTGTCGTCGATCACCGGCGGCAGCGACGGCCTCGCCGGCATCACGCCGGGGCCGGTGTTCGGCATCTTCAATTTCGATATGTTCGGCCGCACCGGCTACGTGTTCTCTGTGGTGGTGCTGCTGATCACGATGGTGGTGCTGCTGCGGTTCGCGCGCTCGCCGTTCGCGCTGATGTGCCGCGCCATCAAGGACGACACGCTGCGTACCCGGATGATCGGGGTCTCGGTCTATCCGCGGCTGGTGGTGATGTACTGCGTCGCCGGCGCGGTCGCTGGCATCGGCGGCGGGCTGACGGCGATCAACACCGGCGTGGTCGGGCTCGATGGCGTCAGTTTCGAGCGCTCGGCCGAAGCGCTGATCATGCTGATCCTCGGCGGCGCCGGCAATCTGTGGGGCGCGCTGATCGGCGCCATCCTGTTCGAGCTGTTTCACCACTACGTCTCGGCCGCCAGCCCCTTCCACTGGATGATCCTGATCGGCGTGCTCCTGATCGTCGTGGTTCTGTTCTTCCCCAAGGGCCTGGTCAACGAGGTCACCCGCCGGTTCGGCGACTTCCGGCAGGCGAGGGCGGCGCGATGACCACTTTGCTCGAAGTCCAGCGCTTGTCGAAGGCGTTCGGTGGCCTGCGCGTCACCGACGATGTCTCGTTTACGCTGTCGAGCGGCGATCGCGTCGCGCTGATCGGGCCGAACGGCGCCGGCAAGACTACGCTGGTGAATCAGCTGTCCGGCGACCTGCCGCCGTCCGACGGCCGCATCCTGCTGGCCGGCGAGGATGTCACCCACGCCTCGATCGCCCACCGGGTCGAGCGTGGGCTGGTGCGCACCTTCCAGGTGACGCGGCTGTTCACCAGCCTGACCGTGGCCGAGAACGTCGCGCTGGCAGTGATGCAGCGCCGCGGCCTGACCAAGCGGATGTTCTCCTCGATCATCAACAAGGCCGATATCCGTGACGAGTGGCAGGGCGTGCTCAACCTGCTCGGCATCGGCCATCTCGCGGCGACGCCGGTGACCAAGCTGGCCTATGGCCAGCAGCGGCTGCTCGACCTCGCCATCGGCCTTGCCATGAAGCCGCGCGTGCTGGTGCTCGACGAACCCGCCGCCGGCGTGCCGCACGACGAGTCCCCGCGCATCCTCGAGGCGATCGGCCGGATGTCGCCGGAGATCGCGATCCTGATGATCGAGCACGATATGGATCTGGTGTTCAAATTCGCCAAGCGCGTACTGGTGCTGGCGAACGGTGCACTGATCTTCGAGGGCACACCCGCCGAGGTGAAGGAAAACGATGCCGTTCGTGCGGCCTATCTGGGAAGCTATGCCGATGCCCGCCGCGCGTCTTGAGGTCGACCGTCTCGCCGCCGGCTACGGCTCGGTGAGCATCTTGAGCGACATCAGCTTCGCCGTCCCGGCCGGCGGCCGGCTGACCGTGCTCGGCCGCAACGGCGTCGGCAAGACCACGCTGCTGGCGACGCTGATGGGGCTGACCACCCACAAGGGCGGTGCGGTCCGGATCGGCGAGCGCGACGTCACCGGCCTGAAGACCTTCGCCCGCGCCGCCGCCGGCCTCGGCTATGTGCCGCAGACCCGTGACGTGTTTCGCTCGCTCACCGTCGAAGAAAACCTGTTCACCGGCCTCAAGGGCCGGCCGCGGACCGAGCTCGATTCCGTCTACGCGATGTTCCCCCGGCTGGCCGAGCGGCGCAACCACGGCGGCATGCAGCTGTCTGGCGGCGAGCAGCAGATGCTGTCGCTGGCCCGGACGCTGCTCGGCAAGCCGCAGGTGCTGCTGCTCGACGAGCCGCTCGAGGGCCTCGCGCCGGTGATTTGCGACCAACTGATGGAGACTATCGTCAGGCTGGCGCAGTCCGGCGAGATGACGGTGGTGCTGGTCGAACAGCAGATCGAACGCGCGCTCGATTTCGCCGACGACGTGCTGGTGATCGAGCGCGGTCGCATCGTCTGGCAGGGGCAGGGCACCCAGCTGCGTGGTGACCGCGGACTGGTCGACTCGCTGCTCGGGGTCGGGATCGGCTGACGCGCTTGGTCGAAAGGCCGCAGCTCGGTTGAGGCATTGCTTGACCTGGATCGCGCGTGGCGCGAGGGATTTGGCGCAAGCTTCTGGTTGAAAAAGCATAATCCAGTCGGGGGAGAACCAGGGTGAAGTCGTCGGAGGGGCGGCCGGTATCGCCCTCAGCTTGACGTTGGCGCCAACTGGCCATAAAAGGCGTCACTCGCTGCCGGCCCGTTTTGCGGATTTCCGGCGCGGCTTGATTTCCCGAAAACAGAGCCCGGTTGGCGGCTCATCCTGCGGCAAGGGGTTCCTTGGCAAGGGTTGGGCGCAACAGGGCTGTCTGATTTTCGCAAACCCCGACATTCGACTGACGATCTGGATCACACGATGGCTTTCAGCCCGTTCAAATTCCTGCAGGAAGTGCGGAGCGAAACCGCCAAGGTGACCTGGCCGACGCGCCGCGAAGTCACGATCACCACCATCATGGTGTTCATCATGGTGGCGCTCGCGTCGATCTTTTTCTTTTTCGCCGACCAGCTGATCAGGATTCTGATCACCTTCATTCTCGGCGTTTAACGGCAGGCCTTCGACCCATGAGCATGCGCTGGTACATCGTCCACGCCTATTCGAACTTCGAGAAGAAGGTCGCAGAATCGATCCGCGAGCAGGCCAAGCAGCGCGGCGTCGAGGACCTGTTCGAGCAGGTGCTGGTGCCGACCGAGAAGGTCACCGAGGTGCGCCGCGGCCGCAAGGTCGATGCCGAGCGCAAGTTCTTCCCGGGCTACGTGCTGGTGAAGATGAACCTCACCGACGAAGCCTTCCACCTGATCAAGAACACCCCGAAGGTGACCGGCTTCCTCGGCGCCGAGAACAAGCCGATGCCGATCTCGGAGTCCGAGGCGATGCGTATCCTGCACCAGGTGCAGGAAGGCGTGGAGCGCCCGAAGCCGTCGGTGTCGTTCGAGATCGGCGAAAACGTCCGCGTCGCCGACGGCCCGTTCGCGTCGTTCTCCGGCGTGGTCGAGGAAATCGACGAGGCGCGTTCGCGCGTGAAGGTCGCGGTGTCGATCTTCGGCCGTGCGACCCCGGTCGAACTGGAATTCGGTCAGGTCGAGAAGGTCTGATCGTTCGAGGTCGTGGCAGGGGCTTCCCCCGGCCACGGTGTCATTGCCGGGCTTGACCCGGCAATCCATCTTCTTCGTGAGAGTCTTGCGAAGAGGATGGATGCCCGGATCAAGTCCGGGCATGACGGGAGTGAGCGAGGTTCGCGCCTTGCTCTGAACTGACGTGGGAGGCGTGCCGGTGATCGCCAGTCATTGGACAGCGCCCCACCACGAGCCCTGAAACCGCCGGTTCGCCGGCAACAGGAGAGTTGGTATGGCAAAGAAAGTGACCGGATACCTGAAGTTGCAGGTGCCGGCCGGAGCGGCGAACCCGTCGCCTCCGATCGGTCCCGCGCTTGGTCAGCGCGGCCTCAACATCATGGAGTTCTGCAAGGCGTTCAACGCGCAGACCCAGAAGGAGGAGAAGAACACGCCGATTCCGGTGGTGATCACGATCTACGCCGATCGGTCGTTCACCTTCGAGATGAAGACCCCGCCGATGTCCTACTTCCTCAAGCAGGCGGCGAAGATCCAGTCCGGCTCCAAGCTGCCGGGCCGCGACGTCGCCGGCTCTGTGACCTCCGCCCAGGTGCGCGAGATCGCCGAGAAGAAGATGAAGGATCTCAATTGCGACAGCGTCGATTCGGCGATGCGCATGGTCGAAGGCTCTGCCCGTTCGATGGGCCTGCGGGTCGAGGGGTAACGCATCATGGCAATCGGTAAGCGAACGAAGAAGATCCGCGAAGGCATCGACCGCACCAAGCTGTATCCGCTGGAAGAGGCGGTGAAGATGGTGAAGGAGCGTGCGACCTCGAAGTTCGACGAGACCATCGAAGTCGCGCTGAACCTCGGCGTCGATCCGCGTCACGCCGACCAGATGGTCCGCGGCGTGGTGATGCTGCCGAACGGCACCGGCCGCACCGTGCGGGTCGGCGTGTTCGCGCGCGGCGCCAAGGCTGACGAAGCCAAGGCCGCGGGTGCCGACGTCGTCGGCGCGGAAGATCTGGTGGAGCAGGTGCAGGCCGGCAACATCAATTTCGACCGCTGCATCGCCACCCCGGACATGATGCCGCTGGTCGGTCGCCTCGGTAAGGTGCTCGGCCCGCGCGGCATGATGCCGAACCCGAAGATCGGCACCGTGACCATGGACGTCGCCGGCGCCGTCAAGGGCGCCAAGGGCGGTTCGGTCGAGTTCCGCGTCGAGAAGGCCGGCATCATCCAGGCCGGCGTCGGCAAGGCGTCGTTCGAGGCCGACAAGCTGGTCGAGAACATCAAGGCGCTGGCGGATGCGGTCAACAAGGCGAAGCCGAGCGGCGCCAAGGGCACCTATGTCCAGCGCGTCGCCGTGTCCTCGACCATGGGACCGGGCGTCAAGGTCGAGCCGGGCTCGGTGCACTAAGCCGCTCGCGGCGCGGTGATCATTGAATAGCAAGGGCGGACCGGGCAACCGGTCCGCCCTTTGCTTTGCGTCCACCAGACACAACAACAAGAAAAGGAGAGCGGCATGGCGGACAAGGTTCTGGTGTTCTCGCGCTTTGCGAAGTCGATGCTGGCGCGGTTCGGAGAGAAATTCGAGCTGCTGGAGACCGGCGGCAAGCCGGCCAACGAGGTGTTCAGCGCGGACGAACTCGCGGATGTGCGCGCGCTGATCACCATGGGCGCCCAGCCGCTCGGCCGCGAAACCTTCGGACTGCTGCCCTCGCTCGGCGCGGTCGTCTGCTATGGCACCGGCTATGATGGCGTGGACCTGAAGGCGGCGGCCGAGCGCGGCATCGTCATCGGCAACAGCCCGGCAGCCAACGCTTCCGCGGTGGCAGATTTGGCGATGACGTTGCTATTGGCGTTGATGCGCCGGGTGATCCCGGCCGACGCCTATCTGCGCAGCGGTGGCTGGTCCGGCGCCAAGCCGTCTCCGCTACTGAAGCCGCCGCGCGGCATGACGGGCGCCAAGGTCGGCGTTTACGGCATGGGCGAGATTGGCCGGAAGATCGCGGCGCGCGTCGCCCCGTTCGAGACCGAGGTCGCCTATCACAGCCGCAGTCAGCACGACGTGCCGTATCGCTACATCGGCGATCTCGGCGAACTGGTCGACTGGTGCGACGTGCTGCTGATCGCGGTCCGCGCCGGATCCGACACCCAGCGGATCATCGACGCCGCGATGCTGAAGCGGCTCGGCAAGGACGGTGTGCTGGTCAACATCTCGCGCGGCTCGGTGATCGACCAGCCGGCGCTGGTCGCCGCGCTGGCCGACGGCACGATCGCAGGGGCGGGGCTCGACGTGTTCGAGCAGGAACCCTATGCGCCGGATAAGCTCAGCGAACTGCCGAACGTGGTGCTGACCCCGCATATCGGCGGTCATACCTTGGATGCTCACGTCGCGATGCAAGACTGCGTGATCGCCAATCTGGCGGCGTTCTTCGCCGGGCGGGAGCTGCCGTACAAGGTCGCGTAGCGCCATTGGCCGGGCAGCCGGCGGGTGAGTCTCCGGTCGCCTTGATCCTGATTCGTCACAGGGGGCGAGAATTGCCGGTGAGGGCGGACTTTAGCTCCACCGGGTGAAGGATCACTTGATCGCGGCCCACCGGCTTCCCTGCATAAAAGATGCCGATTTCCCCGAATCGGCCTTGGCAAGTCGGAAAAGACTCGTTAAACAGTTCCTTCCGGGCGTGCTGGCCGTTGCTGGCGCGCCCGTGCGCGCATTCCGATCACGGTATCGACAGGAGACCTGCCCTTCAAGTCATCCACGCTGGATCACCTGAAGGAAGGGCGGTTGTCGTTGCGGTGTGAGTGCGGGCAGGGGTCGCTGGGGAGTGGTACCGGTTCGCCGGGGCTGCTGTCGATCGATCCCGTCCTGTCCAAGACTGCAGGTGCCGACGACGAAAGCTATTTTCGTCAGACGCTTAATCGAATGACCTGCATAGACGGGTGAAAACCGGATTTTGTGCCCTGTCGTAACGGCAGGGTGCGGAGTGGGTTCGAACCTCGACACCCCGCGCGGGCAATGGCTTCGGCCGGCGTCCGATCGGGAGGGCAGGCTTAAGATTCGTTGTGCCCCGGGTGTCTGAAGGCCGTGTGTCTTGTGGATGGTTTGGGGCAGGACGAAGGGTGCAACCCGGCGGTCCTGTTCGCAGAGGCCGCCAACCGGAAAGAGCTTGCTGTGGATAGAGCGGCAAAGAAAGAGGCGGTCGATTCGCTGAATGGTCTGTTCCAGACCACCAGCGTTGCGGTCGTCGCTCATTATTCCGGCCTCACCGTGGCCCAGATGCAGAAGCTGCGTCAGCAGATGAAGCAGGCGGGCGCGTCGGTGAAGGTCTCGAAGAACCGTCTCGCCAAAATTGCTCTTGAAGGCACCGACGTCGTTGCCATCGGCTCCCTGCTCAAGGGGCCGACCGTGATCGCGACTTCCGACGATCCGGTGGCGGCGCCGAAGATTGCCGTCGAATTCGCCAAGGCGAACGAGAAGTTCGTCATCCTCGGCGGTTCGATGGGCAAGACTGTCCTGAACGTCGACGGTGTGAAGGCTCTGGCCTCGCTGCCGTCGCTCGACGAACTGCGTGGCAAGCTGGTCGGCCTTCTGGTCGCGCCGGCCACCAAGATCGCGCAGCTGTCGACTGCTCCCGCGGCCAAGGTCGCGCGGGTGGTTCAGGCCTATGCCTCCAAAAGCGAAGCGGCCTGACGCTTCCATCTCATTCAACCCTGGTTCGAACTGATACCCGTAAGGAACTGATTCAATGGCTGATCTGCAGAAAATCGTCGACGACCTGTCGAGCCTCACCGTGCTCGAAGCCGCCGAACTCGCGAAGCTGCTCGAAGAGAAGTGGGGCGTCTCGGCCGCCGCTGCCGTGGCGGTTGCCGCTGCGCCGGGCGCTGGTGGTGGCGCTGCCGCCGCCGCCGAGGAAAAGACCGACTTCACCGTCGTTCTCGCTTCGGCTGGCGACAAGAAGATCGAAGTGATCAAGGAAGTCCGCGCGATCACCGGTCTCGGCCTCAAGGAAGCCAAGGACCTCGTCGAAGGCGCTCCGAAGCCGGTCAAGGAAGGCGTTGCCAAGGACGAAGCCGAGAAGATCAAGGCCCAGCTCGAGAAGGCTGGCGCCAAGGTCGAACTCAAGTAACCATCGGTTACTCGAGTTCGGTCCCCGGGCGAGCGCAGCGAGACCCGGGGATCTGCCTCAAGACGTGGATGGCCGGATCAAGCCCGGCCATGACGGACGGGGCGAAAATACTCAGCGGTTGGGGCCGGTTCGCCGGCCCCGGTCGCGGCGGTGGGAGCGGAGGATCCGCTGCTCCCGGATGACCGTCACAGGAATGTGTGGGGAGGAGTGGGGATCGCCCCTCGAATCTTCATATTGCCGTCCCATATTGGTTCGGCAGCACGAAAGCGCAGGCGCGATGGATATGGTAACATTCCGCGCAGCCTCTAGGAGAATCGGCAATTTCGGGCTTTTTCGGTCTGTGACGAGATGGTTTTGACGGGCGGGTGCGCTGGCGCCCCGCACGTCGTTTTGCGTTCGGAATTCGTGTTGCATGGATTTAGGATTTAGTTCCTGACATCCAGTTTCTGAATTTCGGATGTGCGGTAATTCAACCCGGGGGCGGTGCGGATCGCGCCTCGGAAGGTTCGCCCCGCCGGGCGACGACATGAGAGGCCACGATGGCGCAGCAGACGTTCACCGGTCGCAAACGCGTTCGCAAGTTCTTCGGTCACATCCGGGAAGTCGCCGAGATGCCGAACCTCATCGAGGTTCAAAAGGCGTCTTACGACCAGTTCCTGATGGTCGCGGAGCCTCCGGGCGGTCGTGAAGATGAGGGCCTGCAAGCGGTCTTCCGGTCGGTGTTTCCGATTTCGGATTTCTCTAACGCCTCGATGCTGGAATTCGTTCGCTACGAATTCGAGCCGCCGAAATACGACGTCGACGAGTGCCGCCAGCGCGGCATGACCTACGCGGCGCCGCTGAAGGTGACGCTGCGCCTCATCGTGTTCGATATCGACGAGGAAACCGGCGCCCGTTCGGTCAAGGACATCAAGGAGCAGGACGTCTACATGGGCGATATCCCGCTCATGACGATGAACGGCACCTTCGTGGTCAACGGCACCGAGCGCGTCATCGTCTCGCAGATGCACCGTTCGCCGGGTGTGTTCTTCGATCACGACAAGGGCAAGACGCATTCGTCGGGCAAGCTGCTGTTCGCCGCCCGCGTCATTCCGTATCGCGGCTCCTGGCTGGACATCGAGTTCGACGCCAAGGACATCGTGTTCGCGCGTATCGACCGTCGCCGCAAGATTCCGGTGACGTCGCTGATGTTCGCCCTCGGCCTCGACGGCGAAGAGATCCTCAGCACCTTCTACAAGAAGATCATCTACAAGCGCACCAAGGACGGCTGGCGCGTGCCGTTCGACGCCTCGCGTTTCCGCGGCTATTCGACCGTCAACGACCTGATCGACGCCGATACCGGCAAGGTCGTGCTCGAAGCCGGCAAGAAGCTGACCGTGCGTGCCGCCCGCCAGCTGCAGGAGAAGGGCCTCAAGGCGCTGCGTCTGTCGGACGAAGAGCTGGTCGGCAACTATCTGGCCGAAGACCTGGTCAACCCGAAGACAGGTGAGATCTACGCCGAAGCCGGCGAGGAGATCACCGAGAAGTCGCTGAAGGCGCTGAACGAGGAAGGCTACAAGGAACTGCCGCTCCTCGACATCGACCACGTCAATGTCGGCCCGTACATCCGCAACACGCTGGCGGCCGACAAGAACATGACCCGCGAGGACGCGCTGTTCGACATCTACCGGGTGATGCGCCCGGGCGAGCCGCCGACGCTCGAATCCGCGCAGAACATGTTCCAGTCGCTTTTCTTTGACAGCGAGCGCTACGACCTGTCCGCGGTCGGTCGCGTCAAGATGAACATGCGCCTCGACCTCGATGCGCCCGACACCCATCGCACGCTGCGTAAGGAAGACATCCTGGCGGTGATCCAGACCCTGGTCGGTCTGCGTGACGGCAAGGGCGAGATCGACGACATCGACCATCTCGGCAACCGCCGTGTGCGTTCGGTCGGCGAGCTGATGGAGAACCAGTACCGCATCGGCCTGCTGCGCATGGAGCGCGCGATCAAGGAGCGGATGTCGTCGGTCGATATCGACACGGTGATGCCGCAGGACCTGATCAACGCCAAGCCGGCCGCCGCCGCAGTGCGCGAGTTCTTCGGCTCCTCGCAGCTGTCGCAGTTCATGGACCAGACCAACCCGCTGTCGGAAATCACCCACAAGCGCCGCCTGTCGGCACTTGGCCCGGGCGGTCTGACCCGCGAGCGCGCCGGCTTCGAAGTCCGCGACGTGCATCCGACCCACTACGGCCGGATCTGCCCGATCGAGACGCCGGAAGGTCCGAACATCGGTCTGATCAACTCGCTCGCGACTTTCGCGCGCGTGAATAAATACGGCTTCGTCGAGACGCCGTACCGCAAGGTCAAGGAAGGCCGCGTCACCGACGAGGTGGTCTACCTGTCGGCGATGGAAGAGGGCCGCTACGCGGTCGCTCAGGCCAACGTGTCGCTCGACGCCAAGGGCAAGTTCACCGACGATCTGGTGGTCTGCCGCGCCGGCGGAACGCGCGACGTCGTGCCGTTGCCGGCCGATCAGGTCGACTACATGGACGTGTCGCCGAAGCAGCTGGTTTCGGTCGCCGCGGCGCTGATCCCGTTCCTTGAGAACGACGACGCCAACCGCGCGCTGATGGGCTCGAACATGCAGCGCCAGGCGGTGCCGCTGGTTCGCGCCGAGGCGCCGTTCGTCGGCACCGGCATGGAAGGCGTGGTCGCGCGTGACTCGGGCGCGGCGATCGCCGCGCGCCGCACCGGCGTGATCGACCAGATCGACGCGACCCGTATCGTCATCCGCGCCACCGAAGATCTCGATCCGACCAAGTCGGGCGTCGATATCTACCGGCTGATGAAGTACCAGCGCTCCAACCAGTCGACCTGCATCAACCAGCGTCCGCTGGTGAAGGTGGGCGATCACGTGGCCAAGGGCGACATCATCGCGGACGGTCCGTCGACCGACCTCGGCGAGCTCGCGCTCGGCCGCAACGTGCTCGTCGCGTTCATGCCGTGGAATGGCTACAACTTCGAAGACTCGATCCTGCTCTCCGAGCGGATCGTGAAGGAAGACGTCTTCACCTCGATCCACATCGAGGAATTCGAAGTGATGGCCCGCGATACCAAGCTGGGTCCGGAGGAAATCACCCGCGACATTCCGAACGTGTCGGAAGAAGCGCTGAAGAACCTCGACGAAGCCGGCATCGTCTACATCGGCGCCGAAGTCCGCGCCGGCGACATCCTGGTCGGCAAGATCACGCCGAAGGGCGAAAGCCCGATGACGCCGGAAGAGAAGCTGCTGCGCGCCATCTTCGGCGAAAAGGCTTCGGACGTCCGCGACACCTCGCTGCGGGTGCCGCCGGGCGTGCAGGGCACCATCGTCGAAGTCCGCGTGTTCAACCGCCACGGCGTCGATAAGGACGAGCGTGCGCTGGCGATCGAGCGGGAAGAGATCGAACGCCTCGCCAAGGACCGCGACGACGAGCAGGCGATTCTCGACCGTAACGTCTACGGCCGTCTCGCCGACCTGCTAGACGGCCGTCAGGCCGTGGCCGGTCCGAAGGGCTTCAAGAAGGACACTAAGATCACCCGCGCGGTGCTCGAGGAGTATCCGAAGTCGCAGTGGTGGCTGTTCGCCGCCCCGAACGACAAGCTGATGGCCGAAATCGAGGCCATGCGGAAGCAGTACGACGAGTCGAAGAAGGGCCTCGAGCAGCGCTTCCTCGACAAGGTCGAGAAGCTGCAGCGCGGCGACGAATTGCCGCCCGGCGTGATGAAGATGGTCAAGGTCTTCGTCGCGGTGAAGCGCAAGATCCAGCCGGGCGACAAGATGGCCGGCCGCCACGGCAACAAGGGCGTCGTCTCCAAGATCGTGCCGATCGAGGACATGCCGTTCCTGGAGGACGGCACTCACGCCGACATCGTGCTCAACCCGCTCGGCGTGCCGAGCCGCATGAACGTCGGTCAGATCCTCGAGACGCACCTCGGCTGGGCGTGTGCCGGTCTCGGCAAGCGCATCGGCGAGGCGATCGACTCGTACTATCAGCGCGAGGATCTCAAGCCGCTGCGTGAGACGCTCCGCAAGATCTACGGCGACGACGAGACCATCAAGTCGCTGGACGACAAGGAGCTGGTCGAGCTCGGCCGCAATCTGAGCCACGGCGTGCCGATCGCGACGCCGGTGTTCGACGGCGCCAAGGAGGCCGACATCGAGGAGATGCTGAAGCTTGCGGGCTTCGACGCCTCGGGTCAGTCGACCGTGTACGACGGCCGCACCGGCGATCAGTTCGATCGCCGCGTGACCGTCGGCTATATCTACATGCTGAAGCTGCATCACCTCGTGGACGACAAGATCCACGCCCGGTCGATCGGTCCGTACTCGCTCGTCACCCAGCAGCCGCTGGGCGGCAAGGCGCAGTTCGGCGGCCAGCGCTTCGGCGAAATGGAGGTGTGGGCGCTCGAAGCCTACGGCGCGGCCTACACGCTGCAGGAAATGCTGACGGTGAAGTCGGACGACGTCGCCGGCCGCACCAAGGTGTACGAGGCGATCGTGCGCGGCGACGACACGTTCGAGGCCGGTATCCCGGAATCGTTCAACGTGCTGGTCAAGGAAATGCGCTCGCTCGGTCTCAACGTCGACCTGCACAACTCCAAGCTGGGCGTTCCGCCCCCGGCCGAGGCCGCCGAGTAAAACGATGCGTCAGACCCGGCGGGACGCGCGACATTCGGTTCGCGCGCCCCGGCCGGGCGTCCCTTCCGCGCAGGCGCGATGCGCGCGGTCGGGAGCTGCCTCAGACATTCGAATTTGCTGCCGGTGACGACCGGTACGCGAGGAGAAGACGATGAACCAAGAGATTATGAATCTGTTCAATCCGACGACGCCGGCTCAGGTCTTCGACCAGATCCGGATTTCGATCGCGTCGCCGGAGAAGATTCTGTCGTGGTCCTACGGCGAGATCAAGAAGCCGGAGACCATCAACTACCGCACCTTCAAGCCGGAGCGCGACGGCCTGTTCTGCGCCCGCATCTTCGGGCCGATCAAGGACTACGAGTGCTTGTGCGGCAAGTACAAGCGGATGAAGTACAAGGGCATCATCTGCGAGAAGTGCTCGGTCGAGGTGACTCTGTCTCGCGTCCGTCGCGAGCGCATGGGCCACATCGAGCTGGCCGCGCCGGTCGCCCACATCTGGTTCCTGAAGTCGCTTCCGTCGCGCATCGGGCAGCTGCTCGACATGACGCTGAAGGACCTCGAGCGCATCCTGTACTTCGAATACTACGTGGTGCTGGAGCCGGGTCTGACCTCGCTCAAGGAGCGTCAGTTGCTGTCGGAGGAAGAGTACCTCCGCGCCCAGGACGAATTCGGCCAGGACAGCTTCACCGCCATGATCGGCGCCGAGGCGATTCGTGAATTGCTGAAGGGCCTCGATCTCGAAAAGATCGATGCGCAGCTGCGCGTCGAGATGGCCGAGACCGATAGCGACATCAAGCACAAGAAGCTCGCCAAGCGCCTGAAGATCGTCGAAGCGTTCCGCTTCTCCGGCAACAAGCCGGAGTGGATGATCCTCACCGTCGTCCCGGTGATCCCGCCGGACCTGCGTCCGCTGGTGCCGCTCGACGGCGGCCGCTTCGCGACCTCGGACCTCAACGACCTCTATCGCCGCGTCATCAACCGCAACAACCGGTTGAAGCGCCTGATGGAGCTGCGCGCGCCGGACATCATCATCCGCAACGAAAAGCGCATGCTGCAGGAAGCTGTGGACGCGCTGTTCGACAACGGCCGCCGCGGCCGCGTCATCACCGGCGCCAACAAGCGTCCGTTGAAGTCGCTCGCCGACATGCTGAAGGGCAAGCAGGGCCGGTTCCGTCAGAACCTGCTCGGCAAGCGCGTCGACTATTCGGGCCGTTCGGTGATCGTGGTGGGTCCCGAACTCAAGCTGCATCAGTGCGGCCTGCCGAAGAAGATGGCGCTCGAGCTGTTCAAGCCGTTCATCTACTCGCGGCTCGACGCCAAGGGTCTGTCGACCACCGTCAAGCAGGCCAAGAAGCTGGTCGAGAAGGAGCGGCCGGAGGTTTGGGACATCCTCGACGAGGTGATCCGCGAACATCCGGTGCTGCTGAACCGCGCGCCGACGCTGCATCGTCTCGGCATTCAGGCGTTCGAGCCGGTGCTGATCGAGGGCAAGGCGATCCAGCTTCATCCGCTGGTCTGCGCGGCGTTCAACGCCGACTTCGACGGTGACCAGATGGCCGTGCACGTCCCGCTGTCGCTCGAAGCGCAGCTGGAAGCGCGCGTGCTGATGATGTCGACCAACAACATCCTGCATCCGGCGAACGGCCAGCCGATCATCGTGCCGTCGCAGGACATCGTGCTCGGCCTGTACTACCTGTCGATCATGCGGGAAGGCCTGCCGGGCGAGGGCAAGGTGTTCGGCGACCTCGCGGAGCTGGAGCACGCGCTGCACTCCAAGGTCATCCACCTGCACACCAAGATCCGCTACCGTTGGGAATCCCTCAACGAAGAGGGCAAGCCGTATCTGCGGCTGATCGAAACCACCGCGGGCCGTATCCTGCTCGGCCAGGTGCTGCCGAAGTCGGTGAAGCTGCCGTTCGAGGTCATCAACAAGCTGATGACCAAGCGCGAGATCTCCGGCGTGATCGATCAGGTCTATCGCCACTGCGGTCAGAAGGAGACGGTGATCTTCTGCGACCGCATCATGGCGCTGGGCTTCTTCAACGCGTTCAAGGCGGGCATTTCGTTCGGCAAGGACGACATGGTCGTGCCGGGCTCGAAGTGGAAGATCGTCGAGACCACCCGCACGCTGACGAAGGATTTCGAACAGCAGTACAACGACGGTCTGATCACCCATGGCGAGAAGTATAACAAGGTGGTCGACGCCTGGTCGAAGGCCTCCGAGGAAATCGCCAAGGAGATGATGAAGGAGATTTCCGCGATCCGAAAGAACGCGGACGGCGCCGACAACCAGGTCAACTCGATCTACATGATGGCCCACTCCGGTGCGCGTGGTTCGCCGGCGCAGATGCGTCAGCTGGCCGGTATGCGCGGCCTGATGGCCAAGCCGTCGGGTGAGATCATCGAGACGCCGATCATCTCGAACTTCAAGGAAGGCCTCTCGGTTCTCGAGTACTTCAACTCGACCCACGGCGCCCGTAAGGGTCTCGCGGACACCGCGCTGAAGACCGCGAACTCCGGTTACCTGACCCGCCGTCTGGTCGACGTGGCGCAGGACTGCATCATCACGCAGGATGATTGCGGCACCTCGCTCGGCATCAAGATGCGCGCGATCGTCGACGCCGGCACCGTGGTGGCCTCGCTCGGCTCGCGTATTCTCGGCCGCACCGCGGGCGAGGACGTGCGCGATCCGAACAGCAACGAGGTGATCGTCCCGCGCGGCACGCTGATGGAAGAGCGTGACATCGAGCGAATCCAGGCGGCTGGCGTGCAGGAAGTGAAGATCCGCTCGGCGCTGACCTGCGAGCTGGTCAACGGCATCTGCGGCAAGTGCTACGGGCGCGATCTCGCCCGCGGTACGCCGGTCAACCACGGCGAAGCGGTCGGTGTTATCGCCGCGCAGTCGATCGGCGAACCGGGCACGCAGCTGACGATGCGTACCTTCCACATCGGCGGTGCGGCGCAGATCAACGAGCAGTCGGTGATCGAGTCGAACTTCGAGGGTAAGGTCGTCATCAAGAACCGGGCGATCGCGCGGAACGGCGAAAACCACAACGTGGCGATGGTCCGCAACATGGTGGTTGCGATCGTCGATCCGGACGGCACCGAGCGTGCGACCCACCGCATCCAGTACGGCGCGCGCATGCACGTCGACGAGGGCGATCAGGTGAAGCGCGGTCAGCGTATCGCCGAGTGGGATCCGTACACCCGTCCGATCCTCACCGAGGTCGAGGGTACGATCGATTTCGAGGATCTGATCGAAGATCAGTCGATCTCGGAAACGCTCGACGAGTCGACCGGTATCGCCAAGCGTATCGTCATCGACTGGCGCTCGAGCCGTGGTGGTGCGGACCTGCGTCCGGCGATCGTGGTGAAGGGCAAGGACGGCAAGGTGCTGAAGCTGGCCCGTGGCGGTGACGCCCGGTACATGCTGTCGGTCGACGCCATTCTGTCGGTCGATATCGGCGCCCAGGTGAAGCCCGGCGACATCCTGGCGCGTATCTCGACCGAGAGCGCCAAGACCCGCGACATCACCGGCGGTCTGCCGCGGGTGGCGGAGTTGTTCGAGGCCCGCAAGCCGAAGGACGCCGCCATCATCGCGGAAATCGCCGGCACCATCCGGTTCGGCCGCGACTACAAGAACAAGCGTCGGATCTCGATCGAACCGATGGACAAGGAAGAAGAGGCGCGCGAGTACCTGATCCCGAAGGGCAAGCACATCCACCTTCAGGACGGCGACATCGTCGAAAAGGGCGACTTCATCGTCGAAGGCAACCCGGCGCCGCACGACATCCTGGCGATCAAGGGCATCGAGGAACTCGCTGCCTACCTGGTCAACGAAATCCAGGAGGTCTACCGACTGCAGGGCGTGTTGATCAACGACAAGCACATCGAGGTGATCGTTCGCCAGATGCTGCAGAAGGTCGAGATCACCGACCAGGGCGAGACCGACATGATCTCCGGCGAGCAGATCGACAAGATCGAGTTCGACGCGATCAACGCCAAGGCGAAGGAAGAGGGCAAGAAGATTGCCACCGGCAATCCCGTGCTGCTCGGCATCACCAAGGCCTCGCTGCAGACCCGGTCGTTCTTCTCGGCGGCGTCGTTCCAGGAGACCACCCGCGTGCTCACCGAAGCCGCCGTCAACGGCAAGGTGGACCCGCTGGAAGGCCTCAAGGAAAACGTCATCGTCGGTCGCCTGATCCCGGCCGGCACCGGCGCCTCGATGGCGAAGATCCGCGAAGTCGCTCTGAAGCGCGACCGGCTGATCCTCGACGAACGCGAGAAGCAGGCCACCATCGTGCCGCCGGCCACGCCGGAAGCCGAACCGCTGCAGCTGCCGCCGGCCGAATAAGCCGGCGCACCGCGAGCAAATCGAAAAAGGCCGGGATCACTCCCGGCCTTTTTTGCGTCGTGTCGGCGCTCGTCGCGTTCAGGTTTCGATTTCCTCCGAGCCTGAACTCCTGTAAATCTCAGATTGAAATTCATTCGTGTTACTATTTTTGATGTCCCGGAGCGCAGGCGTTGGATCTCCTGCAGCATATCGACGGCATTTACGAAGCTGCCGTCGTCCCAGAGAAGTGGCCGGACGTACTCGGATCGATGTCGCGGGAGGTGTCCGGCGACGGTGCGGTGTTGTTCACGTTCGCCCGGGAAGACATGTCCTGGACCACGTCGTCGGATCTGCGGGAGACGTTCATCGAGTTCCTGCGTGACGGATGGGCGGCGATCAATCCGCGTCCAGTCCGGTTGTCGGCCGCCAATCATCCGGGTTTTGTGCGCGACAGCGATTTCTTCACGGCCGAGGAATTGGACCGCGATCCGGTCTACGCGTTCTACCGAAGCCGGGGGATCGGCTGGGCCGTCGGCACGATGCTCGACACGCCGTCCGGGGACTCGATGGTCTTCTCGTTCGAACGGGCATTTGCCAAAGGGCCGGTCCCCCTCGAGGTCGTTCACGGGTTCGATCGGATCCGGCCGCACCTCGCCCGCGGCGCGATGCTGGCCGCGCGGCTCGGGCTGGAGCGCGCGAGATCGATGGCCGATACGCTTCTGGCGCTGGGACTACCCGGCGGCGTGCTCGATCGTCGTGGTCGCTTGGTCGCCAGTAACGCGCTTTTGGATGCGCTGGTCCCAACCACATTGCAGGATCGACGACATCGGCTGGTGCTATCCGATCCGCTCGCCGATGGCTTGTTCGAGGCCGTCGTCAGCAACCAGGCGATGCCCGTCGCCGGTGGACGATCGATACCCATCGCGGCGGCGATCGGACGGACCGCGATGATCGTGCATTTGCTGCCAATAGCCGGCGTCGCCAATGATGTATTTTCGGTCGGCCGATTGTTGCTGGTCGTGACGCCGGTCGACCGCGCGCTGGTGCCCAGCGCCGAAGTCATCCAGGGGCTGTTCGACCTGACGCCCGCCGAGGCCAAGGTGGCGCGCAGCATCGGAGAAGCCCGCTCGGTCGAGGACATCGCCGCGGCCCAAGGCGTTTCCCGCGAAACCGTGCGGGCGCAATTGAAGGCGGTGATGGCGAAGACCGGCCTGTCGCGGCAGCAGGAACTGGTCAGCCTGCTGGCAGGGCGCCAGCTGCCGTTCGGCTGACTGCTGATCGGACCCTGCCGAATTGCCCAGAGGGCACCCATTTGGGTGATGTCACGCCGCCGCTGCAACTGCAAATTACTTCGGTCAAGCAGCGCGGATGCCAAGCATGCAAGCCTCCGATTTTGTCAGCAGGTCCAAGTCTGTTGTCCATGCCCGGACAACGGACCCGGATCTTGCTCTCTCAGGATGGCCGGATGCAGCGATCGGTTCGACCGATCCGGCGATCCATGTGGTTCGCTCGACGGCGGACCTTTCGCGGGTCGGGCGTCTGCGTCACGCGCTGTCTCGCGACGGACGTGCCACCTCGAGGGAAGGCGAGTTCGGCAGTCCGGCGCTGATCGAGCAGGTCGATCGCTGCAGTCTGGTCTTCGTCGCGGAGTACCGCGGCGAGGCCGTCGGCACGATCCGGCTGACCCGGGCGGCGGACGCGATCAACGACCCGCATCTCGGTTTGCTGCTCGAGGTTGCCAAGCCTGAAGATTCCGGCGCGGCGATCGTGATGTCGCGCTTTGCGGTGCTGCCCGATCCGCAAGCTCACGCCTTGATCGTGCCGATGCTGCTGCAGGCCTATCGAAGCGCCTGCCTGGCGGGGGCCGTTCAGAGCTTCATGGCGGTGCCGACGCGAATGGTCCCGACGTTTGCCGCGCGCGGCTGGCAATGGATCGGCCGAACCTTCGTCGACCTGGAGGCCGGGACCATGCACGTGCTCCGGCACGAACGGCTGGACCTGGACCGTCTGCGAGACGCCGGCTCCCCTCTCGTCAGCGTGGCCGACGATTTTTTCAGACGCCGCAACGGGGGGCGTCGCTAGGGGGGAGGGGCAGACCTCACTCCCGCGGACGAGACTGCACGGGCATCGACCCCGCCGCATCGTCTCAAAAGATCTCTGACCGGCTCGCGCGGCTGGCGTTTTTTGTGGCAGGACAGGGTTTTAAGCCCGTTCTCACGCTCCGTTCATCTTTCCTTCAGGTGAAAAGCGCCTACCTGTTGATGAACGACGCGATCCTTCCGGCAGGGGCGCCGGTTCGACGTCAAAATCAGCCTTAAGCCATTGAACCCAAGCTGATTTTCACAGAGAATCGAATCCACTCGATCGCCGGTGGTGCGGATCGGGTTTGGCGGCGCGGCAAACGGCCTGCGCGATGCGTTGAAAGACCGAGATGTTTGACCTTGCAATCGTTGGTGGCGGCCCGGGCGGCCTGATGAGCGCCTGGTACCTGAAGAAGAAGCTCGGCCCGTTGTGCCGGATCACGATTTTCGAAGCATCGGACCGCCTCGGCGGCAAGATCGTCTCCAGGACGTTCGATAGCGCTCCGGCGCTTTACGAAGCAGGTGTGGCCGAGCTGTACGACTACTCGATGACGGGGCCGGATCCGCTGCGCGAACTGGTCCAGCATTTCGGGCTGCAGACCATCCCGATGGACGCCGAACAGGTGCAGCTCGACGGCGAACTGCTCAACGACGTGCCCGGGATGCGCAAGAAGTACGGCGACAAGACTGCCGACGCGATCACGGCGTTTCGCAAGAAGCTCACCGAGCAGATCACCCCTGTCGAGTACTACGAGGGCGTCGGCGCCCACGATAACGAGCATCCCTGGGCCTGGATCAATTGCGAGCAGCTGCTCGACAAGGAAGTCGACGATCCGATCGCCAAGAAGTTCTTCAAGGTGATGGCCCGCTCCGACATCGCGACCGAGAGCCACAACACCAACGGCCTCAACGCGCTGAAGAATTTCGTGATGGATATCGACGGCTATATCGGCCTGTACTCGATCCAGAACGGCAACGAGCAACTGATCGAAGGGCTGCGCTCCGAGGTCGACGCCGAGATCCAGCTCAACCACCGCGTCCTCAAGGTCGGCAAGACCGAGAGCGGGCGCTACGAGCTGAACATGATGAACGGCAAGGGACCGGAGACGCGGGATTTCGATCTCGTGCTGATGTGCCTGCCGCACAACTGGCTGGCGACGCTGGCGTGGGGCGACGAGCAGCTGCGCAAGGCGATGGTCAAGCACGTCGCCTATTTCGACCGGCCAGCGCACTATCTGCGGATCTCGCTGCTGTTCGACAAGCCGTTCTGGGGCGACAAGATCCCGGGCTCCTGGTTCATGTCGGAAGCCTTCGGCGGCTGCTGCGTGTACAACGAAGGTTCGCGGCATGACGTCGGCAAATACGGCGTACTGAACTTCCTGGTGGCCGGTTCGGACGCGCTGGCGTTCTCGAACCTCACCGACAAGGAACTGATCGATCTCGCGCTGAAGTCGCTGCCGGCGGCGATCGGCGATGCGCGCGATCACTTCCTTGAAGGCAAGACCCATCGCTGGCTGTCGTCGGTCAACTGCATCCCCGGCGGCCTGCCGGTGCGCGACGTGATGACGAACCACCGGCCGGAGCCCAAGAACCATCCCGGCTTCGTCGTGGTCGGCGACTATCTGTTCGACTCGACGCTGAATGGATTGCTCGACTCTTCGGATGCCGCGACCGACATCATCGTCACCGAAACGATGAAGCTGCGCCGCGCCCGGGCGCTGGCCGAGAAGGCGATGTCGGACAAGATCGACGCGTCGTATTTCGACAACTATCGCAACCAGGGACCGTATCGCGAGGTTTGGCAGCAGTTCACCAACCCCGATTATCTGCTCGAGATGATCCGCATGGTGTGGGACGTGCCGCAGGGCGCCAAGCTGCTGGTCGCCGGCTCGGCGAGCGGGGAACTGGTCGGCGCACTGCGGGAGCGCGGCATCGACGCCTTCGGTGTCGAGAACAATCGCGGCATCCTCGCCAAGACCCCGGAGGCGCTGAAGCCATACAATCAGTTCGGCTCGATCGCCGAATTGCCGTTCGAAGACGGCTCGTTCGACTTCGTGTTCGAGACCAGCCTGTGCCACGTGCCGGAGGCGCGCGTGGTCAAGGCGGTCCGCGAGCTTAATCGCGTCACCCGCACCGGCCTGGTGTTCGGCTCGGTCACCAGCGACATGGATCCGAAGGTGGTCGATCGCTACGACCTGCTGCGCGCGGTGAAGAAGCTCGGCACCTGGTGGGAGTGGTCGGAGCTGTTCTTCAACAACGGCTTCGACCTGTCGATGCACCGCAAGGATTGCAGCGACCAGCTCTGGGAAGCCACGCTGAAGGCCGGCAAGGGGCCGGGCCAGTGGTACGGCGACGCGGACAGCCTGCGCTATTCGTTCTTCGACAAGGTCGACGAGGAAGATTGAGCACGAACGGCTTGGCCGATCCGGCCAACCTCGCTTAAGGATTGCGACGCCGTGGCTCGAACGAGTCACGGCGTCGATCATTTTCGTTTCCAGCCAGTTCGTCTCCCTTCGGCCAGCAACGGTTCCGCTTCATGACGCGCAAGCCACCCAATCCGCCCGCCGATGCTGGCGATCAGCCTCCGGCCGCCCCGGCAGGGGAGCCGGTCGCGGAGGGCGCAGCGGCGTCGCCGCTCGACGAGAAATTCGCCATCCCGGTCGGCGCCGTGGCCTCGCCGGTGCCGAGCACACGGCCGCCGGTGAAGCAGATCGTTCAGGACAAGACGCCGGATCCGAAAGCCAAAGCCAAGGCGGCGGATGACGACGAGGATGATGAAGACGACGATGACGATGACGACGAGGAGCTCGTCGTCTTCACCGCCCGCGAGGCTGCCGGCGCGTTGGCGACGATCGCGCGCCACGTCAGGCCGATCCTGCCGAACTATCGGAAGATGGTAGCGATCGTGGTGTTCGGCGTCGTGGTCGAGACGCTGTTCAACGTCATCATGCCGCTCAGCCTGAAGTTCCTGATCGACGATGCGCTCGGCGAGGAAGACTTCCAGGAACTCTACAAGATCCTCTCGATCCTCGCCGTTGCCGGCGTGATCACCTCGATCGTCGCGGTGTGGTACGAGCGCTGGGATGCGCGGCTCGCCGCGTCGGTCATCACCGACGTGCGCACCCGGCTGTTCGACCACGTCCAGAAACTGCCGGCCGGCTATTTTGCCCGGACCAAGCGCGGCGAGACGCTGTCGCGGTTCTCGATCGACATGGCGGCCTTCGAGAACGTCGTCGAGATCTTCGCCAATACGGCAATGCTGCCGCTGCTCGAATTGATCGCCGGCATCATCCTGATGCTGTTCCTGAACTGGCAGCTCGCCGTGGTGGCGCTGCTGATCTTCCCGATCACGCTGATCGGCCCGCGCATCCTGACGCCGAAGGCGGTGCAGGCGAACTACGAGCAGAAGGTCCAGGAGGCCGGGCTGCTCGGCATGGTGCAGGAAAACGTCGCTGCGCAAGCGGTGGTCAAGGCGTTCAGCCTGCAGCGCAAGATGTTCGGCTTCTTCACGCTGCGCAACAACACGACGCGAAACAAGATCGCCGAGGCGGTGTTCCTGCGCTCGATGGTCGAGCGCTCGGTGACCGTTGCGGTGCTGCTGTTGCATTTGGTGGTGCTGGCGATCGGCGCATATCTCGCCACCAAAGGTCAGATCACGGTCGGCACATTCGTCACCTTCGAGAGCGCATTCTGGGAGGTGTCGTACAACATCGCCCATCTGATGCAGTTCATCCCGGTGGCGATCCAGGCTGCGGCCGCGGTGCGCCACATGGAAGAATTGCTCGACGAGCCGACGCCGATCGCCGACCGGCCGGGCGCGGCCGAGCTGCCGCGCATCACCGACAACATCGCCTTCGAGCGTGTGACGTTCGGCTACGAGGGCGCTGAGCGGCCGGTGCTCGACAATCTCAGCCTCAAGCTGAAGGCCGGCAGGACGATCGCCATCGTCGGCCCGAGCGGCTCGGGCAAGAGCACGCTGCTCAACATGATTCTGCGGCTGTATCAGCCCGACGAGGGCCGCGTCAGCGTCGACGGCGTCGATATCCGCAAGGTGACGCTGGAGTCGCTGCGCCAGAGCATGGCGGTGGTGTTCCAGGAGAACATGCTGTTCAACATGTCGATCCGCGAAAACATCCGGCTCGGCAAGGAGGGCGCCACCGACGAGGAGGTGGTCGAGGCCGCCAAGAAGGCCGAGATCCATCGCTACATCATGAGCCTGCCGGACAAATACGACACCCAGGTTGGCGAGCGCGGCGACACCCTGTCCGGCGGCCAGCGCCAGCGTCTGGCGATCGCCCGCGCCATCGTCCGCGATCCCTCGGTGCTGCTGCTCGACGAAGCCACCTCGGCGCTCGACCAGACCACCGAGGCGGCGATCAACAAGACGCTGCTCAAGCTTGCCCGCGGCCGCACCATGATCTTCTCGACCCACCGCCTGACCTCGGTGGTCGAGATGGACGAGATCATCGTCATTTCCGGCGGCCAGGCGATTGAACGCGGCTCGCACAAGGAGCTGCTCGCCAAGAACGGCGTCTATCGCAAGCTGTGGGACGACCAGAGCAACCACGGCCGTGTCGCGGACGATGACGACGACGACGATGATGACGAGGATGAGGACGACGAGTGAGGCGAGGCGCTGCGGCGTGACCGTTGCCCTGCGGGGTGGCGTTACCCGACCCGCACGGTGAATTCGTTACCGCGGCCTTGGTCGATGTCGAGCGACCGGGAGAAGTAACCGTTGGTCGGATCGCGGACGTAATCGAGATAGTCCTGCGCAAAGGCGTTCTCCCCGAGGATCACGGCGCCGGGCGTCAGCCGCGGCTCGATCATCCCGAGCACCGGCAGGTACAGCGAAAACGCACCATCGATCGATAGAACATCGACCTCGCCGCCGACGTCCTTGAGCGTGTCGAGCGCATCGCCCTCGCGGATCTCCACCAGGTCGGCCAGCCCCGCCGCTTCGAGGTGAGCCCGCGCCCGCGCGATTTTCGTGGGTTCGAGCTCGGAGCCGATCAACTTTCCGCCGCCGTTGTCGCGAAGCGCGGCCGCGAGGTAGATCGTCGAGATCCCCATCGAGGTGCCGAATTCGACGATCCGGGTCGCCCTGCGTGCGCGCGCGATCGCGTACAGGAAGCGGCCGTAGGCCGGAGAAATCGCCAGAAAATGATCGGCGTGTCCCCGATACGTCGCTCGATAGTTCAGCCGTTCCTCGGCGACGAATTTGGCCGCCAGATCATTCAGCGTTTCACCGGACGTCTCGGCGTGGGCCCTCATCTCGGCCATCAACTCGCGATCCGCGGCCTCGGCCTGTGCGTGGAGTTTGTCGAGCGTCTCTGCAACGCGCTTGCTGCTCAGCGATGTCATGAAAGCCACCTTAGGTATGTCGAGACCGTTTTGGCCCCGGCTGCCCAAGGGAATTAAAGCGAGGTCGCTTTGGCGTCATTACGAAGCCTAGACAGATTATTATCCATTCACGCCAAGCGGCATGGTAGGTCGAACCATGCCACTTCTCACCGACAGCTCCACTGCGTCCGACTGGGTCGAGCCCGACGAGGTCCCGCGCCCGGTCGTGGCCTATGGCATGGCGTCGGCGATGATCGGTTCGTTCGAGATCGACATGCACTGCCACGCCAAGGCGCAGATCTTGCTGGTGCAGCGCGGTGCGCTCAGTTGCCGGGTGGAAGGCGGATTGTGGATCGTTCCGCCGGGCAGCGCCGTCTGGATACCCGGTGGCACGATGCACGCGATCAGGGCGACAGGCACGCTCGAGGGTTATGCTGCGTTCGTCGCCACCGACATCGATGTGGGACTGCCGCAACGCTGCTGCACGGTCTCGGTGACGCCTCTGCTGCGCGAACTGCTGTTCCGCGCCGCCAGCCTGCCGTTGCTGTACGATCAGGACGGAGCGAGTGCGCGGCTGATCGCGGTGTTGCTGGACGAGACCGCGGCGGCCAAGATAGAGGATCTGCATTTGCCGATGCCTTCAGATCCGCGGCTGCGCGCTTTGGCCGATCTGATGATGGCCGCGCCCGCCGAGCGCGGCTCACTGGAGGGCTGGGCGAAGCGCGCCGGCCTCAGCGGGCGGACGCTCGGGCGGGTGATCAGCCGTGAGACCGGAATGAGCTTCGGGCGCTGGCGCCAGCAACTCGGCGTCATGCTCGCGGTGCAGTGGCTGGCCGATGGCGCCACGATCCAGCAGGTATCCGGCGACCTCGGTTATGAAAGCGTTACGAGCTTCGTCACCATGTTCCGCAAGATGCTGGGCACGTCTCCGGGCAGATACATGGCGGAGCGCCACGCCGGTCGAAAGGCGAGGCGTTAGCAGGGCTTGTTTGCACAGCGGACACGCTCGCGTCAGCGCGGCGTCAGATACAGCGGTGTGCGCAGCGTGAGTTGATACGCCGGCTTCGGCGTCCAGGAAATCTGAGCGGTGACGCCGAACAGGCGGTTGTCGTCGTCGTCCATCTTGTCGAGGTCGAATCGGACGATCGGCTGGGTAAAGGCGGCGACGGGCGCCAAGGCGAGCAGCTTGGCGCCGCCGAACGACTGCACGCCGGCGCGGCCGGTGACCTTCCAGTTTTGCTCCCCCTGATAGAAGCCGCCGAGATAGCCGACCCAGTTCGGCCGGATCTCGGCGCGGTCGGCGTCAATCGCCGTCAGGGTGGACTGAACGCCGGCGAGCAGGCCGCGCGTTTCGTCGGCGTCGAGCGCGTAGCTGGCCTCGAGCACGTTGTTCAGCGAGGTCGTCGCGAGTGGTCCCGAGGGGACTGCGCGGGTCAGCGTCGTCTGCAGCGTCAGAGTCGGCCACGCGCCGCCGTCCTGCCGGTAAATCTCCGCCTGCGCGCCGACGCTCCAGCTGGTGACCGCAAATGGGCTCCAGTCAAAATCGCCGGCCTTCGAGGCGCTGGCGCTGAAGCCGCCATACAGCGAGACGTGGTCGTTGATGTCGACGGTCAGCGGCACGTCCAGCGTCACGCCCTGGCTGGCCGGCAGCGACGGCGTCGGTCGGGTGGTCAGTTCCGACAGCCGCGACAGCAGGCCGTACGGGTTGCTGAAGCCGATCGCCAGCACGCCGGCCGGGACTCGGGAATAGGATGTGCGGAAGTCGACGTAGACCTGTGGCCTAGCCGGCTTGGCGTCGTCGTCTTCATCGTCGTCGGCGAGCACTGCGGTGGGGAAGGCGAGAAAGCCGGCCAGCGCCAGCCAGCCGACAGCGACCTGGCGTCCCGGCTGCTTGCTCATCTGAAGACCCACAGCATCGAGCGGCTGTTCTCCACCACGGACGTGGTTCGATCCGGTCAGTAAGCACCTCGGACCGTCGGTGGCAATCTGCAGCTACAGTCTACGCGCCGGTCATCGCGCATAACGAGTGATACCAAAATAATCTATCATTGATTGTGATTGCTGCGGGGCTTCTGAGGTCTGGAACGCGCTCTAGGGTCACGAATCGTTCACCCGAATCGTGCAACAGACTCGCGACTGTCGCCGCTCGGCGGAGACTCGCCGGGCATCGATTCCCGCCGATTCCGGCCGGCGAGGCGCTCCAGCCGTGGTTCCCGGCCTGCCGCGAGGCGCTGCGCAGCGATGTTGGGCGCTTCCCTGAGGGCGCGAGAAGTCCGCGACCTGTGGGCGTTTCCTGCAAAGCGGGCAGGGGCGGTGCATTGACGTGATAACGTCATCAAACACACGGTTTGGCCTTGACTTGCAGGTGCCGCACCGATAAAAACCGCGCACTTCAAGACAGGCGGTGAGCTTCGCCAACGTCGGAACGGACCACCCGGGCGTCCTTCACGGATCTCGGGCACCAACCTCGACCCAAGACGCTCAAACGCTGTCTCTATAAGCCAGGCAATGCCAGGACGTTCAGCGTTCTCTCGAGCAATTTTCTCCTGAGGGCGGTTTTGGAAGCATGACCTCGGTATCGGCCGGTCAGCATAAGCTGCCCGGTTTTTGCTGCGGTCCTCTGTTGCATGGAAGCGCTTTCCGCTCAGCGATGAGTGGCTGGCGCAATTTCGCTTTGCGTGGTCGGACGTGTCCGGTCGGGTGAGGCGGCCGCTGGGGCGGGTGCCCCGAACGAATTTGCGAAACCCTCGAGGTTTCGCGCGAAGCTAAGGGTGAAGGCGAAGATGCCGACGATCAACCAGCTGATCGCAAATCCGCGCGTTGTGCAGAAGTCGCGCAAGAAGGTTCCGGCGCTCCAGCAGTCGCCGCAGAAGCGCGGCGTGTGCACCCGCGTCTACACCACGACGCCGAAGAAGCCGAACTCGGCGCTTCGTAAGGTCGCCAAGGTTCGGCTGACCAACGGCTTCGAGGTGATCGGCTACATCCCGGGTGAGGGTCACAACCTTCAGGAGCACTCGGTGGTGATGATCCGCGGCGGCCGCGTCAAGGACTTGCCGGGCGTGCGCTACCACATCCTCCGCGGCGTCCTCGATACCCAGGGCGTCAAGAACCGTAAGCAGCGCCGTTCGAAGTACGGCGCGAAGCGTCCCAAGTAAGCGGGGAGAGAATTCATGTCCCGTCGTCACGCTGCCGAAAAGCGCGAAGTTCTTCCGGATCCGAAGTTCGGGAACATCGTCGTCACCAAGTTCATGAACTCGGTGATGTACGCCGGCAAGAAGTCGGTTGCCGAAGGCATTGTCTACGGCGCCTTCGATCTGATCGAGGCCAAGACCAAGCAGCCGCCGCTCGGCGTGTTCGAGCAGGCGCTCGACAACGTCATGCCGTCGATCGAGGTTCGCTCCCGCCGCGTCGGTGGTGCGACCTACCAGGTGCCGGTCGAAGTTCGTTCGACCCGTCGTCAGGCGCTGGGCATCCGCTGGCTGATCGCTGCCGCACGCGGCCGCAACGAAAAGACCATGACCGAGCGTCTGTCGGCTGAACTGCTCGACGCCTCGAACAACCGCGGCAATGCCGTAAAGAAGCGTGAAGACGTGCACAAGATGGCGGAAGCCAACCGCGCGTTCTCGCACTATCGCTGGTAACGGCGAAGCAACGGAATCAAGGAAGACGTCATGCCCCGCGTTCACGCCATCGAGGACTACCGCAACTTCGGCATCATGGCCCACATTGATGCCGGCAAGACCACGACGACCGAGCGCATCCTGTTCTACACCGGCAAGAGCCACAAGATCGGCGAAGTGCACGAAGGTGCCGCGACGATGGATTGGATGACGCAGGAGCAGGAGCGGGGCATCACCATTACCTCCGCCGCCACCACTGCGTTCTGGAACGGCAAGCGCCTGAACATCATCGACACTCCCGGCCACGTCGACTTCACCATCGAAGTCGAGCGTTCGCTGCGCGTGCTCGACGGCGCCGTGTGTGTGCTCGATAGCAACCAGGGCGTCGAGCCGCAGACCGAGACCGTCTGGCGCCAGGGCGACAAGTACAAGGTTCCGCGCATCGTCTTCGCCAACAAGATGGACAAGACCGGCGCCGACTTCTTCAAGTGCCTGAAGGACATCGTTGACCGCCTCGGCGCCAAGCCGGTGGCGATTCAGCTGCCGATCGGTGCTGAGAACAACTTCAAGGGCGTCATCGACCTGGTTCGCATGAAGGCCGTCGTCTGGGACGACGAGTCGCTCGGCGCCAAGTTCCACGATGCCGAGATTCCGGCCGACCTGGTCGATCAGGCGAACGAATATCGCGAGAAGATGATCGAAGCCGCCGTCGAGCTCGACGACGACGCGATGTCGGCTTACCTCGACGGCAACATGCCCGACGAGGCGACCCTGAAGCGCCTGCTGCGCAAGGCGGTGCTGACCGGCGCGTTCTATCCGGTGCTGTGCGGTTCGGCCTTCAAGAACAAGGGCGTGCAGCCGCTGCTCGACGCCGTGGTCGACTACCTGCCGTCGCCGCTCGACGTGCCTGCGATCAAGGGCCAGGACGAGGCCGGCAACGAAGTC
Source organism: Rhodopseudomonas sp. AAP120 (assembly GCF_001295845.1). Taxonomy (GTDB): domain Bacteria; phylum Pseudomonadota; class Alphaproteobacteria; order Rhizobiales; family Xanthobacteraceae; genus Rhodopseudomonas. The sequence goes on along the minus strand of NZ_LJIC01000110.1, from coordinate 1,274 downwards.
GTGCGCAAGGCGGACGACAAGGAGCCGCTGGCTCTGCTCGCGTTCAAGATCATGGACGACCCGTTCGTCGGCACCATCACCTTCTGCCGCATCTACTCGGGTGTCCTGCAGAGCGGCACTGGCGTCGTGAACTCGACCCGCGAGAAGAAGGAGCGCATCGGCCGCATGCTGCTGATGCACGCCAACAACCGCGAAGACATCAAGGAAGCCTATGCGGGCGACATCGTCGCGCTCGCCGGCCTGAAGGAAGCCCGCACCGGCGACACGCTGTGCGATCCCGCCAACCCGGTGATCCTCGAAAAGATGGAATTCCCGGAGCCGGTGATCGAAATCGCGATCGAGCCGAAGTCGAAGGCCGACCAGGAGAAGCTCGGCGTCGCGCTGGCGAAGCTGGCGGCGGAAGATCCGTCGTTCCGCGTGTCGACCGATCTGGAGTCGGGTCAGACCATTCTCAAGGGGATGGGCGAACTGCATCTCGACATCAAGGTCGACATCCTGAAGCGGACCTACAAGGTCGATGCGAACATCGGCGCGCCGCAGGTGGCGTTCCGTGAGCGCATCACCAAGCGCGCCGAAGTCGACTACACCCACAAGAAGCAGACCGGTGGTACCGGTCAGTTCGCCGCGGTGAGCTTCGTGGTCGAGCCGAACGAGCCCGGTGGCGGCTACGTGTTCGAGTCGAAGATCGTCGGCGGTGCGGTGCCGAAGGAATACATCCCCGGCGTCGAGAAGGGCATCGAGAGCGTGCTGTCCTCGGGCGTGGTCGCGGGCTTCCCCGTGGTCGACGTCAAGGTGCAGCTGGTCGACGGCAAGTATCACGACGTCGACTCGTCGGCGCTGGCCTTCGAAATCGCTTCGCGTGCCGCGTTCCGCGAGGCGCTGCAGAAGGGCAAGTCGGTTCTGCTCGAGCCGATCATGAAGGTCGAAGTCGTGACGCCGGAAGACTACACCGGTTCGGTGATCGGCGACCTGAACTCGCGTCGTGGCCAGATCCAGGGCCAGGACATGCGCGGCAACGCCAACGTCATCAACGCGATGGTGCCGCTCATGAACATGTTCGGTTACGTGAACAACCTGCGCTCGATGAGCCAGGGCCGCGCGACCTTCACGATGCAGTTCGACCACTACGCGGAAGCGCCGGCCAACGTGTCGGCTGAAGTCCAGAAGAAGTTTGCCTGATTGTCGCCGGCGTAAGCTGCGACTGAACGGAGAAGAGCGATGGCCAAAGCAAAGTTTGAACGTACCAAGCCGCATTGCAACATCGGGACGATCGG
>NZ_LJIC01000011.1 GCF_001295845.1 Rhodopseudomonas sp. AAP120 | reverse complement strand
CCGTGCTCGGCGTCTCTGGATTGCTTCGCTTCGCTCGCAATGACGGAAAACGCAGCGGATTCTGCTGCGTTAGTTTCCGGTCAGGCTCTCAGGATGAGGACTCAGGGCTTGCGGCGAGCCATGTCTATCGCCCCGTAAACCTTGCCGCGCGTTTTTCGACAAATGCTGCGGCGCCTTCGCGCAAATCCGCGGTGACGAAGGCCTGGCCCTGACGCTCGGCTTCGTCGTCGAGCGTATCGGCCAGCGTCGCGTCCCAGCCGCGTTCGATCTGCTGCTTGATCAGGCCGATGCTGATCGGCGGACCGTTCGCGAGCTGTTCGGCGATCGCCATCGCCTCGCTCATCAGCGCGGCGTCATCGACGGTCTGAAAGATCAGCCCCCACTCCGCCGCCTGCTCGGCGCTGAGCGGCCGGCCGAGCAGCGCCAGCGCACGCGCGCGGGCGACGCCGATCGAGCGCTGCAGGAACAGCGAGGTGCCGGCGTCGAGCGCGGCGCCGAGCTTGACGAAGCTGAGCACGAACTTTGCCGAGCGCGCCGCCAGCACGATATCGCCGGCGAGCGCGAGGCCGACACCGGCGCCGGCCGCAGGGCCATTGACGGCGACGACGATCGGCTTGGTCGCGCCGCGCATCTTCTCCAGCAGCGGGCTGAGCTCTTTGCGCATCCACGGCGCGACGTTGGCGCCCGCGTCGAAGGTCGCGCCGCCGAGCTGCGCGCCGGCGCAAAAACCCTTGCCGGCGCCGGTAAGCAGCAGCGCCCGCACCGACGCGTTCGCCAACGCGGCGTCCAGCGCCGCGTTGAGATCGGCGAGCAGGCCGGGGCGCATTGCGTTGTACTGCTCGGGATTATCGAGCGTCAGCACCGCGACCGCGCCGCGCGTCTCAAGCTTCACCCACGCCATGCCGTGTCCCCTCGCCTTGCTGCCTTGCGTCCGCTTACAGCGAGCGCGCGATCAGCAGCTTCATCACTTCGTTGGTGCCGCCGTAGATCTTCTGGATGCGCGAATCCACGAACATCCGGCCGATCGGGTATTCCTGCATGTAGCCGTAGCCGCCATGCAGCTGCAGGCACTCGTCGACGGTCTCGACCTGCTTCTGCGTCGTCCACCACTTCGCCATCGACGCGGTCACCGCGTCGAGATCGCCGGCGATCAGCCGCTCGATACAGAAATCGACGAACACGCGGGCGATGAACGCCTCGGTCTTGCGCTCGGCGAGCTTGAAGGCGGTGTTCTGGAAGTCGAGGATCGGCTGCCCGAACGCCTTGCGCTCGCGCGTGTAGTCGGTGGTCAACCGCACCGCGCGCTCCATCGCCGCCACCGCGCCGACCGCGATGATCAGCCGCTCCTGCGGCAGCTGCTGCATCAGCTGGACGAAGCCCTTGCCCTCCTCGCCGCCGAGCAGATTCTCCTTTGGAGCAATTGCGTTCTCGAAGAACAGCTCGGAGGTGTCGGAGGCGTGCAGGCCGATCTTGTCGAGGTTGCGGCCGCGCTTGAAGCCGGGATTGTCCTTGGTCTCCAGCGCGATCAGCGACAGGCCCTTGGCGCCCGGCCCGCCGGTGCGCGCCACCACGATGATCACATCGGCATTCTGGCCGTTGGTGATGAAGGTCTTCTGGCCGTTGATCACGTAGTGATCGCCGTCCAGCTTCGCGGTGGTGCGCACGCTCTGCAGGTCCGAGCCGGTGCCGGGCTCGGTCATGGCGATGCCGCCGATCAGTTCGCCGCGCGCCATCGCCGGCAGCCAGCGCTGCTTCTGCTCTTCCGAGCCGTAGTTCAGGATGTAATGCGCGACGATGCCGCTCGACACGGTGACGCCGGACAGCGCCTCCGGCACGATCGACTCCATGTCCTCGTAGATCGCGGCGTCATAGGCGAAGCTCGCGCCGAGCCCGCCATAGGCCTCGGGGATGCTCGGCACCAGCGCGCCCATCTCGCCGAGCTTCAGCCAGGCGGAGCGATCGACCATCTTCTGCTTGCGCCATTTCTCGGCGTGCGGCGCGAGGTCCTTTTCCAAGAACTTGCGAAACTGGTGGCGGAACGCCTCCAGCTCCTCGGTCATCCAGGGCGATCGATACTGCATATTTCCTCGCTACAGAATAAGTCCGCCGCCGCAGACGACGACCTGCCCACTGATGTAGTTCGATTCCGGGCTGCAGAACAGATAGACGGCGTCGGCCGCTTCCTCCGGCGTGCCGCCACGGCCGAGCGGGATCATCCGCGCCATGGCGTCGAGCATCTGCGGCTGCACGCCGACCTTGATGTCGCGGCCGGCGACGTCGATGGTCTTCTGCTGCGCTTCGATCGGCTGCGTCAGCCGGGTGGCGATCAGGCCGAAGGCGACGCAATTGACGTTGACCTTGTAGCGGCCCCACTCCTTGCACAGCGTCCGCGTCAGCCCGATCAGCGACGCTTTCGCCGACGAGTAGCTGGCCTGCCCGGCATTGCCGTAGAGCCCGGCGATCGACGAGATGTTGACCACCTTGCGGAACACTTCCTGCCCCGCCTCGGCTTCCTTCTTGGCGAAGATCCGGATCGGCTCGGCGGCGGCGCGCAGGATGCGGAACGGCGCCACCAGATGCACGTCAAGCATCGCCTGGAACTGCTCGTCGGTCATCTTCTGGATGGTCGAGTCCCAGGTGTAGCCGGCATTGTTGACGATGATGTCGAGACCACCGAACTGCTCGACCGCCGCGCCGACGAAGCGATCGGCAAAGCCGGGCTCCGACACGCTGCCGTTGATGGCGACAGCGTCGCTGCCCATTGCCTTGATCTCAGCCGCGACGGCATTGCCCGGGTCGGCGTCGAGATCGTTGACCACGACGCGCGCGCCTTCGGAGGCGAGTTTGAGCGCGATGGCGCGGCCGATGCCGCGGCCCGATCCGGTGACGAGCGCCACCTTGCCTTGCAGTTTGGCCATGGGATGTCCTTGAACGGAGGTGTCAGGAGAGAACGACCACGGCCTCGCCGGCGAGCTTGGTCTCGCCGTGCTGGTCCTTGGTGGTGAGCGTCAGCTTCGCGCAGCGTTCGCCGCCGGTCTCGAACAGCTCGGCGACCATGCCTTCGCAGGTCAGCTCGGCGCCGACTTGCGTAATCGCGGCGAAGCGGGTCGAGAAGCTGCGGATGCGGTTCGGCGGAAACGCGTCGCTCAGTGCCTGGCCGAGATAGCCCATCACCAGCATGCCATGGCTGAACACGTCGGGGAATCCCGACGCCTTGGCGAAGTCGAGATCGACGTGGATCGGATTGTGGTCGCCCGAGGCGCCGCAATACAGCGCCAGCCGATGCCGGCTGATCGCCGGAAACGTCTTGTGCACGACGCGGTCGCCGACCGCCGTTGAAGTCTTGCTGTCGGTCATCGCGCTCACCCGTTACGCACCACGATCGTCCGGGCCGTATCGGCCACATGGACGCCGTCCTGATTGGTGACCGCGGTCTCGACCACGATCAGCGTCATCGCACCGCCCTTCTTGTCGGCGACGCTGGCGACGCTGGACTGAAACGTCAGCGTGTCGCCGACCACGACGGGGGCGTGATAGGTGAAGCTCTGCTCGCCGTGCAGCACCTTGCCGAGATCGATATCGAGCGCGGTGAGAAACTCGAACGGCTTTTCGTTGTCGAGCATCTCCAGGCAGAACAGATAAGTCGGGGGGATCGGGATCCCTTTGTAGCCGGCGGCCTTGGCCGCGGCGGCGTCGCGATACACCGAATTGGATTCGCCGAGCGTCTCGAAGAAGTAACGCAGACGCCCGGGCTCGACAGCGGCTGTCACCGGGGTGAACCGGTGACCGACAGCGGATTGATCGACCATGACGCGACTCAGGCGCGTTCGTACAGCGTGACGACGCAGGCGCCGCCGAGGCCGAGATTGTGCTGCAGCGCGCGCTTGGCGCCGTCGACCTGGGTGGCTTCCGCGGTGCCGCGCAGCTGCCGCGTCAATTCATAGCACTGCGCGAGGCCGGTGGCGCCGAGCGGGTGGCCCTTGGACAGCAGGCCGCCGGACGGATTGGTGACGAACTTGCCGCCATACGTATTGTCGCCGTCGTCGATGAACTTCTCGGCGCCGCCTTCGGGGCACAGGCCAAGCGCCTCGTAGGTGATCAGCTCGTTATGCGCGAAGCAGTCGTGCAATTCGACGACGTCGATGTCGTTCGGACCGACACCGGCCTGCTCGTACACTTTGTTGGCCGCCGCGCGCGCCATGTCGTAGCCGACGACCTGCATCATGTCGCCCGCACCGAAAGTCGAGGAGGTATCGGTGGTCATCGCCTGCGCGGTGATGCGGACATTGGTGTTCAGGCCGTGCTTCTTGGCGAAGGCTTCGGACACCAGCACGGCGGCCGCGCCGCCGCAGGTCGGCGGGCAGGCCATCAGCCGCGTCATCACGCCGGGCCAGATCACCTGGTCGTTCAGCACGTCGTCGGCCGACACTTCCTTGCGGAACAACGCCAGCGGGTTCTTCGCCGCGTGACGGCTGGCCTTGGCGCGCACCTTGGCGAAGGACGACAACGGCGTGCCGTGCTTCTGCATGTGGCTGAGGCCGGCACCGCCGAAGTAACGCAGCGCCAGCGGAACGCCAGGCGCGTCGATCAGCCGGCCGGCCGCGGCGTCGAACTCGTCGAAGGCACTCGGGCGATCGGCGAACACGGCCCCGAGCGCACCGGGCTTCATCTGTTCGAAGCCGAGCGCCAGCACGCAATCCGCCGCGCCCGAGGCGATCGCCTGCCGCGCCAGGAACAGCGCGGTCGAGCCGGTGGAGCAATTGTTGTTGACGTTGACGATCGGCACGCCGGTCATGCCGACCTGATACAGCGCGCGCTGGCCGCAGGTGGAGTCGCCGTAGACGTAGCCGACGAAGGCCTGCTCGATGGCGTCGTAGCCGATGCCGGCATCGCTGAGCGCGCGGCGCGTCGCCTCGGCACCCATCAGATGATAGGGCTCGCTCGCGCCCGGCTTCGTGAACGGGATCATGCCGACGCCGGCGACGTAAACGGGGGACGCCATCTGTTTTCTCCCAATCTTACTCGTTGGACTTTTTCTTACCCGTGAGTAATATAAGCAGCCGTCGCCGGAGTCAATCGGCGCCGCTTCACGGATGCATGATGGACGGACGCCCCGCTACCGATCAGCCCTCGCCCTGGATGCCGTTCGAGAACCGCCGCCGCGCCCGCGACGAAAAGCGCGAGGCGGTGCTGCGCACGGCCGTGCAATTATTTCTCGAGCAGGGCTATCATCGCGCCACGCTCAACGAGGTCGCCGAGCGGCTGAACATCACCAAGCCGGCGCTGTACAACTACTTCCGCAGCAAGGAGGACATTCTGTTCGAATGCTGGGCGCTGGGGCAGGAGCAGGTCGACGGCTTCATCGCGGCGATCGACGGCAGCCGGCAGACCGGCCTCGGCAAGCTGCGCGCGCTGGTGCACTCCTATGCGGAGACGATGGCGACCGACTTCGGCGCCAGCCTGGTGCGGTTCGATCCGCGCGACCTCAGCCCAGCCAACGCCAAGATCGTGCGCGCCGCCAAGCGCGGCATCGATCAGACGTTTCGGCGCTACATTGCCGAGGGCATCGCCGATGGTTCGATCAAGCCGTGCGATCCGAAGATGGCGGCGTTCGCGATCGCCGGCTCGCTGAACTGGATCGGGCACTGGTATCAGCGCGGCGGCGAACTGACGCCGGACGCGATCGCCGACGATTTCGCCGAGCGGCTGACTGAAGGACTTGCCACAGCAGCGAGCAAGCGACCGGCGAGGAAGCCACCGCCTACCAAGACCAAGAAGAGCGCCGCCAAGGCGCCTACCCCACGCAAGAAAAATAACACCAAAAGAAACACACCAGGGAGGACTGCATGAATATCACTCACGGCCTGCGGCGGGCGCTGCAGATCAACGCGGACGGCCTCGCCACCGTTTTCAACGGGCGGAAGCGCAATTGGCGCGAGGTCGGCGACCGCGTCGCGCGGCTCGCGGGCGGGCTGCGTGCCCTAGGAGTCGGTGAAGGCGAACGCGTCGCCATCCTGTCGATGAATTCGGATCGCTATCTGGAAATGTATCTGGCCGCCGGCTGGTGCGGCGGCGTGATCGTGCCGCTGGACATCCGCTGGAGCGCGCTGGAGAACGAGGACGCGCTGAAAGACTGCCGCGCCGTCGCGCTGGTGGTGGACAGGGCGTTCGCCGCGACCGGCGCCGCGCTGGCGAAGGCCATCCCGGGGATGGCGATGATCTATGCCGACGACGGCGATGTGCCGGAGGGCATGCGCAGCTACGAGGACATCATCTCGGCGCATGAGCCGATTCCGGATGCGATGCGCAAGGCCGACGATCTCGCCGGCATCTTCTACACCGGCGGCACCACCGGCCGCTCCAAGGGCGTGATGCTGAGCCACGGCAACCTGATGGCCAACGCGCTCAATGCGCTCGGCGAAGGTCTCTTCCCCGGCACCTCGGTGTATCTGCACGCCGCGCCGATGTTCCACCTCGCCAACGGCGCGGCGATGTATTCGCTGCTGCTGTCCGGCGGCTCCAACGTGATGGTGCCGTCGTTCACGCCGGAAGGCGTGATGCAGGCGATGCAGACCGAGCGCGTCACCGACGTGCTGCTGGTGCCGACCATGATCCAGATGTTCGTCGACCACCCGGCGCTGAAGACCTACGACCTGTCGTCGCTGAAGAACATCGTCTATGGCGCCTCGCCGATCAGCGAGGCCGTGCTGGCGCGCGCCAGCTCCGCCCTCCCGCACGTGCAGTTCACCCAGGCCTACGGCATGACCGAACTGTCGCCGATCGCCACGCTGCTGCACTGGAAGGAGCATATCGGCGAAGGCAAAGCCAAGGGCCGCCAGCGCGCCGCCGGCCGCGCCACCCTCGGCTGCGAAGTGCGTATCGTCGACGCCGACGACCAGCCGGTGCCGTACGGCACGGTCGGCGAGATTTGCGTGCGCGGCGACAACGTGATGATGGGCTATTGGGAGCGTCCGGAAGAAACCGCGCGGGCCCTGGCCGGCGGCTGGATGCACACCGGCGACGGCGGCTACATGGACGAGCACGGCTTCGTGTTCGTCGTCGACCGCGTCAAGGACATGATCATCTCGGGCGGCGAGAACGTCTACTCGGTCGAGGTCGAGAACGCGGTGGCGCAGCATCCGGCGGTGGCGCAATGCGCGGTGATCGGCATCCCGCACGACGCCTGGGGCGAGCAGGTCCATGCCGTCGTCGTCACCAAGGCCGGCGCGACGGTGACCGCGGACGAACTGATCGCGCATTGCAAGGCGCTGATCGCCGGCTACAAGTGCCCGCGCAGCGTCGAGATCACCGAGACGCCGCTGCCGCTGTCGGGCGCCGGCAAGATCCTGAAGCGCGAACTGCGCCAGCCCTATTGGGAGAAACGCGAACGGCGCGTGAGCTAGAGCGGTTCAGTTTGTATTGGAGTCGGAGCCGGCTATTAGGACGTCCGCCACACGCACGACCTCATGGTGAGGGGGCGCGAAGCGCCGTCTCGAACCATGCGTCACTGTCACTGCGTGGCCCCATCCTTCGAGACGCCCGGCTTCGCCGGGCTCCTCAGGCTGAGGACTCAGAGCAATGTGGAGCGGACGAGAGCGCTTCATTCTAGCGACGAACCGCTTTAGGCCTCACGCGTCTCTACAGCATCGGCCGGAGTTGAAACTGGCCGATGCTGCGAAATCGCTCGCCGGCGCTGTCCTGCCGGCACACGGCGATGCGATCGATCGCAAGCGTCTGAAGATCGAGCGCGGCGAACTGCTCGCGCAGCCGGCCGAGCAACTCCTGCTGGCGGTCGGGCGGCAGCGAGCCGGTCAGCGTCATGTGGAAGCGGAATTCTTCCATGACGTAGGGATAGCCCCACTGATCGAGATACTGCACCTGCCGCGGCGTCAGCTGCGCCGGCTTGCGGCGGGCGCGGTCTTCGGCCGATAGAGGCGCGCGAAAACTGTCGAAGCTGCGCACGCAGTCGGCGGCGAGCTGCTCCAATTCGGCCGACGCGGCCGCCGGCATCAGTGCGATGAAGCTGCCGATCGCCTGCACGGCCGGCGTGATCACCGGGATGGCACGCGGCGTTTCGGCGAAGGTCGCGCAGGCCCACAGCAGCTCGGCCTCGGTGAGCCCGGGCGCGAGCGCAGTCGGCGCCTTCAGCGTCGCGTGGAAGCCGTATTTGCGCGGATCGGTCGTCACCTCCGCCCAATCCGGAACGGCTTCGAGCATCTCGGGCGGAAACGGCACGTCCGCGCCCGAGAACACGTCGTAGCCCAGCAGCGCCGCGCCGAAGCGGTCGAGCACGCTGCCGGGCGGCGGCAGATAATAGATGGCGTAGCGCGGGAAATTCGACATCGTCTGCAGCATAACCCCGTGTCAGGCCGCCGCAACCGCGGCATGCCGCACCTTGTGCGACATCACGAAGCGCTCCGGCTCGTCGATGTGAACCAACCGACCGCCGGCGATCGCCGCGACCAGCCGCGGCCGCAGCGCCACGCGGTCGTCGACGATCAGGATGTCGGCGCGTTTGCCGGCGCCGAGCGCACCGCGATCGGACAGGCCCGCGGCACGGGCCGGCCCCTCCGAGATCAGCTTCCAGGCCTGCGGCAGCGGCAGGATGCCGTCATGCACCAGCCGGAATGCGGCGAGCAACGGCGCCGGATAGTAATAGTCCGACGCCAGCACCGAACACAGCCCCTTGGCGATCATGTCGGCCGCCTTGGTCCAGCCGGTGTGACTGCCGCCGCGCACCACATTGGGCGCGCCGAACACGATGAAATCGCCGGCCACCGCCGCGTCGCGCGCGGTCTCCTCGGTGGTCGGGAATTCGGCGATGCGCACGCCGAGCGAGCGATAGCCTTGGCGCATCTGCGGCGTATCGTCGTCGTGCGACAGCATCGGCAGCCCGGCCTCGCGGGCGCAAGCGGCGAGCCGCGCAATGGAGTCCGGCACCTCCGCGGTGCGCGAGGCGACGCGCTCGACCAGGCGGTCGAACTCCTCGCCGGACAGGCCGGTTCGCTCGACCATGCGGCTGCGCCGCTGCGGGCGCGACAAATCGCGCAGCGTCGAATCCATATGATCGTTGAAGGCGAACAGATCGACGCGGCGCTCGCCGATCCATTGCGCGATCTCGTCGACGGCGTCGAGGTTGAAGGTCTCGTGGCGCAGATGGATGCGGGTGTCGACCGCGAGCCGCGGCCGCGTCAGGTCGATCGCGTCGAGCATGCGGCGCGCATTGGCGGCGCTGCGCAGGCCCGGCTCCCACGACCAGGTGACAGCATGGAACATCGTGGTGATGCCGTTGGCGATCGCCTGCCGGTCGCTGTCCGCCAGCGCTACATCGATCGGGAAATCGACGCCGGGCCGCGGCATCATCTGCCGCTCGAACGCATCGCCGTGCAGATCGACGATGCCCGGCAGCACCAGCAGGCCGGCCGCATCGATCTGCATCGCGGCGTGACCGCCGCTCGCTCCCGCGCTTTCGATCACTCCGCCGACAACCGTCAGCGAGGTCTCGGTCAGTTCGTTGTCCAGGAGCACCCGGCCGCCTTGGATCAGGATATCGGTCATCTCGTTCTCCCGTTGCGGCGCGTCAGGCCCGTGCGGCGGCTTCATACTTGTCGAGAAACGCCTCGACCGGCAGCTTGCGGAAATCCGGCAGCGCGCGGCGCAGCGTCTCGTGGTCCCAGTCCCACCATGCCAGATTCACCAAGCGGCCCGCGACCTCTTCGGAAAATCGGCGCTTGATCACCCGCGCCGGATTGCCCGCCACGATGGTGTAGGCCGGCACTTCGCGCGTGACGATCGCGCCGGCCGCGATCACGGCGCCTGTGCCGATGCTGCGGCCCGGCAGCACGATGGCGCCGTGACCGATCCAGACGTCGTGGCCGATGCTGACGTGATGGGCACGGCGCCAGTCGAAGAACTCGGCGTCGTCCTCTTCGCCCGGGAAGTAAGCGCTGGCCCGGTAGGTGAAATGCGCCTGGGTCGGGCGCTGCATCGGATGGTTGCCGGGATTGATCCGGGTCATCGCGGCGATCGAACAGAACTTACCGATACTCGTGTAGGTGATCTGCGAGTCGTTGACGACGTAGGAGTAATCGTCCATCGCCACCTCGTGCAGGATGGTGCGCGCCCCGACTTCACAGTAGGCCCCGAGCTTGACGTCGTGGAGACGGGCAGAAGCATCGACCGTGGGTTCGACCGAGAGTGATTTCGCGACCATGAGTTCCATTACCTGCTGAGCGGGAAGAGGTTCATCCGCAGTCTCGATGACGGCGTCGTGACGCGAAGATGACATTCACATACTGAAACTGTCGAACTCGGCGACTGTCATATCCCTGCAAGATACCAGCGTTAGCGATAGGGCAACCAATTGCCTGGAGCAGCGGATGCTGGTCGTTGATGGACTCACTTGCCGGTTCGGCAACAAGGCGGCCGTGGACAATGCATCGTTCTCGGTCGAGCGTGGCAGCTTCATCGGCGTGATCGGCCGCTCCGGCGCCGGCAAGTCGACGCTGCTCCGAACGCTGAACCGCCTCGCCGATCCGAGCGAGGGCCGCATCCTGTTCGAGGGCATCGACGTCACCGCGCTGCAGGGCCGCGAGCTGCGCCAATGGCGCGCCCGCTCGGCGATGATCTTCCAGCAGTTCAACCTGGTCGGCCGTCTGGATGTGATGACCAATGTGCTGATGGGCCGCCTCGCTCATGTTCCGGCCTGGCGCTCGCTCGCGCAGGCCTGGCCCGAAAAGGACCGCGCGCTGGCGATGTCGGCGCTCGATCAGTTCGATATCGCGCCGCTCGCCGCGCAGCGCGCCGATCAGCTCTCCGGCGGCCAGCAGCAGCGCGTCGCGATCGCCCGCGCGCTGGTGCAGGAACCCGACCTGATCCTGGCCGACGAGCCGATCGCCTCGCTCGACCCGCGCAACACCAAGGTCGTGATGGACGCCCTGCTGCGCATCAACAAGCATTTCGGCATCACCGTGCTGTGCAATCTGCACTCGCTCGATCTCGCCCGCAGCTATTGCGACCGGCTGATCGGCATGGCCAATGGCCGCATCGTGTTCGACGACGTGCCGGCGGCGCTGACCGACAGCATCGCCCGCGAACTCTACGACCTCGAAGCCAACGAGGTGATGGGCACCGCGCCGGTTCATGCCCCGGCGAAAGAACTGCTGCCCGAGCTCGGCACCGTCGCGGCCTGACAAGCCGCACGCGCGTCCGAAACAGAAGCCCGCGGCGAACGCGGGTCCAACAGACACATCAACCGACAGGGATGTCACGATGACCATCGACCGCCGCTCCATTCTGCTCGCCGCCGCCACGCTGGCGCTCACCGCCTCCACCGCGCTGGCGCAGGACTACAAGACGAAGTATCCGGAGCTGACCTTCGCGGTGGTGCCGGCCGAGAACGCCTCCGGCGTCACCGAGCGCTGGACGCCGTTCGTCGCGTATCTGTCGAAGGAACTCGGCGTGAAGGTGAACCTGCGCATCGCCAACGACTACGCGGCGGTGATCGAAGGCCAGCGCGCCGGCAACATCCAGATCGCCAGCTACGGCTCGGCCTCGTTCGCCCGCGCCCGCCTCACCGGCGTCAAGACCGACGCCTTCGCCAACGACATCAACGCCGACGGCTCGACCGGCTACTACTCGGTGTTCTTCGTCAAGGCGGCGAGCCCCTACAAGTCGATCGACGAACTCAAGGGCAAAAACCTCGGCCTGGTCGATCCGAACTCGACCTCGGGCAACAACGTGCCGCGCTTCGAGCTCGACAAGATGGGCATCTCGGACGCCGAGGCGTATTTCGGCAAGGTGGTGTTCACCGGCAGCCACGAGAACGCCGTGCTGGCGCTGGCGCAGGGCACCGTCGACGTCGCCGCCAACCAGTGGACCAACGAGGACGACTCGACACTGCAGCAGATGCTGCACAAGGGCATGCTGAAGAATGCCGACGGCAGCGCGATGAAGAAGGACGACTTCCGCATCATCCACAAGTCGGCGCCGATCATCAACGGCCCCTACGCCTACAATTCCGACCTGCCGGAAGACCTCAAGGCGGCGATCGCCAAGGCCTTCATGGACGCCCCGACCAAGGACAAGGCGGCGTTCGACCGTCTCTCGGACGGTCAGAAGAAGGGCTTCCACGCCGCCACCACCAAGGATTGGGACGGCACCATCGAGCTGATCAAGTTCGTCGACGCCCTGCGTAAGAAGAAGGCGTCCTGAGTTTCATCTCGTCCCACCGGGCCGGATCCTTCGGGATCCGGCCTTGTTTTTTGCGCATCGAGAGCCCTCCCCGCATGGCCCTGGCCGTATCGCTGCTCCCCGAGTCTCAGCTCGACGCGCTGAACGCGGCCTACAACGCTTCGATCGCCCGCCGGCGCTGGCGCACGCTCGTCGGCTTCGCCATCGCGTTTGCCGCGCTCGCCCTCGCGGCGGTCGGTGCCGAGGTCGATCTCGGCACGTTCTTCGGCAAGATCGGCAATTTCTTCAGCTATTTCGATCGCATCTTCCGGCTCGACAGCGGCGCGCGGGTGTGGACCGACCCGGCCGAATGGTTCTGGGGCTGGCGCAAATGGCTCGGGCTGCTCGGCGAGACGCTGCTGATCAGCTATGTGGGCACACTCGCCGGCGGCGTGCTGGCGGTGCTGCTGAACTTCTTCGCCGCGCGTAACACCGCGCCGCAGCCGTGGCTGCTGTTCGTGATCCGGCGGTTTCTCGAAATCTGCCGCACCGTGCCGGACATCGTGTTCGCGCTGGTGTTCGTGATCGCGTTCGGGCTCGGCCCGATGGCCGGTGTGCTGGCGATCGCCATCCACTCCACCGGCGCGCTCGGCAAGCTGTTCTCCGAGATCGTCGAGAATATCGACATGAAGCCGGTCGAGGGCGTGCGCTCCACCGGCGCCGGCTGGATCGCCTGCATGCGCTTCGCCGTGCTGCCGCAGGTGATCTCGGGCTTCGCCAGCTACGCGCTGCTGCGGTTCGAGATCAATGTCCGCGGTGCGTCGGTGATGGGCTTCGTCGGCGCCGGCGGCATCGGCCAGGAACTGATCGTGTCGATCCGCAAGTTCTATTACTCGGATGTCAGCGCGATCCTGCTGCTGATCATCGTCACCGTGTTCATCATCGACATCTCGACCGGCTGGATCCGCGGCCGCCTGACCGGAGGCCGGGCATGACCGCGCAAATCCAAACGGACCTCGCCGACCTCAAGGCGCGCCACCCGCATCTGTTCGAGCGTCCGGCTGCGGCGCGGCTCGGCGTGCCCGCCATCGCGCTGGCAGCATTGGCGCTATTCATCTATGGCCTGATCGAGCTCGACTTCTCGCCGCAACGCATTCTGGCCGGCCTGAGCCAGCTCGGCTGGTTCGCGCTGCTGATGATCCCGCCGGACCCGGGCTCGTCGCTGCCGGCTTATCTCTCTGCGATGGGTGAGACGCTGTCGATCGCGCTGCTCGGCACCACGCTGGCGGCGCTGATGGCGCTGCCGGTCAGCCTGCTCGCCGCGCGCAACATCATCCCGACGCAGCTGATCCGCTTTCCGGTGCGCCGCTTCCTCGACGGCGTGCGCGGCATCGACACGCTGATCTGGGCGCTGGTGTGGATCAACGTCGTCGGCCTCGGCCCGTTTGCCGGCGTGCTGGCGATCGCGGTGTCGGACTTCGGCGCGTTCGGCAAGCTGTTCTCCGAAGCGATCGAGACCGCCGACCGCAAACAGGTCGAGGGCGTCCGCGCCTCCGGCGGCTCGCCGCTGCACGAGATCCGTTTCGGCCTGATGCCGCAGGTGCTGCCGGTGATCGCCGGCCAGGTGCTGTACTTCATCGAGTCCAACACCCGCTCCGCCACCATCATCGGCATCGTCGGCGCCGGCGGCATCGGCCTGCAACTCGCCGAACAGATCCGCGTACTGGAATGGCAGAAAGTGTCGTTCCTGATCCTGATGATCCTGGTGGCTGTCGCGGCGATCGACTGGATCTCGACCCGGCTGCGCTTCGCGATCATCGGAAAAAGGGCGATTGCGTAGCCTGGAGCGGTTCATCGCTTGATTGAGACGATCCGACTTTCCGAACGCACTGAGTCCTCATCCTGAGGAGCCCGGCGAAGCCGGGCGTCTCGAAGGATGGGGCAACGCATTCCCTGCGGCCCATGGTTCGAGACGGCGCTGCGCGCCTCCTCACCATGAGGTTGTCCATGTGGCAGGCGTCCCGGATCTTCAGCTCTGATTCCATGAAAAGCAGAAGTGCTCTAATGCAAGCGCTCGCCCGTCAGCTCAGAGCACATCGACCGCCCCACCCCCAAACGTCATCCTCCGCGAAAGCGGAGGATCCAATATTCCAGAGCGCTCGCGTTCAACACTGACGCTCTGGGATACTGGGTCGCCCGCACGCGCGGGCGATGACGGCTGGGTGTGGGGCGGTGCTGCGCCTCACTCCTACTGTTGTCGGCGGCGCCCGAACTACTCCGTCTCCACCACGAACTGCACCCGCTCCGCCGCAAAGCGGGTGCGCAGTGCCAGCAGCGGGCGGCCTTTGCCGTCGACGTCGAGGCCCTCGACGATTAGCACCGGGCGGCCGATGCCGAGGTCGAGGCGGGCGGCGTCGCCGGCGTCGGCGATCGCCGCGGTGATACGCGTCGAGGCGCGGCGATAATCGCGGATGCCGTGCTGCGCCAGCACCTTGGTCATCGAGCCGAAGCGGCGATACAGCTCCTCCGCATCGGGGAAACGCTCGGCGGAGAGCCAGGTGCTGCCGACGCAGATCGGCGCGCTGTCGGCCAGCCGCAGCCCGTCGATCCGGATCAGCGGCGCGCCGACCGGAAGATCCAGCTCGCGCGCCAGTTCGCGCGTCGCGTCTTCCCGGCTCGCCCCGAGTAATTGCCCGCGCGGCTCGCGCCCGCCGGCACCGACGATCTCGGAAAACCGCGTGCGCGAGCGCAGCGGATAGGCGATGCGCCCCGGCTCCACATAGGTGCCGCTGCCGCGCTCGGCCCGCACCAGCCCACGCTCGGCGAGCGCCGCCAGCGCGCGCCGCACCGTATGACGATTGACCCGATGGACCGTCGCCAGTTCGACCTCGCCGGGCAGCTTTTCACCGGCCGGATAGCCCCCCTGGGCGATCTCGCGCTCGATCGAGTCCGCCACCTTGCGCCACAGCGTGACGCCGGAATCCGGCTGCAATGTCGACATCTTGTCCTTCGCTCCGACCGTTCGGGTCGGTCTAGCATTTCACGACCTCGTCATCAAAAGGTCATGGCACCCCACTATGAAGTTGTCTAATATCACAGACAACTTGAGATAGGCCAGAGGCAACATGGCGACGCCCTTCGAGACCAGCACGCAGACCCGGCAGGCGGCGATGGCCGTGCTGGTTCATGCCCCCACTGATGACATCGCGGCGCGCCTCGCCGCGATCGAATTGCCCGCGAGCGAAGCGCTGCGCGAGCCGGAGAACGGCCTGGTGATGGTGCGCGGTCGCGTCGGCGGCGACGGCGCGCCGTTCAATCTCGGCGAAGCGACCGTGACGCGCGCCGCGGTGCGGCTCGCCAGCGGCGAATGCGGCTTCGGCTACACGCTCGGCCGAGACAAAGCGAAGGCGCGGCTGATCGCGCTATGCGATGCGCTGATCCAGCGCCGCGACACCGCGGCGGCGGTCGAGACTAACGTGCTGGCGCCGCTGCGCGCCGCACAGGCCGCGGAGCGCCAGCGCAAGGCCGAGCAAACGGCCGCCACCAAAGTCGATTTCTACACGATGGTGCGAGGCGAGGGCTGACGATGAGCATGGCTTTCGAACTCTCCGCCGGCTTCGCCGACAAGGTCACCTCGGCGCAGACCACCTTTCGCGCCGTGATGCAGGCGATGGCACGGCCCGGCACGGTGCAGCGGCTGGAGACTGGCTTGCAGCATGTCCCCGCCCCGCTCACCGCGGCGACCGCTGCGATTGCGCTGACGCTGTTCGATCACGACACGCCGCTGTGGCTCGACGACGCCACGCAGGTCGCGACAGTGACGCAATGGCTGCGCTTCCACACCTCGGCGCCGCTGGTGAGCGAGCCGGACGCGGCGGCGTTCGCGCTGATCGCCGATCCCGGCGCGATGCCCTCGCTCGATCACTTCGCGCTCGGCAGCAACGACTATCCGGATCGCTCGACCACGCTGATCCTGCAGCTCGGCAGCCTCGATGACGGGCCAGCTTTCGACCTGAGCGGCCCCGGCATTCGCGGCAGGGCGACGCTGCGCGCGCCGCTTCCCGCTGATCTGCTGGCCCAGCGCGACGCGCTGGCGCCGCTGTTTCCGCGCGGCCTCGACTTCATCCTCACGGCCGGCGATGCGATCGTCGCGATCCCGCGTACCACGCGGCTCGTCGCTCAAGGAGACAACTGATGTATGTCGCCGTCAAAGGTGGCGAGCGCGCCATCGACAATGCGCACCGGCTGCTGGCGCACGAACGCCGCGGCGATCGTGACGTGCCGGAAGTCACGCTGGCGCAGATCTCCGAACAGCTCGCGCTCGGCGTCGACCGGGTGATGGCCGAAGGCTCGCTGTATGATCGCGAGCTGGCCGCGCTGGCGATCAAGCAGGCGCGCGGCGACATGATCGAGGCGATCTTCCTGCTGCGCGCCTTCCGCAACACGCTGCCGCGGTTCGGCGCCACCGAGCCGCTCGACACCGGCGTGATGACGGTGCGGCGGCGGGTGTCGTCGACCTTCAAGGACATTCCCGGCGGCCAGATCCTCGGCCCGACCTTCGACTACACGCATCGTCTGCTCGACCCGCAACTCGCCGCCGGCGGCGAGCCGGAGCAGCCGGCGAGCGCGCCTGCACTGAGCGAAGCGATGCCGCGCGTCACCGACATTCTTGGCCGCGACGGCCTGATCGAGCCGACATCGAAGCCGGAGCCGGACGCGCCGATCGGCGATCTCACCCGCGAGCCACTGAGCTTTCCGGCCGACCGCGATCTGCGGCTGCAGAATCTGGCGCGCGGCGACGAGGGTTTTCTGCTCGCGCTCGGCTATTCGACCCAGCGCGGCTACGGACGCACCCATCCGTTCGCCGGCGAGATCCGCTTCGGCGAGGTCGAGCTGGAGTTCGTCGCCGAGGACGCCGGCTTCGCGGTGCCGCTTGGCAGCATCGCGCTGACCGAATGCCAGATGGTGAATCAGTTCAAGGGCTCGGCCACCGAGCCGCCCTGCTTCACCCGTGGTTACGGCCTCGCCTTCGGCCAGAGCGAACGCAAGACGATGGCGATGGCGCTGGTCGATCGCGCGCTACGCGCCCGCGAACTCGGCGAGGAAGCGCTGGCGCCAGCGCAGGACGAGGAGTTCGTGCTGTCGCATTCCGACAACGTGCAGGCCACCGGCTTCGTCGAGCATCTGAAGCTGCCGCACTATGTCGACTTCCAGTCCGAGCTCGGACTGATCCGCCGGCTGCGTCAGGACTTCGCCGACGCCGCCGAACAACCCGATGCATTGCCGGAGGCAGCGGAATGAACGCGCCCGACTACAACTTCGCTTATCTCGACGAACAGACCAAGCGGATGATCCGCCGCGCCATCCTCAAGGCGATCGCGATCCCCGGCTATCAGGTGCCGTTCGCCAGCCGCGAGATGCCGATGCCCTATGGCTGGGGCACCGGCGGCGTGCAGGTCACCGCCGCGATCCTCGGACGCACCGACGTGCTCAAAGTGATCGACCAAGGCAGCGACGACACCACCAACGCGATCTCGATCCGGAAATTCTTCGCCAAGACCGCGGGCGTCGCCACCACCACGAATACGGGCGAAGCGACCGTGATCCAGACGCGGCATCGCATTCCCGAGGCGCCGCTGCACGAGGGGCAGGTGCTGGTGTATCAGGTGCCGATCCCCGAGCCGCTGCGCTTCCTCGAGCCGCGCGAGACCGAGACGCGGCGGATGCATGCGCTCGCCGAATACGGCCTGATGCACGTCAAGCTGTACGAGGACATCGCCAAATTCGGCCACATCGCCACGTCCTACGCCTATCCGGTGAAGGTCAACGCGCGCTACGTGATGGACCCGTCGCCGACGCCGAAATTCGACAACCCGAAGATGGACGATTGCGCGGCGCTGCAATTGTTCGGCGCCGGCCGCGAGAAGCGGATCTACGCGATCCCGCCTTACACGCAGGTGGTGTCGCTCGATTTCGAGGATCACCCCTTCACGCGCTATCGGCAGGATGCGCCCTGCGCGCTGTGCGGCTCGAACGACTCCTATCTCGACGAGATCGTCACCGACGATCGCGGCGGACGGATGTTCGTCTGCTCCGACACCGATTATTGTGAGACCCGCCAGGCGCAGGGCCATCGCGGCAGCGAAAGCGCGCCGCATCAGGAGCACGCCGATGCTTGACCGCACCATCCCGGCCGATCAGCCGCTGCTCGTCGCCGAGCATCTGTCGAAGTCCTACGGCCGGCTGCAGGCCTGCCGCGACATCTCGTTCAAGCTGTATCCCGGCGAAGTGCTGGCGATCGTCGGCGAGTCCGGCTCCGGCAAATCGACGCTGCTGCAGATGCTGTCGGCGCAGCTTGCGCCGAGCACCGGCACCGTCTCCTACCGGATGCGCGACGGCGTGCTGCGTGACCTCGCCGCGCTCGGCGAGGCGGAGCGGCGCTTTTTGTTTCGCACCGACTGGGGCTACGTGCATCAGGACCCGGCGCAGGGCCTGCGCATGGCGGTGTCGGCCGGCGCCAATGTCGGCGAGCGGCTGATGGCGGTCGGCTGGAATCACTATGGCAAGATCCGCGACACCGCATCGTCCTGGCTGTCGCGCGTCGAGATCGCGCAGGACCGCATCGACGACGCGCCGCGCACGTATTCCGGCGGGATGCGGCAGCGGCTGCAGATCGCGCGCAATCTCGTCACCGAGCCGCGGCTGATGTTCATGGACGAGCCGACCGGCGGCCTCGACGTCTCGGTGCAGGCGCGGCTGCTCGATCTGTTGCGCGGCCTCGTCACCGAACTCGGCCTCGCCGCCGTGGTGGTGACGCACGACCTCGCGGTGGCGCGGCTGCTGTCGCATCGGGTGATGGTGATGCAGGGCGGCCGCGTGATCGAGACCGGGCTCACCGACCAGGTGCTCGACGATCCGCACGAGCCCTACACCCAGCTCCTCGTCGCCTCGATCCTGCCCGCATGAGCCCGCCGATGACCGCGATGATCCAACTGACTAACGCCCAGAAGTCCTTCGTGATGCACCTGCAGGGCGGCTTGCGCCTGCCGGTGGTGCGCGGCGTCTCGTTCGAGGTCGGCGCCGGCGAATGCGTCGTGCTGGCCGGGCCGTCCGGCGCCGGCAAGTCGTCGATCCTGAAGATGATCTTCGGCAACTATCGCTGCGACGGCGGCCGGATCGACATTCTGCATCGCGGCGCGACCATCGACCTCGCCAGCGCCGAGCCGCGCCAGGTGCTGGAGCTGCGTCGCTTCACGATCGGCTATGTCAGCCAGTTTCTGCGCGCGGTGCCGCGCGTCGCAGCGATCGACGTCGTCGCCGAGCCGCTGCTCGCCAATGGCGTGGCGAAGGAGGAAGCCCGCGCCCGCGCCGGCGAACTCTTGAAGCGGCTGAACATCGCCGAGCGGCTGTGGACGCTGCCGCCGGCGACCTTCTCCGGCGGCGAGCAGCAGCGCGTCAATATCGCGCGTGGCTTCATCGCGCATTTTCCGATCCTGCTGCTGGACGAGCCGACCGCGTCGCTCGACGCCGCCAACCGCGCCGTGGTGATGGAGCTGGTCGCCGAGAAGAAACGCGACGGCGTCGCGATGATCGCCATCGTGCACGACGATGAAGTGCGGGCCCGCATCACCGACCGGCTGATCGACGTCACCAGCTTCGCCGCGGCCGCCTGACGAGAGAGACAGTAATGACGAATTCCGACTTCATCCTTCGCAATGCCCGCATCGTGCTGGCCGACCGCGTCATCGAGCACGGCTGGCTCGCGGTTGCGGACGGCCGCATCGCCGAGATCGGCGAGACCGGCGTGCCCGCCGGCGGCCACGACATGGGCGGCGATCTGCTGATGCCCGGCCTGATCGAACTGCACACCGATCATCTCGAGGCGCACTACATGCCGCGCCCCAAGGTGCAGTGGAATCCGGTGGCAGCCGTGGTTTCCTATGACGGCCAGCTCGCGACCTGCGGCATCACCACCGTGCTGGACTCGCTGCGGGTGTGGCGCGAGGAAGGCGCCGAGGACGTCGACGGCCAGGCGATCGTGCTGGCCGGAGCGATCTCGGCTGCGCGCGATGCCAATCTGCTGCGTGCCGATCATTTCCTGCATCTGCGCTGCGAAATTCCGATGCCCAACGTCGTCGCCGAAGCCAAGGAGCTGATCGACCGGCCCGACATCCGGCTGATGTCGCTGATGGACCACACGCCGGGGCAGCGCCAGTTTCGCGACGAGGAGAAGCTGCGCGATTACTATCGCGGCAAGGGCGCCGGCATGACCGACGCCGAGCTCGACGTGATGTTCGCGCGGCGCGTGTACTGCAAGGAGAACTACGCCGACGCTAACATGCGCGCGATCGTCGCGCTGGCGCATCAGCACGCCATTCCGCTGGCGAGCCACGACGACACCACCGAGGAGAACGTCGTCGAGGCGATCCGCGACAAGGTGGCGGTCGCCGAATTCCCGACCACGCTGGAAGCGGCGCGCGGCCTGCACGAGGCGGGCATCGACATCCTGATGGGCGCGCCCAACGTGGTGCGCGGCGGCTCGCACTCCGGCAATATCGCGGCCATCGATCTCGCGCACGAAGGACTGCTGGACATTTTGTCGTCGGACTACATCCCGTCGAGCCTGCTGATGGCGGCGCTGCAATTGCCGCTGCGCGCGCCGGCGATCGATCTCGCCGCGGCGGTCCGCACCGTCACCAAGGCGCCGGCCGAGGCGGTCGGCCTGCCCGATCGCGGCGAGATCGCTGTCGGCAAGCGCGCCGACCTGATCCGCGTCCATGTCGCGCACGACGTGCCGGCGGTGCGCAGCGTCTGGCGCGAAGGACACCGGGTGGCATGACCGAGCTCGCGCCGATCGCCCCGCAGCAGAGCCGGATCGGACCGGGCCGGCTGGTGCTGGTCGTCGGGCCGAGCGGCGCCGGCAAGGACACCCTGCTCGGCATCGCCCGGATCGCTTGCCTCGGCGAAACCGGCGTCGGCTTCGCGCGCCGCGTGGTGACGCGCGAACCCTCGCCCGCCGAGGACAATCTGCAGAGCACGCCCGAGGCGTTCCGCGCCATGATCGCTGCAGGCGAATTCGCGCTGCACTGGGAGGCGCACGGTCACTCTTACGGCGTGCTACGCAGCATCGACAACGACATCCGCGCCGGCCGCACCGTGGTGGCGAACGTGTCGCGCACGGTGATCGCACAGGCGCGGCAGACCTACGCCAACGTCGTGGTGGTCCAGATCACGGCGCCGCCGGACGTGCTGGCGCGCCGCATTGCGCTGCGCGCCCGCAGCAGCGACGCGATGAGTTCGGACCGGATCGGACGCAACGTCGGCGGCGAGATCGCCGACTTCACGATCATGAACGTCGCAAGTCCCGACGATCACGCGCACGAGTTGCTGGCGATCATACGCGGCACGCCGGAAGCTGCAAGGAACACACGATGACGACGATCCCGGCCATCGGCTCCGTCGCCGAGCTCGAGGCGCTGTACGGCGTGCCCAACGACGCCTCTACCGAGAAGGTCGCGCACCGCATCACCTCGGCCTATCGCACGCTGATCGAGCGCTCGCCGTTTGCGGCGCTGGCGACCGTCGGACCGGAAGGCCTCGACTGCTCGCCCCGCGGCGACCTGCCGGGCTTCATTCACATCCACGACGACACGACGCTGATGCTGCCCGATCGCCGCGGCAACAATCGCATCGACTCGCTGCGCAACATCGTCCGCGATCCGCGCGTCGCCTTAATGCTGCTGATCCCCGGCTCGCTCAACGCCCTGCGCATCAACGGCCGCGCGCTCATCAGCGCCGACGCGGCGCTGCTGGAGTCCTTCAAGGTCGACGGCAAGGCGCCGCGCAGCGTGGTGGTGATGACCGTCGAGGAGATCTACTTCCAATGCGGCCGGGCGCTGATCCGGTCGGAGCTGTGGAATCCCGACAAGCACATCGATCCCGCCACGCTGCCGACGCCGGGCCAGATCCTGGCGTCGATGACCGAGGGCCGGGTCGGCGGTGACGCCTACGACCGCGCCTGGCCACAGCGCGCCGCCGAGACGATGTGGTAGGTCGCAAGACCTGAGAGCCTGTCCCCCGGCCATCCCCGCGGACGGCTCCGCCCTTGCGCTCGCCTGGTTTCGGGCTATTGTCAGCGATCAAGCGCGCTTCAAGGCAGCAGCGCGCCAGAGCGGCAGTGATTGCCATGATCCCTTTTTGCAGGGACGGTGGCTGCCGCATATTCCGATCTCCCTTCCGCGGCGCCCGTCCTTCGTTCACCTTCGGAGGATTGCATGAGCCTGGACGCATACCGGATCACATCCGAGCCCTACTACCAGCCGCACGGCGACGAGATCGAGATCTTTCGCGCCGCCTATGACGAGCGGCTGCCGGTGATGCTCAAGGGGCCAACCGGCTGCGGCAAGACGCGGTTCGTCGAACACATGGCGTGGCGGCTCGGCAGGCCGCTGATCACCGTGGCGGCGCACGAGGACATGACCGCCGCCGACCTCGCCGGCCGCTATCTGCTAGAGCCCGAAGGCACCGTCTGGCACGACGGCCCGCTGACGCAAGCGGTACGCCAGGGCGCCATCTGCTATCTGGACGAAATCGTCGAGGCCCGGCAGGACACCACCGTGGTGATCCATCCGCTGACCGACGCGCGGCGGGTGCTGCCGCTGGAGAAGCACAACGAGATCGTGCCGGCGCATGCCGACTTCCAACTCACGATTTCCTACAACCCGGGCTATCAGAGCGCCGTCAAGGACCTCAAGGAATCCACCAAGCAGCGCTTCCTGGCGATCGACTTCTCCTACCCGCCGCCGCAAATCGAGAGCGCGATCGTGACGCGCGAAAGCGGCGCCGATGCCGCGCTGGCCGACGTGCTGGTGGCGATCGGGCAGCGTTCGCGCAATCTGCAGGGCCACGGCCTCGACGAAGGCGCCTCGACCCGGATGCTGATTCATGCCGGCCGGCTGGTGCGCGGCGGCCTGCCGCTCGCCACCGCCGTGCAGTCGAGCATCGTCCTGCCGATCACCGACAATCCCGACGTCCGCGCCGCGCTGCGCGCCGCGATCGACGCGTGCATGCCGTGAGCACGACTGCCCCGCTCAGCCCGGTGCAGGCGACGTCTGCCACGCAGACGCTGCGCCAGATGATGCGCCAGCGCGATGTGTTGCGGGCGCCGTTCGAGGCGACATGGGCGGAGCTGAGCGATCGATTTAGCGCGGACGAACTGAACGCGTGGTCGGCCGCGGTGCTCGCGCTGGCCAACGTCAATCTCGGCCCGACCGGACTGATCGCCTATTGGGATATCAGCCGCAGTCACCCGGCCGCAGCCCTCACGCCGCTGCTGGAAGCTGCCGACGCCGCCGCGGAGATCTGCCGCCATGCCGGCGCGCGCGCGGCCGCGCTCAGCCTGAAATCGCTGCCGATCGCCCGCAACGCCTTCGCGTCGGAGCCGATGCTGGCGCGCTGGTGGAGCGCGCTGCGCGGTCTGTCGCGCGAGGCGCCGGAGGTGATCGAGCCGATGGCGCAGCGGATGGCTGCGATCCTGGCGCCCGGTTCGGTCGAGGCATTCGAGAACTTCATCGCCGCCGGGTTGAAGCTCGCCGCGGGCAACAAGACGGTCCGGCTCGACTACTTCACGCTGCAGCACGAGCTGGCGCGGCGGCTGATCAGCCGCGAGTTCGGCGGCGTCGATTTCGCCGAGGCCGAGCGGCACCTCAAGACGTTCGTCACCGCGCTGTGGGGCCACGTGCCGCTGCTGCGCAGCCTGCCGCCGGCCGACACCGCAATTCCACGGCGGGCGTCGATCGCCGGACCGCTGATCCGGCTGCCGGACGTGTATCGCGGTTTCGAGGGCGACGCCGCGTGGGCACTGTATCGCGCCGCCGCCGCCCACGCGCATGCGCACCTCGTCCTCGGTAGCGATCGTTTCGTCGTCGGCAAGCTGAAACCGCTGCAGATCGTGCTGGTCGGGTTGATCGAGGACGCGCGCATCGAGACCTTGGCGATGCGGCAGCTGCCGGGCCTGCGCCGGCTGTGGGCGCCGTATCACACCGCAAGGCCCGCCGGCATCGCCACCGCGCCGGCGCTGCTGGCGCGGCTGTCCCGTGCGCTGTTCGATCCGGACTATCAAGACGACGACGGCTTCGTCGCCAAGGGCCGCGCGCTGTTCGCGCAAGCTCTTCCGCGGCTGAACGATCCGGCGATCTCGCGCGAGATCGGGATGCTGCTCGGTAACGATCTCGGCCAGATGCGGGTGCAGTTCAACGCCAAGACCTATGTGGTCGAGCCGGTGTATCGCGACGACAATCTCGGCCTGTGGGACTTCGACGAACCGCCGCAGGCAAACGCCGAAGTCTTGGAGATGTTCATCGATGCCGCCCGCATCGAGCAACAGGAAGCCGAGGACGGCCCGAGCAACACTGACGAGCAGCGACAGGACAGCGAAGCCGGCAAGGCGCGGCCGGTGGCGCCGGACGCGCGCGGCACCGTGCTGGCGACCTATCCGGAATGGGATCGCCGCCACGGCATCGAGCGCCCAGACTGGACGACGGTGCGCGAAGTCGCGGCCGTGCGCGGCCATCCGAAGCGGATTATCGAAGCGCTCGATCGCGCCGATGTCCTGCGCGGCCGCGTCGCGCAACTGGTGCGCGGACTGCGCGTCGGCCGCTCGATCCGGCTCAATCGTCAGCAGGACGGCCACGATCTCGATCTCGATGCCGTGATCGACGCCGGGCTGGCGCTACGCACCGGACAGGATCCCGACCCGCGGGTGTTCCGTTCGTCGACCTCCAAACATCGCGATCTCGCAACGCTGCTGCTGATCGATACCTCGCAGTCGACCAACGATCGCCTCGCTTCGGGCGCGACCGTGCTCGATGTCGAGCGCCTCGCGGTCGCGGTTCTCGCCGAGGCCATGCAGGCGCTGCAGGATCCATTCGGCCTGCTCGCCTTCGCGTCGGATGGACGCGACGACGTCAAGCTGACCACGGTGAAAGCCTTCAGTGAAAGCTATGGCCCCGACAGCATGGCGCGGCTCGACGGCCTCGTCTCCGGCTATTCGACCCGGCTCGGCACGGCGCTGCGCCATGCCGGTGCGGTCATCAGCGAGCGCAACAGCTTCCGCAAGCTGGTGCTGGTGCTCACCGACGGCGAGCCATCGGATATCGACGTCGATGACCCGGCCGATCTGATCGAAGACGCGCGGCGCGCCGTGATGCACCTGCATGCGCGCGGCATCGACAGCTTTGGCGTGGTGCTGGGCAGCGGCGGCATGAACGCGGCCGCGCGGATCTTCGGCCGCGGCAACACCATGCTGGTGCACCGCGTCGAGGATCTGCCGAGCCGGCTGTCGGAGCTCTACTTCCGCCTCGCCCGCCGCTGATTACTTGCGCCGCGGCGCAAGATCGACGCCGAACACGTGGCGGGTGATGACGTGAAACCCCGCGGTGATGCCGCGCGTCAGCCCGCCGGCGTCCGGCGCCGTCATCCGCACCACCAGGCCGGCCTCGTTCGGCGCCTGCGAGACGCCGGCGAAGCAGCCGACACGATCGGCTTCCGCCTCGATCTCCTCGCCGGGTGGCAGCCGGTCCGGCGGTGCGATCAGCACGACCGAGGCTGCCGCGCGTGCGCCGCCGAGCGCATCGAAATCACCGCGAAGATCGCTGCCGCGCAGCGCACCGCGATCCAGCATCAGCAGCCGGCCATCTGGCCGTTCGATCCGCAGCTCGTTGGCAAATCGCCGAAACACGCCGGTCGATCGCGGCGGGCAATGCGTCGAAAAACCGTCGGCGATCAGCAGCACGCCGTCTTGATCGACCACCGCCGTGCTCGACAAAGATAGTTCAGCGTCCGGAAACAGAATGTAGGGATCGCTGGTGAGCGCCGCGAATCCGCCGGCTCCGACCTCGATGCGCTGGCGCAGCGTTGCCGGGCGATCGCGGCCAGGGTGCACCACGGTTGCCGATTGCGTCGTCAGATGCAGCGCGGCGCCTTCGCCGACCGTCACGTCGAATTGCAGATCGTCGGCGCCATACATGCCGCCGGCGGCCGACTGCAGATACAGCGTCAGCAGATCGGGGCGCGCACCGTCGAGGTAGAAGCCGCGCGTCAGGTGCCACGGATAGCCGACCTGTTGCCGGCGCAGGATCGTCCGGCCGCCGGCAAACTCGGCCGTAAGGTGCGCCGCCGCAACGCGCGACGGCTCAGGCGTGAAACAGGACGGCGGAAGTAATTGCATCGGCCACCGCCTCAATCCCCACACCCGAACGTGCATTGGTGGCGATCACCGGCCGCCCGCCGCGCACCCGCTCCGCCTCCGCCAGCATCGCGTCAAGCACCACGCCGACATGCGGCGCGAGGTCCACCTTGTTGACCACCAGCAGGTCGCATTTGATCACGCCCGGCCCGCGCTTGCGTGGGATGTCGTCGCCGCCGGCGACGTCGATGACGAATATCCACCAGTCGACGAGATCGAGCGAAAACGTCGAGGCGAGATTGTCGCCGCCGGATTCGAACAGCACCAGTTCGAGGCCGGGAAACTTCGCCTCCAGCGCGTCACCCGCCGCGATGTTCAGCGTCGGATCTTCGCGGATCACCGTGTGCGGACAGGCGCCCGCCTCGACCGCAGACACCCGCGCCGGATCGATCAGCCCCGAGCGCCGCAGCCGCTCGGCGTCTTCCTTGGTGACGAGATCGTTGGTGACGACGGCGAAATCGACGCCGCGGCGCTGCAGCACCGGGATCAGCGCTTCGATCAGCGCCGTCTTGCCGGAGCCCACCGGCCCGCCGATGCCGATGCGGGCGGCGACGGACGGCCGTGCGCCGGTGCTCGTGCTCATTGGCGTCTGTTGCAGTCCCATGCGTCACCTCAACATATAGCGCCGCGCCAGCGGCAGCTCGGTCGCGGGCTCGCAGGTCGCAAGTTCACCATCGACGAAGACGTCGAACGTATCCGGATTGACGGTGATCCGCGGACACGCGTCGTTGTGCAGCATGTCGCGCTTGCTGAGCGTGCGCGTGCCCTTCACCGGCAGGAACGATTTCGACAGGCCGAGCTTCCCCGCGATGCCGCCGTCGATCGCCAGCGGATGCACGAAGCAAGCCGACAGCGCAGCCGGCGCGCGGCCGAACGAGCCCCATTGCGGCCGCATCAGGATCGGCTCGCAGGTCATCAGCGACGCCGCGCTGTCGCCCATCGCGCCCCAGGCGATGAAGCCGCCCTTGATCACCAGCTCCGGCTTGATGCCGAAGAACGCCGGCTTCCACACCACGATGTCGGCGAGCTTGCCGTCTTCCAGCGAGCCGATGTGATCGGCGATGCCGAAGGTCTTCGCCGCATTGATGGTGTATTTGGCGATGTAGCGCTTGATGCGCGCGTTGTCGCCCATGCCGGGTTGATCTTCCGGCAGGGCGCCGCGCTGCTGCTTCATCTTCGAGGCGAGCTGCCAGGTCCGGCAGATCACTTCGTGGATACGGCCCATGCCCTGGCTGTCCGAGCCGAGCATCGAGATCGCGCCGATATCGTGCAGCACGTCTTCGGCCGCGATGGTCTGGGCCCGGATGCGGCTCTCGGCGAAGGCGACGTCCTCGGGGATCGCCGGATTGAGATGGTGGCACACCATCGTCATGTCGAGGTGTTCGTCGAAGGTGTTGACCGTGTAGGGATTGGTCGGATTGGTCGACGACGGCAGGCAGTGCATCTCGCCGGCGACGCGGATGATGTCCGGAGCGTGGCCGCCGCCGGCGCCTTCGGTGTGATACATGTGGATGGTGCGGCCGCCGATCGCCTGCAGCGTATCCTCGACGAAGCCGGACTCGTTCAGCGTGTCGGTGTGGATCTGGACCTGGAAGTCGTATTCGTCGGCGACGCGCAGGCAGCAATCGATCGCCGCCGGCATCGAGCCCCAGTCCTCGTGCAGCTTCAACCCCATCACGCCGGTTTCGAGCTGCTCAACCATCGGCGGCGCGACGTGCGAATTGCCGCGGCCGAGGAAGCCGAAATTCATGGGCCACGCTTCGGCCGCCTGCAGCATCTTGCCGGTGTTGAACGGGCCACCGGAATCGATGCCGACCGTGATCGGGCCGAGCGAACCGCCGATCATCGTGGTGATGCCGCTGGCGAGCGCGTGCTCGACCAGGCCGGCGCTGTCGAAATGCACGTGGACGTCGATCGCGCCCGGCGTCGCGATCATGCCTTCGCAATCGCGCACCGTAGTGCCGGTCGACACGATCAGCCGCTGATCGACGCCGTCCATGATCGCCGGATTGCCGGCCTTGCCGATGCCGACGATGCGGCCATGCCGAATGCCGAGATCACCCTTGACGATGCCGAGCACCGGATCGATCACCGTGACGTTGCACAGCAGGAAATCGAGCGCGCCCTCGGCGCTGGTGATGCCGGCCATGCCGATGCCGTCGCGCAGCGTCTTGCCGCCGCCGTGCAGACACTCGTCGCCATACACCGCGTAGTCCTTCTCGACCACCGCCTGGAGCGCGGTGTCGCCGAGCCGGATGCTGTCGCCGGTGGTGGGGCCGTACAGCGCGGCATAGTCGCGCCTCTGAATCTTCGCCATGGTGTTACGCTCCCCTGAAGCCGCGCGCCTTGGCGCGGGCCAGCGCCGCCTCGCGCACGCGTGGATCGGAGCCGCGCCCCGCCGTGAGATTGTTGAGCCCGGTGAGATCGCCGCTGCCGCCGAACTCGACCAGTGTGACTTCCTTGGACGCGCCCGGTTCGAAGCGAACGGCAGTGCCGGCCGGAATGTCGAGCCGCATGTTGAAGGCCGCGCCGCGATCGAATTCGAGTGCGCGGTTGACCTCGAAGAAATGATAGTGCGAGCCGACCTGGATCGGGCGATCGCCGGTGTTGACGGCCGTGAGCGACAGCCGCCGCCGGCCGGCGTTGAGCTCAAGGGAGCCTTCCGCTGCGGTGATCAAGCCGGGATGTTCGGGATCGGCCTCGCTGCCCGGCGCAGGTCGGATCGGCTCGTGCACCGTCACCAGCTTGGTGCCATCCGGAAACACGCACTCGACCTGGATCATATGCATCATCGCGGCGATGCCGGGCAGCACGTCGTCGGTGGTCAGGATCGTCGAGCCGTAGCCGATCAGATCCGCCACCGTGCGGCCATCACGCGCGCCCTCGAGAATATCGTCGGTGATCAGCGCGACCGCCTCCGGATAGTTCAGCTTCAGCCCGCGCGCGCGGCGGCGGCGCGCCAGTTCCGCGGCGTTGAAGATCGTCAGGCGTTCGAGTTCCGTCGGAGTGAGCAGCATCGGAGCCTCTCAGTTTGCGAACAACCGCAGATCGGCCCGCATGTGCCGGGCGGCGGCGATGTCGATGAAGGGAACGCAGCTCGACGGCTCGGCATCGTCGCCGCCGTGCGCCACGAGACCCTCGATGATCGGCAGCACGCTCTGCAGCGCAGCCTGCGCCTGCAGCGCGCCGATCGCGCCGAGGCGCACCGCTGCCGCGATCATGCCCGAGGCCGTAATGTAACCGGAGGCAATCTCCGCGGCCTGCCGATCGAACTGCAGGGCGCGCCAGACCGCTCCCTGCATCACCGGCAGATGTCCGAGGCACTCACCCGCCGCGATCGCATCGCGCAGCCGCAGGGCGAGCGGATCCCCGAGCCGCGCATGCGCCGCGACGAACGAACCGCCGTTACGCCGAGAGCCGAGCCGATGCGGCTCCAGCAGCGACATCGCCTCACAGAGCCGATCGAGCTCCGCGAGGTGGACCAACTCGTCGCCCGCCCGGAACGCACGAACCATCAGCACGCGATCGAACGTCGCCCAGCGCAGCCGCAGCACCGACTCGATGAGATCCGCAAGCGACCGCGGCGACAGCTTGCCGCGCAGATCGGCGATCGCCTCGACGCCATAGGAGAACGCGAACGAGCCGTTCGGAAACCCGCTGTCGGCCTGCCAGATCGCGAGGAGGGCGGCGCGCATGATCAATGATCGTGGTCGTGGCCGTGATGATGGCCGTGACCGTGCGAGTGCGGCGTTGCGCCGTGCGCTGCATCGAGTCCATTTCGCCCGCCCTCACCGCTTTCCTGGTCGACGATCGAGACGCCGATGCGGCGGCTGCCGATCAGTTCGTCGAGCCGGGCGATGTAGTCTTCGGCGCGCCCCTCCAGCGCGACGAACAACGCCTCGCCCTCGAACCGCACGCGCCAATGCAGATTGCCGGCCTGATAGCCGAGCTCGATCGCGTCGGCGATCGAGCGTGGCACCAGCCGCAGCCAGCGCTCGGTCCCGGCGTGAACGACGATCGCCCGCGCGTCATCGATGAACAGCACGGCGCCGTCGAACAGCTTCTCGCTGCGCGGCAGTGCGATCGCCAGCTCCTGCCCGCCCCGCGTGGTCGCAAGCAAGCGGCGACGCGCCAGATCGGCGACCGGAATGCTGACGATGTCGACGCCGCCGCTGTGCTCGAGCCGATGCAGATCTTCCGAGAAATTCGGATCGATACGGCTGCCCAGAACATGATCGATCCGAAGCATCGGCTCCCCTTTCGTTTCGAGTTCAGACGGTCGCCCGCGGCCCGGGCCGCGGGCGGTGTTCAGGGCATCGTCAGCGATGCACGACCTTCTTGTTCGGGATGCCGTCGATCGGGCATTCCTCGACGCCGATGGTGTCGCGCGTGAACGACTCCACCATCTCGCGGGTGCCTTCCGGATCGGAGATCCATTTGGCGTAGAAATCGTAGGGACAGGCCGCCACGCCCTTGTCGCCGTCGCCGGAATTGATGACGCCGGTGTAGCCGCGGTGCAGCAGCTTGAAGAGGTGGTTGTTGGATTGGCCGGTCTTGCGCGCGTCGCGGATCAGCGACTTCGACAGCTGCGCATACTGGATGCCGTATTCCTCCTCGCCGCATTCGCCGAGCGTGCGGCCGTCGAAGCCGACGATCGCCGAATGGCCGAAATAGGAGTAGACGCCGTCGAAGCCGGCGGCGTTCGCCACCGCGACATAGACGTTGTTGGCCCAGGCCATCGCCTTGGCCATGATCACCTGCTGGTCCTTGGCCGGATACATGTAGCCCTGGCAGCGGACGATCAGTTCGGCACCCTTCATGGCGCAGTCGCGCCAGATCTCCGGGTAGTTGCCGTCGTCGCAGATGATCAGCGACACTTTCAGGCCCTTCGGGCCCTCCGAGACGTAAGTGCAGTTGCCGGGGTACCAGCCCTCGATCGGCACCCAGGGCATGATCTTGCGATACTTCTGAACGATCTCGCCCTTGTCATTCATCAGGATCAGCGTGTTGTAGGGCGCCTTGTTGGGATGCTCCTCGTGACGCTCGCCGGTCAGCGAGAACACGCCCCACACCTTGGCCTTGCGGCAGGCTTCGGCGAAGATCTCGGTCTCGTCGCCCGGCACTGTCGAGGCGGTTTCGTACATCTCCTTGGAGTCGTACATGATGCCGTGGGTCGAATATTCCGGGAAGATCACCAGATCCATGCCCGGCAGGCCGACCTTCATGCCGACGATCATGTCGGCGATCTTCTTGGCGTTGGCCAGCACCTCGGCCTTGGTGTGCAGCCGGGGCATCTTGTAGTTGACAACGGCGACGCCGACCGTGTCGTTGCTGGACGAGATATCACCATGATGCATGTCGCACTCCCTTGATGAGCGTTGTTGTCGGGCAGATGCCGGCGCGCCGTCGGGCCGGGTGACTTCGTGGCGATCACACCGCCATGTGGCGGTGGACCATGTCGTCCGAGAGCCGGTCGATCGCGCCGAATTCGACCACGCGCCCCTTCTCCATCATGGCGAAGCGCTGCGCAGCACGGCGTACGAACGGGATGTTCTGTTCGACGAGCAGCACCGTGAGACCGAGCTCACGGTTCAGCCTGACGATGATCGCTTCGATCTCCTGCACGATCGACGGCTGGATGCCTTCGTTCGGCTCGTCGAGCAGGATGATCTTCGGATCGGCAGCCAGCGCGCGGGCGATCGCAAGTTGCTGCTGCTGACCGCCGGACAGCACGCCGCCGTTGCGGTCGAGATTCTGCATCAGATACGGAAACAGCTCGGCGACCAGCGGCGGGATCTCGCGCTTGCCGTCGGTGCGCGCGAAGGCGCCCATCAGGATGTTGTTGCGGATGGTGAAGTCCGGAATGATCTCACGGCCCTGCGGCACGTAAGCGATGCCGGCGCGGGCGCGGCGGAACGTCGGCAGCGCAGCGAGATCGTCGTCCTCGAGCCGGATCTGGCCATCGCTGCGGTCGGTGAGGCCCATCAGCGTCTTCAGCAGCGTGGTCTTGCCGGTGCCGTTGCGGCCGAGGATCGCGGTGATCTGGCCGGTCGGAATCTCGAGGCTCACATTGTGCAGGATGTGGCTGCGATCGTAGAAGCTGTTGACGTTGGTGAAGGTCAGCATCAGGTGATCCCCTGCGCGCCGAGATAGGCTTCCTTGACCCGCGGATCGTTCTCGATCTGGCTCACGCTGCCTTCGGCGAGAACCTGACCGAGATGCAGCACGGTGATGCGCTCGGCGATCTCGCGAACGAATGCCATGTCGTGTTCGACCACGATGATGGTGTGCCGGCCCTTGAGGTTGTTGACGATCTGCGAGGTCTTGTGGGTTTCGGCCTGGGTCATGCCGGCCGTCGGCTCGTCGAGCAGGATCACTTTCGGATTCTGGATGATCAGCAGGCCGAGTTCGAGCCACTGCGTTTGGCCATGGCTGAGATACGCCGCGGTACGCTCGGCCTCCTCGGTCAAGCCGATCAGCTCCAGCACCTCCGAGACGCGCCGCCGGGTCTCTGGCCCGAAGCCGAAGCCGAGATTGGCCAGCACGCCGGGGTTCTTGCAGCTCGCGACCTCGAGGTTGCGGCGAACGCTGAGTTCCTTGAACACGCTCGGGATCTGAAACTTCCGCCCGATGCCGGCGCGCGCGATCTTGTGCTCGGGCCAGTTGGTGATCTCGGTGTCGTCGATGAAGACACGCCCGCTGGTGCTCTGCGTCTTGCCGGAGATCAGATCCATCAGCGTCGTCTTGCCGGCGCCGTTGGCGCCGAGCACGACCCGCAGTTCGCCTTCTCCGATGGTCAGCGAGACGTTGTTGACCGCCTTGAAGCCTTCGAAATCGACGCCGAGACCATCGATGGTGAGTGCGATGCGATCCATCGAACTACTCCGCGAGCTGCGAGACGCCGCTGGCGTCGATCTGACGGGACGGCGCCTTCGGCTTGCGGCGCAGCACCCGATCGATCAGATCGTGCGCCAAGCCGGCGAGGCCGTGCGGCAGATACAGCACCACCAGCACGAAGATCAGCCCGATGATCGCCTTCCAGGCTTCGGCGAAGCCTTCGGTTTCACTGACGGTCGCCGAGATCACGTTGATCAGGATCGCGCCGATGCA
Organism: Rhodopseudomonas sp. AAP120; assembly: GCF_001295845.1. GTDB lineage: Bacteria > Pseudomonadota > Alphaproteobacteria > Rhizobiales > Xanthobacteraceae > Rhodopseudomonas. Next base: position 101,985 of record NZ_LJIC01000011.1, on the reverse strand, counting down.
GGCACCGAGGATCGATTTGCGCCCGCCGACCGCCGCCCACACCACCATGGTGATGGAGAATGCCAGGTCCATGAAGGTCGGCGACGCGAACTCCGAAATCACGACGTAGAGCATCCCGGCGAAACCGGCGATCGCCGCCGACACCGCGTAGAAGAAGATCTGGTAGGTCGGGACGTCGAAGCCGAGGTAGCGCGCACGGTTCTCGTCGTCGCGGATCGCCTGCAGGATCAGGCCGGCGCGGGTCTCGACCAGGAGGCGCGTCGCGATCAACACGACGGAGAGCGAGACCGCGATCAGGTAATAGGTCGGGACCACATAGGGATCGAATTCGAAACCGCCGATGTTGAGCCAGCCGAGATCGGTGAGACCGTTGAAGCCGTTGGTGATCGGCTGGGCGTCGATCACCACCAAGCGCACCAGCAACACCAGCGCCAGCGTGATGATCGACACGAACACGCCGGAGATGCGCTTGCGGAACACGATGGTGCCGATCAGCCCGGCGATCAGCACCGGCAGCACGATGCCCATCGCCATGCCGAACCATTCGCTCTTGAACGGGATCCAGAGAAAGGACGCCTTGTTGATGCAGCACAGATCCGTCTGCGCACCGGGCTCGGCGTTCCACAGCATGAAGTCGGGCACAGGCTTGTCCGAGCCCTGCTGCAGGCTGGTCGGACTCGCCAGCTTCAGCGACATCGCCAGCATGTAGGCGCCGGCGCCGAAGAACAGTCCCTGACCGAGATTGAGAATGCCCGCATAGCCCCACGACAGCGCGATCGCGATGCCGAGCATGCCGAACACCAGATATTTGGCGACGCGGTTGAGCCAGAACGGATCCATCACCAGCGGCGCCGCCATGATCAGCACGATGAACGCCGCGTAGGCCGCCCAGGTGATGCTGCGCTTCGAAGCCATCGTTCAGCGTCCCTTGAGGGCGAACAGGCCCTTCGGCTTGAGAATGATGATCGCGATCACGATGCCGAACACCACGGCGCGGGCCAGAATGTCGTTGGTCGCCGCCGCGACGAGGCCGTTGATCTCGCCGAGAATGCCGGCCGACAGCACCGATCCGAGCAGGCTGCCGACCCCGCCCATCACCACGACGAGGAAGCCGTCGACCACCATCGACGTGCCCATGTCGGGAAACACCGTTTTGAAGCCCGACATCATCACCCCGGCGATGCCGGCGAGGCCGGAGCCGAATGCGAAGGTCAAGGCGTTGACACGCTCGACATTGATGCCGCAGGCGGCCGCCATCTTCGGGTTGCGGATAATGGCGCGGACCTGCGTGCCGATCGCCGTGCGATACATGATCAGCCAGGTCAGCAACGCCAGGATCGTGGTGACCACGATGATGAAGGCGCGATAGCGATTGATCTCGGCGCCGCCGATCATGAACGTGCCCTGCAGGAACGCCGGCACCGCGACGTTCTGCAGGCCGGGGCCGAGCCCCTGGATGTGAATGCCGAAGAACGACAGGCCGAACTCGAGGCGCACGGCCTGCTGGATCAGGATGGCGATGCCCCAGGTCGCGAGCAGCGTGTCGAGCAAGCGGCCGTACAGCTTGCGGACCACCACACGCTCGATCAGCAGACCAAGCAGCGCGGTGACGATGAAGGCCAGCGGGATCGCCACGAAAATGTTGGTGCCGAGCCAGATGCCGGACAGCACCGTGACGTAGGCGCCGATCATCACCATCTCGCCATGGGCCATGTTGATGACCCCCATGGCGCCGTAAGTGATCGCCAGCCCCAATGCCACCAGCAGCAGCACCGAACCGAGACTCAAACCAATGAACAGGACGTCGAGCATCGCGGCTCCCCGAGAGAAGGGCCGCCGCACATCGCGTGCGGCGGCGCAAGAGCGAGGTGTCAGATCTTGAGCTTGGTGGTGTCGAGACCCTTGGCGGTGCAGAACAGGTTCGACTCGGTCTCGCCGTAAGCGACGTAAGGCAGCGGCATCACCGGCTCCTTGTAGGCGTCGATGATCTTGCCCTGGCCGTCCGCCTGCCACTGCGCGATACGCGGCGTGAGGTAGCAATGCAGGTTCTGCGGATCGATCTTGACGTGACCGTTCGGGGCGTCGAACTCCTGCCCCTTCACCGCCTCGCGGATCGCCATCGGGGTGATCTCGGTCGCCTTCTCGACCGCCTGCTTCCACAGGAACACCTGGAAGTAGGACGACTCCAGCGCGTGATGCGTCACCGCCTTGGGATCCTTGACGAAGGCCCGGTAGCGCTCGATGAACGCCTTGTTGCGGTCGGTATCGATCGCCTGGAAGTACGGGAACGAGGTGTAGCTGCCCACCGCGTATTCGGGCCCCATCGCGGCGATTTCGATCTCCGAGGTGACGGTCGCGCAGATCGGCAGCTTGTCGTGGGTCAGACCCTGGTTCTTGTACTCGCGATAGAACGCGATCACCGAGTCGCCGACCACGTTCGACAGCACCACGTCGCAGCCGGAGCTCTTGATCTTGTTGACCATCGAGCCCCATTCGGAGTGGCCGAGCTCAAGATATTCGTCGGCCACCCACTGACCGCCGTTCTTCTCGATCAGGATCTTGGACACCTTGGCCATCTCGCGCGGATAGATGTAGTTCGATCCGACGATGAAGAACTTCTTCTTGCCCAGCGTCTTGATGATCCAGGGGATGAAGTTCGAGAGCTGCTGGTTGGGAACGGCGCCGGTGTAGACGACGTTCTTCGAGCACTCGAAGCCTTCGTAATAGGTCGGGTAGAAGTAGAGATTGTTGCGCTTCTCGAACACCGGCAGCACGGCCTTGCGGCTGGCCGAGGTGTAGGAGCCGAACACGGTCGGCACCCGGTCCTGGATGACGAGCTTGGAGGCCTTTTCGTTGTAGGTCTTGGGATCCGACGCGCCGTCTTCGGCGATCGGCACGATCTTCATGCCCTTGACGCCGCCGGCCGCATTTATCTCGCTGATCGCCATCATGGTGGCGTCGTGCAGCGACTTTTCGACGATCGACAGACCGCCGGTGAGGCTGAACAGCACGCCGACCTTGATCTCGCCCGCGGCCTGCGCGGCAGTCGAGAACACCGCAGGCGACGTGATCGCCGCGCCGGTGGCGAGCAACCCGCCCTTGATGAATTTACGCCGATCGATTGCCATACTGCTCCCTTTCCTCAGGCATGACCCGTCGTTCGCGCCCGAGCGCGTTGTTTCGACCCAAAGATGACCTAATCGTCTGCCGCGCGGCGGAGCGAACGACGCCCGCCGACACAAGCCAGCCGCAAAAACAAAAAAGCCCGACAGGTCCTCGCGGACCCCTCGGGCTACACAGCCTAGTGCCGAACCAGCTTCATCGATGGTGCGGCTGCGTCACTAACAGGCAGTTCCTGCGCGACGACTAAAGACTAATCATCTTTCGCACGGTACTGCAAGAGCTCATTTGCGTGAATGATAGCAGACGCCATGTCGTCCATCGATACACGCTTCGACATCGCCTGACGGCGGATGCTCTCATAGGCCTGCGCCTCGTCGAGCCCCTGCCCCTCCATCAGAATGGTCTTTGCTTTCTGAATGCGCTGAATGCCAGAGAGCTTGCGCTCGAGCTTGCGGATGCGCTTGGTCGTTTCCCGACGCTCCAACCACAGGCTGCGGGCGATCGTCAGATTTGTCAGCAAACCGAACGGCCTGATCGGCCGCTCGATCACCGCCACGGCGCCGGCTTCAAGTACAAGTTGCAAGGTCGACGGGTCTTCGTAGCTGACGACGGCGATCAGCGTCGGCCGCCCGGCCCCATCCGATTTGAGCAATTTGTGGATCTCCGCCCGCACGTCGTGCTCGATCGCGAGGATCACCACGTCGGTGCCGTCCGGCCAGGCAGCCGGCACCGGCCATTGCGATTCCACCATGCAGCCGATGCGCCGCAGGTGCTCGACGAGCTGAACCCTCTCGACATCCGCGGGATGAACGACATGAACGCGCAGACCGCGCAGATCCCGGAGAATTTGGATGGTCACCCGTCAGCTCCGTATCTGAGGTTCATGTGACCGATGGCTTGAGTTCGTCCGCAGACCAATCGTCCAGGCTCTGCACGACGCAATAGGGATCCGGCTTGATCCGGACGCCGGGATTCCAAACGGTGCGGAACCGCCCTTGGCCGTCGACGCGGGCGATCCGCGGCCAGAGATAAGTGTGGTTGTTCTCGTGATCGATCCGCACGCGCCCTTGGGGCGCGTCGAATTCGGCATCGCGCAATTCGACGAGCACCCGCTCGGGGTCGTCCGAGCCACATTTGGCGACCGCGCGCATCGCCAGATGCACCTGGAAATACGCGGCTTCCGCGCTCGCTGTCACCGGCGCGTCCGGCCCGAAACGCCGCTTGAAATTCTCGACAAAGCGCCGCGCCGACGGCGTCGACAGCGTGTCGAAGAACGGCGCCGCGGTGAGGTGACCTTCGGCGGCTTCGGCCGACATCTCGGCGAGTTCGGCCTCGCTGGTGCTCAGGCTGGCGATCGGCATCTTGGCCGGGTCGAAGCCGGCTTCACGATAGGCCTGATAGAACATCGCCGTTCCGCTCCCGACCACCGTCGAGAAGATCACGTCGGGCGAAGCCTTCTTGATCTTGGCGATGACCCGGTCGAAATCCTTGGGCTCTACCTGGAGCGGCACATACAACTCGTCCAGCACCTTGCCGCGGTCCTGCGAGACGAAATCGGCCATCAGCCGATTGGATTCATAGGGATAGATGTAGTTCGAACCGACGAAGACGAAGCGATTGCCGTAGGCCGACAGCAGATATTTCGCGAGTTGGATCGAATTCTGGTTCGGTGCCGCGCCGGTGTAGATGCAGTGGCGCGAGTATTCGAACCCCTCATACAACGTCGGATAGAACAGCAGGCCGCGATACGCTTCGACCACCGGCAGGATCGCCTTGCGGGTGCTGGTCATGTAGCAGCCGAACAGCAGCCGCACCTTGTCGACCTGCAGCAGCCGCTCCGCGAGGCCGCGGATCTGTTTCGGACTGGAGGCCGGATCGTAGATCACCGGCTCGATCGGCCGGTCCAGCACACCGCCGGCCGCGTTGATCTCTTCGATGGCCAGCAACGTGGCGTTCAGTTGGGACCGCTCGACCGCGGCCGTCACACCGGTTTGCGAGAACAAGACGCCGACGCGCCAGCTACTCGAATGATCCTCATGCAAAGCCATATTCTGCAGAACTATCCCCGACGACAAAATTCATCAATCGAGAAATGATCCAGCTGCAGCCGCAGCGCAAGCCCGCATCAGCGGGCGAGCTGTCCGTCCGGCTGACTGATTGCTCAATCAGCAAGCATGGACGGATATTTAGTAGGCAGGTACGACGTGTCCGGGATCGCGTTCGTCCGTCCTCCGAACCGGACGACCAAGTACAAACGGTTCGATTCTCTAGGGCAAGCTCAGTCTGTCATTCGTCAGTTGACGCTCGATGAGGGCCGAGGAGTGCAGCCCGGCATTCGCCTCAAAATGAGGCGGATGCCGGAGAGGTCGAGCTTCGGACAAGCCGTCATCGCGTCGACCGGCGCAGGTCAGCGCCGGTCCATTCGCCCCGGGAACGTCAGACCTTGACGATGCTGGGGAAGCGCTTCGCCGGCGGCGTGTTGCGCGAGCGCTCGGATCGCACGATGCCGTCGATGATGGTCATGCCGATGCCCGGCAGATCGCCGAGCCGCACGCTCTCCAGCAGCGTCGCGCCGCCCGAATGCTGGGCGACGTCCATGATGACGAGGTCGGCGGCGCGGCCGACCTCGATCAGGCCGCAGTCGAGTTCGCGCATCCGCGCGGTGTTGCCGGTGGCGAGACAGAACGCCTGCTCGGCTGGCAGATCGCCGAGCGACGACAGCAGCGACACCATGCGCAGGATGCCGAGCGGCTGCACGCCGGAGCCGGCGGGGCCGTCAGTGCCGAGAATGACGCGATTGAGATCGCCCATCTCGCGCGCGATCCGCAGCGTGTACAGCGCCGAGCGTTCGTTGCCGTTGTGCACGAGTTCGAGGCCGGCCTTGCAGCCCTCGCAGATACAGCGGATCTGATCGTCGGGCAGCGCGGTGTGGCCGCCGTTGATGTGACCGACCACGTCGGTGCCGGCTTCGAGCACGACGTCCTTGTCGATCAGTCCGGAGCCCGCGATCGACGGGCCACCGGTGTGAATGGTCGACTGGATGCCGTATTTGCGCGCCCACGCCACCATCTTCTTCGCGGTCGGGCCGTCCTTGACGCCGCCGAGGCCGACTTCGCCGAGCAGCTTGACGCCGGCGGCGGCGAGCTCCTTGAAGTCGTTCTCTTCCATCTCGTGTTCGATCACCGGGGCGCCGGCATGAACCTTCACGCCGGTGGCGCGGAAAGCCGAGAAGCTGCGCTGTGCGGTGATCGCCAGTGCCTTGATGCCGATGACGTCGCGCGGCCGGCCCGGATAGTGCACTTCGCCGGCCGAGATCATGGTGGTGACGCCGCCGTGCAGCGAGGAGTCGATCCAGTTGAGCTGGCTCTGCCGCGGCGTCCAGTCGCCGGCGACCGGATGGACGTGGCTGTCGATCAGCCCTGGCGTCACCGCGGCGCCGTGGGCATCGACGATGGTGGTCGCGCCTTCGGTGTCGACGTCCTTGAGGCGGCCGATCGCGGTGATACGGCCGTTCTCGGCCACGATGGTGTCGGCTTCGAGGATCGGCTGATTGAGATCGCCGCTGAGCATCAGGCCGATGTTGCGGACCACCAGCTTGGTCGGCCCCTGCGGGGTGGGCGCGTCGTGAGCCATCGAGCTATCTCCTCACCGATCCGACCCGCTTGGCTTGTCAGCCTTGGGGCTGTTTGTTTGTCAGCATACGACCTTGGCGACGCCGCGCAACGCCGATCGCTGCGCGGCCCGCGCAGAGTTCACCGCTCGGCGAACGCCTTCTCGAGCACGAAGTCGCCGGCTTCGCCGTGATTGCCTTCTTCGAAGCCGAGCGCGACCAGGCGGCTCTTGAGGTCGACCATCATCTGGGTCGAGCCGCACAGCATCACGCGATCCTGCGCCTTGTCGAGCGGCGGCAGGCCGATGTCGGAAAACAGCTGGCCGTTGTCGATCAGCTTCGAGATCCGGCCCTCGTGGATGAACGGCTCGCGCGTGACGGTCGGGTAGTAGATCAGCTTGGCCTTGACCTCGTCGGCGAGGAATTCGTGATCCTGCAGCGCCGTCACCATCGACTCGCCGTAGGCCAGCTCGGCGATCTGCCGGCAGCCATGGACCAGCACGATCTTCTCGAAGCGATCGTAGGTTTCGGGATCGCGGATGATCGACAGGAACGGCGCGACGCCGGTGCCGGTCGCGAGCAGGTACAGGTTCTTGCCGTCACGCAGATTGTCGATCACCAGCGTGCCGGTCGCCTTGCGGCCGACGATGATGGTGTCGCCTTCCTTGAGGTGCTGCATACGGGACGTGAGCGGGCCGTTCGGCACCTTGATGGAGTAGAACTCCAGCGTCTCTTCGTAGTTCGGGCTGGCGACCGAGTAGGCGCGGAGCAGCGGCTTCCCGTCGACCTTGATGCCCGTCATGGTGAACTCACCGTTGCGGAACCGGAAGCCGGAGTCGCGGGTGGTGGTGAAGCTGAACAAACGATCGGTCCAATGACGAACGGAGAGAACGCGCTCTTCCATCAGATTGCTCACGGCAGAACTCCGGAGTTGGTGTTGATCGGCCGGGACGGCGAAGGCACGAGGCGTCAGCCCGACAGATTGTTTGTACACGAATGAAAATAGGATCGCAGCCCGCCCCCTGTCAACGCGGCGAACGCCCGTGCCGCGCGGACATTTCAGGCATCGCGCGCCGATTTATCGGGCAACCTGAAGGGAAAGACGTCGATCAGTGGGAGCCTTGGTGAGCGCGCAGGCGCGCCACCGCTTGTTCCACGCCGCCCCAGGCGGGCGCCTGCGGGGCGAAGGAGGCGCGGAGATAAGTGACCAGCGCCGCGATCTGGTTATCGTCGAAACTGTGGCGGAACCCGGGCATATCGCCCAATTCCGCCGCTGCGGGACTAGGTATTCCGTCTAGAATGACCCTAATCAGGTTGTCGGGGGTCGCGGCGTGGAGATTGGTGTTGAGCGCCAAAGCCGGACGGACGCCGAATAGCGTCGGGCCGGTTTCGGAATGGCAGGACGCACAGGCGCCCTCGTACAACCGGCCGCCCAGCGTATCGAGCGGGCGCAGCGCCGAGGCCGCCTCGGCCTGCAGCGCCGCGGCGCGTTCGGCCGGATCGGCTTCTGACGGCGGTGCGAACGAGGCCAGATAGGTCGCCATTGCGCGGATATCGGCATCCGGGAGCGGGCCGAGCTGCTCGACGACTGCCGCCATCGGGCCCGCCGCCGTGCCGTGGAAGCGCGAGAAGCCGCTGCGCAGATAGGCGAACAGTTCGGCTTCGGTCCACGGGATCGGCGCGCGCGACAGCGCGGTCAGTGCCGGCGCGTGCCAGCCGTCGACCTCGCCGCCGGCCAGATAGGCGGTCTTCGCCTGCTCGGCGCCGAGCGCATTGCGCGGGGTGTGGCAGGCGCCGCAATGGCCGAGGCTTTCGACCAGATAGGCGCCGCGGTTCCATTGCGCCGCACGGGCCGGGTCGGCCTGGATCGGGCCCGGCCGCAGGAACAGCAGATTCCAGCCGGCCATCAGCGGCCGAATATTGAACGGAAACGCCATCTTGGCCGCCGGTGTCGGGGCCTTCACCGGGGCCTGCGACATCAGATAAGCGTATAGCGCCTGCAGATCGGCGTCGCTGGTGCGGGTGAACGACGCATAGGGAAACGCGGGGTAGAGGTGGCTGCCATCGCGGGCAATGCCTTCGCGCATCGCGCGTTCGAACGCCGCGTAGGACCAAGCGCCGATGCCGGTCTCCGGATCTGGCGTGAGGTTGGTCGCATATACCGTGCCGAATGGCGTCTCCATTGGCCGGCCGCCGGCGTTGGGGATGCCGCCGGGGACGGTGTGGCAGGTGGCGCAGCCGCCGAGGGCGGCGAGTTGGCGGCCGCGGGCGATCATGTCGGCCGAGAAGGTCGCGGGATCGGGCGGTGCAATCGGGGCGAGCGCGCCGCGGATCGGTAGCGCGACCGCCGCCATGCCGAGCGCGCCGAGCAACGCGGCACCCGCCATTGCGAACCATGAGCGTTTCCGCGGCGGCGGCGCGACGGGCGTTTCAGGCTGTGGCAAACCCAAGGCAGCGCGGACGCGGTCCGGCGTGAACGGCGGCTCGCGCAGCCGCACGCCGGTGGCGTCGAAAATCGCGTTGGCGATCGCCGCCGCGGAGGGCACGGAGGCGGACTCGCCGCTGCCGAGCGGCGGATCGTCCGGCCGCGGCATCAGCACGACGTCGATCACCGGCACCTCGGGGAAGGTGAGGATCGGATACGCGCCCCATTCCTTGTCGGCGACCGCGGTGTCGGTGAAGCTCACCTGTTCCTTCAGCGCGCGGCTGGTCGACTGGATGACGTTGCCGTGGATCTGATGCTCGATGCCGGCCGGGTTGATCATCAGTCCGGAATCCTGGCCGACCACGACGCGCTTGACCGCGACATCGCCGGTCCGGGTGTTCACCTCGACATCGGCGACCCAGGCGGACCAGGCGGCGCCGTAGCCGGGAAACTTGGAGTGAACATACAGCGCATAAGCGAGCCCCTGCCCGCGGACGACGTCGCCCTCGACGATCTCGCGGCGCGGCCCGGTGCGATGCGCCCAGTTGGCGCGCGCGGCGACTTCCTTCACCAGATCGACGGCGCGGGGATCGTGCAGATAGCGCAGCCGATACTCCAGCGGATCGACACCGGCGGCGGCGGCGAGTTCGTCGATGTAGCTCTCATGCGCGAACGAATTCGGCAGCGCCGAGACGCCGCGCAGCCAGGCGGCCCGGACGATCGGCGCCATGTCGTGCACGCGCACACGGATGTTGTCGTAGGCATAAGGCGGGATCGCGGTGCGATCGCCCATCTCGAACACCGGATTGTTCGCGGGCACGCGACCTGTGAGCAACAACGCCAGCGTCACGGCGGCGTTCGATGGATAGCGCGTAGCAAAGTCGTAGGCGGCCGGGCTGCCGTCGGCGGTGAGCCCGCCGGAGATCTCCATCAGCTGCGCCGCGCCCTTCGGCTCCCAGGCGTGCTCCTGCTCGCGCGTCAGTTGCACGCGCACCGGCCGTCCGACAGCACGTGAGAGCAACGCGGCATCGGCACAGACATCGTCGGCGCAATTGCGGCCGTAGCAGCCGGCCGCCTCGAAGCGCAGGATCTCGACGTCGGCTTCGGGGATGCCGAGCAGGATCGAGATATCCAGCCGCAGCGGATACGGATTCTGCGTGCCCGACCAGATCCGCGCGAAGCCGTCCCGGACATCGGCGACGCCGCAGGACGGCCCGATCGAGCCGTGCATCTGATACGGCCAGACGTAAGTGCGATCCATCGGCACAGTCGCCGCACTACGCGCCGCCTCGACGTCGCCCTTGTCGAGCAGCGTGCGGGTCGTCGCCGGATTGGCGCGCAGCGCTGTCGCCAGATCGTCCAGCTTCGGCAGCGGCGGCGGCGGCTTCCACTTGACCTCGAGCACGCGCGCGGCCTTGGCGGCCTGCTCCTCACGCTCCGCAACGACGCCGACGAAATCGCCCATGGTGACGACCGCGACCACGCCGGGAATATGCGCGATGGAGGACTCGTCGACGCCGAGCAAACTATTGCCGATGAAATCGCCGGCATCGATGCCCGCATAAGGCGGCCGCACGACGCGGCCGTGCAGCATGCCGGGCACGCGGACGTCATGCACATAGACGAAATCGCCGGTGGCCTTCGCCGGAATATCCGAGCGCGCAACGCGGCGCCCGACGATGCGATGCTCGGCGACCCGCTTGACGACAACATCGTCGGCCAGCATCAGCCGCTCGCGGCGCCCTTGCAGCAGCGTCGTATAGGACACGCCGCGATTGGACGCGTCGCGCGGATGCACGATGCCGTCGGTGACGGTGAGCTGATCGGCCGGCAACTCCAGCTCCTGCGCGGCGAGCGCGACCAGATGATGCCGCGCCTGCGCGGCCGCCTTGCGCAGCGGCACGGCGCTGACCTGAATGCTGTCGCTGGCGATGGTGGCGCCCTGGTTCGGCGTGCCGGAGGTGTGGCCCATCACCATGGTGACGGCCTCGAACGGCACGTCGAGTTCTTCGGCGACGATCTGCGCCAGCGCGGTGCGAATGCCGGTGCCGAGATCGACGTGGCCGCTGAAGGCAAGCACCTGCCCGCTGTCGTCGACGAACAGAAATAGATCGAGCGCGCCGTCGGGCGGCGGCGCGGTCGGGACTAATCCTTTGACGTGTTGCGACGGCCGCAGCACCGCGAGCGTGCCGGCACGAGTCAGCAGATCCGCTGTGTCCGGCGTCGGCTCGGTCACTTGGCGCTCGCTCATGACGGGGCCGCCTCAGCGAGCGTCGCATCCGGGGCTACGCCCGCCGCGATCATCACGGCACGGATGATTTCCACATGCGTGCCGCAGCGGCACAGATTGTAGCGCAGCGCCTCGCGGATCTCGTTGACGCTGGGCGTCGGGTTTCGCGCCAGCAGCGCGGTCGCCGACATGATCATGCCGTTGAGGCAGTAGCCGCATTGCGCTGCCTGCGCGGCGATGAACGCGGCCTGCACCGGGTGCAGCGCATCGCGAGTCCCGAGGCCTTCCAGCGTGGTAACAATTCGGCCCTCGGCCGTCTTCAGCGTCACCACGCAGGACCGCGCCGGCACGCCGTCGATCAGAACCGTGCAGGCGCCGCACTCGCCGAGGCCGCAGCCGAATTTTGGGCCGTTGAGGCCGAGATCGTTGCGCAGCACGTAGATCAACTTGGTGTCCCGCGGCAGATCGAAAGCGTGCTCGGTTCCGTTGACGGTCAAAATGACGGGCGCCGCCGAACTCATCGGTGCCGCCCCGCAGATGCGGCCTTGCACCGCAAGCAGCGCGCAGCGTGCACCGCAACAAACGACGCTGCACTGTGATGAGTAGCGGGCATTCGGGCTCCACCGCCGTTGGCAATTGCTCGGACGATTGTTTCTACACCAATGAATTCCGTCAAGCGCGTGTGCACTGCGACAATGTTTGTGCATGTGCTGCCCATTCCTTATGCTTGACTTCAAGGCAGCCCTCCCTTTTCATTAGTATACATATGAAATGAGGCAGTGCCGGATCGCCACACGCCGACGGCCTGGAGCCATCAGTCCCATGAGCGACAGCATTCCCGCGGCGCAGGCGCCGAGCGACGACAAGATCCGCTGCGATGCCTGTCCGGTGATGTGCTACATCAAGCCGGGCGCCAGCGGCGCTTGCGATCGCTACGCCAATGCGGGCGGCGAACTGGTCCGCGTCGATCCGCATGTCGTGCTCGACCGCGCGCTGGCGCATGGCGCCGCCGTGGTGCCGTTCCATCGCGACGGCTCGTGGGACGGCACACTGATTTCTCCGCCGGAGACCTTCGTCACCGCGATCGGCGCCGGCACCACCTATCCGGATTACAAGCCCGCGCCGTTCATCGTGTCGTCCGAAGTGGGCGGCGTCGACATGGTGACGGTCGTCACCGAAGGCATCTTCAGCTACTGCGGCGTCAAGGTGAAGATCGACACCGACCGCTTCCTCGGCCCCGAGCAGGCGACGGTGCGGGCCGGCGGCGAAGCGGTCGGCCACGTCACGACGTCGGAATACGGCTCGCAGATGCTGTCGCTGGGCGGCGTGCATCACCTCACCGGCGGCAGCAAGAAGGAGGGCCGCATCACCTGCGAGGCGCTGCTCGATCTGTGCAACGGCAAGCCGGTCGAACTGACGATCGACGGCGGCTCGACCGTGGTGGTGCAGGCCGGCAAGGCGCCGATCGTCAACGGCGTGATGGAAGAGCGGATGCGCGTCGGCTGCGGCTCGGCGACGATCGGCATGTTCGCCAAACAGTGGCTCGGCCTGGTCGACGACGTCGTGGTGGTGGACGATCACATCACCGGCGTGCTGTCCGAACATCAGGCCGGCAAGGTTCTGGGCATTCCCGACACCGGCATCAAGATCAAGGGACGGCGCTCGACGCCGGGCCGTTACTTCCAGGTCGCCGAGCCCGGCACCGGCTGGGGCGGCACCAACATTTCCGATCCGCTGTCGATCCTCGGCCCGTTCGACCGCAAGGTCGCCTGGCCCGGGCTGCGGCTGTATTTCATCTCGACCACCGGCGAGCACGCCGCTTACTTCGAACTCGACGACGAGCTGATCCCGCGCGAGAAGGAGATGCCGGCGGAGCTGGCGATGCTGTCGCAGCGCGTGAAGGACAATTGCGAGCCGGCGCTGTCGACGGTGCTATTCATGGCGGGCGCTGGCGGTTCGCTGCGTGCCGGCGTCACGGAAAATCCGGTGCGGCTGACCAATTCGGTGAAGGACGCGCTGACTTACGTCACCTGCGGCGGCGCGCCGGTCTATGTCTATCCGGGCGGCGGCATCACCATCATGGTCGACGTCACCAAGATGCCGGAAAACGCCTTCGGCTACGTGCCGACGCCGGCGCTGGTGGCGCCGATCGAGTTCACGCTGCGGCTGTCGGACTATCAGGAACTCGGCGGCCACATGGCGGAAGTTCGCCCGGTATCGTCGATCACACTCGACGACGGCCGGCGTCCGGTCGCGCCGCATGCGGACAATCCGTGGCCGCTCGCGCCCAACGCCGTCAAACGTTACTTCGGCTGATCGCATGGCCGCCCCGCAACCCATCTCGCCGGTTCGAGGACGGCCCATCCAGGCGGCGCTGCTGGCCAATGGCCGCCGCCTGCATCTGCAGGACGGCCCGATCGACCTGATCATCGAGGCGACCGGCGAACCGGAAGCGGTGCGCCACGCCTATGACGCCGCGGCGCGGCGCTTCACCGGGCTACTCGACGCGCTGTGTGCAGAACTCTCGGCGCTGCGTGCGCCGGCCGGCGGCAACGCGCCAGCGCTGGTGCACCCGGTCGCGCAGCGCATGGCCGCGGCGGTCGCTCCGTTCGCTGACGCGATGTTCATCACGCCAATGGCGGCAGTCGCCGGCGCGGTGGCCGACGAGGTGCTGAAGGTGCTGGTCTGCCCCGGCATCACCCGCGCCTATGTCAACAATGGCGGCGACATCGCGCTGCATCTGGCGCAGGGCGCGAGCTACACGGTCGGCCTGGTCGATCGTCCCGACCAGCCGCGGCTGATCGGCTCGGCCGAAATCACCGCGGATAGTCCGGTGCGCGGCGTCGCGACCAGCGGCTGGCGCGGGCGCAGCTTCTCGCTCGGCATCGCCGACGCGGTGACGATTTTGGCACCGACCGCCGCGATGGCGGATGCGGCCGCTACCGTTGTTGCCAACGCGGTCGATCTGCCGGAGCATCCGGGCGTCGTTCGCGGCGCTGCGCGCGACATTCAGCCCGACAACGATCTCGGCGATCGCCGCGTCACACGCGACGTGCCGATGTTGTCGGCTGCCGAACGCATGCAGGCGCTGTCCGCCGGCCTCACTGTGGCGCGCGACCTGATGTCGCGCGGATTGATCTCGTCCGCGGCGCTGCATTTGCAGGGCGAGACCGTCAGCACCGGCGATGCCGCATTCCTTTCCTCGCACTCACAACAAGAGCAAACCGATGCCTGAGGTCAAAGTCCGCAAGAAGCTGCTGATCACCGAGGAGGTCTTCCACGAAGGCGGCCCGGTGGCGGCGACGCCGCGCAAGCGCGGCGCCATCATCGCGGTGATCGAGAACCCGTTCGCCGGCCGCTACGAGCCGGAGATCGCCGGCTTCATGGACGATCTGACGCCGCTCGGCGTCGCGCTGGCCGGCGAACTGCTGCAGGCGCTCGGCGGCGACGCCAAGGCGATCGACGGCTACGGCAAGGGTGCGATCGTCGGCGCCAACGGCGAACTCGAGCACGGCGCGCTGTGGCACGTGCCGGGCGGCTATGCGATGCGCGAAATTCTCGGCGACGCCAAGGCGATCGTGCCCTCGACCAAGAAGGTCGGCGGTCCGGGCACCAAGCTCGACGTGCCGATCACGCACGTCAACGCCTCCTACGTGCGCAGCCATTTCGACGCGATGGAAGTCGGCGTCACAGACGCGCCGAAGGCCAACGAGATCGCGCTGGTGCTGGTGATGAGCTGCGGCCCGCGTGTGCATGCGCGCGTCGGCGGGCTCAAAGCCGAAGATATCAAGGGCGAGGACGGGTTGCGATGAGCGCCAAGATCCGCAAGATCGTCGTCGTCGTCGAAGAGACGCTGACCGAAATGGGCCGGCCAGTGACCCCGGCCACCCGCCGCGCCGCCGCGATCGCGGTGATCGAGAACCCTTTCGCCGGCCGCTATGTCGAGGATCTGTCCGAACTGATCGCGATCGGCGAAGAGCTCGGCGGACTTCTGACTGAAAAGACCGTGGCGGCGCTCGGCATCGAGGGCAGCAAGGCGGAGAGCTACGGCAAGGCCGCTTTGGTCGGCGAGAACGGCGAACTCGAACACGCCGCCGCGCTGCTGCATCCGAAGATGGGCGCGCCGGTGCGCAAGGTGCTGGGCAAAGGCGCGGCGCTGATCCCGTCGTCGAAGCGTCGCGGCGGGCTGGGCGCCGAACTCGACATCCCGCTCGGCCACAAGGACGCCGCCTTCGTGCGCAGCCATTTCGACGGCATGCAGGTGAGCGTCGGCGATGCGCCGCGCGCCAATGAAATCGTCGTCGCCGTGGCGGTGACGGATTCCGGCCGCCCGCTGCCGCGGGTCGGCGGCTTGACCACCGCCGAGATCAAGGGCGAAGACGGACTACGCTGAACCAGGCTGAGTATCACCAGAAGAGGGCAAGAGCGTATGAAGCAGATAGCACGACTGGCACTGACGGCATTGTTGTTGACGTCCGGGGCGGCCTACGCCCAGCAGGGCGAGATCAAGGTGGGCGAGATCAACTCCTACTCGTCCCTGCCCGGCTTCACCGAGCCGTATCGCAAGGGCCTCGAGCTCGCCGTCAAGCAGATCAACGATGCCGGCGGCATCAAGGGCAAGAAGCTGGTCGTCATCACCAAGGACGACGGGGGCAAACCCGGCGACGCATTGACCGCCGCCAACGAGCTGGTGTCGCGCGACGGCGTGGTGATGATCGCCGGCGGCTTCCTCTCCAATATCGGCCTGGCGCTGTCCGACTTCGCCAAGCAGAAGAAAGTGCTGTACATCGCCGCCGAGCCGCTGACCGACGCCATCGTCTGGTCGAAGGGCAACGACTACACCTTCCGGCTGCGCGCTTCGAACCACATGCAGGCCTCGATGCTGGCCGAAGAAGCCGCCAAGCTGCCGGCCAAGAAGTGGGCGACGATCGCGCCGAACTACGAATACGGCCAGTCCTTCGTCGCCGCGTTCAAGGAGATCCTCACCAAGAAGCGGCCCGACGTCGAATTCGTCGCCGAGCAGTGGCCGCCGCTGGGCAAGATCGACGCCGGCCCGGTGCTGCAGGCGATCGACGCCGCCAAGCCCGACGCCATCCTCAACGCCACCTTCGCCGGCGACCTGGTGAAGCTGGTGCGTGAAGGCAACACCCGCGGCGTGTTCAAGGATCGCGTCGTGGTGTCCTACCTCACCGGCGAACCGGAATATCTCGACCCGCTGAAGACCGAGACGCCGGAGGGCTGGATCGTCACCGGCTATCCCTGGTATTCGATCGACACACCGGAGCACAAAGCCTTCCTCGACGCCTATCAGGCGGCCAACAAGGACTATCCGCGGCTCGGCTCGGTGGTCGGCTATTCGACGGTGAAGAGCATCGCCGCGGTGCTGAACGCCGCCGACGATACGTCGACCGAGAGCCTGGCCAAGGCGATGAAGAACCTCAAGGTCGACACCCCGTTCGGCCCGGTGGTGTACCGCGCCGGCGACCATCAGTCGACGATGGGCGCCTTCGTCGGCAAGACCACCCAGAAGGACGGCAAGGGCATCATGGTCGATGTCAAGTTCAAGAAGGGCGAAGACTATCTGCCGCCCGAGGCCGAAGCCGCCAAGCTGCGTCCGGCGAACTGAGCTGACTCCATCTTCAGCCAATCGCCGCCGCTGATCTCAGCGGCGGCGTCTTCCCCAAGCTTCGACGACTGCAAACCCGAACGAAAGGCGCCGCCGTGGAACTGATTGTGGTCCAGGCTCTCAGTGGTCTCGCCAGCGCCGCGTCGCTGTTCCTGGTGGCGTCGGGTCTGTCGATCATCTTCGGCGTCACCCGCATCGTGAACTTCGCGCACGGCGCGTTCTACATGCTGGGCGCCTATATGGCGTTCACGCTGACCGATCGCTTCAGCGGCGCATTCGGCTTCTGGGGCGGGCTGCTTCTCGCCAGCCTGATCGTCGCGGCGCTCGGCGCGCTGATGGAGATGGTGCTGCTGCGCCGGATCTATCAGGCGCCCGAATTATTCCAGCTGCTCGCCACGTTCGGCGTGACGCTGATGGTGCAGGATCTCGTGGTGCTGATCTGGGGCCCGGACGACCTGATGGGTCCGCGCGCGCCCGGCTTCAGCGGGGCGTTCAGCCTGTTCGGCCGGCTGGTCCCCACCTATGACCTGTTGCTGATCGTGCTCGGCCCTACGGTGCTCGGCCTGCTCTGGCTGCTGTTCCACCGCACCCGCTGGGGCGTGCTGGTGCGCGCCGCGACGCAGGACCGCGACATGGTCGCCTGCCTCGGCGTCAATCAGAAATGGCTGTTCACCAGCGTATTCGCGCTCGGCGTGTTCCTCGCCGCGCTTGGCGGCGCACTGCAGATCCCGCGCACCACGGTGACTCATGCGATGGACCTGTCGATCATCGTCGAGGTGTTCGTCGTGGTGGTGATCGGCGGGCTCGGTTCGGTGACCGGCGCGTTCATCGCCGCCGTGCTGGTCTCCGAGCTGAACGCGCTCGGCATCTTGGTGCTGCCGAAGATTTCGCTGATCGCCGTGTTCCTGGTGATGGCGGTGGTGCTGGTGGTGCGGCCCTACGGGCTGCTCGGCAAGGCGGAGCGCGGCACGCGGTCCAGTACGGGCATTTCGTTCCGGCCATGGAAGCCGATGACGTTGCTGGAGCGCGGCGGCGTCGCCGCGCTGGTCGTGATCGCGGCGCTGCTGCCGCTGTTCGCCGGCAACTATCTGCTCAGCGTCGGCTCCGAAATCCTGGTGTTCGTGCTGTTTGCCGCCAGCCTGCACTTCATGATGACGGTCGGCGGCCTCGCCTCGTTCGGCCACGCCGCGTATTTCGGCCTTGGCGCTTACGGCGCGGCGTTCGCGGTGAAGTTTCTCGGCGCGCCGATGGAGCTGGCGCTGCTCGTCGGCCCGGCGTTTGGTCTGATGGGCGCGCTGGTCGCCGGCTGGTTCTGCGTGCGGCTGTCGGGCGTGTACTTCGCGATGCTGACGCTGGCCTTCGCACAGATCATCTGGTCGGTGGCGTTCCAGTGGGTCGAGGTCACCGGCGGTGACAATGGCATCCTGGGAATCTGGCCGTCGGCCTGGGCCTCCAGCCCGCGCGGCTTCTTCTGGCTGACGCTCGGCGTCGCCGTGGTCGGCGTTGCGATGCTGCGCATGCTGGTGTTCTCGCCCTACGGCTTCGGCCTGCGCGCCACGCGCGACAACACGCTGCGCGCCGACGCCATCGGCATCGACCGCAAGTCGACGCAGTGGGCGGCGCTGATCGTCGCCGGCACCTTCGCGGGCGTCGCCGGCGCGCTGTTCGCCTTCCTCAAGGGTTCGGTGTTTCCAGAATCGCTCGCCATCCCGATCTCGGTCGACGGCCTGGTGATGGTGCTGCTCGGCGGCATCGAGACGGTGTCGGGCGCGGTGATCGGCGCCATCGTCTACAAGGCGCTGGCGATCTGGCTGATGAGCCAGACCGATCTCTCCAAGCTGGTGCTCGGCGCCATCATCGTGCTGCTGGTCGTCGCCGCCCCGAAGGGCATCGTCGGCTTCATCGAGGACTGGCGCCACCGCGGACCGCGACCGAAGAACGGCAAACCCGATGCCCTCGCCGTCGCCAAGATGGAGGCCGCGGAATGACCACGCTGCTCGAAGTCAAAGGCCTGGTGAAGTCCTACGCGGGCGTTCACGCCGTGCGCGACGTCAGCTTCACGGTGAACGCCGGCGAGATCCTCGCGCTGATCGGACCCAACGGCGCCGGCAAGAGCACCTGCTTCAACATGCTCAACGGCCAGATCAAGCCCGACGCCGGCTCGATCCGGCTCGCCGGTGAAGAAATCGTCGGACTGCCGCCGCGCACGGTGTGGCGCCGCGGCGTCGGCCGCACCTTCCAGATCACCGCGACCTTCGCGTCGATGACGGTGCGCGAGAATGTGCAGGTGGCGCTGCTGTCGTTTCATCACCGGCTGTGGTCGCTGATCGGCTACGCCGGCGCGCAGCATCGCGCCGAGGCCGATGAGCTGCTCGCGCTGGTCGGCATGACCGAACAGGCCGAGCGGCCGTGTGGCGAACTCGCCTACGGCGACCTCAAGCGGCTCGAGCTTGCGATCGCGCTCGCCAACCAGCCGCGGCTGTTGCTGATGGACGAGCCGACCGCCGGCATGGCGCCGAAGGAACGCGTCGAGCTGATGCGGCTGACCGCCGGCATTGCGCGGGCCAAGAACATCGGTGTGCTGTTCACCGAGCACGACATGGACGTGGTGTTCGAACACGCCGACGAGGTGATGGTGCTGAACCGCGGCCAGTTGATCGCGCGCGGCACGCCGCAGCAGGTCCGCCAGGACCGTCAGGTGCAGGCGATCTATCTCGGCGAAGGCCTGCTCTACGATGCCAAGCACCGCGCGGAGGCGCTGACATGAAGCTCGAAGTCTCCGACCTCAACAGCCATTACGGCCCGGCGCATATTCTGTTCGACGTCGGCTTCGCGGTCGGCGAAGGCGAAGTCGTCGCCATGCTGGGCCGCAACGGCGCCGGCAAGAGCACCAGCTTCCGCTCGGTCGTGGGCCTGGTGCAGCGGCGCAGCGGCAAGGTGACGTTCGAGGGCGAGGACATCTCGCGGCTGCCGTCCTACGAGATCGTGCGCCGCGGCCTCGGCTACGTGCCGGAAGATCGCCGCATCTTCACCGAGCTGACGGTCGAGGAGAACTTCGAGGTCGGCAAGCAGAAGCCGCGCCCCGGCGTCGCGGAGTGGACGCCGGACCGGATCTACAAGCTGTTTCCCAATCTTGGCGAGATGCGCAAGCGGCTCGGCGGCGACATGAGCGGCGGTGAGCAGCAGATGCTCAGCATCGGCCGCACGCTGATGGGCAACCCGTCGCTGGTGCTACTCGACGAGCCGTCCGAAGGCCTCGCCCCGAAGATCGTCGAGCAGATGGCCGATGCCATCCTGGCGATGAAGCGCGAGGGGCTCGGTATCATCATTTCGGAGCAGAACCTGCATTTCGCCAAGCTGATCTGCGACCGCGCCTATATCATCGAGAAGGGCCGCATCCGCTTTTCCGGCACGATCGACGAACTCGAGGCGCATCCGGAAATCCGCGACGCGTATCTGGCGGTGTGAGCAGAGCAGCGGTGGCTACAGTTTAGGGTAAAGACAAAGTGTTGGACAAGCCACGCCGCAAGGCCAAGAGCGCCCCATCCTATCTGCTCGACGCGCAGGTCGGCTTCACGCTACGCCAGGTGCTGCAGCGTCATGCGACGATTTTCGTCAGCCGCATGGGCGAAGATCTGACGATGACGCAATGGGCCGCGCTGGCGAAGCTGTTCGAGAAAGGTCCCTGCTCGCAAAACCTGCTCGGCCGCGCCACCGCAATGGACGCGGCGACGATCAAGGGCGTGGTCGAACGATTAGTGAAGCGCGGCCTGGTCGAGACCGCCGCCGATCCGGAAGACGGCCGCCGGCTGGTGGTGTCGCTGACGCCGGACGGCAAGGTGCTGACGGAGCGCTCGATCCCGGTGGCGCACGACGTCACCAAGGAGACGCTGTCGCCGCTGACGAAGGACGAGCGCGCGCAGTTTCTGGCGCTGCTGGAGCGACTGAAGTAATCACCATCGCCGGCCGCGCCGCGCGATCGGGCGGAAGCGTCAGGCGATACACCTGCTTGATGCGCGCGAACGCCGCGCGCACCGGCCTGAGATCCGGCGCGGCGATCCGGACCACGAGCCCGGCTTGTTCCGGCATCACGCTGGCGGCGCCGTACACGTCCGGCGTGTCGCTCAGCGCCGCTGTGAGCTGTTGCTGCACGGCGCCAAGGTCGACCTCCGGCGTCGGCATCAGATAGGCAGATGCAAAGGCGCGCGCCCCGCGAAAGACTTTATGAGCGGGGCGCAGCAACCGCGCGCGATCGATCAGCACCGGATCGCCGCCCGACCTGCACACGCGCACCACCGACTCCAGCTCGCGAAAAATCTGCGGCGCACCGTCCGGCGCATGCATGGTGAAGGCATCGACCACCAGTGCGCTCGCATCCCAGGCGCAATCGATGTCGAGCTGCTGCGACAGCGCGGCGTCGGGAAATAGGATGCGCGGCTCGGGCAGATATTCGAGGCTGGCACCGCGCGCGACCTGCAGCGACACGATTTCGCTCGCGCGCGCCGCCGTGTCGGCGCGATGCACCGAGGTGGCGCCCTGGTTGGTCAGCGACACCGCGGTGTCTGCGCCAAGGTCGAGCCGCTGCACAAGACGGTCTTCGCCGTGCAGCGCGCCGCTGCCGGTCTGCACGATCAGGCTCAGGCGATCCGGCCGGTCCGCATCGAGATAGAAGCCGCGCGTCAGCACGAAGGGCCAGGCGAACAGCCGCCGGTCGATCACGGTGCGGCCGCCCCGGCGGACGAAGCTCAGATCGAGCAGCGCGTTGCTTTTGGTCGCCGCTGGAGTCACGACCTGAACAGCACCTCGCGCTCGAGCAGATCGACGATGCCGTCGATCCCCTCGCCGCGCCGGCAATTGGTCAGATGCACGGGGCGCTGATCGCGGACCTTCAGCGCCTCCTGATGCATCCGTTCCAGATCGACGCCGACATGCGGCGCGAGATCGACCTTGTTGATCACCAGGAGGTCGGCCCGGATCACGCCGGGGCCGCGCTTGCGCGGAATATCATCGCCGCCGGCGACGTCGATCACGAACATCCAGAAATCGGTGAGGTCGCGCGAAAAGGTCGAAGCGAGATTGTCGCCGCCGCTTTCCAGCAGGATCAGCTCGACGCCGGGGAAGCGCCGCTCCAGCTCATCGGCAGCTTCGATGTTGAGCGTGGGATCTTCGCGGATCACCGTGTGCGGACACGCCCCCGCCTCGACCGCCGAGACGCGCGCCGGATCGATCAGTCCGGAGCGGCGGATGCGTTCGGCGTCTTCGGCGGTGACCAGATCGTTGGTGATCACCGCGATGTCGATGCCGCGCGCCAGCAGCGCCGGGATCAGGCGCTCCACCAGCGCCGTCTTGCCGGAGCCGACCGGACCGCCGATGCCGACGCGCGCGGCGGTCGCGACCGCGGCCATGGCGCCGCCGAGCGAGAGCCGGCTCATCGCAGCATGAACCGGCGTGCGAGCGGCACCCTGGTCGCGGGCTCGCACATGAGTAACTTTCCGTCGGCCCGCACCTCGAAGGTCTGCGGATCGACGTCGACATGCGGCATCGCGGCGTTGCGGATCATGTCGGTCTTGCGCAGCTTGCGCACGTTCTTGATCTGCACCGACTTGCGATCGAGCCCGAGCTTGCGGCGAACATCCGCATCCATTGCGAGCTTCGACATGAAGTTGACGCCGAGCTGCTGCGGCGCCGCGCCGAGCGCGCCCCACATCCGTTTCTGGATCATCGGCTCGGACAGGCCGAGGCTGCCATTGCCGTCGCCCATCGCGGCCCAGACCACGAAGCCGTTCTTGATCACCATGTAAGGCTTGAGCCCGAAGGATGCGCGCGGCCACAGCACCAGATCCGCCATCTTGCCGACCTCGATCGAGCCGACCTCGTGGTCGATGCCGACCGCGATCGCCGGATTGATCGTCAGCTTGGCGACGTAGCGTTTGATGCGCTCGTTGTCGGCCCGCGCGGTGGTCTCCTCCGGCAGACGGCCGATGCGATCCTTCATCACGCTGGCGAGCTGCCAGCATTTGGCGACGTTCTCGGCGAGCCGGCCCATGCCCTGGGTGTCGGTGCCGAAGATCGAGATCGCGCCCATGTCGTGCAGGAAGTCTTCCGCCGCCATCGATTGCGCGCGCACCCGCGCCTCGCCGAACATCACGTCCTCGGGCGCGTTGTAGTTGAGCTGATGACAGATCATCGTCATCGGCACGCCCTCCTCCATGCCATAGGAGGTGTAGGGGTTGGTCGGGTTGGTGGAGGACGGGATCACATTGTCCCACGACACCACTTTGAGCAGATCCGGTGCGTGGCCGCCGCCGGCGCCCTCGACGTGATACATGTGGATGGTGCGGCCATCGACGGCCGCCATGGTGTCTTCGCAGAAGCCGTATTCGTTGATCGAGTCGGTGTGCAGATGCACCGCGAAATCATTGCGGTCCGCCGCCACCAGACTCTGGTCGATCACCGCCGGCGCGGCGCCGAAGTCCTCGTGGATCTTCACCGACATGCCGCCGGACGCGACCGCCTCTTCGACCGCTTCCGGATTGGAGCCGCCGCGGCCGAACAGCGCGTAGTTCAGCGGCGAGAATTCAATCGCGCGCAGGAAATTGCCGAAGGTCGCCGCCGCGCCGCTGCCGACGTCGAACACCGGACCCGAGCCGTTGCCGACGAGCGTGGTGGTGCCGCCGGACAGCGCGTGGTCGGATTGCTCGGGCGAGATCAGATGCGCGTGGGACTCGATCGCCCCCGCGGTGACGATGAACGGGCCGCCGGCGATCGGCGCGGTGGTGTGGCCGACGATCATGTCGGGATGCACGTCCGGCATCACGTCGGGATTGCCGGCCTTGCCGATGCCGACGATGCGGCCGTCGCGGATGCCGATATCGGCCTTGATGATGCCGGCGACGGCGTCGACGATCGTGGCGTTCTTGATCACCACGTCGAGGATCTTGTGCGACGAGGTGAGGTCGCCGTTGACGCCTTCGCCGTCGCGCAGATTCTTGCCGGCGCCGACGAGGAGTTCGTGCCCGTAGGTGGTGTAGTCGTGCTCGATCTCGGCGAGCAGGCTGGTGTCGGCGAGCCGCACCAGGTCGCCCTTGGTCGGGCCGTAGAGCTCGCCATAGGCGCGGCGGGTGAGGACGGCCATGGCTCAGGCTCCCAGATAGCCGCGGGCGCAGGCGCGTTCGAGCGCGGCGTCTTTGGCGGTGGGTTCGTCGAGCGGCCCGTTCACCAGCCCGGCCTGGCCGCGCACCACGCGATCGCCGGCGATCGGCACCAGCCGCACCGACTTCACCACGCCGGGCTCGAAGCGAATGCCGGCGCCGGCAGGCCGGTCCACCTTCATGCCCCACGCGGCCGCACGATCGAACCGCAGCGCGCGATTGACCTCGAAGAAATGGGTGTGGCTGCGGACCTGGACGTCGCGGTCGCCGGTGTTGACGACATCGAGCGTGATCGCCGGCAGATCGGCGAAGCTCTCGATGTCGTCGCCGCCGGCGATGATCTCGCCGGGCACCAGGCTGTCGGTGATCTCGGCTTCGCCCGGCCCGATCGGCTCGAACAGCGCCATCACTTTGGTGCCTTCGGCGAACAGGCATTCGATGTAGATCAGCGGGATCATCTGCGCGACGCCGGGCTCGACATCGTCCGTCGTCAGCAGCCGGCCGGCCATATCGCGGATCTCCGCATAAGGCAGATCGCGGCGCGCCGCGGTCATCACCTCGTCGGTGAGATAGGCCACCGCCTCCGGATGGCTGAGCTTGATGCCGAGCGACATGTTCCGCCGCGCCATCTGCGCGGCGTTGAAGATCACCAGGCGATCCATCTCGGTCGGCGACAGGTTCATCATGCGAAAGTCACCTCGTCAGGTCGTGAACATGCGGATGTGCCGAAGCGGCCCGCGCGCGATGGCGATGTCGATGAAGGGCGTGAAGCTCGCCGGTTCCGCATCGGCGGGCGGCGTGTCGGCGAGCAATTCGGTCAGAAGCGTACGCGCGGCGGACTGGCTGCGCTGCGCGTCGATGTGGCCGATCAGTCCGAGCCGCACCGCGGCGCTGACCAGCCCGGTGATCAGCGTCCAGCCGGACATCAGTTCGGCGGCGTCGAGGCTGAACCCGGCGTCGCGCGCCACGACGGCCTGCACGATCGGCAGATGGCCGAGCCGCGAATCCGACGCCACCACCTGCCGATACGACAACGACAGCGCACCGTCGAGCTTGCCCCAGACGCCGAGCAGCGCGCGGCCGGCGCGGCGCGAGCCTTCGCGCATTTCCGCCGCCGCCGTGCCGGTTTCAGCGATGCGATCGACGGCCGCGATCGCCTCACAACTGTCCGCCGCGAAGGCGCGCCGCAGCAGGATGCGATCCATCGTGGCCCAACGCCGCGCGAGCTGATCGGCGATCACCTCGTCCAGTTCGCTGCGGCCGCCGAGCAGGCCGTCGGCCATCAGGCCTTCGAGGCCCCAGGAGAATGCGAAGCCGCCGGCCGGATAGGCGCTGTCGCCGAGTTGCAGCAGCGCCAGCGTCTGCGCGCGATCAAACAGCATCGCGCTCGACCACTTCGCCCGACTCCAGCAGCGGCCTGATCCGCGCCCGATAGCTCTCGGCCGGACCATCCAGCAGCACGATCAGCTCATCGCCCTCGAAGCGGACACGCCAATGCAGGTTGCCGGCGTTCCAGCCGAGCTTCAGTGCCGCGGCTTGATCGGCCGGCTTCAGCCGCATCTGCGCCTGCTCGCCGAAGCGCGCGACGATCGCGCGGTCGTGCTCCAGGAACAGCACGGCGCCGTCGACCAGTTGCTCGTCGCGGTCGAGGCTCACGGCGCAATCGGTGCCGCGATCGGTCATCAACCGGAAGCGTTTGCGGCCGGCGTCCGAGGGCGGCACGAACAACAGTTCGATGCCGCCGTGATGCTCGACATGATGCAGGCGGGCCGCGCAGGCCGCATCGTCGGATCGCCCGATGATGCCATGGAGCCGCAGCATCTCGAAAATCTCCCGTGCGGGTTGGAAGTCGGGCCGGCATTCCTCGAAGCGTTCGCGCGTGCGAAACGTCCGAGACACGCGTCGCGGCATTGCGGGGAACACCCTGCTGGATGCGCGACAGCTCGTATTTAAGACGGCAATATTTGAAAAGGCAAGCTTCAGCGCCAGTCGATGATCGAGAAGTCGTAGCCCTCGACCTGCGCGAGATAGACCGGGTGACGGCCGCCGACCACCGACTGCGCCTGATCGCCTCGCGCGGTGCGTTGCTGCAGCGTCCGGCCGTAATGCCGGGCGAGCTTGCGGGCGTCGAGGCTGGCGGCCTCTTCGATCAGGGCGGCGAGCGAGTAGATGCCCTCGTAACAGGATTCGCCGAACGCATTCGCCGGCGGCGGATGGTCGCCGAAAGCGGTGTGGTAGCGCTCCAGGAACGCCCCGTTGTTGCGCGAGCGGATCGAGGAAAAATAGCTCGACGCCGCGTACAGATTTTCCGTCTCGCTCGGCTCCAGCCCATAGGCCACGGTCTCGTCGACTGCGGACGAAAACCGCAGCACGCGCGAACTCAGCCCGGCCGCACAGAACGCGCGGTTGAAGGCGATGCAGTCGAAGCCGAGAAAATACGGCAGCACCGCATCCGACCGCGTCGTCTTGATACGGTCCAAAATCTCGTCGAAGTCGTGCTCGCCGATCGGCAGATAGCACTCGCCGGTGACCGCTCCGCCGCAGCGGGCAATCAACGCACGGGCGATCTGCAGACAGCCGCGCGGCCACACGTAGTCGCTGCCGCACAGGAAGAAGCGCCGGGCCTGCTTCACCTCCGACAGCCAGTGGATCGCGGGGCCGAGCAGCTCGTCGGCGGTCTCGCCGGTCGCCATCACCTTCTGCGACGGCGACAGCCCCTCGAACTGGGGCGTGTAGATGAACGGGACGCGATCACGCGCTGCTTCGGCGACGCGATCCCGCGCGAAACTCGGCACCATGCCGACGATGCCGTCGACGCCGTCGATCTCGATCGCATCACGGGCGGCCCGGCCCGCGCTTTCGCCGGTCTCGCCGGCGTTGACGATGCGCAGGTCGATGTGACGCCGCAGCAGACCGGAGCCCCGATTGATCTCGTCGACGGCGAGACGGCCACAGGCTTCGGCCGACGGCGCCCACAGCCCGGCCGCACCGGTCTGCGGGATCAGCAAGCAAATTCGGACACTTCCCAAGCGCGGCATCTCCATGAAGGCGAGATGCACACTCACGAATCATGCCAAGTCGGAATCGAGCGTCCAAGCCGGCCCGTCCGGCCCAAGGCGATCACGACGCAGGCCGATTGCCCGATTTTACGCCAGCGGAGCAGCGGAATCAGACCAATCTTTGCGCAGGTCTTATGGCGGCGGGCGGCGCACGGCGCTCGCCCCGTCGCGCGTGATGATTCACAGCGCCGCTGCGCTCGCCTGCGTCGCCGCCACTGTCGCAACCAAGAGCGCGATGAAGACGGCGCTCCGCCAGTTCCAAGCGACAGACAGCAGCATCAACCCGATCAGCGCCCAAGGCAGCCCGGCGACGATGTCAGCCGATCGCAGCGCAGTGTCGGTCATGCGTCACCGCGAACGGGAATCCTGGCGCAGCGATCGAAGGAGGCGCAGTTCTCCGATCAACCGCTGCACCAGCAGGGCGAACAACACCATGCCGAGCAGCAGCGAAACGGCCCATGTGAGTTGCCAGCCATGTTCGATACTCATCAGCCAGAACGACACCGATGCCCAGATCGCAACCGACAAGAACAACATCGCGAACCTCATCAAGTACGCGTGGGAGCGAGGCAGCCCGGCTGAGACGCCCCGCTGCTGTCGCGTCGACTGAGCACGCAACCGCGGGCCGAACGTCGCGTTCCTATCCGTGGTGGACGATCAGCGATCGCGCCGTCGCAGGGTCGTGAAGTCGCCCCCGCGACGCGACGTCGCGATGCGGACCAGATGTCACGTCGATGCCGAGGCGTTTTCCTCCGGGCCATCGCGCGGCGGCATCGCCGCGCGCCGGGATGGAGCCGGAGATCGAGCTCTTCACATTTGCCGAGACCGACAAGGAGGCCGGACACGATCGCCTGCTCCAGCAGATCGAGCCGGTCCTGCCCAGAACGGCTCGCCCCGGTAGACATAGAAGTAATCATATGGCGATCAGCAATCGGAATCGCCGTTGCGCACACGCGCCCCCGCATCGTGGTGCGGAAAAGAGAACGAGCGTCATCAATATGGACACTCAACGAGAATACGACTGATTGTTTGGGCGCCAGATTGAGACACCATTCTATTGATCCGGCGGTAAAACTCGACGCACACTGTCGCGACATTTTCGATTAGTTCAGCGACATGGGAGAAATCGAGTCAATGCGTGCCGTCGTCTTACGGGAGCATGGTGGACCTGAAAAACTGATCTATGAAGACGATTATCCCACTCCCAAGATAGGCGATGGTGATGTTCTTCTCAGGGTTCGTGCGTCATCCATCAACTACCATGATGTCTTCACCCGCCGGGGCATGCCCGGCATCAAGGTGCCGTTGCCCGTTGTCGTCGGACTCGATGTCGTCGGCGAGATCGCGGAGGTCGGACCCGACGTCAACGATTGGAAGATCGGCGATCGCGTTCTGGTCGACCCGATCAATCGGGTCGAAGGCGGGCTGATGGGTGAGACGGTGGACGGCGGACTCGCCGAGTTCTGCCGTGCCCGTGCACACCAGTTGATCCGGATTCCCGACAACGTGTCGTTCGAGCAGGCGGCTGCCCTGCCGGTCGCCTACGGCACCGCGCTGCGCATGATGAAGACAATCGGCAAGATCAAGGCCGGCGAGAAGGTGCTGATTCTAGGCGCCAGCGGCGGCGTTGGCGTCTGCTGCGTCCAACTCGCCAAGCTCGCTGGCGCCTATGTGATCGCGGCCGCCGGTTCCGAGGAAAAGGCGCGCCGCCTCGAAGAACTCGGCGCGGACGAAACGATCCTCTACACGCGCGATGATTTCCTGAAGGTGATCTACGAGCGTCACGGCAAGCCGCACCGCCGCCGCTTCGTCGAGGGTGGCGGCGTCGACGTCGTCGTCAATTTCACCGGCGGCGACACCTGGGTGAAATCGCTGCGCGCCTTGCGGCTCGGCGGCCGTCTCCTCACCTGCGGTGCCACTGCCGGTTACGCGCCGCAGGAGGACATTCGATTCATCTGGACGTTCGAGCTTCAGATCCTCGGCTCGAACGGCTGGGAGCCCGACGACATTCGCGAGCTGTTCCAGCTGGTCGGCGACGGCAAGCTCAAAGTGCTGATCGACCATGCCTACCCGCTCGAGCAAGGCGCGCTCGCAGTCCAGGCGGTGGAGGATCGCGCGGTGTTCGGCAAAGTCGTGGTGACGCCATGACGGCGCCGCTCGACGCCGAGCAGATCCAGCAGAAATTCGATGCGTCGCCGTTCAATTCCTGGCTGGGGCTGAAGGTCGTCTCGCTGGACCTGCCCAAGCAGGAAATCACGGTCCGCACCGAGATGCGGCCGGAATTCGAACGTGGCACGGGGACCAGCCAGTGGCACGGCGGCGCCATCGCGGCGGTAATCGACACCGTCGGGGATTTTGCGCTCGCGGCCTTGGCAGGCCGCGGCCTGCCGACGATCAACTTTCGCGTCGACTACCTGCGGCCGGCGATCAAGACGGCGCTGATCAGCGTCGGGCGTGTTCGCAGAAGCGGCAAGAGCGTCGGCGTCGCTGACGTCGATGTGTTCGACGAGAACGGCACGCTGCTGGCGGTCGGGCGCGGCACCTACTCGACACTGCCGAGCGCCGGCTGACCGCACATCGATCAAATACGGGGACGACTATGACCGGACTTACTCGGAGACATCTTCTTCTGGCGGCGGCAGGCAGCGCGCTCGTGCCCAGCTTGATCGGCCGCGCCTCAGCTGAAACGCCCAAGCGCGGCGGCACGCTGGTCGCGACCTGGGGAGGTCTCGAACCGCAAGCGCTGTTCGTGCCGCCCGGCGGCGGATCGAGCCCCTACTTCACCTCCACCAAGGTGCTGGAGCGGCTGCTGGCGCTGTCCGACGATCTGCAGTTCAAGCCCGTGCTGGCGACCTCCGTCACACCCTCCGCGGACTTCACAAGCTACACGATCAAGCTCCGTGACGGCGTCGTCTGGCACGACGGCAAGCCGCTCACCGCGGACGACATCGTTTTCAGCGCGCTGTCGTATTGGAAGCCGATCTCGGCGGGCGCCGCACTCGACGCGCTCGCGGGCGCCAAGGCGACCGACCAGACGACGGCTGTGCTCGACTTCAAGGCACCTGTGCCGGAATTCTTCCTCAAATCCATCCTGGCCGGCAAAGGCGCTTTGGTGATTCCGAAGCACGTCTACGACGGCAGCAATATTCTCACCAATCCCATCAACAACGCGCCGATCGGCACCGGCCCATTCAAGGTCAAGGAATGGGTGCGCGGCAGCCACGTCGAATTCGTGCGCAATGAAACCTATTGGGACGCCGGCAAGCCGTATTTGGATCGGCTGATCATCCGCTGGTGGCGCGATCCCGCGTCGCGCTCGGCGGCGTTCGAGGCCGGACAGCTCGACCTCGCCGTCTTCAACGCGGTGCCGCCGCCGGACATCCCACGCCTCGTGCAGGGCGGCAAGTTCGTCGCGGAAACCAAGGGTTATGCCAACTCCGCTTGGCTTACCACGCTGGAGTTCAATCAGCGCCGCGACATCGTTTCGAAGCCGGAGGTCCGGCGGGCCCTGCATCACGCCATCGACCGCAGCTTCATCGCCGATACGATCTTCTTCGGCCGCGCCAAGCCATCGGTCGGCGCCATCCATGCCTCGAACAAGATCTTCTTCACCTCCGACGTGCCGAGCTATCCGTTCGATCCGAAGAAGGCCGGCGCTTTGCTCGACGCGGCCGGCTATCCGGTCAAGAAGGGATCGCGTTTCTCGATCAGCCTGGTGTCGGCCGGCTGGTTCGAAGAGAACGTCAAGATCGGCCAATACGTCAAGCAGGCTCTGGAAGACGTCGACATCAAGGTCGAGCTCTCCGTCCCGGATCGCGCGACGTCGCTGAAGCGGATTTACACCGACTACGATTACGACGTTGCGATCTCCAACAACTCCGGCTCGATCGAGCTTCTGCCGACGACGACCCAATTCTACACCACGGACGGCATCGTGAAGGGAGCCGCGTTCCGGAACGCGACCGGCTACTCGAACCCGCAAGTCGACGCCCTCGTCGCCGACATCGCTCGCGAGACCGATCCGGAACGTCGTGTCGGCCTGGTCCACGCCTTCGACAAGCTGGTGACCACCGAGGCGCCGATCCTGCCGCTGGTCGATCTCGAGCCCGTCACCATCGCGCGCGCCGACGTGCGAGACCACTCGCTGGCCGCCGACTTCATGGGCGAGTCGTGGTCCGGCGTCTGGCTGGCCCGGTAGGATGCGTCGGGTGCGGCGGCTGGCCAAAACGCTCGGAGAGATCGCCGCGCTGGTGCTCGGGGTGATCGTGCTCAACTTCGTGTTGATCCGGCTCGCGCCGGGGACGCTGTTCGACGTGATGACCTCCGAGCAGCAGATCATCGATCCGGCGATGCTCGAGAAGCTGCGCAATCTCTACGGCTTCGACGACCCCGCCTATATCCAACTCGCCAAATACATCTGGTCGGTGCTGCGATTCGATTTCGGCTTCTCCTATCGGCAGAACGCGCCGGTGCTGGACGTCATCCTCGAACAGCTGCCGGCGACGCTGCTGTTGATGCTGGCGGCGATCTCGATCGCCGTCGTGCTCGGCACCACCGCCGGCGCGATTGCCGCCGCCAAGGTGAATACGATCTGGGACAATCTGATTTCGTTTGCCGCGGTGTTCTTCTTCGCCGCGCCGAGCTTCTGGCTCGGTCTGATGATGACGATCCTGTTCGCGGTGAAGCTGGGATGGCTTCCGGTCGGCGGCATGACCTCGATCGGGGTCGACCAATCCTGGCTGGCTGCCAGCCTCGACGTGCTGCGCCACCTCACGCTGCCGGCGCTGTCACTCGGGTTGTTCTATGCCGCGACCTACGCGCGGGTGATGCGCGCGTCGATGCTCGAAGTCGCGCGGCTCGACTTTGTACGCGCGGCGCAGGCCAAGGGTCTGTCGCGCACCCGGGTCATCCTGGCGCACGTGGTGCGCAATGCGCTGCTGCCCGTCGTCACCCTGCTCGGGCTCCAGCTCGGCACCGTGCTCGGCGGCAGCGTGGTGGTCGAGGCCGTGTTCAGCTGGCCCGGGATCGGCAGCCTGCTGTTTGATTCCGTGATGAGCCGGAACTACCCGGTCGTTCTCGGCATCCTCATTCTCGGCGCGCTGGTCGTGGCGCTCGCGAACGCAGCCGTCGACCTGATCTACACCCGGCTCGATCCGCGCATCCGGACAGCACGATGATGCGCGCCTCTGCTTCGCTCGACTTCATCCGCAACTTCAGCCGCAACCGGGCGGCGGTTGCGGGCCTGATCATCGTCGTCGCCGTGGTGGCGATCGCCGCGCTGGCGCCGCTGCTGTTTCCGCGCAACCCGCTGCGCATCGTGGCGCGTCCGGAAATCTGGCCGTTCATCAATCCCTCCTATCCGCTCGGGACGGATTCGCTTGGCCGTGACATCGCCGCGATGATCGCCCATGGCGCCCGGACCACGCTGGCGATCAGCCTGTTCGCATCGATCACCGCCACGGTGATCGGCGTGTCGGTCGGCGCGACGGCCGCCTATTTCGGCGGATGGGCCGATCGCGTGCTGATGCGGATCACCGAATTATTCCAGACCGTGCCGGCCCTGATCTTCGTTCTGACGATCGTGGTGATCCTCGGGCAGCGGATCGAGAACGTCGTCATCGCCGTCGGGCTCGTCACCTGGACCTCGATCGCGCGGCTGACGCGGGCCGAATTCCTGACGCTGCGCGAGCGCGAGTTCGTGCTGGCCTGCCGGACCATGGGCATGTCCAACTGGCGCATCATCCTCGGCGAGATCCTTCCCAATGCGCTGCCGCCGATCGTGGTGCTGTCCTCGCTCTCGGTGGCCGGCGCGATCCTTTACGAGTCGGCCGTTTCGTTCCTGGGGCTGGGCGATCCGAATATCGCGAGCTGGGGACGGCTGATCGGCGACGGGCGCAGCCTGATCCGGACGTCCTGGTACATCTGCGCGATCCCCGGCGCGACCATCATGATCACGGTGCTGGCGCTCAATCTCGTCGGCGACGGCCTCAACGACGCGCTCAACCCGAAACTGCGTGACCGATGACGAACGATCCCCTCCTCCGCGTCGACGGATTGTCGGTTTCGCTGTTCACGCGCGCGGGCGTGATGCAGGCGGTCGACAATCTGTCGTTCGACCTCCGTGCGGGAGAAACGCTGGCGATCGTCGGTGAATCCGGATGCGGCAAATCGCTGACGGCGCTGGCGCTGATGCGGCTGCTCCCGACGCCGCCGGCGCGCATCGTCGCCGGCCGGATCGACCTCGGCGGCCTCGACCTGGCGACGCTGCCTGAAGCACGGATGCGCAAGGTGCGCGGCCGTGAGATCGGCATGATTTTTCAGGACCCGCTCGGCGCGCTCGATCCGGTGATGTCGATTGGCCGGCAGCTGACCGAGGCGATCTGCGCCCACACGCCGCTCTCGCGCCGCGACGCCGAGACACGCGCGGTCGAGCTGCTCGACCGCGTCAGCGTGCCGGACGCACGCCGCCGGCTCGACGAATATCCGCATATGCTGTCGGGTGGCATGCGGCAGCGGGTGATGATCGCGATGGCGATCGCCTGTTCGCCGAAGGTGCTGATCGCCGACGAGCCGACCACCGCGCTCGACGTCACGGTTCAGGCCCAGGTCATCGAGCTGCTGAAGGAGCTGCAGCAATCGCTCGGCACCGCGCTCATCCTGATCACGCACGATCTCGGCGTGGTCGCGGAGATCGCCGACCGCGTGCTGGTGATGTATGCCGGCCGCCCCGTCGAACAGGGGCCCGCGGCTGATCTGTTCGAAGATCCGCAGCATCCCTACACCAGAGGGCTGCTGAGTTCGACGCTTGGTCTCGGCCGGCGGCATGGCGACTTCCTTCCGGAGATCGGCGGCACCGTCCCGTCGCTCGCGGAGCTGCCGCCGGGCTGCGCGTTCTCCAACCGCTGCTCGGAGGTTCGCGACATCTGCCTGACGTCGCCGCCGCCGCTTCGTTCGTTGTCGCCGTCGCGCAGCGCGGCCTGCTTCGTTGCCGAGGAGGACGCACGCCGTGTCGCTACTCAGCGTTCGTGATCTGGTGGTCCGCTACGAGAGTTCGCACGGCCGGCTGTCGGCGGTGTCGGGCGTGTCGTTCGATATCGAGCCCGGCGAAACCGTCGGGCTTGTCGGCGAGTCCGGCTGCGGAAAGTCATCGCTCGCCAAAGCCATCATGCAATTGGCGCCCATCTCCGAAGGCGCGATCGCCTTCGAGGGGCGTGACTTTGATACGATCCAGCGCCATGAGCGCGCGGAGTTTCGCCGCAAGATCCAGATGATCTTTCAGGATCCGTACGGTTCGCTCAACCCGCGCCACGATGTGCTCACCATCATTCGTCAGCCGTTGTTGATCGCCGGTTGGCGGCGCGCGGAGGCCAATGATCGCGCGCTCAATCTGATGGATCAGGTCGGGCTGCCGCGGCAGGCGGCGACGCGCTACCCGCACGAGTTTTCCGGCGGACAGCGGCAGCGCATCGGGATCGCCCGGGCACTTGCACTGGAGCCGCAGCTCGTCGTCTGCGACGAGCCGGTGTCGGCCTTGGATGTCTCGGTGCGAGCCCAGATCATCAATCTGCTGACGCGTCTGCAGCGCGGCCGCGAGATCGCGTTCCTGTTCATCTCGCACGATCTCAGCGTGATCGAGCACGTCGCCCAGCGGGTGCTGGTGATGTATCTCGGCCGGATCGTCGAGGCGGGCCCGGTCGAGACGGTGTGGCGCTCAGCCGCCCATCCCTACACCCGCGCGCTGCTGGCCAGTGCGCCGATCGCCGACCCGCGCTCAGCCCGCCGACGCATCCGCAAGCCGATCGAGGGCGAACTTCCGAGCCCGTACCATCCTCCGTCCGGCTGCGTGTTCGTGACGCGATGTCCGTTTGCCCAGGATCGCTGCCGTCATCAGCAGCCACAGCTCCGGCCGAAGACCGAGGGTCACTCGGTCGCCTGTCATTTCGACCTGCCGCCGCTGGTGCACCCGGTCCCCGAACCGATCGTGGCGGGTGCCGTCGTCAGACCTCTGCACACAGCCCTCAAAGGATGAACGAGCATGCGTTGGACCAATCTCGGCGATCTGATCGACCGTAACGCTGACCTCGACCGTGTCGCCATCATCGACTCGCCGGTACCCGGACGGGAGCGCACCTTTACGCACCGTGAGGTCGATCTTCTCGCCGGCGGCATCGCACGGCTGCTGCTGTCGCGCGGCTTGCAGCGCGGCGCATCGGTCGCGATCGCCGCGTTCAACCGCGCCGAGTATCTCGCCGCTTATTTCGGTATCATGCGCGCCGGCCTGGTGGCCGTGCCGATCAACATCAAGCTGCCTGCCGAGACGATCCAATTCGTCATTGAGGATTCCGGCGCGCAGCTCGGCTTTGTCGATGCAGCTCACCGCCGTTTGCTGCAGGATATCATCCCCGTCATCGACTTCGACGCTGCAGGCCCCGATGGCTTCGGAGCCGTGGTTGCGCCGGCCCCGTTCGAAAGCCTCGTCGTCGATGCCGACGAGGTCGGCCAATTGCTCTACACGTCTGGATCCACCGGCCGGCCAAAGGGTGTGCCGCTGTCGCATCACGGGCAGCTGTGGGCGCTCTCGACCCGAACCTCGGGAGCTCTCAATCAGCACGAGCGCTACATCATCGCGCAGCCGCTGTATCACATGAACGGGCTGTTCTCGGCCAAGACCGTGTTCGGGACCAACGCGTCGCTGGTGCTGCAGCCGTCATTTGACAGCCGCGCCTATCTGGAGGCGATCGCGCAGCACAAGGTCACAGCGGCCACGGCGGTCCCGACGATGTGGGCGCGCGCGCTGAAAGAGACCGATCTGCTCGCCGCCCGTGACTTCTCGTCGTTCCGGCGGCTGATGCTCGGCTCGGCGCCGATGACGGTCTCGCTGCTGGAGCGCATTCGCGCGGCATTCCCGGGAATCACCATCAGCGTCGGCTATGGCACCACCGAGGCCGGTCCCGCGATCTTCGGCCCTCATCCGAACGGCCTGCCGGCGCCGCCGCTCGCGCTCGGCACCCCGATCAATCCCGACTTCGTCAAGCTCGTCGGAGCCACCGAGAACGAAGGCGTCCTGTGGATGCGCAACCCGGCGGTGACGGCCGGTTATCGCAACCTGCCGGCCCAGACCGCGAAAGTGCTGAGCGACGACGGCTGGTACAACAGCGGCGACGTCATGCGTCGCGACGCCGACGGGTTCTACTACTTCGTCGGGCGGGCCGACGACATGTTCGTGTGCGCCGGCGAGAACATCTATCCCGGCGAGGTGGAAAAACTGCTGGAGCGCCACCCTGCCATTCAGCAGGCCGCCGTCGTACCGCTACCCGACGAGGAGCGCAGCCAGGTGCCGGTCGCCTTCGTCGTCAGCCGCGGCGACATCAAGCTGTCGGCGGAGGACGTCAAGCGGTTCGCGCTCGCCGGCGGACCGGCCTATCAGCATCCGCGCCGCATCCGCTTCCTGCCCGAGCTGCCCTGGGCCGGCACCAACAAGATCGATCGCAAGGCGCTGCTCGACCTCGCCCGCGATATCGAAACCGCGCAGGCGTGGGATCGATGACCGGCCGCCTCACCGGCAAGGTCGCGGTCGTCACCGGCGCCAGTCGCGGCATCGGCCGGGCGATCGCGCTTCGCCTCGCCGCGGACGGCGCGAAGGTCGTCGTCCACTACAACAAGGCCGAAAAGGAAGCGCGCGACGTCGTCGCGGCGATCCGGGCCGGCGGCGGAGAGGCGATCGCCATCGCCGGAGATCTCGCGGAGCCGGACACGCCCGAGCTCCTTGCCGAAAAGATCGTCGCGGCAGCACGTGCCGATCTGGATGCGCCGGCGCTGGATATCCTCGTCAACAATGCCGGCGTTGGTCTGCGTGCGACGATCGAAGAGATCGGCGACACCGGCTTCGAAGAAGTCTTGCGCATCGACCTGGTTGCTCCGTTTCGGCTGATCAAGGCGCTCGCGCCTCGCCTGAACGACGGCGGCCGCATCATCAACATCTCTTCGATGGGGACGCGCGCAGCGTTCGCCGACATGGTCGCCTACGCGCCAGCCAAAGCCGGGCTCGAAGCTCTGACCCGGGCGCTCGCGGTGCATTTCGGGCCGCGCAGCATCACCGTCAACGCTGTTGCGCCCGGCGCCACCGCGACCGATCTCAATCCCGGCGCACGCGATCCGATCCGGGCGCAGGCCGTCGCGACCAGCATTGCGCTCGGCCGCGTCGGACAGCCGGACGACATCGCTGCCGTCGTGTCGTTTCTGGCATCCGACGACGGACGCTGGGTTACCGGACAGACGATTGACGCCAGCGGCGGTCAACGTCTCTAGTCAATGCCGCTCAAGAAACCACGCCTCGTGAGGAAGTTCGTATGGGATTTGCAATCGATCACGTCGTCATCGCCGTCGCCGACCTCGGCCAGGCGATCGCCGACTATCGCCAGCTCGGTTTTACGGTCGAGGAAGGCGGCGAACACCCGGGACGCGGGTCCAAGAACGCGCTCGTGGTGTTCGCGGACGGCTCCTACTTCGAATTGATCACCTTCAGCCGGCCGACGCCGGATTTCCGCTGGTGGCAGGTGCTCGACCAATCCGGGCCCGGCTTCGTCGATTTTGCCCTGCTGCCCAGCGACATCGACCGCGATGTCGCGGCGGCGCAAGCGCGCGGCCTCGACTTCGAGGCGCCGGTCGATGGCGGCCGCGCCCGTCCGGACGGCGAACGCCTGGTCTGGAAGACTGTACGATCGCCGCAAAGCGACACGCCGTTCTTCTGCGGCGACGTCACGCCGCGCGCGCTGCGGGTGCCGGAGGGAGCGGTCCGCCAGCATGCCAACAACGTACAAGGCATCGCCTCGGTCGTCGTTGCAGTATCCGATCTCGACCGCAGCATCGCGCGCTACGCCGCCTTGTTCGACGAGCCGCCGGCCCGGGCTTACGCGCTCCCCGGATTGGGCCTGCGCGTGGCGCATCTTGATGCGGGCCACGGATCGATTACCTTGGCGACTCCGTCGGGCAAAGGCGAAGCCGGCGACGCGCTCGCCGCTCATCTCGCCAGCCGTGGAGAAGGACCGTTTGCGGTCGGGCTCAGCGGCGGACCTGCCGGCCCGCTCGACCGAGCCCTGTCGCACGGCGCCCGGCTCGACTTCGTCGGTCAGGCGAAGTCCTGATTGTTGCAATCCACAAGCTGAAAGAACCCATGACGATCGATCCCCGCATCAGCGCCATCGCCGAAGAAGCCACCGAATGGCGGCACGACTTCCACGCCCATCCCGAACTGCTCTACGATCTCGACAGGACCTCCGCGCGGGTCGCTGATCTGCTACGCCAGTTCGGCTGCGACGAAGTCGTTACCGGCCTCGGTCGCACCGGCGTGGTCGGGCTGGTGCACGGCGCCAACCGAACGGCAAATCGCGCGATCGGACTTCGCGCCGATATGGACGCGCTGCCGATCGAGGAAGCGACCGGCGCGGCCTACGCGTCGCGCACGCCGGGCCGTATGCATGCCTGCGGCCATGACGGCCACACCGCGATGTTGCTCGGCGCGGCGAAGCATCTCGCCGCCAACCGCGCCTTCAACGGCTCGGTCGCTTTCATCTTCCAGCCGGCCGAAGAAGGCGGCGCCGGCGCCAAGGCGATGATCGACGATGGGCTGTTCACGCGGTTTCCGATCGACGAGGTCTACGGCATGCACAACAAGCCGGGGCTCGCGGTCGGTGAGTTCACCATCCGCTCGGGCGCCGTGATGGCGTCGATGGATCGGATCGAAATCGAAATCGACGGCGTCGGCGGCCACGCCGCGCGGCCGCACTTCGCCATTGATCCCGTCGTTGTCGGCGCGCAGATCATCACGGCTCTGCAAACCATCGTGTCGCGCCGGCTCGATCCGCTGGACTCCGCGGTCGTGTCGATCACGACGTTCAACGCCGGATCGGCCTTCAACGTCATTCCGCAGACCGCCCGCCTCATCGGTACCGCGCGCGCCCTTTCCCCCGATGTCCGCGATCAGCTCGAACGGCAGATCGAAGAACTCGCCACCCATATCGCGAAGGCGCACGGCGCAACGGCGCGCGTCACTTACGGACGCGGCTATCCCGTCACTGTCAATCACGCCGAGCAAACCACGTTCGCGGCGGATACGGCCGCGTCGCTGATCGGCGACGACAAGGTCGATCGCGAACTGGCGCCGATGATGGGAGCCGAAGACTTCGCCTACATGCTGCAGGAGCGCCCCGGCTCGATCATCTTCCTCGGCAACGGCGACAGCGCGGGCCTGCATCACCCGCGCTACGACTTCAACGATGCGGCGATCCCGTATGGGATCTCGTATTGGACGCGGTTGGTGGAGCGCGCGCTTCCACAATCGAAGTGCTGAATCAACGCCGCACCAGCGCGCCACCTCGAGGCTGCATCGCCTCCGCCACGAGGTGATCGGAGGCATGCTCAAGCACGTCGCCTTCGCCGATGCGAACCGGCGCACATATCACCCGGCGGTCAATTCGCCGCCAAAGGAAGACCTTGCACACCGCACTTGGTGGACGATGATGGCGAGCTGAGCAAGGACCCGAAATCGTGATGAGCACGCCGCCAGCGACCGAGCACGTTCGGCTGTCATTGAACGAGAACCCGTTCGGCCCATCGCCGCGCGTGCTGGAAGCGATCAGCAGCAGCCTGATGGATCTCAGCCGCTACGCCGGCGAGGATGTGGCGCGCCTGAAGGCCGCTCTCTCCGCCGAGCACGAAATTGCGCCGGAGCAAATCGTGCTTGGCGAAGTGCTGAATACGTTCGGTCTTTACTTGGCGGCGCAGGACGGCCCAGGACGCGAGTTTCTGTATTCCGCGCCCGGCTATACGGCCTTGGTCGACGCCGTGCGGCCGGCCGGGGGCAAGGCGATCGCAATCCCGCTCGACGACAGCCTCGGCAACGACCTCCGGGCCTTCCTGCGACGCACCACGGCGGAAACTCGCGCGGTGTATCTCGTCAACCCACACAATCCGACCGGGATCGTCGAAGACAGCGAGTACTTTCTCGACGTGGTGGCCGAACTCTCGCAGCGGACCCTCGTGCTCGTCGACGAGGCCTATCTGGATTTCCTGCCCGACGCCCGCGAGCGCTCCACCGCGCGGCTGTTGCGGGAAGGTGCGCGCGTCGTCGTGTTTCGGACCTTCGCCAAACTGCATGGGCTGGCCGGGCTTGGCCTCGGCTATGCACTGGCTCCGCCCGATCTCAGCAAGGCGATGAGGGAGATTGGCGTCGGTGAATTCTTCACGCTCAACCGGCTCGGCCTGGTCGCGGCGAATGCCAGTCTGAACGATCGCGCCTTTCTTGATACCATGCGGGGCAGCATCAGAGCCGAACGTGACGCCTGGCATGCGCTGTTTGAACGTCTCGGCGTCCGTTACACCGACTCGCAGGCGCACTTCGTGTTTTTCGATGCTGGGCGTCCCCACCAGGTTGTCGCATCCAGGCTCGCGAGCCGCGGTATTGATGTCGGCCGTGCTCACCCCCCGCTCGACAATTGGGTCCGCATCTCGATCGGCATTGCGCGGCACAACGAGTTCGCACGGCAGGCTGTCGCCGAAGTGCTGCGCGATCGGTAGCGCCGTCACCGCAGCGCGAGATCGTCGATCCGATCGCAGGATGTACAAAGGCCGGGACCCGTGGATCCCGGCCCGCGCTTCAAGGTCGCTGAAGCGTGGTCACCCCGTCTTGACGGAGCTCTCGATCGCGGCTGCCTTGCCGTTCCAGTATTTCGAAACCCAGGTCGTGTGGGTCAGCACCGCGAAGTGCACCAGAATGGCGATCACCGCGACGCTGCCGAGAAACAGCGGCAATCCCACGGTCGGCTTGACGACGGTCCAGATTCTTGCCTGATTGGACATCGGTCGATCTCCTTACTTCAGCCAGGGCGAATAGACGAAGGCGAGAAAATGAGCGACGATCGCGATCGCGCCAAAAATGCGCGCGCCGCCGATCACATGCTTGTGGATTTCTTCCGATTCCGCGATCGTCAGTCCGGTCGGCCAGACCCGGTTCGGATCATCTGCCATGAACAATCTCCTTGATTAATTGCAACATTCGCGTGCGTCCCCCGCACGCGGGTGCACTGCCACCCTTTCGGCCGATGCAATCAGGTCGGTGAAGTTTTCACTGCGATACCTGATGATCGGCCATCAGAACTAATCAGCAGTCGACCTAGTATCAATTAACTGCTCCGGCACGGTCAATTTCGTAATTATCATTTCACCTGGCACAATCCACCCGCAACAAGCGCCGTGGTGGACTAATTCAACCGGATCAGCTCTGATGATAATCATTGGCGAGCGAAAGCCTTGTCGTCGACGAACCGGCCTCAGTGCTGAGGGCGCATGTCGGCCGGATCAATTCCCGCCACCACCACCGGCTTCTTCATCGCGTCGCGGCGGAACGGCTCACCGAGTTCCTGGTTGAGGATCGCCTCGATGAACGTGGTGATGCCGTCCGCCTGCGCCGAGCAAGCCATGATGATCGCAGTGGTCAACTCCGCGGGTGTTCGCGCCACTACACCCTTCAGGCCGCAGGCCTCCGCAACGCGCGCGTAGCTGAGATTCGGATTGAGCTCCGTGCCGACGAAATTATCGTCGTACCACAACGTCGTGTTGCGCTTCTCCGCGCCCCATTGGTAATTGCGGAAGATCACCATCGTGATGGCAGGCCACGGCTTGCGCCCGATCGATCCCATCTCGCTCATCGAGATACCGAACGCGCCATCGCCGGCGAAGCCGACCACCGGCAGGTCCGGCCGGCCGATCTTGGCGCCGATGATCGCCGGAAAGCCGTAGCCGCACGGGCCGAACAGGCCGGGCGCGAGATATTGGCGCCCCTCGTCGAAGCTCGGATAGGCGTTGCCGATCGCGCAATTGTTGCCGATGTCCGACGAGATGATCGCCTGCTTCGGCAAACCCGCCTGGATCGCCCGCCAGGCCTGCCGCGGCGACATCCGTTCCGGTTCTCGCACGCGCGCGCGCTCGTTCCAGTCGGTGCCCTCGTCATCGTCCTCGTGGTCGATGCCTGAAAGCGCTTGCAGCCAAGCCGATCGTGCCTGGTGCACGATCGCCTTGCGGGCTTCACGGCCGGTATCGCCGGCATGCGGTGCGAGTTCGGCGAGGATCTGTTGCGCGACCGCGGCGGCATCACCCGCGATCGCCACGGTCACGGGACGCGTGAGGCCGATCCGGTCCGGATTGAGGTCGACCTGGATCAGCTTCGCGGCTTTCGGCCAGTAGTCGATGCCGTAGGCCGGCAGCGTCGAGAATGGATTGAGGCGGGTGCCGAGCGCCAGCACGACGTCTGCTTGCGCGATGACCTCCATGGCTGCCTTCGAGCCGTTGTAGCCGAGCGGCCCCAACGCCAGCCGGTGGCTACCGGGAAAGCTGTCGTTGTGCTGATAGCCGGAGCAGACCGGCGCATCGAGCCGCTCGGCGAGCGCAACGGTGTCGGCGATCGCACCGCCGATCACCACCCCGGCTCCGGACAAAATCACCGGAAATCTGGCACCCGACAGCAAGCGCGCCGCCTCGGCAATGGCAGCCGGCCCGCCGCGTGATCGCTCGAACGAAACCAGCTGCGGCAGCTCGATGTCGATCACCTGCGTCCAGAAGTCTCGCGGCACGTTGATCTGCGCCGGCGCCGAGCCGCGGATCGCCTTGCCGATCACGCGGTTCAGCACCTCGGCGATCCGTGACGGGTCGCGCACCTCTTCCTGGTAGCAGACCATGTCGCGGAACAGCGCCATCTGCTCGACTTCCTGAAAGCCGCCCTGCCCGATCGTCTTGTTCGCGGCCTGCGGCGTCACCAGCAGCATCGGCGTATGATTCCAGTAAGCAGTCTTCACCGAGGTGACGAAATTCGTGATGCCCGGACCGTTCTGCGCCACCAGCATCGCGATGTGGCCGGTCGAACGGGTGAAGCCGTCGCAGATGAGCGCCGCGTTGCCTTCATGGGCGCAATCCCAGAACGTGATCCCGGCCTTCGGAAACAGATCCGAAATCGGCATGAAGGCCGAGCCGATGATGCCGAACGCATGCGCGATGCCATGGCGCTGCAGCACTTTAACGAAGGCCTCTTCGGTAGTCATCTTCATGGTCGTATCCTGTCGTGGTTCAACCGCGGCGCAATAGCCGCTCGGCTTTGGACGATTTGACGTGGATTGTGATCAGTGGCTTGCGGCTTGGAGCATTCGCCGGGTCCATCGCTGCCGAACCGCGTCCGGGATCTGCGCCGGCGTATCGACGACCGTCACGCCAGCGCGCTCGAGCGCCTCGCGCTTGCCGGCGTAGCTGCCCCCCGATGCGCCGACGATCGCGCCGGCATGGCCCATCTTCCGGCCGGGCGGCGATGCGCGGCCAGCGATGAACGCAACGACCGGCTTCGACATCCCCGCCGCGTGCAGCGCCGCATCTTCCTCCATCGCGCCGCCGATTTCGCCGACCAGCACGATTGCTTCCGTCCGAGGATCACGGTCGAGAGCTTCGAGCGCATCCCGGCTCGTAGTGCCGAGCATCGGGTCGCCGCCGATCCCGATGAAGGCCGATTGGCCGAGGCCAGCCCGCGTCAGATTGAGCGACACCAGCGTCCCGAGACTGCCGCTCCGCGAAATCACGCCGATCGCGCCCGGCTGGAAGATCCGATCGTTGTGTCCCGGCATGATGCCGACAAAACCCTCGCCGGGCGTCACCAGCCCGGCGGTGTTGGGACCGAGGACACGGGTGCCGTTCAGCCGCGCAACCGCGTGAATCATCATGACGTCGTGGAGCGGAATATGTTCGGTGAGGATCACAAGCAGCTTCGCGCCCGCCTCGATCGCATCGAGCGCGGCGTGTTTAGCGAGCGCCGGCGAAATGAACATCACCGCGACGTCGAACGGCGTCTCGGCCATGGCGCGCTGCGCCGTCCCAAACACAGGGACGCCGACAGCGATGTCTCCGGCCCGCTTCGGATTGACGCCCGCAACGACGCGCGTGCCGGCACCGATCATCTTCTCGGCCCAGAATGAACCCTGCTTCCCGGTGATCCCCTGGACCAGCACGCGGTGCTGTTTGCGGAAGATGATCATGAGGCTGCCTCGACCGCGGCTTGGATCGCGTCTTCCATCAGATCGAACGGCTCGATGCCGAGCTGATCGCGGACCAGACGGATCGCCTCGT
This sequence comes from Rhodopseudomonas sp. AAP120, assembly GCF_001295845.1. Lineage (GTDB taxonomy): Bacteria > Pseudomonadota > Alphaproteobacteria > Rhizobiales > Xanthobacteraceae > Rhodopseudomonas. The sequence continues at coordinate 57,601 of NZ_LJIC01000011.1, read as the reverse complement.
CTTCACCGGTGCCATGGATCGAGAAGAAGACAGGCACCTTGGGCCTCAGTTGCTGCCAGGCCCGGACCACCCCGGCTGCCATCACGTCGGTGCGGGCGAAGGCGCCGCAGAAGTTCACCACGAGGCTCTTCACGCCGGGGTTGTCGAGCACCAGAGCCAGCGCGGCTTCCGCCTTGGTGTAGGCTTCGCCGCCGATCTCCAGAAAATTCGCGGGCCGGCCGCCGAAATGCCGGATGACGTCCATCGTCGTCATCGTCAGCCCCGCCCCGTTGGCGAGCACGCCGACATTGCCGTCGAACTGCAGGAATTTCAGACCCGCCGCTGAGCCGCGCTGCTCCAGTTCGGTCGCAGGCTCAGTCGCCGCCGCGGCGGCGGGCGCCGGCTGACGAAACGCCGCCGCGTCGTCGAGGGTGAACTTGGCATCGAGCGCAACGATCCTCCCGTCGGCCAACTCCGCCAGCGGATTGATCTCGATGAGTTCAGCATCGTTGCCGATGAACGCATCATACAGTCGCAGCAAAGCGTCGATGACAGCATCATGGACGTTGCCAAGATCGATGCCTCCAACGAGTTGTTCGGCGTCGTCGCGCGCAAAGCCGTGCAGCACGTCGACCTCGTGGCGACGCAATCGAGCGGGGCTGTGCGCGGCCGTGGCTTCGATCTCCACGCCGCCCTCTGGCGAGAACAGCACGACCGGTCCCCGCCGGACGGGGTCGCACAAGACCGCGGCATAGAACTCGCGGGCGATCGCCGCACGCTGCTCGACAAGGACGCTGCCCACGCGATGACCGTCGATGCTCATCGAGAGGATATCCCGTACCACCGACTCTGCATCCTCGCTGGTATTGGCCGGCCGGATTCCACCGGCCTTGCCGCGCTTGCCGGCCGGCACCTGTGCCTTGATCATGGCGGGGCCGAGCGCTGCGACGCCCGCCGCTGCTTCCTCGGCGGTGGTGCAGAGGCGAGACTTGAGCGTCGCGATCCCGGCCGGTGTCAGAACCAGGCTCTTGGCGGCATGTTCGAGCAAGTTCATGGACGACACTCGGCCAGCGCTGCGTCGGTATCCGGCGCGTAACCGATCTTCCGCCAATGCGATCCGAACAGTTCCTCCTCGCTCGGACGATCCTCGGGGATCACGCGGACGAGATGTGTGATGTTCAGGAAGTGCCGATAGTTCAGATTCTCGGAAATCGAATTTTTCTGCCAGGATCCGCAGCCCATCGACAGCGTGAAGTTCAATCCGGAATCGAACCCGCCGCCATTGCCGAACGTATGGGCGAAATTGACCAGCACGCGGGCGACATCCAGCTCGGCTGCCAATTCATCGCCGCGAGCCGGTATGCGCGTGTGCAGTCCAACCGAATGGCCCCGTCCCTGATAGACTAGAATGTCGCGCACGATCGCCTTGGCGGCGGCGAAGTCGCTAGCGCGATACACGGTCAGCACCAGCGCCAGCTTCTCGCCCGACAGCGGATGCGCCTTGCCGATGCCGCTCTCCTCGGCCAGGAAAAACCGTGCGGATGCCGCCTCAGCTGGCAAATCGAATGCCGCCGCCAGCACCTTTGCGTCGCGTGCGATCAAGTCACGGTTGAGCTTGCCACGTTGCCACAGCGTACGCTCGATCCGCCGCGTCTCGTCGGCACTGCATAGATAGGCTCCGGCAGAACGCAGCGCCTCGATCGCCCGATCGTAGATCGCGTCGACGATGACCAATGCGTTCTCGGAGGAGCACGACGTCGCGTTGTCGAAGGTCTTCGACGCCGCGATCTTGGCTGCGGCGTCGGCGAGATCCGTCGTCTCGTCGATGATCACCGGGACATTGCCGACGCCGACGCCGATTGCCGGCGTACCGCTGGCAGAAGCGCGCCGGACATTGTCCTGCGACCCGGTGACAATCACGAGATCGACAGCCCGCATCAAGAGATCAGTAGCATCCTTGGTGACCGGGGCCGGCAGCACCTGCACCAGATCGGGATCGAGTCCGACGGCAGCCAATTCGGCCCGCATCAGATCGACCGCGCGTGCGGTCGTGCAATAGCCGAGCGGCGACGGCGCGACGATGATTGCGTTGCGGCCCTTCAGCGCCATCATCGCCTTGTTGACCGGCGTGGCGCCTGGATTGGTCGACGGCGTCAACGCAGCCACGACTCCGATCGGCTTGGCATATTTGACGATGCCGCGCTCTGCATCCTCATCGATCACGCCGACGGATTTCACCCGCAGCAGATCGCGCAAAGTTCCGAACGTCTTGCGCCGCTTCTTGATGATCTTGTCCGGCACATTGCCGAGCGACGTATCCGCCACCGCCAGCGTTGCGAGTTCACGGGCATGGTCCGCCCGGTAGATAGCCCACGCCAACGCGCGAACGGCAGAGTCGGCGGCCTCTTGCGTCACGTCCGCGAATGCGGCCTGAGCCTTCCGCGCGCGCTGCACCACGCTATCGATGCTGTCGAACTCCCGCGCATCGAACGCTCTTTCCTCGGCGACGGCACTCGTCATCCCGCCTCTCTCCTCCAAACAGGATTGCTGCCAGAGAGACGTTATTGGTGTGGCTTGTACCGAACGACTTTATCTCAGATCAAATCGCATCCGCATTTTGCTCAGAACGAACGATCCAGAGGCGTTCATTGAATTTGACGACTTCAATATTCTGTATCTCAGCGAAGACTTGGAAACTCTTGCTAGCGGTGGTTTCCGCTTCACCTTCGCCCGATCGAAAGCGACTCTGCTCCGGCGCCGTATGCAGCAGGTGCGGCATGAGAACGATGTGAGCGCCTTCTTGCAAAGTTAGAGAATGTCATACTCACAGGCATCGCTCGCAAAGTCATCGATACTTATTTGACGAAACCGACTTCAGTCGCTTGAGATTCGAATTGCGTACGGCTTCGATATGACGAATCCGTGAGCTTCGTTTGAGAGAATGACTGAGCGTCTCATCTCATTACCTCCTCGCATTCGGTGGGGTGTCGTCAGCGCCGCGACTGCACTTGCTGTGACCGGCGGTGCGGTCCTGCTGCAAGGTTGGCGGAGCGTCGCACTATGGGCCGTCGGCATTGCACTCGGCTACGCACTCTATCAGGCGACGTTCGGATTCAGCGCTGGGTTTCGCGCGCTGCTCCGCGACGGGCGGACTGCGCATGTCCGCGCCCAATGCCTGATGCTCGCCACGGCTACCCTAGCGTTTCTGCCGACGCTCGAAGCTGGCACGGTGTTCGGCCAGCCGGTCCGCGCTTTCGTATTTCCTGCCGGAGTCGCATTGGGCGCAGGCGCCTTCATGTTCGGCGTCGGCATGCAGCTCGGCGGCGGTTGTGCGTCCGGCACGCTGTACACGGTCGGAGGCGGATCGACGCGAATGTTGATCACCCTGCTGTTCATCGTCGTCGGTGCGACAAGTGCCGCGCAACATGCCGAGCTGTGGCTCGATCTGCCGACATTGCCGAGCGTATCGTTGCTGTCCGCGCTTGGGCTGCTCCCTTTGCTCGCGCTCTACGCCGCGGTGTTCGCGCTTCTGTGGCACTTCGCACTCGGCCACGAGCGGCGCCGGCACGGATCTGCGGTCTCGATCTGGCAGCGCGCCTCGACGCTGGAGTGGTCGTTCGCGTGGGGGGCGTTGGCGCTCGCCGCGCTGAACTTTGCGACGCTGCTGATCGCCGGTCGCCCTTGGGGCATTACGCAGGCTTTCGCGCTGTGGGGCTCCAAAACCCTGGACCTCACCGGTCTCGCCGATCCGGTGTTCTGGGCGTTCTGGGAGCAGCCGACGCGTGCTGAAGCATTGCATCGACCGCTGTGGGTCGACACCACCTCGGTGATGGATGTCGCCGTTGTGGTCGGCGCGCTGCTCGCCGCCGGTCTCGCGGGCAGGTTCTCTCCACAATGGCGGACCACCCCGTCGCATCTGCTCGCCTCCGTGATCGGCGGACTGCTGCTCGGAGCAGGCGCCATCATCGCGACCGGCTGCAATATCAGCGCGATGTTTTCGGGCATCGCTTCGGGAAGCCTGCACGGCTGGCTCTGGATTGCGGCGGCGCTGCCCGGCAATTGGCTCGGCGTCCAACTGCGCCCGCTGTTCGGGCTCGATGAGATACGAGGCCGACGCCAAGCTATCGGACATTCCGTTTGATTATCCGAGGGGGATTTATGTCAGTCACACGTTCATCAAGTTTTGCAACGCTTCTCGCTGCCGCCGCGCTGGCGGCCGCCGCGTCTCCATCTGCCGCCGAGCCGCACAAGAAGAAGGGTGCCGTCGCGGCACCGTTGATCGCTCAGGCTTGCTCCGGCTGTCACGGTCAGCTCGGCAAGGGTCAGGGCGGCACTCCCGAACTCGCCGGCTACAAGAAGGATGCCTTCGTCCTGGTCTGGGACGAATTCCGCAGCAACCAGCGACCGGCGGCGACCATCATGCCGCGCATCGCGCGCGGCTACTCGGAAGCCGAAGTCGCGGCCTTGGCCGACTATTTCTCATCGCTGCAGCGCTGAAGAGGACACCATGACCAGCATCTCCCGTCGCTCTTTCGGCAAGCTCGCGGCCGCAGGCCTCGCCACCTTCGCGACACCTTCCCTGCTTCACGCCAAAGACGCCGCTCGCTTGGTGATCATCGGCGGTGGCTTTGGCGGCGCATCAGCCGCACGATTCGCGCGGATCAATTTCCCGCAGATCGACGTCACGGTGATCGAGCCGCAGAAGCACTTCGTCACCTGCCCCTACGGCAACCTTCTGCTCGGTGGCACTCGCACGCTGTCTGACATCACGCATCAATACGTCGCGCTGAAGAAGCGCGGCATCAATTTCATCCACGATTGGGCCGATGCGATCGATCCGGACAAGAAGCTGGTAAAGCTGCGCAGCGGCAAGAGCGTCGCCTACGACAAACTGATCGTGTCGCCGGGCATCGGCATCAAGTGGGGCGCCCTGCCCGGCTACGATCAGGACGCGGCGCAGATTTTTCCGCACGCCTGGGTGCCGGAGCGTGGCGAGCAGGTGCTGCTGCTGCGCAAGCAGCTGGAGGCGCTTCCAGAGGGCGGCGTCGTCGGCTTCTCCATTCCCGCCAACCCGTTCCGTTGCCCGCCCGGCCCCTACGAGCGCATCAGCCTGGTCGCCAGCTACCTGAAGAAGCACAAGCCCCGGGCCAAGATTCTGGCGCTCGACGCCAAGGACGCGTTCTCCAAGCAGGGCCTGTTCCAGGACGCCTGGAATGAGCTCTATCCCGGATTGATCGAGTGGGTGCCGGGCAGCAAGGACGGCAAGGTCGTCTCCGTGGATATCAAGGAGAAGGTGTTTCAGACCGAATTCGGCACGCGCCACAAGGTCGATGTCGGCAACGTCATCCCGCCGCAGTCCGCCGCGAAGATCGCCGTCGATGCCGGCCTCGTCAATGAGACCGGCTTCGTCCCGGTCAATCCCTTCACCTTCGAGGCCGTCAAGGCGAAAGACATCCACGTCATCGGCGATGCCAATATCGGAGGTCCGCTGCCGAAGTCCGGCTTCATCGCCAACTCGACCTCAAAGCAGGCGGTGGCGTCCGCCGTCGCCCTGCTCGAAGGGCGCGAGCCGCCCAAAGATCCGGTCTACTTCAACACTTGCTACAGCCATGTCGGCGACGACTACGGCATCTCGGTGGTCGGCGTGTTCCGGCCGAGCGACAAGGGCTTCATTGAAACGCCGAATTCCGGCGGGGTGTCGCCGCGCGGACCGCTCGCGGAAACGAAGCTGCAGCGCAAGCTCGAAGCTCAATACGCGGACTCCTGGTACGCAAGCATCACCAAGGACGCGTTCAGCTGATGCCGCGCCTCGATGATGTCCCCTTAGAGGTCGACCGCCGGCAGATGCTGATCGCCGGATCGGTCGGCCTCGTCGCATCGATCATACCCTTCGCTCGGGCTGCGACCACGGATGAGGTCGATGCCGCGATCCGCGAACTGATCGGCACCGCCACGCCACGCGACGGCGGCATCGCGCTGCAGGTGCCGGAGACGGCAGAGAACGGCGCTGTGGTGCCGGTCACCGTCGTCGTCGACAGCCCGATGACGGCGGAACAGCACGTTTGCGCCATCCATTTGGTGGCGACAAAAAATCCCACACCCGGCATCGCCAGCTTCAGGCTCACACCTGCGTCGGGAAAAGCCCGGGTGTCGATGCGCATCCGGCTCGCCGAGAAGCAGACGCTGCTGGTGTTCGCCGAGCACAGCGACGGCGCCGTCAACCGCGCCGCCGCCGAGATCAAAGTGAGCGTGGGAGGCTGCCTGACATGACCGTGCCACTGACGGGCCGTCCGCGTCTCAAGCTACCCTCCACCGCTGCGGTTGGCGACGTGATCGAGATCCGCACCTTGCTGGAGCATCCAATGGAGACCGGCCTGCGCAAAACGCCGGATGGGCGGCAGATTGAACGCGACATCCTGGCCAGCTTCAAGGTCGAGGCCAACGGCTCTCCTCTGCTGAACGTCGACTTCCGCAACGCGACGTCGGCGAATCCCTACCTCGTCTTTCACGCCCGAATTTCAGGTCCAACCGACTTCCGGTTCGTCTGGACCCATGAGGACGGCCGCAGCATCGATGCAGCGGCGCGTGTCGAAGTGAAGTAGCACCGTGGTCTACGCCCCTGCTCCCGACGATCCGCTGCTGCCGCCGGTCCGCATCAACCTGTTGTCGGACACCCAAACCACGCCGAGCCGCGCCATGCGGGCGGCGATGGCGGAGGCTGCCGTCGGCGACGAACAGATCGGAGCGGACCCGACCGTCAACCGGCTGTGCGAGCGCGTCGCCGATCTGCTCGGCAAGGAGGCCGCAGTCTTCATGGCGACCGGCACAATCTGCAACATCGCCGCGACGCTGGCGCATTGCCGGGCCGGAGACGAGATCCTCGCGCACGAGAGCTCGCACATCGTCTCGCTGGAAGGCTGCACGCATGCGGCGCTCGGCGGCTTCCAGATCAAGCCCCTAGCTGGTGCACGCGGACAGTTCTCGGCCGACACGCTGCGCGCGGCGTTGCGGCCGCCGGATCGCCATCAGGCCAAGCAGACGCTGGTCAGCGTCGAGCAGACCACCAATCTCGGCGGCGGCACGGTGTGGTCCAAGCCCGTGCTCGACGAAGTCGTCGCCGTTGCCCACGCCGCCGGCCTCGCCACGCACATGGATGGCGCGCGGCTGCTCAACGCTTGCGTCGCCAGTGCAACCTCGCCGCGGCAGCTCGCCGAGGGGTGGGACTCGGTGTGGATCGACTTCAGCAAGGGCCTCGGCGCGCCGCTCGGCGCCGTGCTGGCGGGATCGCGCGACTTCATCGACGAAGTCTGGCGCTGGAAGCAGCGGCTCGGCGGCTCGCTGCGCCAGGCCGGGATCTGCGCTGCAGCCTGCATCTTTGCACTCGACCACAATGTGCATCGCCTCGCCGGCGATCACGCCAATGCGGCGCTGCTGGCGTCACGGCTGGCGGCGATCGACGGCGTCACCGTGCAGTTCCCGGAGACCAACCTCGTCTATTTCGATATCACGGGCACGGGACTGGCCGACGACGCCTTCGTCGCCGCGCTGCGCAGCCACGGCATCCTGATCTCGACCCTTGGCGGGCGGCTTCGCGCCTGCACTCATCTCGATGTTACTCCTGCGATGATCATCGAAACGGTGGATATCGTCGGCGAGGTCGTGCGCACCGCGCAACGCAGCAGGCCTCGAGCCGAGCCGCGTTCGTCGGTGCCCGCTCAGCCCATGGTGCTGGCGCGCACCACCGTGGTGTAGGTCCGCTCGATCAGTTGCAGCGCGCCGCGATAGCCCACATAGGCTCGCGACAGCACGACCTCGTCGGTGCACGGATAGCCGATCTCGACCAGCGGCGCACCGATCTCGTCGGCGAGCGCCGCCTCCCAGGTCGAGCCGAACACGATCGGCAATTCGCCGGTGAAGTCGGTGGCCCGCACGATCTGGTGGATGCGCTTGCCGTCCTGCTCGAACATCGCTTCGGCGCCGGCATGGTCGGCGAGCGCGCGGTACTGCTTCTGGATGGTCTCGCGCAATTCTTCCGGTGGGTTCTCGCTGATCACGAACGGCCCCGGATTGAGGCCGAGCTGCTCGACCAGGAAGCTCGCCACGGCGAGATTGTAAGCGCTCTCGCTGACCACGATCGCCTGCGACGGCAGCCGATACTGGCTGGTCGAGCCGGCATAGAAGCAGGCGAAGTCGCGCAGATAGATGTAGTGCTCCTTTTCCTCGCGTGCGATGAAGGCTTCGGCTTGGACGCGGTCGAGATCGGCGAATTCGACCACACGGCGCAGGAACGCACTGGTCGCCTTGGCGCCGATCGGGATCGTGGGCTCGTGCAGGAAGGGCTGACCGTAAAGCTCCTCGAGATGCGCCGCGGTCGAGAGTCCGAGCCACGGCGACAGCACGAGGTTGAACTGGGCCTGCGGGATGGCACGCCACTCGGAGACCCCGGCGGAGGCCGGCCCGAACAGAATATTGACCTGCAGACCGATGCCCTCGAGCAGCCGACGGATCTCGGCAAGGTCGCCGCGCCAGAACGGGTTCTGATACGGCAGCAGCGACCAGACATTGACGAGACCGCGCTGTAGCGGCGCATCGCGGAGATCGACGAACTGATCGATAATGGCGCGGATCACCGTTTCGTGGCCGGTGAAATTGTTGCCGCGATAGCCGCTGGTCTCGGCCACCACGATCGGCACGCCGCGCTTCTGATATTTGCGGACGACGCTGCCGACGTCGTCGCCGACCAGCCCTGGGATGCAGCCGGTCTGCACGACGAAAAGGTCAGCCTCCATCACGTTCAGCGTCGACGCGACCAACTCGTCGAGGCGGTCGGCGCCACCGAAGATCACTTCCTGATTGCCGAGATTGGTGCTCGGCACATGGAATTCCCCGCCCTGATAGGCGTTGATGCCGGACAGCGCGTGAAACTGCTTGGTGGCGCAGCCCGGTCCGCAATGCGTGATCGGGATCGCGCCGGGAATGGCGATGACGCTGGCCAGCGCACCGAGGCTGCAGCCATAGCGCACCTGCTCGATGGCGCCCGGCGAAGCACAGAACGCACCGGTGGGATCCTGGGTGTTGGTGACGGGAGACAGCATAGCTTCACTTCTCAGGATATGTTCATCGCCTTCTCCTCGTCATTGCGAGCGAAGCGAAGCAATCCAGACCAGTGCACGGCGCTGGATTGCTTCGTCGCTTCGCTCCTCGCAATGACGGGGAAAGGTTTGTTACTTATCAACATTGCGCAGTCACGCCGGCTCGCCAATCGGCGCATAGGGATCGGTTTCCGCCAGCCACCACGGCTGATACGGAAACGAGCTGTGCGCGGCGATGTCGGCGTAGAAGCGCTTGCGAGGCAGCACACGCAGGATGGCGCGGCCGATCGTCAGCAGGCCTTCGTAACCGAGGCCGTCGTTGGAATAGAAAATCGGCAGCACCGGGATGCCCATCCGCCCGGCCAGCACCGCCAGCGTGCCGGTGTGGCGGCAGATCACGAAGTCCGGCCTGGCGCGCAGCAGCGCCGCGTGGGCCTGGAAGTGCTGATCGGGACTCACCGTGTAGTTCGGGATGTCACCCCACGTTTCGACCAGATGGCCGAGCGAGTCCTGCTGAGGATCGCCGGAGTCGGTGGCCGGATCGTGGTGGAACGAGAACGCGTCGTCGACCGTAACGCCGAGCTCGCGCAAGTCGGTGATCAGCCCGTGCGCAAAAGCGGCGCCAGCGGCGACGAAGCCGCGCTTGCCGGTCAGCGCCCTGCGCAGCCGCGCCAGCTCCGGGGCGATGCGCGCCCGCTCGCTTTCAATCACCGCGTCGACTTTGCCGGACGTGCCTGTCAACCGCGCGATGTCGCGCAGCCAGTTGTCTGTGGCGTCCAGCCCATAGGGCAACGGCGCCCTCACCTCCGGCACGCCGAACTCCTGTTCGAGCCCGGTGGCGAGATACGACAGCACGAAGCACATCGTCACCGTCGCCGCGGCTTCCGACATCTGCGCCAGCCGCTCCAACGTATTGCCGCCCATCACCAGATTGACCCGCAGGCCGAGCGGGCTTAGCAGCGGCGAGAACACGTCGGGCCCGCCGAGATGGATGACGTTGATCAGGTCGGGCTGCTTGTTCGGCGACTGCGGCACCAGCCGGCGCAAGATGCCGTGCTCGATCACGTCCCAGCCGCTCGACCAGTGCTTCGACTTGAAGCCCTCGCAATGCAAAGTGACGACGGGAATGCCGATCTCGTCCTCAACCCGCTTGGCGGCGCCGTCGACGTCGTCGCCGATGATGCCGGTGGCGCAGGAGGTCGCGACGAAGATCACCCGAGGCTTGTGCCGCTCATAGGCGTCGCGGATGGTGTCCTCCAGCCGCGTCACACCGCCGAACACCATGTCCTGCTCGCCCAAATTGGTGCAGATCGACTTCGGGTCTTCGAGCTTCCAGCCGCGCCGCGCGGCCAGGTCGCGATAGTAGCGCGCAGTGAACGACTGGCTGGCAGCGCAGCCGATCGGCGAATGCTGCACCACCACTGAGTCCTGAATGATGGTGGCGTTGGTGACGGCGATGTGCTCGGCACACATCGACGCCTGGGCGAACGGCGTCGACTGTTCGCACAGGCGACGCCCGCCGTTATCGCAGCCCTTGGCGCAGCCATAGGTGAAGGCCGAGTCCTTGACGAGCTGCCCGGCGCGGCCGTCCCATTGGGTGATGGTGCCGAGCCGCTGATCGCGGGTTTCGACTTGGGGATTCTTCAAATTGAGCGCCATGGCGCGCCTCTCGGTTCGCTGGCAGTTATCAGGTCGCGTCGAGCGCCTGGGCAATGTCGGCGATGATGTCGTCGACGCTCTCGATACCGATCGACAGCCGCACATAGCCGGGCGTGACGCCGGCGGCGAGCTGCTTGTCTGGCGCGAGCTGGGCGTGCGTGGTCGACGACGGATGGATCGCGAGGCTGTGGGCGTCGCCGATATTGGCGACGTGGAACAGCAGCTTGAGCTGATCGATGAAGCGTCGCCCCGCCGCGAAGCCGCCCGGCAATTCGAAGCCGACCAGCGCACCGTAGCCGCCTTTCAGATACGTGTCGGCGCGCCGCCGTGCCTCGCCGCTCTGCAGACCGGGATAGATTACGCTTTCGACCTTGGGATGCTGCGCCAGATAATCGGCGATCCGCGCCGCGTTAGCGGTCTGCTGGCGGATGCGCAGCGGCAGCGTTTCGACGCCCTGGATCAGTTGGAACGCGTTCTGCGGCGATAGCGCTGGCCCGAGATCGCGGAGCAGCCCAGCCCGCGCCGCGAAAGCATAGGCCACCGGGCCGAACGGCCGCGCGATATCCGGCCAGGTGCGGCCGTTGTAGGATGGATCGGGACCCGTGATCAGCCGGTGACGGTCGGCGAACTCCTCCCACGGGAACTGGCCGCTGTCGATGATGACGCCGCCAATCGTCGTGCCATGGCCGCCGATATACTTCGTCGCCGAATGCACCACGATCGCCGCGCCGTGGTCGATCGGCCGTGCCAGCAGCGGCGCCGCGGTGTTGTCGATGATCAGCGGAATGCCGAAGCTGCGGCCGATGTCGGCGACTTCGCGGATCGGAAACACGTTGAGCTTCGGATTGGGCAGGGTCTCGCCGAAGTACAAACGCGTGCGGTCGTCGGTGGCGGCGCGGAACGCCTCGGGATCGGCCGGGTCGACGAAGCGCGCCTCGATGCCGAACTGCTTCAGCCGATTGGCGAAAAAATTCCAGGTGCCGCCGTAGAGGTCGGTGCCGGTGACGATGTTGTCGCCAGCCTGCACCAGCGTCAGCACCGACAGCGCCACAGCCGCCTGCCCGGACGCCAGCGCCAGCGCGGCGGCACCGCCTTCGAGTGCCGCCAGCCGCTCCTCCAGCACGTGCGCGGTCGGGTTGCCGATCCGCGAATAGACGAAGCCGAACTCCTCGAAATTCACCAGCCGGTCGGCGCGTTCGGTGGTCTGCAAATCGAACGAGGTGCTCTGATAGATCGGCACCTGCGTCGCGCCGGTGGCCGGATCGGCGCGGAACGAGCCGCCGTGCAGTGCGAGCGTGTCGAGATTGGCGGGATAAAGCGGTTGGACGGTCTGCAGCGACATAATGTTTCCCCGGAATGAATCAGCGGCCTGAACTATGCGCGTCACCACGATCGCTTGCCGCGCGCGACGCGGTGATTGACGGCGCGCACCGCGACGCCACCAAGCAACTGAACGCGCTGGATGATGGAACAAGCACAACGACCACCACGATCATCACTTCCGGCAAGAAGCGTCGATAAGAGGATACCCCGGAGATCGGGACGGCGACGACGAGGGGAATAGAAAACAACTCATGGGCGGACTTCTCACGCCTTGTCGGGACATCTCATGTTTGTGGCACCCATCATCATAGGCCGACGGAGCGTGGCCGCCACGACCTGGGGGCCACGGAGCACCACACGCTTCGCCACCACCCCGCTTCTGCTATCAACCATACAGCAATGATCCAGAGCTATTTCCCGATGCTAGAGAGCGCCCGGACCCTTTTCAATCAGCAGCGCGAGAACAGCTATCTATATTCGCGCGCATCGAGGGAATGACGTTCGAAAGATTTTGGTCGCGAAGCGCGGGACGCGGCTTGGTACCATCATAATGCCCGCGCTCTTCACAGACCTCACCAACACATCGATGCGAACCTGCAGTACATTGACCTGCCTCGGCTGCGCAGGCCCTCTGTCAGACGGCACGATCATTCGCCCTTGCTACACTTGATCGCAACAAATCATGCCCACATTGGCATCGCGACAGCACAGGCAGTGCTTTTTCATTAGGAGCCTCGACAGCGGTGTGAGGCATCCCCATGCTCGCACGGGTCAATCAATTGGAGTTGGTTCGATGGCTGACACGAGCCCTTCTCTTCCTGTCCTGGATCTCACCCGTTTTTCCGGAGAGGTCGCCCAGCGGGCTGCATTTCTGCAGGAGGTTCGGGCCGCGGCGTTCGGACCGGGATTCTTTTATCTGACCGGCCATGGCATCCCGGACCGGCTGATCCGCGACGTGCTGATGACTTCGCGTAATTTCTTCTCGCTTCCCGAGCGGGACAAGCTGGCGATCGAAATGATCAACTCGCCGCACTTTCGTGGCTACACCCGGGCCGGCCGCGAGTTCACACGCGGCCGGCCCGACTGGCGCGAACAGCTCGACGTCGGCGCCGAGCGCGAAGCCTTTTCGTTCAGTGGATCCGCGCCGCCCTGGACGCGGCTGCAGGGGCCGAACCAATGGCCCGACGCGATACCCGAGCTCAAGCCGTTGCTGCTCCGCTATCAGCAGCAGGTCACCGACCTGGCGATCAAGGTGCTGCGCGTCTTTGCCGCGGCGCTCGGTCAACGCGAGGACGTGTTCGAGCCGATCCATGCGCCGTCGCCGAACCAGCTCATCAAGCTGATCCGCTATCCGGGCCGCGCCTCCGATGAAAGCGACCAGGGCGTCGGCGCCCACAAGGACTCCGGCTTCGTCACTATCCTGCTGCAGGACACCGAGGCGGGCCTCCAGGTCGAGACCGACGATGGCTGGATCGACGCGCCGCCGCTGCCCGGCTCGTTCGTCGTCAACATCGGCGAGATCCTGGAACTCGCATCGAACGGCGTGCTACGCGCCAACGTCCATCGCGTGGTGTCGCCGCCGGCGGATGTCGATCGGCTGTCGGTCGCGTTCTTCCTCGGCGCCCGGCTCGATGCCACCGTGCCGCTGCTGACGCTGCCGCCGGAGCTGGCCCCCTACGCCCGCGGGGTGACCCAGGACCCGAACAACCCGCTATTCCGCGAAGTCGGCCGCAACTATCTGAAAGGCCGCCTGCGCTCGCATCGCGATGTGGCGCAGCGGCATCACGCCGATCTGCTGGCGGAGTACGCGATCAAGCCGAGCCTGGCTGCCGCCTATTGACGGCGAAGGCCAGCCCGCGTTCAGAGGATCGACAGCGCCTGCTCCAGATCGTCGGTGAGGTCTTCGACATCCTCGATGCCGATCGACAGCCGGATCAGGTTCGGCCGGATGTCGCGTGACAGCCGGTCGGCCTCCGGCAGAGAGCCGTGGCTCATGGTCCACGGCTGACCGACCAGGCTCTCCACCGCGCCGAGGCTTTCGGCGAGCGCAAACAGCCGAAATCGACTCAGCACGTCGACCACCTGTTGCTCGTCTGCCTTTAGGTAGACGGCGACCATGCCGCCGCCGCCGTGCATCTGCCGAGCCGCCAGCGCGTGCTGCGGATGGCTGTTCAGCCCGGGATACACCACCCGCTCGATCTTGGGATGTGCATCCAGCCATCGCGCCACCGCGAGCGCGTTGCTGCTGTGGCGCTGCACCCGGAGCGGCAGCGTCTTGATACCGCGCAGCGCCAGGAAGCTGGAGAACGGATCGAGGATGCCGCCAGTAGCGTTCTGAAGAAAGGCCAGCTTCTCGGCAAGTGCCGGGTCGCGCACCACGATGGCGCCGCCGACGATATCGGAATGACCGCCGATGTACTTCGTCACCGAGTGCACCACGATGTCGATGCCATGGTCGAGCGGCCGCTGGATCGCGGGCGACGCGAAGGTGTTGTCGACCACAGTGAGCACCTTGTGCTCGCGCCCGATCGCCGCGATGGCCTCGAGATCGGCGAGCCGCAAGGTGGGATTGCTCGGCGTCTCGATCCAGATGAAGGCGGTGTTTGGCTTCAACGCGGCGCGCACGGCGTCGAGATTGGCGGCGTCGACATGATCGATCGTGAGCCCTGCCGAATGGCTACGGACGCGGTGGAACAGTCGCCAACTGCCGCCATAGAGATCGTCGGACGCAACGATATGGCTGCCCTGCCCGGCGATTTCCAGCAGCGCCGCCTCCGCGGCAAGACCTGATGCGAACGCGAAGCCGGCGTCGCCGCGCTCGGCGTCGGCGATCGCAGCCTCGAAGGCGGCTCGCGTGGGGTTCTGCGAGCGCGCATATTCGTAGCCCTTGTGCACGCCGGGCGCCGACTGCACGAACGTCGAGGTCGCATAGATCGGCGTCGTCACCGCGCCTGTCGCCGGATCATAGTTCTGGCCGCCGTGCACCGCGCGGGTGTTGGCGCCGCGCGGGCGCAGATTGGTCGACTTATCCATATGAGTGAACCTCGTCAGTGAACCTTGCTGCGCAGATGATTGATCAGGTCGATCCGGGTGATCAGGCCGAGAAAGCGCGTACCATCCACCACCATGACCACATGACCGCGATTGAACACCGGCATCAGCGACTCGACCGATGCCGACGGCGGCACCGTCTCGACTCGTTTGCTCATCGCCAGATGCACCGGCTCGGTGAATTTCGACGGATCGCCGATCGTGGCGATCAGCAGGTCGGACTCGTCGATGATGCCGACGACGCGATCGCCGTCCAGCACGGGCAGTTGCGACACCTCGTAGAGCTTCATCCGCGAATAGGCGAAATTCAACGTGTCGCCCGGCGCCACTGTGATCGACGCGCCCTCGTCGTGGCGTCGCACGATCAGGTCGCGTAGATCGCCGTCGTGACGGCGCTCGACGAATCCCTGGTCGGCCATCCAGGTGTCATTGAACATCTTCGACAGATATTTGTTGCCGCCGTCCGGCAGCAGCGTCACCACGCGCTTCGGCCGGTCCTGTTCGCGGCAGTAGCGCAGCGCTGCCGCCAGCAGGGTGCCCGATGACGACCCGGCGAGGATGCCTTCGTGCCGCAGCAGATCACGCGCCGCATGGAACGATTCGGCGTCGCTGATCGTGTAGCCGCGCGCAACCAGCTTGAGATCGGCATTGTCCGGCACGAAGTCTTCGCCGATGCCCTCGACCAGCCAACTGCCGACCTCGCCGGGCTGACGCCCTTCGACGACGTCGACCAGGACCGAGCCTTTCGGGTCGGCCAGCACCATCTCGGTGGCGGGCGACGCGCGCTGGAAGAATCGGCCGATGCCGCTGAGTGTGCCGCCCGAGCCGATGCCGCACACGATCGCGTCGACGCGGTGATCCATCTGCTCCCAGATCTCCGGCCCAGTGCCGAATTCGTGCGCCAGCGGGTTGGCCGGATTGGCGAACTGATTGACGAACACGGCGCCCGGCGTCTCGCGCGTGATTTTGTCGGCGAGATCCTGGTAGTAGGCCGGATGCCCCTTGCCGACGTCCGATCGCGTCATCACCACCTCGGCGCCCATGGCCTTGAGGTGCAGCACCTTCTCGCGGCTCATCTTGTCGGGTATGACCAGGATCAGGCGATAGCCCTTGAGCGCGGCGATCAGCGCCAGGCCGAGCCCGGTGTTGCCTGCGGTCGCTTCCACCAGCGTCCCGCCGGGTCGGAGCTCGCCGCTGCGCTCGAATGCCTCGATCATTGCCAGCGCCGGGCGATCCTTGATCGAGCCGCCGGGGTTCTGGCCTTCGAGCTTGGCAAACAGCCGGCATCGTCCGACGTCGAGCCGCGTCAATTCAACCAGCGGCGTGTTGCCGATCAGATCGAGCACGCCTTTCGGCGCGTCCGTTTTCCATTTGGCGAATTCTGCAAGGCTCACGGCGCGTCTCACCATATCGCGTGATGGCCGAAGCGGCCACGTCTCACCAGCTAACTGATCCTGTGGCGGCACGTCGTCAATACACTGCCGTCAGTTCAGAAAGAACGCAGCTTCGCGCGCCGCGGCACAGAACAAATGCATCGCCGCCGGGCGTTGCACGACATCCAGTTCTCCGTTCGGGAACTCCGTCCAGCAGTCGCCGGAGCCACGGCGCGCTTCAGGCGCGGCTTTGGTGACACTTGCCTGGCTGCGCTCGCCCCAGGAACACGGCGGCAGACTGATACCAGTTAGCGACAGCGTAGCATCGATTTGATGACGGGCCCTCGATCGAAAGAACACGCATCATCCAAACGCGGCGACAACAACAGCCATTCCTCCGCAGAATGCGTTAACTAATCATTGTCCGCAATTTCCGCGGTCGACTGAGCCGACATCGCCGGCTCGCAGCCGTTGCGGTTCCGATGGCTTTGCCGCTTACTGATACCGGACCCATTAAGGTCGCAATTGCGACCGGGAATGGTGTCGGCATCACGGATCATTTCGGCTACGCGCTGCAATTCCAGATCTGGGATTTTTCCTCGGACGAGCCGCGGCTGTTGGAGACGCGGCGCAATACGCCCGGCTGCGGCGCCGCACGCGGCGGCGAAGGCCCCGATCCGCTCGACCTGTCGGTCGATCTTGTGGCCGATTGCAAGGCGGTGATCGTGGCGAAGATCGGCGAATGCGGCGTCAATCGCCTGAACGCGCTCGGCATTCTTGTATTCGAAACCGACGACAGCGTCGCGACGGCGGTTCGTGAGCTTGCCGGCAGTGATCTGTTGCGGGCGCGGAACGCCGCATGACGATCCAACTCAAGGCGATCACCAGCGACGTCCAGGCCGCGCCGACGCCAGCGTTCCCGGCGCTGCGGGGACGCCAACCCTGCTTCAGCAGCACTTTTGAAGGCGACATCCAGCCGGGCCGGCTGCATCTGCCGGTCAGTCCGGACTGCAACATCGACTGCTCGTTCTGTATGCGGGACTTAAATTGCAGTAACCAGCAGCCCGGCAGCGCATACCGGGTGCTCACGACGGATCAGGCCCTCGGCATTGTCGAGCGCGCGTTGCAGCATTTCCCGACGCTCTCGGTGATCGGGATCGCCGGCCCCGGCGATCCGCTGGCGACCAACCACGCGCTCGACACCTTCGCGGCGGTGCGGGCGCGCTGGCCGCAGCTCTCCTTGTGCCTTTCCACCAACGGGCTGATGCTGCCCGAGCGTGTCGACCAGCTCGCCGAACTCGGAGTCGAGACCCTGACCGTGACGGTCAACGCCATCGAACCGACGATCCAGGCGCAGATCACCCCGAAGATCACTTGGCAGCGCCACCGGCTCGACGGCGTGGCAGCAGGCGAGCGCCTCATCGCCAATCAGCTCGACGGCATCGCCCGGGCAGCCGCCCTTGGGCTGACCATTAAGGTCAACACAATGCTGATCCCGACCGTCAACGAGGATCACATCGGCGACGTCGCCGCGGAGGTGGCTGCCGCCGGAGCGCAGCTGATCACGATCGTCCCGTTGATCCCCCAGCACCGCTTCGCGCATCTGCCGTCACCGGGGCTGATGAAGCGCTACGTGGCGCGCGCTGAGGCCGAGCGCCATTTGCGTGTGTTCCACGATTGCACACAGTGCCGCGCCGACGCCTGCGGCGTCCGAGGCCTCAGCGACTACGTCCCCGAACTCGACGGCAACGCGCTCGAAGCCGAGCCGACCTTCTCGCACGGCTGAACGTCCCCCCGCATCGCTCGGCTGGAACGCCGACACAGCCACGACGCTGGCGTAGACCGCCCCCATGGAAGAGGCGGTTAAGCCTGCCACAGAAACGATGCTGTTCGGTTTCAACACACAGCCGACTCCAGCAACACACTGCGCGGCAGCCTCTCACCCTTCAGTGCTCGACCTCCGCGCGGAGCGTCACTGGGCCGATACCTCTGAGGCGATCTTTCAGGCTTCGGCAGCATCTTCTGCGTCGAGCTCGGCGGCCCGCCGCCGGGCGTTGGCTGCGCCGGCCGCGGCGGCTTCGCCGCACATCGTGTGGCTCGACCGAAAGCGACGATCATTCCGCCGACCGTCCGGCCTTGTTCTCAGCCGCGTCGCCTGACTCGATCCGACCGCCGACGAAATGGCGTCGGCGGCACGATGCCTTGGGACCGGCCGCCGAGCGCAACGCGTGGGATGGATCGACTCCCGTCCGGGTTACTTTACGATCAGCGGTTTCTTCGCCGGCGCATCCGGATTCCACAGCGGCACGATCACGCGGGACCAGAACCGCGTATCGTAGCCCGAATAGTTGCTCTCGGCGACGTCGCGGGTCAGATAGAACTGCGTGATCACCGGGCCGAAATTGTAGCCGACGAGACCGCCGAGTGCGAACTGGCTCTGCTTGCGACCATAGAGACCACCGGCGGTGCGCAGGGGCCACGGATCGCCGAGGTCGGTCGAACCGTAGCCGACCAGACCAACTTCCCATTTATTGAAGTGTTTGGTGATCGTGAAGTCGATCTGCGCGGTGTCCGGCTGAATGTGGATGCCAGTACTGCGATCGTTGCCGCTGCTCGAATAGGTGAAGTTGGCCGTGGCGCTCCAGGTATCGCGATTGTAGGCGAGCGTGGCGAGTTCGAGGAAGGTCCAGTAGTTGCCGCCGAGGTTCAGTGTATTGCCGAGCGCCGTGTTCACCGGCGCAAAGGCGCCGATATAGTTGGCGAAGCCGAAACCGCCACCGAGATCCCAGGCGACGCCGACGAGGCCTGCGGGATTGTAGAAGTCGCGCCAGGAGCTGCTGCCGACGCCGGCATTGGGGTTCACCCCGACCGCCAACTCCGGCACGATGCCGAGCACCTCGACGCGGCCGCCGAGGATCGTGAGCGGCGTCGCCCACGCCACCACCGGGATGTTCACGCCCGCATCGATCGTCGGCGCACCGGTGCCCGACTTCGGCGAACGCTCGAAATAGGTCGCGGTATTGATGAAGTACACGCCTTCCGGCAACGGCGCGCCGAGTGCGATACCGGCTGTCCACCCCGCAGGGCTGACCGGGTCGGCGGACGCCGCACCGCCCGCTGCGAGCAACGCCACGCCGGCGATCGCGGCCCGCGCAAGACCGCGGGCAGGTTTGATAATGAAGTCCCAATTCGACATGCTGTCCCCCAAGACATACCCAATCGTCCGCTGCGCCTCACCGTTGATCGTGCCGTCAGCAAACAAGTTGTTAATGGAATGTGATAGTAAGTTGGCGGAACTCCGGGACCAATTCCAAATCGAGGCAGAAGCCAGAGCCCGATTTTCGTTTGCCGGCGAGATACAGCAGATTTTCACTACACGCTTCGGCAATTGGTACCAGCTCACTATCAACACAACGGCGGCTACGACTTTCGCCTATCCAACAACATTGCAGCCAAGTACATTGAAGGCATCGAATCCGGCGTCTGGCAGCGTTCTTGGGAGCAATCAGACCACCCTATTAGAGCGCGCTTCTCTCAGGCGCTCGCGAATCGATTAGTCACTCCAATCGCAATTTCGCAGGAAAGAAGTCGGCGTGATCGCGGCATGGGAGGCGCGTCGAAGCGGTGCGTGGATCGGCCAGACTTATGTGGTGCAGCAATCGAGCCCGACGCAATGAACGCTGACGACGAAAGTATACGCCTGCTCGACCTCGTGTCAGCGTTACGTCGAGCGTTCGCCGATCCGGCCGGCGCCGACGCCGCAGCGCACGACGAGATCGGGCGCGTCGAGGCGCTGCTCGCCGCCGCCACCGCGGTGCCGAATCCGGCCCGACCGACGCATCATCCTCTGACGAAGCAGCTTCCCGCAGTCCTCGACCTCGCGTCTCGTCAGGCACCGGACATTGCTGCGGCGCTGCGGCCGGTCGCGGCTCACCTGCCCTGGCGCTACGGTTATGCGCCGCGCGACGATGCGCCTGGGCTCGATGCAGCGATGGGATGGACCGAACTGATCGGCCCGCTGGCCCCAATCGTCAGCCGCGAGGTCTGCTTCGGCCTGACGTTGATCGGGCCGCACACGCACTACCTGCCGCACCGCCATCCGGCCGTCGAGCTCTACCGCATTCTTGTCGGGCATCCGCATTGGACCATGGGCTCGACGACCTCGTCGCGCACGCCGGGCGAGGCGACCCTGCACGACAGCAACGTGGTGCACGCGATGCGCACCGAGAGCGAGCCCCTGCTCGCGATCTATTCCTGGACCGGCGACGTCGACACGCCATCGGCCTGGGCCTGACATGGGATGAACGCGGTCTCGGCGACCCGCCGACATGTCACTGACCGACCTTAGCGGTTCGATTGCGGGGGACTCCCCCAGCCGCATCGTCACGCGACCCACGGCTCAGGCGCTGTGGCTGACCACCGTGCTGTAGATCCGCTCGAGCAGCGACAGCGCGCCGCGATAACCCACGTAGCTGCGGGACAGCACGACCTCGTAGGACGACGGAAACCCCACTTCGATCAGCGAGCCCTTCATCTCCTTGACCAGGTCGCGCTCCCATGTGGTGCCGAAGATGATCGGCGGCTTGTGACCGAAATCAGCCTTCCGGATCGCCTCGTGAATCAGATAGCTGTCCTCGGCGAATTCGACCTCGACCGAGACGTCGTGGTCGATCGTGCGGAACTGCTCCCGGATCGCGTCCCGATGCTCGACCGGCGGATCCTCGGTGACGATCTGCTTGGCCGGGATCAGCCCAAGCTGGGTGACGAGAAATTTTGTCAGCGCCAGATTGTAGGCGCTGTCGCCGACCACCGCGAACCGCGCCGGCAGCCCCCACCAATATTCTGAATAGAAATCGGTGAAGCCGTCGATGTAGTTGTAGTAGCGCGTCTCCTCTGCGGCGATGACCGCTTCGACCGGCTCCGGCGCAAGGCCGGCGAAGTCGGCGACCTGGCGCAGGAACTCGCCGCTTTGCCGCGCGCCGATGGGCAACACCGGAATGTGCAAGAACGGCTGGTCGTAACGCTCTTCCAGTAGCTTCGCGGTCGCCAGCCCGAGCCACGGCGACGGCACGAGATTGAATTGCGCGCGGGGGATGTTCCGCCACTCGCCAAGTCCCGCCGAATCCGGACCGAACAGCACATTGACCTTCAGACCTATGCTTTCCAGCAGCCGCTTGATCTCTTCGAGATCGCCGCGCCAGAATGTGTTTTGATACGGCAGCAGTGACCACAGGTTGACGAGCCCCTGCTCGCGCACGCCGTTCCACGGACCGAGATATTGCTCGATGATTGCCCGGGTCACCGCCTCGTGGCCGGTGAAATTGTTGCCGCGGAATCCCCCCGTCTCCGCATAGACGATCGGCACGCCCTTCTTCTGAAAGTCGCGCACGACCGAGCCCACGTCGTCGCCAACGAGATCGGGGATGCAGCCGGTCAGCACCACGAACAGATCGGCGTCGAGCACGAGCTGGGCCGACTCGATCAGTTCGCGCAGTCGGTCGACACCGCCGAAGATCACCTCGCGCTGCGACGCGTTGGTGCTCGGCACCACCGGTCCGCCGCCATAGCCGCTGCCCTGAAAGCCGTTGTAGAATGCGAGGTTCATGTACTGCTTGTCGGCGCAGCCGGGGCCGCAATGGGTGATCGGCACCACCCGCGGGATCGCCGCCGCGCTCTGCATCGCGCCGATTGCGCAGACGTAGCGCACCAGTTCGATGGGGCCGGACGTATCGGCCTCCGGCGTGACTTCGGTCGGACGCGACTTGAGGGCAAGGATAGCCATTCGGAAAGAACCTTTACGCGACGGCGGCGCGGGACAGCGCGAACGGATCCTGCTGCGACAGCCACGACTGTTTGTAGGGAAGGCTCACGCGGCGCGCGATGTCCTGATGGAATTTGCGATGCTGCAGCGCTGCCAGGATCGACTCGCCGAGATTGACCATGCCCTGATAACCCAGCGCATGATGCTCGTCCCCGAGTGGGATCGCCGGAATGCCGAGGCGGGCCGCCAGTGGCGCGAGACCGTTGTGGCGGATGATGATGAAGTCCGGCTTCACCCGCTGCAGCAGATTGTAGAACTGATACTGCTGGCGATTGCCGACGGTGAAATGTCTGACGTCGCCGTAGTGCTCGACCAGATGACCGAGCGAGTCCTGTCGGGGATCCTCGCTGTCGTAGACCGGGTCGTGGTGGAACACGAGCGAACCGTCGACCTCGACGCCGATCTCGCGCAAAACGCCGATCAGTCCGTGCGAATAGGCCGAGCCGGTCGCGACGTAGCCCTTGAGGCCCCTCAGCTTCGGACGCAGTTCGTCGAGCAACGGCTTCACCCGTGCGTGTTCGCGGGCGATATAATCCTCGGCTTGCGACTCGCGCCCGGTGACGCGGGCGAGTTCGCGCAGCCAGGCGTCGGTGCCGGGAAAGCCGTAAGGCTGCGGCGCCTTGATCTGCTCGACGCCGAATTCCTGCTCCAAGGCCGTCGCGAGGTAGGTTCCGAGCGTGTAGCAAAAGCTCACGGTCGCCCTTGCCTCCGACATCTGCGCCAATTGCTCCACGGTCGCCATGTCGACGACGTAGTTCACCCGCAGGCCAAGTTCGGCCAGCATCGGGGTAAAGACATCGGTGCCCCACAGATTGATGACGTTGATCAGGTCGTCCTGTCGCTTCTCCGGATTCTTACGCACGATCTGGCGCAGGATGCCGTGCTGGGTGGCGTCGAAGCCGGTCGACCAGTGCTTTGACTTGAAGCCCTCGCAGTGTAGTGGGATGATCGGGATGCCGAACTCCGCCTCGGCGGCGCGCGCGACGCTTTCGACGTCGTCGCCGATGATGCCGCTGGCGCAGGACGTGGCGATGAACACCGCTTTCGGCGCGTGGCGCTCCACCGCCGCCCGAATGGCCACGGCGAGCTTGTCGGCGCCGCCATAGACCATGTCGCGCTCGCGCAAATTGGTCGAGATGAAGCGGATATTCTGCACCGGCAGGCCGCGCATCGCCAAGCCGTTGCGATAGATCGAGTTGTAGATCACCTGCCCGGCCCCGCAGCCGATCGGCGAATGCTGGATCAGCACCGCGTCGCGGATGTTGCCGGCCTGGCATTCCACCATCTGCTCGCTGCACACCGAGCCCTGGGTGAACGGCCCTTCCAGTTCGCACACCCGCCGCGCCTTGGATCCGCAGCCGCCGCACTCGCCGCGCGAGAACGCGGATTCGTCGGCGAGCTTCGAGGCCGTGCCGTCCCAGCCGATAATCGTGCCGAGCCGCTGTTCGCGGGTCTCGACGGTCGAGGTCTTGAGATTGAGGGTCATCGCAGATGCTCCACTCGAACAGGTCCGGATCGTTTCCCGCGCGCCGGCATGATCGACGCGATTACGCGGGCTCGCGGCTTCGTTCGGCCTCGGCGCGCTCCGCCGCAACGAGATGATCCGCCCAGCGCGCCGACCATTCGCGCAGTTGCTGCGGATTGAGCGGCGTCGGCACCTTGGAGTCGGTGTGCTCGGCGATGCGCTTGGCGAGTTGGCGATAGACGTCAGCCTGCGCCGAGTCCGGCGCGGCTTCGATGGTCGTCCGGCCGCTCAGTTCGGCTTGCGTCACGGTGAGCGACCGCGGCACGTACTGCACGATGGGGGTGTCGGTGCGCGCCGCGAAATCGTCGATGATTTCGCGCTGGAAATCGGTGTTGATCGAGTTGGCGATGATCCCGCCGAGCAGCGCGCCGCCGGAATTGGAGAACCGTTCGATGCCGCGGAACAGATTGTTGGCGGCGTAGATCGCCATGAAATCCGACGACGATACGGTGAAGACGTGCTCGGCGATGCCTTCGCGCACCGGCACGGCGAAGCCGCCGCACACCACGTCGCCGAGCACGTCATAGATCACGATGTCGATATTCAATTCCTCGAACACGCGTTGCTGCTTCAAAAGCTCCACCGCAGTGATGATGCCGCGACCGGCGCAGCCGACGCCGGGCTGCGGGCCGCCGGCCTCGACGCAATAGATGCCGCCAAAGCCTTCGAAGATCGCCTCATAGGCATCGACCCGCCGCCTCTCTGCCAGCAGGTCGAGCACGGACGGGATGTACTCGCCGCCGCGCAGGGTGTTGGTGGAGTCGGCCTTGGGATCGGCGCCGAACTGCATCACTTTGTAGCCGGCCTCGGCCAGCGCGGCGCTGATGTTCGAAGTGGTCGTCGACTTGCCGATTCCGCCTTTGCCGTAGATCGCGATCTGTTTGAGTTGTCTCGCCATGTCGGCTTCTCCAGTTGTGATCGGCCTCAGCCGTGGGAAAAAGTCGATTCGGCGCTGAGGCCGTCGCCGTAGAGCTGCGCCGCATAGTCGCTGACGCCGGGAATGCCGCAGCGTCGGCGCGGCAGCGCTGGCAATGCGTGAACACGCGCAGATGCTGCGCGGCTGCCGTCCGTGCGGCATGGCGCGCGATCATGCCGGGCGCCGGCAGATGCGCGAATCCGTGCTGCGGAATCAGCGGTATGATGTTGATGAGATGCGCGCCCGCCGCGCTGGCGCGTTCGGCGACGGCGCCGATATGATGGTCATTGACAGTCGGAATCAGCACGGTGTTGATCTTGATGGTCAGCCCGAGCGCAGCCGCGCGGGCGATGCCCTCGAGCTGATTGGCGATCAGTCGCTCGGCGGCCGCGACGCCGTCGACGCGCTTGCGCTGCCACGCGATCTTCGGGGTGATCTGCGCCTGGATCAGCGGATCGACGGAATTGACCGTCACCGTCAGCGTCGTGACGCCGACCGCTGCAATCTCCTCGATGCGCTCGGGCAGCATCAGGCCGTTCGTCGACAGGCACAGCACCAGCTCCGGCCAGCGCTCGTGCACCAAGGCAAATGTGCGGAGCGCGTGCGGCGTCGCCAGAGGATCGCCGGGGCCGGCGATGCCGACCACATTGATCGTGGGACACAACTCCAGCGCCCGCTCGACGATGTCGACCGCCTGCTCCGGCGTCAGCAACCGTGTGGCGACGCCGGGACGCTGGTCGCGCCGGTTGAAATCGCGAATGCAGAACGCGCAATCAATGTTGCAGCCCGGGCTGACCGGCAGGTGTAACCGCGCGCTACGCGAATGTCCCTCGGCCGTGGTGCTGAAGCAGGGATGCCGGCCTTCGAGCGCCGGGAAGGCCGGCGTTGACGCAGCCATGCGCATCGCCTGCGCCGGACAGGCGTTCGCCGTGCCAGCTTCATCATCGATCGAGTTCAGCCTGCTATCCATGTGCTACTTCATCAGAACCTTGTAACCGTTCGCAACGTCGCTCAACGAGCGCGTCGCAAGCAAATACGCCGGCACCGAGGTTCGTAGCTCATCTTTTCGAGGATTGGCTTTCATAGTGCAGGCTGAGACACGCCGTCTTTTTCGCGTGCCGTCCTGATCAAAGATGATCATGCTGTCAGATCAATCGAGCGGTATGCACTTGCCGTGATTGCCGAAGCATCAGCAATCACTGCGACCGCTATGGGCCTTAAGGCCTATGAAGCAGAGGCTTACAGAAAGCGATCGGCAGCGGCACGCTCATGGCAGTTACTTCGGGCAAAGGCATCCCGGCACACCGCACCTTTGTCGGCCTGCTCCGGCGATCAAAATCCATCGAAGTAACGCAGCAGCAGCTCTCCACGGCATCTGGAGGAACGGCAGCGCGATCGGGTCATACGCCTGCCGCCCTTCTCCCTCCGCCGGAGACATCCCGCCTCGATCATCGCGCCAGTGCGCGCTTTTCCTCTTCGGTGAGGTCGCTGGTCTCCGACGGCTTGATTGGTCCGTAGCCGACGACTTTGATCGGTGCGTTTGGATCGTAGCTTTGCTTCTGCCCACTTGCTGGTTTGTTGGCGGGCCGATTGTCGCCTTCGCCGTCGCCCCCGCCGAAGCCGAGGAATTCGACCAGAATGATCGACGGACGATCGTTATTCTGGGCGGGCGCCGCGGCGGCCGGCGTGGCAGCGCCGGCAACATTGTTGGCATTGGTGAGGGCGGCAACGGGCGGACCCTGCACGGTCGGCAGACCGGTCGAGGCGCCCTGAACCTGAATATTGGCGGCGTTGACGATCTGCAGCGCTGCCAGGTTGATGTTGCCGGAGACACGGATGCCGGCCTCGCCGGCGTCGATGGTGCCGAGCGGCGCGATCAGGTCGATATCGCCGGCGGTGGTGCCGGGCACCGGGTTGAGGGTGGCGATGCCGGCGCCGGTCGACGGCACCTGCGGCGACAGCCTGACGTTGCCGTAGCGATCGTAGATGCGCTTCGGCGGCGTGTAGACCAACGTGGTCTTGGAGCCGCGGCCGGCGTTGATGTCGCCTTGCGCCGACCACGCCAGGATATTGCCGCCGAATGTCGTCATGATGCGGGAGAGCCCGAGCAGGATCGAGCCTTGCGAGTACAGCGAGATGTCGCCCTGCCCCTGCGTGATCACACCCGCAGTGCCCGGCGGCACCTTGCCCTCGACGCCAAGCACCTGACGGCCGCCGGGCGTCAGGATGCTGATGTCCCCGCCGGCAATGGTCCGGACGCCGTTATCGCCGAACATCACGAAGTCGCCGTCATAGGCGATCGGCTTGCCGCCCGCATCGCGATCCGGGAACAGCGCCGCGATCATCTGCCGGCCGCGCAGGTAGGAGCCGTAGCGGGTCGACGACGAGTCGTTGTACTCGCGGCCGCCGGCCTTCAACTCGGCGAAATATACCTGGCGCAGGAAGATGTTCTGCTGCTCAGGCGCGAGCTTGCCGAAATAAGCACGCGCATCGGCGTCGTTGGTCGCGCCGTAGCCAAAGCGCTGCGCCAGCCAACTCTTCAGCTCGACCTCGTAGGTCTTGGCGATCTTGCCGGGCTGGTCGGCGAGCGGCGTGCCGGCGACTGCAAGATTGGCGGGATCGAGATAGAGCGCCGCGATCGCCGCGTAGTTCGGCCCCGCCGTACCGGCGCCGGCGAGCAGCGCGATCGACGCGCCGGGCCGCAGGTCCGCCGCATAAGCCGGGCCGCTGCTGGTGATGGATCCGAGGTTGCCAAGATAGATGTCGCTGCCGGCGGTGATCGCGAGCTCGCCGGGTCCCTTCACGGTGATGCGCGGATAGATGATCTTGCCGCCGGCCGTCACCGTCGAGACATCGGTGGCGTTCGCATGCAGGATCGTCACGCTGGTCGAGTTGTTGGTATCCGTCGTGGTCATCACGATGTCGCCGCCGGCCTCCATGTCGAGCCGCTTCGCGGTCGACAGCGTGAGACCGACGATGTCGCCGTTGGCCGCGTAGATCCGCACCGGCTCCGGATCGCCGGCGTGAAGGTCGAAGGTCGGCGCATCGGGGCCGAAAGCGACCAAAGCTCCTCTCGTGGTGGATATCGCGTTGGTCAGAAACACGGAGCCGGTGCGCACTTGCGCAAATGCAGGGTGGAACGGCGTCGGCACCAGCGCAGGATCGGCCGCCGACATCACGACGCCGCCGCTGCCATAGATCGAGCCCTGCGCCAGCAATTCGAAACTGGCCCGGGCCGACGGCACCTGCGAGGCGGTCGCATAGATGCTGCCACTCAGCGCGGCGGCTCTGAACTGCGGCGGCGCGTAGAGCCCGTCACCCACCATGAACGGAAACAGGTCGCCGCCGAGCGACGCCACATCGACCGCCGTCGAGGGTTGGTAGAGCGAGAACCAGGTCACGATCGACGTGTTCCCCGGACCGGCTACGTCGCCATAGGAGCTGACGTTCTGCGCCTGGCTGATGCCGATTTCGCCCAATGTGCCAAGCAGAGCGCTGCCCTGCGAGCGGATGGCCGCGGCGGCGTCGCCGAGGCGGAGCGACGGCCCCAGAACCGAGAAAGCGATGTTGGCGGCACTGGTGAAATCCGCCGGGCGAGGATCGCCGGGCAGCGCCGTTGCATAGGCTTTGCCGATGCTGCCGATCTCGGCCGCCTGCAGCGAGACGCTGCCGCGCAGATTGGTGACCTGGCCGCCCGCGCTGAGCGGGTTCAGGCGGCCGCCGATCCGCACGGTGAGATCGCCGCCGCCGGTTTCAACCAGCGTGCCGTCCGCCAGCACGCGGCCAGTGGATCCGACCGCGACCGACAGTCCGGTGGTCACCCGATTGGGCGCATAGATGTTGGTCATACCGATCCCGCCGGCGTTGCCGCCGACCAGCACGGTGGCGTTGCCGCCGCCATAGGTGCCGAAGCCGAGCGGTCCGCTGACGTAGACCTGGCCTTTGTAGTTGCCGAAATTGACCGACCAGGCGGCCGGCAGTCCGAGGTCGGGCGCCCCCTGCAGCATCAGCCAGTCGCCGCCGTCACCCATCAGGCTCAGATTGGCGTTGTAGCCCGACAGGTTGCCCTGCACCGACACCCGCAGATCGCCGCCGTGATCGGGGAAGTAGTTGGCGCGGTCGTTGTAGGTGGATTCCAGCCCTGTGCCGATCGGCAATTGAATCGCCGGCTGCTTGATGATGTAGGCGCTGTTGCCGCTCGGCAGGTCCTGCTGCGTGCCGGCCGTATAGACCGCGAACAGCGAGCGCTGGCTCAGCGAGCCACCGGCCAGAAGATCGAGGTCGCCGGTGCCGGTGCGGATCACGCTGGCGATTTCAGTCTGGCGAGTGTCGGCGCCCATCTTGGTCGGCGAATGGGTGTGGTAGTCGTCCAGCACGAGATTACCGGCGCCGCCGAGCCTGTCGGCGGGCAGCAAAGCGCGGCTGTCGCCCGAGGCGAGATCGGCGCCGCCGACCAGGCGGATCGACGCCGACATGGCGCCCGGCGCCAGCATCGGCGCGATCGCATAGATCTTGCCCTGCGACAGACGGACGATGTTGGCGGCCGCCGGCACGAGCTGATCCCCGCCGAAGAAAAAATAGGTGTCACCGGTCCACAGAATTTTCGTGCCGGCGGGAATTAAATCACCCGAATAGAAGTAACCGCGGTCGGTACTGACATATAATCTGGTTGTGCCATCGTAATAATAATAAGGGACGACCCAATCCTCCCCGAGAGTCATATCTTCCGTCGGCGTGTAATCATCGTAAGGGGGAGCATAGGCCGGAATCACCGTGACAGCGCCGTTCTGCGGCCGGTCGCGGAAATTGACCTCGTCGGGACTCGATTTGGGCTGGCCGAATCCGTCGGTGATGCTGCCCTTGATGGTGAGGTCGCCGCTGGCGCGAATCATCAGCGCAAGCGGCTCGCCGGAGCCGTAGGTCGCGGACGCCGGATCGCGGTCGGCGTTCGACCCGTAGCGATAGCCCGCCAGATCGAGATCGCCCACCACCGTCAGCTTGCCGCCCGACGCCGCGCTCGAGACGATCTCGACACCTGGGCGGAAATGATAGGCGGCGCCGATGCTCTTCAGGCCGGCCAGCCGATCCTGGAGCGCGCTGTTGGCGAGCGCGTTGGCGTAGAATATCTGGTTCGTCGCATCGATCTGCGCCAACCCGACCGCACCGGATACAATGCCGGTCGCCGTGTTGTCCTGCACGATGGTGCCGGCGGCATCGGTCGGGCTGTAGGTCCAATAGGCATTGACGGCGAGGCTGGCGATGCCGCGCAAATTCAGCGGCGCCGGCGCGTCGATATCCACGTCGCCACCCGTCTCACTGCTGCGGCGCGCATTGATGTCGACCCGGCCGCGGGCGATGCCGTCCGGCGACGACGTGTCCATCGTGGCGCCGCCGCCGATCCGAATCCAGCCCTGCCTGGTACCAAGTTCGATGGAGTTGCGGTTGGAGGCTTCGATCGGTTGGCCATAACTGTCGATCACCAGTTGCGTGCCATGCACGTCCAGCACCGCACTGCCGGTCAGCACCACATCGTCGCGCGCGGCAAGCCGGATCGCGCCGGTGCGCAGACCCGAGGCGTCGATGCGGCCATCGACGATCAGGCCGCCGCCATCGGCAGTAATCGCCACGTTGCGGGCCTTGACGTCGCTACCGACGACGAGATCGCCGCTGCTGAACGCGAAGCTGCGGCTGTAGGCGAAGCCGCTGGCATTGAGCTTCTGGTTGAGTACGGCGAAGTCGGCGCTCAGATCGCCGCCCAGCGATGCTGTGGTGAGATCGAAAGCGCCGTCGCGGGCGCCGTGGCCGCCGCCGCTGCCCATCAGCGTGCCGGCGAGTCGCGCCGTCCCGGCGGCCCGCAGCTTGAGGGTGCCGGCATCGCTGCCGTCGGACGACAGATCGACAACCGAGCCCGCCGCCAGGGTGACATTGCCGTTCAGGCTCGTCAGCGTCACATCGCCGGCCCAAGCTTGGCGCACGGCTCGGCCGATGGCGACGGCGTGGCCGGACAGATCGAGCCTTGCGCCGGAGTCGATCAGCAAATCCTGCCGCGCCGTCAGCGTCAGCGCGCCGCCGGGCAGCAGCACCGAGGTGTCGACCCGCAGCGTGTCAGCGGTGACGGCCAGCGTCGCGCCGAGCCCGCCGGCGTTGCCCGGAGTTACACCGGTCGACGCGAAGGTCACCACGTTGCCGTAGATGGCGAGATTGGCCGCAGCATCGCCGGTGATCAGCGGCGTGTTGAAAAGGAGATTGCCGCCGACACCCTGATAGCTGGCCGGATCGAAGCTGCTGCCGATCGCAGGACCACTCGCATAGACTGAGACGGTGCCCTTGTTGTTCGCCGTCACTCGCTCGGCCGCGTTGAACACGGCGCTGCCGAAGCCGAGCATCAGGCGGTTGAACACCAGATTGGCGTCGGGCTGCGCGGAGGCCGAATAGCCGAACACGACCTCGCGGGCATCGACGACGAAGCTTCCGCTGTCGCCGAGACCGCCGAGCCGCTCGGGCGGCGTCGCGCTTTTGAATTGCGGGGTACTGTTGACCCCAGTGACGACCGGGTCGTACACCCGGCCGCCGGTCCAGACCAGCCGGCTGGTGGCGAGATGCACGCGGTCGGAGCTGGAGCCATAGCCGTAGATGGCTGGGCTCGCCAGCACCAGTTCTTCCAGCCGCGAGCGGCCGGTCACCGGATCGAAGGTCGACAGATCGACCGAGCCGAAGAAGTTGATCGACTGGCTCGCCGTCATGATCAGATGCTCGACCGCCGGCGCGCCGGCAGCGCCGCCGCCCGACAGCAGCGTCTCGAGGAAATTTTGGTCGAACCGCAGCCCGACCGGAAGGTTCGGCACCGCGGCGAGCGCCTCCGCCGACCCGATGTTGAACGAGGCCACGCTGAGCGCCAAATTGCGGGTGCCGAGCTTGACGCTGCCGTTGGTCTGCAGCCCGGTCGGCGAGTAGAAGCCGATGGTGCCTTCCGAATACAGCGCGGCGCCGTCGTTCATGACGATGCTGCCGCTGCCGACGCCCGAACTGGCGTTGAGGATGATCGAGCCGTTCGAGACGGCGAGGAACGTGTAGTAGACGGGATCGCGTGACGGCGCGGAGCCGAACGCCAGACCCGAGCTCGAATCGAGGCCCCGGAAACCGCGCCCGAGCGTGTTGATCTCGGCGCCGGCTTGCAGCGTGATGTTGGTGGCGGAGAAGGCCATGACTTGCGAGCCGACGATGCGGGCGCCGGACTCGATCGTCAGCGAACTGACCAGATCGAGATTGCCGCGATCGACGCTCGCGATCGTGCCGTTATCATAGGGCCGGCCGCCGAGCACGAGGTTGGGCGCACCGATGGCGGCCAGCGTATCCGCGCTCACCGTGGTCCGGCTCGCCGTGTTGGTGGTCGTGCTGCCTGGCCCGGTGATCACCAGGTCGGCGCCGACAAGGTTGGCGCCGGTGGTCAGAAACAGCGTGCCGTCGAGGCCGCCGGCAGCGCCGGCGAAATTGATCGCGCCGTTGATCTTGAGGGCGCTGTTCGCGGCCCGATTGGCGTCGGGCGTCAGATCGAAGGTGAGGAATTTGCCGTCGGCTTCGGTCAGCGTGCGCCGCGTGCCGAACTGCGCGGCCGAACTTACGATGAAGTCACCATAGCTCTGTTCGTTGAACTGAGCGTAGCTGCGCACCGCAGCGCCGGGCGTGATGACCAGGCGGGTCGCCAGCGCATCCTGAATGGCGGTGTTGGCGACGCCCTGATGGCCGGTCAGCACATAGGAGCCGCCGGCGAGCGCCGGGCTCATGGCCTGATCGGTCCGCGCGCCGAGTTCGACCCGGTAGGCGCCCGGCAGCAGCGCGTAGTTGGCCGGCAGCAACGTGTAGGTGCCGGCCGGCAGACCCGGCACGCCGGCCGGGATCTTGATCTGCTTGCCGATCGACGGGGCGCCGCCGGTCCAGATCGTGTTGTATCCGCCGGCCACCGGCGCGGTGACCACGCCCGGCACGATGGCATAGACTTTGTTCGAAGCGCTGCTGAAGCTGTGGATGCCGGCGTTGGCGAGCGGCGTTAGCAGCGGATCGACCGACCCGCCGCGGCCGGAGACGAAGGCGGCGCCGGCGAGGGTGCCACCGCCCGACAGGTCGATCAACGATCCGGAATCGGTCTGAACGGAGGAGCCGGTGAAGACGACGCCGACGTTGAAATAGGTCGATAGCTGCTGCACCTGTTGGTAGCGGCCGTTGAGCAGGGACGGGGTCACAGGGGCAAAGCCATCCACCGTGTAGGTGATGCCGTCGACGGTGCCGCCATAGGGGACGACCAGTCCGTTGGCGCTGATCGACGTGATGCTGCCGGGCAGGAGTTCGATGAGGCTGGTGGTATTGATCGCTTGGCCGAAGGCCGAGCCGACGGCGCCGAGCTTGATCTGCCCCATCGGGGCGCGAACGACGCCGCCTTGCTCGATCGTCTCGGCCAGCAGGGTCAGATTGCCGAACACCGAATAGGGCATGCCGGGCACCGTTCCCGTGCCGTGCACGGTCAGCCGCGAACCGGCGTCGCTGAACCGCGTGTAGCCGAACGAACTGCCCGCCGACTCGACCCCGCCGGCCGCGGCGATCGCGTCGGTGCCGGAGGCCGGATAGATCTGCGCCGCAGTAAGGTCGAGATCGCCGCCCGCGCCCAGAATGGTGACGTAGCCGAGGCCGGCGCTGGCGCTGGCCGTCGCCTTCAGGAAGCGGATGTCGCCGGTGCTGGAAACACCGACCTTGCCGTAGGCGATGGAGACGACGTTGCGGACGTCGACGAGATCGGACGAAATGGAGAAAGACGATCCCTTCGGATAGGCCGGGAGCCGATCCGCAAACGCGGTCGTCCATTCCGGATGCTTGGTATTGGCCTGAAGGGTGTAACCGTCCATCAACACGTAGGGCGCAGCGAGCGTGACTTGTCCGGTCGCGCTGGAATTGACGATCTTGCCCTGCTGCAGCACCAGGCTGCGGCCGAGCGACAGATCGACATTGCCGTCGAAGGCGATGGCGCTGCGTGCCCACAGCGACAGGGAGTCGAAGCCGCCGGCATCGATCTGCGCGACGCTGATGCGACCGCTGCCCAGCACCAGCGCGGGGTCCGCGGCGCCGGGCGCCAGACCGGCCGCAAGGCCGCTCGACCGGGCGTCCTGACTGACCGTGATGACGCGGCCGGCCGTGGCGGCGGCGAGGAGATCGGACGAGACGCCGCTGCCGATCGCGACGATCGGCGATTCGAGCATCAGCGACAGCGATCCGCCGCTGGCGCCGGCGCCGCCCGCCGCGGCGCGCAGCATACCATCGATGGCAAATCCCCACAGGCTGGTCAGGCTGATCGATCCGCCGTTGCCGGCGACCAGCGCAGGGCCTTCGCCGATCACGTCAAGCACCGCGCTCGCTCCCGATGCATCGATCAGCGCGCCGGGGCGAACCACCACGAAAGCGTTGCCTGAATCCAGGCCGTCGGTGCTGGGCGTCTCGCTGGTGCCCAGCATGATCGAGCCGCCATCCGTCACCACGCCGTAGCGGCGGCCGCGTATGTCGGTCGCCGCATAGCCGACGCCGGAGACGTCGAGCACCGCGCTGCCGCCGATCCAGATCGAGCGTCCGAACACGGAGCCGCCCTGGATCGGAGCGTTCGGCCGGGTGTTGAAGGCGGTGATGGCGCCGCCATGCGCGGTGATGCGGCCGTCGATCGTGATCTGGTCCTGAGTGGTGATACTGACTTTGTAGCCCGGATCGACGGTGATCGAGGCTCCGCGGCCGACCGTGATGGGAGCCTCGGCGTGTTCTCCGGAGGAGGTCCCCACCGCGTACTGCGCATACCCGTTCAAAACGAGATCGGCGCCGGGCCGCTGGGTCAATGTCCGGCGTAGCGCGTCCTCGCTGAATAGCGGCGCCAGCGCCAGCGATGCCACCGTGTCGACCCTGCCGCCGGTCGGCAGACCGACCAGCGCCGGCGAGAATTGATAGGTCGGTTCGACGACGTCGAGCCGTACCCCGGGCTGCACCGTCGTCCCGAGCCCGCCATTGATGGTGTAGGAGGAAAAGCCCTTCTGGAACAGCGCCGGGTCCAGCACCGTCACCGGCGCCACCTCAACCGACTGCGGCAGAACCGCTCCGGCCGGCAGGACGTAGCCCTTGGACAGAACCGCATCGTACGCCAGCACGCTTCCGGCCGCGAAGGTCAGGTTGGTCGGGTTGATCTTCAGCTCGGTCGTGAAGGAGTTCAGCGGCAATACGTAGCCGCCCGCGAAGCTGCCGTAGATGTATTGAAGAGAGCGATCCGCCGGCACGGTGTTACCGGGATAGTAATAGTTGCCGTTCATGTCGATGGCGTAGTAAATGCCGCTCGGGACCGTCCAGCCGGCGCTGCCAACGGTGATCGGGCTGGCGAACGAGACCACCGGCGAGGCGCCCGCCGGAACTAACTGGCCGGGCGCCACCGATTTGATCGTCATGGAGATCGAGAACGGCGCGACCGTGCCCTTGGGCAACGTCACGGCCGAGTTGAGCACCAGCAGGACAGGCGCCGCCTCGCCCGCCGCCAGCGTCGTGCCGGACAGCGGCGAGGAGCCGATCACCACCGCGCCCGACGAACTCAGCGTCAGCTTGCCGCCCTTGCCGAAGCCGTTCGAGACCACGTCGCCGTTCAACACCACCGACGTGCCCGACAAAGTGATGTCGCCGCCATTGCCGCCGGAGAACTTGCCGTTCGACAGGATGGCACCGCCCGCCGATGCGTCGAGCCGCACGCCGGCCGGGATCACCAGACCGGCATCAAAGGCTGAGGCGCTGATCGAGCCGCCGTTGCGGTAAGCCAGCCCGGAAACGTTGGTCTGATCGATCAGCGCGTTGGTCCACAGGCCACGCGTGTCGATCGTCACGCCGGGTTCGATCGAATAGACGACGAGGTTGACGCTGCCGCCGCGCGCGGTGATGTTGCCTGCCAGACGGCTGACGCTGAGCGACACGATCGCGCCAGGCGCGAAGGTCAGGTCGCCCTCGACGTCGGCGGCCCCGGATACGCTTAGTCCGCCAAGGCCCATGGCGCTGATCGCCGCCGCATCGAAGACATGGCTCGGCGAGGTGACTTGCGCGGTTCCTGGCCCGGCGAACAGGACCGCGTTGTTCGCAGGCGGCGGGGCCGCGCTGCGCCCGAGATCCATGAAACCGACGAAGAGTTGTCCGGGCAGACCGGGTTGCGTCTGACCAAGCTTGTAGCCGTCGGTCTTGGTCGAGGGCCGCGCCGACGTCTGACGGTCTGACGTATAAACGGCGGCGTCGATATCGGCCTTGAAATCCGACGTCGGCGCGAGCAGCTGCAACAATCCCGCGTCGCGGCCGATGCTGTAGGCTTCCTGGTGCACGCTGCGCACGGCGCCATGCGCCGGACCGGTCCAGGTCTCCCTTTGTCCCCAACGGGCATGATCGCGCGTGAAGCTGCTGCCGTAGCCGATGATCGGCATGTCGACGGGAGCGTTGCCGATGCTGTAGATGCGACCGTCCGCGCCGATCACCATGGTGGACAGGATATCGCCCGCCGCATAGTTCACCATGCCGCCCGACAGATCGATCAGCGCGCCGCGCTCCGCCGTCACCTTGGTCGCGGACGCGAGCGTCACGGTGCCGCCGACTGCGGTCCATTCGCCGATGGTGTGGCCAGTGTTGGCCAGATAGCCTGCAACTTCGAGCAGGCCGCCTTTGGTGTAGGTGCGATCGGACGCGTAGCCGCCGGTGCCGGCCGGCACCAACACAAGATCACGAATGTCGATCCAGACATCCTTGTTGACCAGCACGCCGCTGTCGCGATTGACCGGAGCGTCGCGCATCTCGTTGGGCTGGACGTTGACCTTGAGATTGTTGGCCGACGCCGGCAGCAACGTGCCGGTGGTGCCGGACACATCGAGGGTCGCCTGCGTTTCGATCCGCATCTCGCCGAGCGCCGAGGCCGCAATCTGACCGCCCTGCGCCAGCGTCAACGAATTCCGCTTGAAGGTAACGGTACCGCCCGACACGATCTCGACGCGCGACTGATCCTGGCGGTCGGCGATGAGAGAGAGGTTGTCGAACTGCGGCACGCCGTTCACGGCGGTCCAGCGATTGGCGTTCTGCTTCGCCGAGTCGGCGATCAAAGCGTCGCGCTGGCTGTCGAGCGCGGTCGCCTTGCTGTCCATTTCGGGCAGAATCGCCGTAATGGCGTCCTCGCCCAAAGTTACGCTGCTGGTGGCGTCAGAAGCGGAGTTCAGCAGATGCACGGTGCCGCGCTGATCGACCGAGCTGGTCGAGATCGCGATGCCGCTTTGCGCGATGCTGTGACCGGCGAGCGTGACGTCGCCCTGCTGGGCGAAGATCAGGCCGCTGTTGCTGACCGCGCCGCTGGCGCTGTTGCTGGCGCGAACCGGCGCGACTTCGATGCCGCGCGTCGTCGAGACGGCGTTACTGTCGGTGCCGTAACCGGCGCGCAGAATGAAGCTGTCGCCGGCCGCCAGCACGGTTTGGCCCTTGGGCGTGGTGATGCTGCCTGCATTCGACACCTCGGTGCCGAGCAGAATCACCGAGCCGCCGCCGCTGGTGACGGTCTTGGGCGCCGCCGTGGTAATCAGCGCGCCGGCTTCGACGACAACTTTGCCGCCGGCCGCCGTGAACGACGGCGTGTAGAACGTGTTGATGACGTTCGAATAGATACCATAGGTCAGGAACTGACTGTCGGTGATCGCCGCCGTCGACGCAATCAAGCTGCCGACATTGATCTGGCTGCCGCCGCCGAAGATGATGCCGCTCTGGTTGATGACATAGACCGACCCGTCGGCGCGGATGCTGCCGAGGATGCGGCTCGGCGATGCGGACGCACCGACGCGGTTGAGCGCGACCCAGTTCGAATTGCCCTGCTGATCGAACACCAGACTGGTGTTCGCGCCGACATTGAAGCTCGACCAGTTCAGAATCGCCTGCGCGCCGGTCTGCTGCACGGTCACGGTCGGAGCATCCGCCGGTCCGCTTTGGACGGGCGTGCGCGCATTGGTCCAGCTCAACACCGGCTTGGCGACGCCCTGCGCCGCCAGGCCCGAATCCGGCACAAGGCCACCACTGGCCAAACCGTTGGCTACACCGCCGGCACCAGCAGCCGCCGCCCGCGCCGCAGCCTGCGCTGCCTGCATCGCCTGGATCGCCGCGGTCGCCCGGTTCAACGACGCCGAGCCCTGCGCCGCGGCTGCTGCTGCCTGAGCTGCAGCCTGCGCCGCCGCGTCGGCCGCGATCGCCGGCGCCGACACTGGCGCCGCGACGCCGAGCGAGCGCGCCGAAACCTGGGGCGCCGCAAGCATCACGGTCAGGACGCTGACACTGGTCAGCAGAAGCCGACGCGACAGCGGCGCTTCACCGGGCTGACGGACATTCGCCCACCGCCGGGCAGTCGGCTGCGACGGAGATTTCAAGCGTCGGCGGAGCTGGGTCGGCATCGTCGTCCTTTCGCGGAAGTCACACACGTTCCGAAGCGAAGACGGATGCCGAATCCGGTTTCCACCGCGACCAGACAAAAAATCTAAAAATCGGCGACGCAGCGCGAGGCGCGCTCAACCGACCAGAACGACGCCGCCGGGCAGCGTGCGCACCCGCAAATTCATGCCCTTGGCGATGAAATCGATGACGTCGTCGATGCGGTCCAGCCGGAAGTTGGCCATGATCTGGCGCTGAGCGAGCGTCGAATCCACCAGCACCACCCGCCCTGATCGATAGCGGTTGACCTCCTCGATGACCTCCGACAGAGGCGCGCGGCGGAACATCAGCATGCCGCGCTGCCAGGCCGTGACGATCTCCGCATCGGCGGCGACGATGTCTCCACTATCGCTTGCCCCATAGGCGAATTGCTGGCCGGCCGCGAGCGATCGCGTGCGCTGGTGACAATCGACGTCGACGCGCCCGCTGGTGCAGGTGACGCGCACATCCGCGCCTGTCTTGCGGACATTGAAGGCTGCATCGCGGCCGTTGATACGGCCCGCGCCGGCGACGACGGTGACGTTGGCCGTCGATCCGCCGCGATTAACGATGGCGGCCTCGCCGGACACCAGTTCGAGCACCGCGCCGGTTTCGCCGCGCTGGCGGATATCCAGACTGGTGCGGGTGTTGAGCTCCAGCGACAATTCCGGCAGCAAATCGAGTTGGCGGCGTTCGCCAGTCGCGGTGCGATAATCGGCGCTCCATTCGGCGGCCGAGGGCCACAGCCCGAGCGGCGGACTTATAACCGCGATGGCGGCGGCCGAGGCCGCCAAGGCGGTGCCGCCAATCAGAAAGTCGCGACGCGACGCGGGCAGCCGCGCGCGTACGGGCTGCGCGGCGCGCTCGCGCTCGGCCTGGCGCGCCGCATCGCCGAGCACGCTCCAGAACAAGGACTCTTCGGCAAAGGCGCGGGCGTGAGCCGGGCTCTGCGCGCGCCAATGCTCGAGGGCCGCAACATCGTCGCTTGTCGCCTCGCCGCCGTGCAGGCGCCGCAGCCAGCCTCGCGCTTCGCCTCGCGCCGACTGCGTCGCGGCCTCCGCGGTCGAGGCGGCGCCTGGAGTGTCCATCTGTTCCATCATGACGATGACGTTTTTCGCACGGCGTTCCCACCGCCGTGGCGATCTTTTTCGATCGCCCGGGAGAGATCGTCCAGTGCGAGGCTCAATTCACGGTCGACCACGCGCACGGATATGCCATGACGCGCCGCGATTTCCTTATAGGGACGTTCTTCGAGCCGCGCCGCAATGAAGACGGCGCGACGCAGCGGCGGCAGCCGGTTGATGGCGTCCGCCAGCGCCCGCATATCCATCCGCGCCTCGGCGATGCGTTCCGGATCGAGATCCTCATAGGCGCGCCGATGCAGCGCGTCGAGCTCGGCGGTCGACAGCCGCGCACGCTCCGAGCGGCCGCGATCGGCGGCGAGATTGATGGCGACGCGGTACAGATAGGCGCGCGGATTGCGCACCGCGACGGCCGCCCCTTCTGCAGGCGCCCGGCCGAGCTTGAGCCAGATATCGTGGAGGAGTTCGCTGGCGAAATCCGCCGAACCGTAGCGGCGCGCCAGACGCTCGCGCAGAGCGTGATAGTCGTCGACCAGGAGGCGGCGCAGTGCCGAAAGCGGGTTCTCGGTCATCGTGCCGGCAACGTCTTGTCGGACGCGATCAGTTTCGCACAATAGTCGGGCGTCGCCCGCTCCGAAGTAATCAGCAAGGTCACCGGCTGTGGCAATCCGGCCGGGACGATACCGACACCAAGGTGACGGAACGTGTCGGTCAACCGCGCGTCGCGGCCGAGGTCGCCGGACGATGTCAGCAACTCGGCTCGTTCGACAACGCCCGACCCGCCGATCCACAGCCGCGCCATCACCCGGTAGCTGCCGGGCGCGGTGTCGGGCGAAACGCAGAGCGCTTTGGCCGACGCCGCTTGGATCAGCGCCGAAAACGCGGTGAAACGCGAAGCGGCTCCTGCGTTGCGGATCACCTCGTCGGCAGCCTGGCTCCCCGCAGCGGCAACAGCAAACCCCTGCCCTTCGATCGCTTGTACGCCGAGGCCGGTCCCCACCAGCATCTGCCGCAGCGCCGCCTCCGGCGTGAAGCGGCCGATCACCGGACTGGAACGCCGCCCGTCGAGGCCAGCGGCATCGACCAGCAACTGTTCCTTGGTGACGCGGCCGAAGGCTGCGAGCGCGACGTCCAGGGGCGCTGCCGGAATATCAAACCGGATAAAGGGCTCGGCGCTCGCCGGGCCGAAAGACCACAACGCCACAATGACCACATAGAGCAGCCGCAACACTCTCATCGCCGACCGGCCAATCGCGCATGGACGTGCCCGGCACATCTTCTGCACGCATCAGATGCGGCAGCGACGAACGCGACGCCCCGCCATGAGCTGCGGCCAAGCCGTCGCCAAACCTAGCGCCGAATAGCTACTAGCTCCGGGTGTCAGTCCCATGACACACGAAAGGTCGCGACCGTTTGGCGTCGGGATCGAGAGGCCGTCAACGAAGCCGGGCTCTAGGGACGTGAACAGGCACGAACCAGCTGGCGGCCCTCCGCTCGTTGCAGAAAACCCGCGCCAATGCATCGCTGATACATTCCTTTGGCGCAGCAAAAATCGCCGAAGGACTGCAATTTCAGGAACTTGCTGGGAAAAATGGTAGCGGGAGAGGGACTTGAACCCCCGACCCCAGGATTATGATTCCCGTGCTCTAACCAGCTGAGCTACCCCGCCACGGCGGTTCGGCAGTGCCGTTGTGGGCACCGATGCGAACGCGCGGCATATAAGGAGGCGCGCGGCGCGCTGTCAAGCAATCGCAGCCCACCTCAAATTGGTCGTGGCCTACTTCGGCTGCACGCTCTGGTCCCCACCCGGCGAGCCCGGCGGAGGAATGACGCGCATTGTGCCCGAGTCGGGCGCCGGCGTGTGCATCTCGGGGTCGACGCCAGCCGGCGGACACAGCACCCCATCGGTTCGGGCCAGCTTGTCGCCGAGCGGCTCCTGCGTCTGGCCGGTGGTCCCGCCGGGCGCTGTCGTTCCTGGAGGATTGATCCGGGCGGCGCCCGGCGGGCATTGCGTCGCCGGCGTCTGAGCCGGGTTGGCGGGCGTCTTCGGCGGCGCCTGCGCCAGGGCGGGCGCCGAAGCCAGCATCAGACAGGCGTATGCGAGTGCGATTGTCCGGGTCATGCGCGACAACGGACGGGCCGCCGCGCAGTTCCGAAATCGGCTCAGAGCTTTCGGTAGCGGATCAGCGAAAAATGCCCCATCGGCGGCATCGGACGCCGTTCGGCCAGTTCCACGCCGCCGTGGCGCTTAGCCCAGTTCACCAATCGCGCCCACGGAAACTCCGGGCGCCAGCCCAGCCGCCGCGCCAGCGGCGCGAATGCCAGTTCGAACACTTTGCGGGGGCCGCTCTCGGCGCCGATGTGGTTGACGAGGATCAGTTCGCCGCCCGGCTTCAGCACGCGGACGAAATCGTCGAGCGTCGCTTCCGGATCCGGCACCGCGGTGATGACGTATTGCGCCACGACCGCGTCGAAGAAGCCGTCCGGGAAGGCGAGGTTCTTGGCGTCCATCACCGCCAGCGTTTCGACGTTGGTGAGGTTCAGCGTGCGGACGCGCTCGTGTGCCCGGCGGAGCATCGGCTCGGAAATATCGACGCCGCATAGTTTCGTGGTCGGCGAATAGTCCGACAGCGATAGTCCGGTGCCGACGCCGACGTCGAGCACGCGGCCGCCGATCGCATCCGCCACCGCGATGGTCGACTGCCGGCCGCTGTCGAACACCTTGCCGAACACCATGTCGTAGATCGGCGCCCAGCGCGCATACGCCTTCGCGACGCCTGCGCGGTCGATATCATTCCCCATAACCTGCCCCGAAATTCCTAACCGCGCATCGCCGCGAGCGCGGGCGACTCCACGGACTCGCGCGCGGCATCTCCGATCGATCGCGGCGCGGCGCTCTTGATGAAGCCGCCGCCGAGCACGCGCGCCTGACCTTCGGCCGCGTCGTAGAACACGCAGGCCTGCCCGGGCGAAACTCCCTCCTCGCCGGCGACGAGTTCGACTTCGTAGCCGCCATTGGCCGCGCGCAGCCACGCCGGCTGCGGCGCGCGCGTCGAGCGCACGCGCACGAACAGTTCAAGACCGTCACCGACCGCCTGATGGAGCGCGCCGTCACCGATCCAGTTGACGTCGCGCAGCACGATACGCTCCATCCGCAGCGCCTCGCGCGGACCGACCACCACGCGCCGCGTCGCGGCGTCGAGGCGCAGCACATACAGCGGCGCGCGCGACGCAATGCCGAGGCCGCGGCGCTGGCCGACGGTGAAATGTACGATGCCCGGATGGCTGCCGAGCACGCGGCCGCCCAGATCGACGATATCGCCCGGCTCCATCGCGTTCGGCTTCAGCCGCTCGACGATATCCGTGTAGCGGCCGGTCGGGACGAAGCAGATGTCCTGGCTGTCGTGCTTGTCGGCGACCGAGAGGCCGAACTGCCGCGCCAGTTCGCGGGTCTGCGGCTTGGTCATGTCGCCGAGCGGGAAGCGCAGGAAATCGAGCTGTTCGCGCGTGGTGGCGAACAGGAAGTAGCTCTGGTCGCGGTCGCGATCGGCGGCGCAGACCAGTGCGCGCGATCCGTCCGGCAGGCGGCGCGACGAGACGTAATGCCCGGTGGCGAGCGCCGACGCGCCCAGTTCGCGCGCGGTCGCCAGCAGATCACGGAATTTGACCGAGCGATTGCATTCGATGCACGGCACCGGAGTCTCGCCGGACGCGTAGCTGTCGGCGAAGCTGTCGATCACCGACTCGCGGAACTTGCTTTCGTAGTCGAGCACGTAATGCGGAATGCCGATACGTTCGGCCACCATGCGGGCGTCGTGGATGTCCTGGCCGGCGCAGCAGGCGCCCTTGCGGTGCATCGCAGCGCCATGGTCGTAGAGTTGCAGCGTGATGCCGACGACGTCGTAGCCCTGCGACTTCAGCAGCGCCGCCGTCGCCGACGAATCGACGCCGCCCGACATCGCCACCACCACGCGGGTGTCCTGCGGGCGGCCTTCCAGATCCAGGCTGTTGAGCATGGTGTCAGTCATACGCTGCGGTCGCGGGGAGTGCCGACGCGACCATTCCTTCCGCCTGTTCCGGAAGCCGCAAAACCAGTTTCCGCAAACTTCGATGGTGCTGGTTCTTTAATATAGGCGGCGTTTCGGGGGCGCAATGCGCGGGCTCCGGGTTTCCCGGAAGGCTCGGGCAATTCTTGCCGGGCGGGCAGAAAGCGCGCCGCGACCGGCGTTCAGGCTCGCCCCGCTCTGGCGCCAGCCGCATTGATATTGTTCAGCTATTTTGCCTTCTCGCAGGTGGCCCGCTCCTTGCTGAGAAAGCCGCGGAACAGTTGTGAGAGCATGCCTGTGTTGAACGCATCTTCGGACATCGCCGCGACCGCACCCCCGGCCCAGCGGAGCGCGCCCCGCCAGGATCGGGCGGCGCCGACCGAAAGCTTTGCGTCGCTGGTCGACAGCAACACCGCCAATGCCGCCAGCTCTCAACCCGCCCCGGCGCCCGACACCCGCACGGCCAACGCAGCGGACGATCGCACCGCCCGCCCGCGGCGCAGCGACTCAGCCGACCAGAGCCGCCCGCGCGACAGCAGCACCGACAACTCGGCTCCGCAGCCGAGCCGGAACGATGCGCCTCAATCCAATTCGGCTGCGCCGACGAAACCCGGCAAGGACGGCAAGGCCGCCAAGGGCGACGACAGCAAGCCGGCCGATGGCGCTAAAGCGGCCGACAGCAAGGACGGCTCGGACACCAAGACGGCGGACCAGACCCAGCCGGCCGACGGCACCGCTGCCGCCACCCAGCCGGTGGTGCCGGCCGTGGTCGTCCCGACCGTTGTGCCGACGACGCCTGCGACAGCGACGGGCACCCCGACGGAAGGCACCGCCGACGCGGCCGCCAGTGCCGGACCGCTCACCATCGCCGCGGCCGCCGCGCTGAAGGCGCAGGCCACGATCGCCGACCTCGCGGCAAGCGCACAGCCAGCCGAAGCCGGCACAACGTCCACGGCCGCCGCAGCGACGGCCACCGGCGTCACCACCGATCCCAAGCTCGCGTTGCTGGCGGCTCAGCCGAACGCCGGCAAGACCGCAGAGGCGACGACCAAGACCGATCCGGCTGCGACCATCAAGACGCCGGTGACCACGGACGCCACGCCCGCCACCGGCGCGCCGCAGGGCCAGACGCAGACCGCTGCCGCGAAGCCGCAGGACGACCAGGCGAGCGCCACTACGGCGACCGGAAACGCCGTCGATCAGCTCAACGCGCAGCCGAAGCCCGCCCCCCATCAGCACCATGCCGACGCCACGGCGCTGGCCGCACCGGATCCGAGCGCGCTGCAGCCGCCTGTGCAGGCGGCGCAGCCGCTGCAGGCCTCTA
This sequence comes from Rhodopseudomonas sp. AAP120, assembly GCF_001295845.1. Taxonomy (GTDB): domain Bacteria; phylum Pseudomonadota; class Alphaproteobacteria; order Rhizobiales; family Xanthobacteraceae; genus Rhodopseudomonas. The sequence goes on along the minus strand of NZ_LJIC01000011.1, from coordinate 12,928 downwards.
CCCTCACACAGCAGACCGCCGCGGCGCCGCAGCTCACCGCCGCGCTCGCCACCAACGTTCCGGTCGCGGTGCAGGATCTCGCCGTCACGATTGCGGCGCGCGCCAATGCCGGTGCCAGCCGGTTCGACATCCGGCTCGACCCCGCCGAACTCGGTCGCATCGACGTCCGCATCGAAGTCGACCGCCACGGCCAGGTCACCTCGCATCTCACCGTCGAGAAACCCGAAACGCTGGCGATGCTGCGCCAGGACCAGACCCAGCTGCAGCGCGCGCTCGACAATGCCGGCCTCAAGACCGGCGACAGTGGCCTGCAATTCAGCCTGCGCGACCAGTCGTCGTCAGGTCAGCAGGGCCAGCAGCAGGACAGCGGCCGGCACGCGCAGCGGCTGGTCATCAAGGACGAGGACCTGCCCCCCGCGATACCCGCCGGGCGCAGCTACGGTCGCATGCTCGGTGCGAGCGGCGGCGTCGATATCAAGATCTGAGGAGGTCGCCATCATGTCGGTCGATGCAACCAATGCGACGACGCCGTATTCGGCACCCAACGCCAACTACACCCCGAGCAGTTCGGGCTCGTCGGGAAAGTCGAGCCCGGGCATTGCGGACAATTTCCAGACGTTCCTGACGCTGCTGACCACGCAGCTGAAGAACCAGAACCCGATGGACCCGCTCGATACCAATCAGTTCACCCAGCAACTGGTGCAGTTCGCCGGTGTCGAACAGCAGCTCAAGGGCAACGAGACGCTGGCGTCGCTGCTGAAATTGCAGACCACGGCGCAGGCGTCGCAGGCGATCAATTTCGTCGGTGCCAATGCGGTGGTGGACGGCAGCAAATCGCATTTCGACGGCAAGACCGCCGGCTGGTCGCTATCGACCGAGAAGCCCGTGAGCGCCCAGGTGGCGATCCAGAGCTCGACCGGGCAGACGGTGTACACCGGCAAGTTCACCCTCAATGCCGGCAACAATCAGGGCTTCACCTGGGACGGCCGCGGCAACGACGGCACCAAATGGCCGGAGGGCGATTACTCGCTGTCGATCGTCGCGACCGACGCGGCAGGCCAGACCGCGACGGTTTCGACCCAGATCCAGGGCACTATCAGCTCGGTCGATCTGTCGAAATCGCCGCCGCTGCTGTCGATCGGTGCCCAGACCTTCACGCTCGATCAGATCAAGCGCGTGGTCCAGGCCGGCAAGTAAGCGTCACGCCGGCCTCGCGGCCGGCGCCGGCTATTGCCCGGCGAGTTGATCGGCGAAGTAAGCGATCGTCTTGCGATAGACCAGCGCGCGATTCCATTCACGCATCGCTTCGAAATTCGGCGTGCCCTCTTCGTAGGAGCCGCCGGCCTTCCAGCCGTTGGTCTTCAGCAGATTGGCGGTCGAGGCCAGTACGTCCGGCACGCTGTGGCGCAGGTCGACATGGCCGTTGCCGTCGAAGTCCACGCCGTATTTGATGTAGGACGACGGCAGGAACTGGGTCTGTCCGAGTTCGCCCGCGTAGGCGCCGATCATGTCGCGCAGCGGCAGGTCGCCGCGATCGACGATCTTCAGCGCCGCCAGCAATTCGCCCTGGAACAGCTCGGTGCGACGGCAGTCGTGCGCCATCGTGGCGAGGACGCGGAACACCGGCAGCTTGCCCATGTCGCCCTTGCCGAAATCAGACTCCAGCCCCCAGATCGCCACCAGGATCTGCGGCGGCACGCCGAAGCGCTGCTCGATCCGCGACAGCAGCGAGGCGTGGCGCAGCATCATCGCCTTGCCGGTCTTGATCCGGCCAGCTCCGACCCGGGTCGAGACATACTGTTCGAAGGTCTTGTTGAACGTGCCGCGCTGGCGGCGATCGAACGCCAGCACCGCCGGATCGGGCGTCACGCCGCCGAGCGCCTGCGAGATCACGTCCTGCGAAATTCCCGCCTGCGCGGCTTCGGCCGAGATGCTGGAGACGAAGGTGTTGAAATCGCCGCCGCAGCGCGCGGCCTGCGCAGGGGCGGCGGCAAGAAGCGCGGCAATGGCGGCGCAGGTGGCGAGGGCGGGACGCAGGTTGACCATCTGACGCTGTTCTCCGAGCGGAAGGGGATTATTCAGGATGCGTATTGATGCGGATTGCTATGACAATAAGGCGAATCTAGCATTTCCGGATCGCCGTTGCGAGGCGCGCCCCGGAGTCCCATATTCGCGGAACGCTATCATGACGGCAGACAACATGATCGGCGGATGAACGCCTCCCGAGATTGATCATCGCCGGTCGTCCGACTGCCTTGACTGACTGCCTGACACGAGCCTGCTCGGCAGACTGGCCGACAAATGAGGACCGCATCATGTCCCGCACGCTTCTGCGACAACCGTTGTTTCGGCTGCTGGCGATCAATCTGGCGGCGGGGATCTGCCTCGCCATGCTGCTGATCGGCGGGCTGATGTGGGTGAACCCCGGGCATCTGCGCGAGCTGATCCTGGCCGACGCCTCTCCCGGCACCGCCTTCGGCCTGCTGCTGTTCGGCTTCGTCATCACCTTCGGCAGCGCCGCGATGGGCTCGGCCGTCATGGCGATGGGCACCGACTGGCGCGGCGGCGACCGCGGCAAGCGGATCCCCGCAGGACTCGGTCTGCAGCCGATCCCGGTCCGCGCCGAAAGCACCGCGCGGGTGATGCAACGGCATCGCCGGCTGCAGGGCTGAGCGTCGCCGCAAGTCGACGGCGCACGACCGGCCCTCGCGAACCTACGCGGCGCCCATCCGTCTCCTCTTCATACCAAAACCGCGCCGATCAACCGGCGCGGTTTTTTCGTCTTCGAGCTGAGGAAAAGCGTCGACGTTACGCCGCCTTGCGCTGGTGACGGCCTTCGCGGATTTCCTCGATGATTTTGTTGGAGAACGCCTCGAGGTCGCCCGGGTTGCGCGACGTGATGACGCCGTTGTCGGTGACCACCGCGCTGTCTTCCCACTTGGCGCCGGCGTTGATCACGTCCTGCTTGATCGAGTTGTAGGACGTCATCTTGCGTCCCTTGGCGATGCCGGTGTCGATCAGCAGCCACGGCGCATGGCAGATCGCCGCGACGGTCTTGCCGGCGTCGAAGAACGATTTGATCAGCTTCAGCGCGTCCTGATCGACGCGCAGCAGATCGGGATTGATCTGCCCGCCCGGCAGCACGATGGCGTCGTAATCGTCCGCCTTTACCGAGCCGAGTTGCTTGTCGACCTTCACCGGCCGACCCCAGTCCTTGACGTCCCAGCCTTTGATCTCGCCCTGCTCGGGCGAGACGATGTCGACCTGCGCACCCGCCGCCTTGAGTCGATCGCGTGGCGTTTCGAGTTCCGCCTGCTCGAAGCCGTTGGTGGCGAGAATGAGCACGCGCTTGCCATCGAGTTGGCCTGCCATGATTGAATCTCCCTCTGCTATCCGATCGCCCAGCCTGCCTGCCTAATCGATTGCGCGGGTGATCGTTCCGGCGATGAGGACGTGGAATTGCTTCGCGTCGCGCGCCGAACGGCGGACTGTTTCACCGCGTCACAGCCGGTGTTTCGCCAAGTGACAGATCGATCTGTCAGGGCCGGACGGCGCCTCATCAGGTCCACGTCATTGCGCGCGCTCGCCCCGGCGATTCGACGCCGAGTGCGGTGAGGCGTAGTCATCGCCGGGCGCGCGCTACCCAGCGATTACTACACACGCCGTCACGCTACGTCGTCGCTTGTGTCCCGCCCGGCCAGAACATCGCCAGCCACACCGTCGCCTCTCCCTCCGCCGTCGCCTCGACGCGGTGGCGGCAGTGCGCGGGGATGTCGACCCAGACGCCGGGGGTCAGCGTCACGTCGCGGCCGTCGTCGAAGCGCAGCGTCGCCGAGCCGGACACCAGCAGCACGAACTCGTCCTCGGCCTGGTCGTACCAGAAGTCCTCGGGGCTCGACTGGCCGAACGAAACGATGCGCTCGATGCGGACGCCGCCGCGGGCCAGCAGGGTATCGAGCGCTTCGTCGGGGCCGGCCGGCGGCAGCGGGTCGAGCAGATGTCCGGATCGCATCGTCAATCTCCTTGAACCCGCCCTGAACGGCCGCACTGCAGCGCATTTTAGCGCCTGTTTGGTGGGCAATCTGCTTGTGTTTCGCCGCAGGCCGTTTCATACCGCATCGGCCCGCGCCGGCCAGAACGCCTGCGCGCCCTGCCCGCGACCGCGCTCGACCAACGGACGATCCGGCCGCTGCCGCCTTTTGTCCGGCGTCAAAGAAGACGGCGGCCGTTCGGCGTCGGATCCGGCGGGGCGCGACGGATCGCTTTCGGCCGGCGGTCCTCTCACTCAGCCTTCGTGACCGGAGCTTTCCGTGCGCCCTGCCGTCATCGCCGCGACCGGCCTCTACACCCCGCCCGACAGCATTTCCAACGCGGAGCTGGTCGAGGCCTTCAACACCTATGTGGCGAACTTCAACGCGGCCCATGCCGACGCGATCGCCGCCGGCTCGGTCGAGCCGCTTGCGCCGTCGTCGTCCGAATTCATCGAGAAAGCCTCGGGCATCAAGTCGCGCTACGTCGTTGCCAAGCCCGGCATCATCGATCCGGCGGTCATGCGCCCGGTGATCCCGGAGCGGCCGAACGAGGAAATCTCGATCCTGGCCGAGATCGCCGTCAAGGCGGCTGAACAAGCGATCGCGCGCTGGGGCAAGCCGCGCGAGAAGATCGGCGCGGTGCTGTGCGCCTGCTCCAACATGCAGCGCGCCTATCCGGCGATGGCGATCGAGGTGCAGGCCGCGCTCGGCCTCGGCGGCTTCGCGTTCGACATGAATGTCGCCTGCTCGTCGGCGACCTTCGGACTGAAGACCGCGGCGGACTTCGTCGGCGGCGGCTCGGTCGATGCGGTGCTGATGGTCAATCCGGAGATCTGCTCGGGCCATCTCAACTTCCGCGACCGCGACAGTCACTTCATCTTCGGCGACGTCGCCACCGCGGCGATCGTCGAGCGCGCCGACGATGCGCAGGAAGGCTGGGACATTCTCGGCACCCGGCTGAAGACGCAGTTCTCCAACAACATCCGCAACAATGCCGGCTTCCTCAACCGTGCCGCGCCGGAAGGGCGCGACAATGTCGACAAGTTGTTCGTGCAGCAGGGGCGGAAAGTGTTCAAGGAAGTGGTGCCGCTGGTCTCCGAGATGATCATCGAGCACGCCCGCGAGCTCGGCATCGATCCGCATGGGCTGAAGCGGATGTGGCTGCACCAGGCCAATATCAATATGAACGAGATCATCGGCCGCAAGGTGCTGGGTCGCGATCCGACGCCGGAGGAGAATGTGATCATCCTCGACGATTATGCCAACACCTCGTCGGCCGGCTCGATCATCGCCTTCCACAAGACCTCGGATGACCTCACGCAAGGCGACCTCGGCCTGATCTGCTCGTTCGGCGCCGGCTACTCGGCCGGCACCGTATTTGTGAAGAAGCGCTGAGCCGCGCCTGCTCCGTGCCGGCTCGTCGTGACGAGGAGCCGGGCACGGCCGGGACGTGGCCGCTGCGGTGCGCCGCACGGCATCGGCCTCGCTGGCTCAGCGTGACGAAGCCCGCTGCTTCTCCTTCACCCGCTTGATCTCCCGCATCTGCGCCGAAAAGTCTTCCAGCGCCGCGACGGCGTGGTCGCTGAGGCCTTCACGCGGAAACTCCTTCACCAGCACCTCGAGCGCGTCGCCGATGCGGCCGAGCTGGCGGCCGTAGGAGCCGACCTCGTCGAGAATCCGGGCTTCGGTGTCCGGCGCCGTGGAGCGGCCGAGGTTGATCTGGAACAGGCTGACCTGATTGCCGAACACGCTGGTGAACCAGCGCCACGGATTGATCACCTGGGCGACGCCGCCGGACAGCGGGCCGCTGCCGCCGCCGGCGGCGGGGGCTTCGGGATCGGCGAACGAGACGGGCGTGAGCATCTGGGGCATGCGCGGTCTCCTTGAAATGGGTTGGTCAGAGCAATCGGAGCGCCGCGATGATAGCGCGGAGCCGCCCGCCGCGGCGTGCCGTTTCGATCAGGCCGCGTCGAACGCGATCCGCGCCGTGGTGCCCCGCCCGGTCTCGTAGCTGATCGTCCCGCCGATCTGGCTGGCGAGGTTGTTGACGATCTTCAGCCCCAGGCTGCCGCCCTCGCCGGGCACGGCGCCCGGCGTCATGCCCTTGCCGTCGTCGGCGACGGTCAGCACCATGCGGCCTTCGTCCTGCACCAGCCGCAGCGCGATGGTGCCGCGGCCGTCCGGGAAGGCGTGCTTCAGCGCGTTGGTGATCACTTCGACCACGATCAGCGACAGCGGCGTCAGCCGCGTCAGATCGAACCGCACCGGCGGCATGTCGACGGTGACGCGGACGTGCTCGGCGCCGGCCGCCTCGAGCAGATCGGCGCACAGATCCTCGAAGAACGCGCCGACCGGGCGGGTGACGCTGGCCGGGTCGTACAGATAGCGGTGGATCCGCGACATGGTGTCGAGCCGCACCCGCGCGTCGTCGAGCGCGGTCAGCATCGCGGCCGGATCGTCGCCGGCGCGCTTCTTGTAGAGCCGCAGCATCGCCGAGACGAACTGCATGTTGTTGGCGACGCGGTGCTGCAGCTCCTGGAACATGGTGCGCTGCTGCTGGTACAGCCGCGCGGTTTCCTCGGCGTCTTCGCGCAGCCGCGCGGCGGCCAGATGCATGATGTGGATCAGCGCGATGTCGACCGCGATGATCACCACATAGAACCCCAGCGCGATCGTGGTCGGGCCGCCCAGATTGAAGCTGAAGAACGGCGGGATGAAGAAGTACCAGGCCGCCAGCCCGCTCAGCACGCCGCAGACGATGCCGGCGCGCAGGCCGAAAAAGAAGGTGGTGAGCACCACCGCCGGAAAGAACGTCAGATAGGGAAAGCCGGGCGGCAGCGCCGGATCGGTCAGGAAGCGCAGCAGCAGCGCCAGCGCGGTCGCCACCACCGCGGCGAGATCGCCGACCAGCCCGAGCGAGCGCAGCCGCCGGGTGGCGTGAATGATGTCCCAGACTTTCAGACGCGCCAAAGCAGGCTCTGCGGATTCGTGCCCATCTGCGACAGTTATGGCCGAAACGGAACCAAAAGGACAGGCGATCGCGGCCATGGCGGCGCTCCCTCGTTCCGGCTGCCTGCGGACATGCGTCATCGCCCCTGTTGTTTGGACGGCGCGGGGGACGCCGTTAGCCCATCTGCCGCGGGGCCCTGCCCCTTGGCGCCGCGCCCGAACCGAGGGCGCGCGGAACGCCGGACGCGCGATGCGTCCGCAGCCTCATGCGCAAAGCAAAAAGCGCATGAGTTAGTCACTACGAAAGCACCGGTCGTCCGGCGTTCCGCACGCGGTGAGGCTTCCGGCTTGCTTCGTGCTCTCCCCGGTGGCGATTGATACGCTTGGGTTCGTCACCGTCGGGACTGAGCGGAGCGGACGCGGACGTCCGGACCTTTGACTCCTGCGGCCGGTCGGCGTGCAGGCGCTCCGTCCCTTGACGCCAGCGACGGGCGTCAGGACCACACGACTTGGGCCGGCGCGCAAAGGCGATGCAGATGGGGCGCATCTCCGCCCCGGCCCGCACCGCACAGCGTCGTCGTCCGCGCTTTGGTCGGCGGCTCCATAGACCCCGAGGCCAGGCCCTGCGGACCTCCTGCCTCGCGGCCCCCTGCCGCCTTCCTCCGCGCCGACGCTGCCGCGTCCACCGCACCCCGCCCCGCGACAAGTGACGATCGCGAGCCGCCCCTCGGGAGTGGAGCGGGATGGATAGGAATATAAGCTCGACGCAGAGGATTGTCAAGAAGATCGCCGTCGATCCCTCAGTAGCGGATTTTGCGAAGCGCTAGCAAACTATCATTGTGGTCGCGGCGGAGAAGTTGAAGCGCGGAGAACAGCGCCAGAAAATGGTATGGGCGTTAGACAATGGTTGCACACTAATTGCCGACCACCTTGATATTCGTCAGTATGCATTGCTTCAGATACGGACGAAAATGAATAATACAGGGTGCCTTATGGAACTGCCAGGAGACGATCTTCGAGACAGAATAGCAGCATTGCTCAGAATTAAGTATCAGAGAGTTTGGGTGGAGAAACGGCTGACGGCAACTACAGCCGATGTATTTTTTATAGACGACACCAATCCAACCTTTGAGCGACCGATAGCGATTGAGGCAAAGGATTGGGCTGGCCGACTTACAAGCCAAAACCTTGCCTCGATCGCAAACCTCTACCAGCCATCCCTTGCCTCAAGAGAGATCGACAATCTTTGGATTGTGGGGCGCGAACCGTTGTCAGGATCTCCGCGATCAACATTGGATAATTTGCCGCACGTTAGATACTCAACTTACGGCGAATTCTGCGCATCATTAATGAATTTCAGCGCGCTACTGAGAAACAACACTCTCGTTTACGAACACGACGATGTCTCGAAGAGCTATGTTCACACCCGCGTCAAAGGTAGCAACAAGACATTGCTCGCCGAAGTCCGCGATTGGATAAAGTCAAACAAGACCGGACTGATGATCTACGGTGGTTACGGACTGGGGAAGACAACATTTAGCCTCCATTTAGCCAGCGTTCTTTCCGAAGAATATCAGAAAGGGCAATTCGATAGAATACCTATTCGCATAGCGTTAGGGGGAATGTATTCAAAACAAGATTTAACCGCGCTTATTTGCTCCGCGCTAAGCAGCGGAGAAGGAGGCGCCTCGGTCAAAGATTTCTCATTTGGTTATTTTCTGGAAATGAATCGGCAGGGGCAATACCTACTGATTTTAGATGGCTTCGATGAGATGCGCCACGCAATGGCTATCGACGATTTTGTCTATACTTTTGAAGAGATGAAGCCCCTATTTGGCGACAGAGCCAAAATCATAATCCTGGGTAGACCCGACTCCTTCCTGACAAATTCCGAAGAGGAAGCGATACTTGGCTCTCTGTTCGACGCCAAAAATGAGCAACTTAAGAAGCTAGCTAAAGTCGAGGTCGCCTTCTTTTCGCGAGATGAAATCGTTGGTTATCTTGACGCATTTCTAAGAAAGCGCGGCGCGACACTCAGTCCTACAGAGCAGAGGAACTATAACATTCTACTACAGAAAATTCCCGACGGGGATGACGGCCTACTCGCACGCCCCGTACAACTCAGCATGTTCACAAAGATTATAGACGAATGCTTGTCCTCCAACGAACTAATCAACCGCTACGAGTTATATCGGCGATTTATATACGGCTTCATCTCAAGAGAGTCTCGAAAAGCAGCTCGCAAGCTTCCACCAAATCCGCTCTTAGACGATCGAGCGGACAATGACCCGAGAGCAGAGTTCATGCAGGCTATCGCCTGGTGGCTCTTAAACGTAAAGAAGGAAAACCGCTTCGAAGCAGAGGAAGTTCCGATTGATATTATTCCGTCCGCCATCAAAACTGGAAAAACAACAATAACGGCAATACGAGAGGCAATCGTTGGCTCTGTAATCGAGCCTATTAATCAATCGGGTGTACTGGGCAGCAAAGCTAAGAGGTTTTACTACTTCCCCCACAAAAGCTACCTAGAATTCCTGATTGCGAACTATTTCGAATCTGGATCATTCAAACTAGGATCGTACAGAGAATTTATGGAAGTCATAAATAGTGAAATTCTGACCTTCATAGAAGAAGGCCCACCCTCTGAAAGTGGCACCCCACGAGGAGTTTCACACCTTCGGCAGGGCCTTTTAGGAGACCTTGGACAAATCAGCCCTCGCGTAATAGAAGTTTGCGCAACTGACAGGAACATCGCTAAAGAAATAAGCGATCCTGGACGACATAGCAGGCATCCAAGCACAATTTACACACATTACTTTTATATGAGAGAAAACAAAGTGCCTGCTGACGAATATCTTATTGCCCGCCTACTTGATTCAAAGAGGTACGATTCCTGCTTAGCTATTATGAATTGTATAGCCGCTGAACTGTCGGCTTCCGGCAGTCAAGGCCTCGCTCGCTCACTAATCGCGAACTGCCTTACAAGCATCTCAATTCATAAAATGCGCCAATTCATGGAGACTGGATCACCAATACAAATTTTTCAAGTTGGCAGCGAAGGCATACGGGCCGCAATAGCCGGCTCGACCATCTACAGCTTAAGTTCGGGGAAACGGATCAGATTGGACTTGAATGCGCTGGGGCAGTTGCTCGCTAACGCATCGCACGGCTTATTCTATGTTCCCCTGACTTATTCGAGTGCAAACAAAGAGATTGAAATCGCAACCGATGTGATCGCGAAAGCAGCGGGAACTGATTTTGAACCGATGATTCTTCGGTTAGCTAAGAAGGCGAGATGGAAGACTCCTTTAATCCCGATCCGTCTGATCGGCGACGCTCTCACGAACCTCCGCCTATAGCTGTGGGTATAGCGAGCGTAGCTCGTAGCTCGTAGGGCGATTAGCCGAATGCGTAATCCGCCGCGATCGGAGCGGTGGGTTACGGCTTCGCCTAACCCGCCCTACGAGGCGACGCCGCTGGCTCCGAAGATACGCGCTGCGGCCGCGTCCAGACTTTCCGCGTCCGTGCTCGTGTCGCCCTCACCCCAGTCCTCTCCCGCAAGCGGGAGAGGGGGCGCGCTGCGGCTTGGGGTGGGCGCGGAGTGGATGTCGGTCGCACGGCGGAGGGCCGTTCTGCGCTGGCGCTATCGGATGCCGTGCGGCTTGTTCCAGAAGTACTCGCGGTTGCCGAGCGCGCTTTCGGCGTATTGGTCGATCGACAGCAGGATGGCCTGGACGTGGTGATAACACCAACCTTCCCGCGTCCCGAGACGCCGCACCTCGGCGAGCGCCTTGACGAAGTCGGAATGGTCGTCGGACTCCTCGAACCACTTGTTGGGCTGAACGGCCATCAGCCGGTAGGACGGATCGGTCGACACGGCACGGATCGAGGACGGGCTGCGCCACGCCATGGGAACGTGTGCGCCCATCTCGACGAAGGCGCGGGCGACGAACGCCGGATCGCGCAGCGGCGCCAGCATCGGGCCATCGGCATTCAGCAGATCCGACAGATCACGCACGCCTTCGCAGCCGTCGGTGAAGCGCAGCCAGACGTCGCTCGTCGAGTGCCTTGAGGCGCAACACCTCGTCCATCGGCCAGTCATTCGTCGGCATCGGGACCGCCCGCCTTCCGAAGCAGCCTAGGTCTCGTCTTACTCCGCGGCAACGCGGGTGAGTTCACCGGCACGTTCCATTTCCCGGCGCAGCCATTCGGGAGCGATGTCGAAACCATTGGGCCAGGTCGGGGCGCCAAAGTCTAGAAACACTCGGGCGAAGTAAGCCTCGTCGCGCAGCGGCGCCAGCAGCGCTCCGGGCGCAGCAACGTCGGTGGCGAAGTCATGGACGCCTTCGCTGCCGTCATTGAACCGCACCCGCAGCCGGTGGCGGCCGAGTTTGTCCAGATGGATGACCTTAGTCAGCATCGAGGCCCGCAATCCTTTCGGGTTGTTCGCCTGCTCGCGCAAGATCCCAATTATCACGCAATTGCTGGCGCCGCGCCAGTGCCCAGTCCTTGACGAGTCTCGCCGCGGCAGCCGGAAGGCGCCCCTCGATGACCTCTCCTGTTTCGATCGCAACAAATGCTTCGTGCTCGCCATAGATGGCATGGACGTGCGGCGGCGGGTGATCGCGGACATACATCCTGATCGCAATACCGTAGAACCAGGCAATCGTCGGCACGGCGAAGCCTCGAAATTCAGATAGGGCAATCCACAGAGAGTAGGCGTCAGGAAGCCCAAGCCATATTGGCAAATCGGCCGGTCCCGGATTGCTCTGCGCTGCATCCAGGATTCGAACTACTCCGCCAGCCGGCGACCGAGGAACGCCGCGACGCGGGACAGCGCGTCGGCGCGGGCGGCCTGGTCGGTGGCGACGACCGGGATGCGGCCGTCGGGGGCGCGGTATTGCGGCAGTTCGGTGCGCGGCAGCTTGGGGGCGTCGAAGGCGTGCACGGCGTTCGGATAGCTGATCAGCTCGATAGCGTTGCCGCGCGCCTTGGCGGCCTCGAGGAAGTCGCGGCACGGCGCCAGCTCGGTCCAGACATCGGCCTCGCCGAACAGCACCAGCAGCGGCACCTGCGCGGTCCAGCCATGCGGCGGCACGCGGGTGTAGGGCGCGCTCTGCAGTTTCTCCGAACAGGAGCCGGGATAGAACGCCACCGCAGCGGCGAAATCGGTTTTCAGATCGGCGGGGCGGCCGATGCTGCGGTCGTTGATGCTGAGCAGCACGATGCCGCCGCCCTGCGACCAGCCGATCAGCGCGACACGGTCGGCGCGCACGAACGGCTGCGCCTGCAGCCAGGCCAGCGCCGCATAGGCGTCCTTCGGCCGGTCGCGCAGCATGGTGCGCCGCTTCTCGCCGGCGCTGCAGGTCTGACCGAAGCCGCGCGGCGTCGCGCTGTCGACCACCAGCACCACATAGCCCTGCTCGGTGAGGGTGCGCAGCCACGCCGGATACAGCTGAAAGAACCGCCCGCGCGGATTGATCAGCCCCGAGCAGCCATGCAGCATCACCACCGCCGGCCGCTTCTGATCGCCCTCGGGGCGCGCGAGATAAGCAGTCAGCGTGGTGACGCCATCGAACGAGGCGAACTGAACGGGAGTAACGCCGGGCGGCGGCTGGATCGGCTGGGGCTGGATTCGGGACGGCTGGATTTGGGACGGCTGGATGGACGGCGGCGGTTCGGGTGGATTGGCGCCGGCGCCCGGCTGCTGCGCGGACGCGACACCGACGCCAGCGAGAATCGCCAGCGCGGCGACGAAGGCAATGCGGACCAAAGCAGACGCGCAGGCCATCATGATGAGCGATCCGGAGCCCCCGCGCGTTCGCGAACGGCCGCACAAAGCTAGCAAGCCCGCATGACGCGCGGAAGGTGGCGACGGGCGACGCCAACTCCCCTCCCCCTTGCGGGGAGGGGTCGGGGGTGGGGGGGCCGCGGGCACTGTGCTCGCC
>NZ_LJIC01000109.1 GCF_001295845.1 Rhodopseudomonas sp. AAP120 | reverse complement strand
CCCCACCCCGGCCTCCGCTTCGCTCGGCCGACCCTCCCCGCAAGGGGGGAGGGGGTCAACGAGCGCCTCGCGCCATCACAGTCATAATTAGTTCACCGGCCCCCCCCCGTCATTCCGGGGCGCTCGCGTCAGCGAGCGAACCCGGAATCTCGATGGGTTGGAAAAGAATGGGTGCGCCACAACTTCGGGATTCCGGGTTCGCGCGTTTCACGCGCGCCCCGGAATGACGGGGCCTGGGGCTAAGACGTGCGCGCGCACTGCAGTGCCTTGCGAGCGGGCGCCGAGGCGCTGTTACTTATAGATATCCTTGTACGCCTCGCGCAGCACGTTCTTCTGCACCTTGCCCATCGTGTTGCGCGGCAGGTCGTCGACGAAGATGACTTTCTTGGGCATCTTAAATTTGGCGATCTGGCCGTCGAGGCTCTTGATCACCTGCGCCTCGTCGATCGGCGCGCCCTTGGTACGCACCACCACGGCGGTGACGCCTTCGCCGAAATCGGCGTGCGGCACGCCGATCACGGCGGATTCGACGACGCCCGGCATGGCGTCGATCTCGCTTTCGATTTCCTTCGGATAGACGTTGAAGCCGCCGGTGATCACCAGATCCTTGCCGCGGCCGAGGATGTGAACGTAGCCGCGTTCGTCGATCTTGCCGAGGTCGCCGGTGATGAAGAAGCCGTCGTCGCGGAACTCCGACTTGGTCTTCTCCGGCATCCGCCAATAGCCCTTGAACACGTTCGGGCCCTTCACCTCGATCATGCCGATCTCGCCCCGCGGCAATTCCTTGCCGGTCTCCGGATCGGTGACGCGCGCCTGAACACCCGGCAGCGCCGGCCCGACTGCGCCGGGGACGCGCTCGCCGTCATACGGGTTCGAGGTGTTCATGTTGGTCTCGGTCATGCCGTAGCGCTCGAGCACGGCGTGGCCGGTGCGCGCCGACCATTCGCGGTGCGTATCGGCGAGCAGCGGCGCCGAGCCGGAGATGAACAGCCGCATGTGGCTGGTCGCCTCCTTGGTCAGCCGCGGGCTTTGCAGCAGGCGCGTGTAGAACGTCGGCACGCCCATCAGCACGGTGGCGCGCGCCATCAGGTCGATGATCTTGTCCGGATCGAGCTTGGGCAGGAAGATCATCGCGGCGCGGGCAAACAGCGTGACGTTGCTGGCCACGAACAAACCATGCGTGTGATAGATCGGCAGCGCGTGGATCAGCACGTCGTCGGCGGTGAAGCGCCAGAACTCCACCAGCGTCAGCGAGTTCGACGCCAGATTGTCGTGGCTCAGCATCGCGCCCTTGGAGCGGCCGGTCGTGCCCGAGGTGTAGAGGATCGCGGCGAGGTCGTCGGGGCCGCGCGGCACGGTCGCAAACTGCTCGCTCGCCTGCGCGGCCGCATGGGTCAGCGAGCCCTGGCCGTCGGCGCCGAGCGTCTCCACGCTGGCGCCGACCTTGGCGGCGATCTCGGCGATGCCGTCGCGCTTGCTCGGATCGCACACCACCAGCTTCGGCTCGGCGTCGCCGATGAAGTAATCGAGTTCGTGCAGCGTGTAGGCGGTGTTGAGCGGCAGGTACACGCCGCCGGCCCGCACCGTGGCCAGATACAGCACCAGCGCTTCGACCGACTTCTCGGTTTGCGCCGCGACGCGGTCGCCGGGCGCAACGCCGCGATCGATCAGCACGTTGGCGACGCGGCCGGCGCGTGCCACCAGATCGCCATAGCTGATCCGGCCGCCGTCCGCGGTTTCGATCGCGAGTTTGGCGGGATCGGCGAGCCCGTCGAACAGGCGGGAAAACAGATTGGCGCTCATGAGGATGTTCCGTCAGGCTGCGGGAAGGCGCGACTGCAATAGCGCCAACGCCGATCTCAGCGCAACGGGTACCACGGGGGCAAGCGGCAAGGAACGTACGACGCGGCGTTCGGTTTCGCCCTGCGACAAAAAAGAAATCCTGAAACGACGGCCAAAACCTCCCGTAGCTCGGCGCGACAAGGCACTCCAGGCCGCTGCGCCGATGCGAGCCGCGTCATCGAGCACCCGCACCCTGTTGCGGGCCTTCAACCCATCGGGAGACGAAATATGTCCAAGCGAATTGCTTTCCTGTCCGCCGCCGCCCTCAGCGTACTGACCCTCAATGCCGTCATCACCGCGCCGGCCTCGGCCGAAGACAAGATGATGATGAAGAAGAGCGCGATGAGCGGCGACACCGTAATGGTCGGCGGCGCGCCGATGTATCCGTCGAAGAACATCGTCGAGAACGCCGTCAATTCCAAGGATCACACCACGCTGGTCGCCGCCGTGAAGGCCGCGGGCCTGGTCAAGACGCTGGAAGGCAAGGGCCCGTTCACGGTGTTCGCGCCGACCAATGCGGCGTTCGGCAAGCTGCCGGCCGGCACCGTCGACACGCTGGTGAAGCCGGAGAACAAGAAGCAGCTCACCAAGATCCTCACCTATCACGTCGTGCCCGGCAAGCTCGCCGCCGCTGATCTGACCGACGGCAAGAAGCTCACCACCGTCGAAGGCGAGACGCTGACGGTGAAGCGCATGGGCGATACGGTGACGCTGGTCGATAGCAAGGGCGGCAGCTCGACCGTCACGATCCCGAACGTCAATCAGTCCAACGGCGTGATCCACGTCGTCGACACCGTGCTGATGCCGTCCTGATCGTAACATCGGCCGCTCCTTTGTCCCCCGGGAGCGGCCGGCCGAAGTGGCACCACGCCGCTTCGCGAGGCGCGGGCCGGACACCGGCTCGCGCTTTCGTGATCACGATCGCCGCTCCGAACTGGCGATCGTGAGGGAGGGACCGTAACGAGGCGGGGTTATGGTTCGGCAGAGTCGCCACCACCCCACGACGAACCGCTTCAGGATTTCAGCGATGTCGAGCACGACGATCAGCGATCAGGCCGGCGCGGCCGGCACCAGTGCCGCCGCCAAAGTGATTCAACCCGCCTGGGTGCGGATCATGCACTGGATCAACGCGGCCGCGATGATCGCCATGATCCTGTCGGGCTGGCAGATCTACAACGCCTCGCCGCTGTTCGACTTCCAGTTCCAGCGCAGCCTCACGCTGGGTGGCTGGCTCGGCGGCGGGCTGCTGTGGCACTTCGCAGCGATGTGGGTGCTGGTGATCAACGGCTTGGTGTATGTGGCGCTCGGCTTCGCCACCGGCCGCTTCCGCCGCAAGCTGTGGCCGATCTCGCCGCGCGGCGTGCTGACCGATCTCGGCAAGGCAATCACCTTCCGGCTGTCGCATGCCGACCTCTCTGCGTACAACTACGTGCAGCGGCTGCTCTATGCCGGCATCCTGCTGGTCGGCGTGCTGATCGTGCTGTCCGGCCTGTCGATGTGGAAGCCGGTGCAATTCCAGGCGCTCACCGCTTTGTTCGGCGGCTACGACACCGCCCGCTACGTTCACTTCGGCGCGATGACGGCGATCTGCGCCTTCCTGGTGATCCACATCCTGCTCGCGCTGCTGGTGCCGAAAAGCCTGCGCGCGATGATCATCGGCCGTTAAGCCAAGGAGCTTTCCCAGTCATTGCGAGCGCAGCGAAGCAATCCAGACCGAGTGCACTGCGCTGGATTGCTTCGTCGCTTCGCTCCTCGCAATGACGACGAACGAGGAACGTTATGATGCTGCGCATCAAGCAACTGCTGATCCCAGGCGTCGACAAAAAGCTGCTGGTCAAGGACGCCGCGGCGCTGATGCCGGACGTGACGCGCCGGCGCTTCCTCACCGGCGGCGCCAGCCTCGGCGCGCTGACGCTGCTGACCGGCTGCGATGTGGTCGATGGCGCGTCGGCCGAGACGCTGCTCGCCAAGGTGTCGAAGTTCAACGACGCGGTGCAGGCCGCGATCTTCAATCCAAACGCGCTGGCGCCGACCTATTCGGAAAAGGACATCACCCGTCCGTTCCCGTTCAACGCGTTCTACGCGCTCGACGACGCGCCGACCATCGACGGCAAGGAATGGGCGCTCGAAGTCACCGGCCTGGTCGACAACAAGAAGAGCTGGACGCTGGAGGAGCTGAACAAGCTGCCCGAGGTGAGCCAGATCACCAGGCACATTTGCGTCGAGGGCTGGAGCGCGATCGGCTCGTGGAGCGGCACGCCGCTGCGCGATTTCCTCAAGCTGGTCGGCGCCGACACCCGCGCCAAATATGTCTGGTTCCGTTGCGCCGACGACTACACCTCGCCGATCGACATGCCGACCGCGCTGCATCCGCAGACCCAGATCACGTTGAAATACGACGGCCAGGTGTTGCCGCGCGCCTACGGCTACCCGATCAAGATCCGCATTCCCACCAAGCTCGGCTTCAAGAACCCCAAATACGTCGTGTCGATGGAAGTCACCAACGACTACAAAGGCGGCTATTGGGAAGACCAGGGCTACAATTCGTTCAGCGGGCTCTGATCGCTAGCCCACACGCCGTCATTCCGGGGCGCGCAGCGCAGCTGCGCGAACCCGGAATCCCAAGACCTGCGCGGCTGGACGTCGTACCAACTTCTGGATTCCGGCTTCGCGCTACGCGCGCCCCGGAATGACTGCCGCGGGGCTAGTGGCGCAGCGGCCGCTGAAACGCCGACAGCAGCGCGCCGAGCGCCAGCGTCGCGGCCGACACCGCGAGCGCTGACGACAGCGAGCCGATCGCGTCGGTGATGGCGCCGACCACCAGCGGGCCGAGCGTCTGGCCGATGCCGAACGCGATGGTCATCGCGGCGATCGCGCCCGGCCATTCCGCCTGGCTGTAGTTGAAGCGCACGAAGGCGGTCGTCGAGGCCACCACGGCGAAGAACGATACCCCGAACACCAGCGCCGAGATCGCCAGCATGCCGGTCGAGAGCCCGAACAGAGGCAGCGCCGCGCCGATCGCGTTGACGGTCAGGATGATGGTAGTCGACAGCCCGCCGCGATGCAGCGCCATCACCCGCCGCCACACCCAGGGCGTCACGAAAGCGCTGCAGCCGATCAGGCACCAGAACGCGCTCTGCGCCGCCGCCCCGCCGCCGGCGTCGCGCACATAGGCGATCATGAAGGTCATGTAGGCGATGTAGCCGGCGCCGAACATGAAATAGCCGGCCAGATAGATCAGCACCGGCCGCACCCGGAAGCTCGCCGGAATCTCGCTGCTCATGGTGGCGTGGCTGTCGAGCGGCGCCAGCAGCAGCGGCAGCGTCATCGCGGCCGCCAGCGCCGCCATCACCAGCCAGCCGATCCACCACGAGCCGGGGCCCGCCGCCTGCAGCAGAAACGGCGTGATCAGCCCGGATGACAGGATACCGATGCCCGGCCCTGCATAGAACAGGCTGAGCAGGAACGCCGAGCGCGCCGGCTGCGACTGGGCGATGATGGTGGCGAGCGCGCCGCCGGCCACGAACGCCAGCGCCGCGCCGATCCCGGCGATCAGCCGCGCCGCCGACAGCAGCAGGAAATTGCCCGAGGCCGCGCACAGCGCCAGCGACAGCACGCAGGCCAGCGTCCCGGCGCGGACGATCGCCGACAGGCCGTACCGCTGCACAAGCTTCGAGGTGATCAGCGCGCCGGCCAGATAGCCGGCGGCATTGACGGTGTTCATGAAGCCGGCGGCCGAATACGACCACGCCAAGCTGTCGCGCATGTCCGGCAGCAGCAGCGAATAGGCGAAGCGGCCGATCCCCAGCCCCACCGTAGGGGCGAGCGACAGGATCAGGATCAGGCGCGCGGGATTCGCAGGCGCCGCCTCGGTGCGGTCGAGCAGGGTCAAGGGGAGGGTCTCCGGCGCCACCATTGTGACAGCGAATGCCCCGCAACGGCAACAACCGCCCCGGCAACACTGTCTTGCCAAGCCCGCAACGGCGCTTTAGCACTCGGCCCGATTTCACAATCGATCCGTCATTGCCGGGCTTGACCCGGCAATCCAGCTTCTTGCGAAAAGTGATGGATGCCCGGGTCAAGCCCGGGCATGACGACCTTCATGATATCGAGGTCTCAAATGGCGACGCATAAACTGCTCCTGCTCCCCGGCGACGGCATCGGCACCGAAGTGATGGCCGAGGTCAGCCGGCTGATCGACTGGCTCAATAAGGCGGGCATCGCCACCTTCGAGACCGAGCACGGCCTGGTCGGCGGCGCCGCCTATGATGCCGACAAGGTCGCGATCACCGACGCCACCATGGCGCTCGCCCAAGCCAGCGACGCGGTGATTTTCGGCGCGGTCGGCGGTCCGAAGTGGGACGCCGTGCCGTACGACGCACGGCCCGAGGCCGGCCTGCTTCGGCTGCGCAAGGATCTGGCGCTGTTCGCCAATCTCCGTCCGGCGGTGTGCTATCCGGCGCTCGCGCAGGCCTCCAGCTTGAAGCCCGAAGTGGTCGAAGGCCTCGACATCATGATCGTCCGCGAGCTGACCGGCGGCGTGTATTTCGGCGAGCCGAAGACCATCACCGATCTCGGCAATGGCCAGAAGCGGGCGGTCGACACCCAGGTTTACGACACCTACGAGATCGAGCGGATCGGCCGGGTCGCGTTCGATCTCGCCCGCAAGCGCCGCAACAAGGTCACCTCGATGGAGAAGCGCAACGTCATGAAGACGGGCGTGCTCTGGAACGAGGTCATCACCGCGGTGCACCAGCGCGACTACAAGGACGTGACGCTCGAGCACCAGCTCGCCGACTCCGGCGGCATGAATCTGGTGAAGTGGCCGAAGCAGTTCGACGTCATCGTCACCGACAATCTGTTCGGCGATATGCTGTCCGACATCGCTGCGATGCTGACCGGCTCGCTCGGCATGCTGCCGTCGGCCTCGCTCGGCGCGGTCGACGACAAGACCGGCAAGCGCAAGGCGATGTACGAGCCGGTACACGGCTCGGCGCCCGACATCGCCGGCAAGGGCATGGCCAATCCGGTGGCGATGCTGGCCTCGTTCGGCATGGCGCTGCGCTATTCGCTCGACATGGGCGACCTCGCCGACAAGCTCGATGCCGCGATCGCCGCGGTGCTAGCCAAGGGCCTGCGCACCGCCGACATCAAGAGCGAAGGCTCGACCGTGGTGTCGACCAGCCAGATGGGCGAAGCCATCGTGCAGGAGCTGCAGGCGCAGCACGGCTAAAGGCGATGCGGCTCGGCCGAAGTCTCCCTCCCCCTTGCGGGGAGGGTGGCCGGCCGTAAGGCCGGTCGGGTGGGGGGCGCCACAAGCTCTGTGCTCGGGGACCCCCACCCCGGCCTCCGCTTCGCTCGGCCGACCCTCCCCGCAAGGG
>NZ_LJIC01000108.1:0-2500 GCF_001295845.1 Rhodopseudomonas sp. AAP120 | reverse complement strand
AATGTCCACACACTCGGCAGAATGTTGCTCGCGACACACCCGAAGGCGACGCCGCAAACGGACACTGATTAGAAAGACCAGTTATTGCTTCGTAAGATCGAACCGATGACGATGCGGTCAAGCGTCGTCAACATGAAGCGTTTTACAACCTGTTTGTCTCGCGACAATCAGGCGCCGAAAACGCTCCGGAGATAAGCGAACGGCCTCCGCAGATTGCTCCGCAGATCCGAACTCGGATCGATCTCCTCTATACGATGTCAGATAACCCGCCAGGCCGCGCGATGCGCAGGCCGGCGAATACAAGGTGCGGACGAAGAACCATCGTCGCTGTCCGGATGACAGCAACAAGGCACAAACGACGAGGCAGGCGATCAGCCATCTGGTGGAGCCAGACGGGATCGAACCGACGACCTCATGCTTGCAAAGCACGCGCTCTCCCAGCTGAGCTATGGCCCCGTAACCAGAAGACGAAAGCAACGCTTCGATGAAGTGGTGGGCCTGGGAAGACTTGAACTTCCGACCTCACGCTTATCAAGCGCGCGCTCTAACCAACTGAGCTACAAGCCCTCAGCACGAGAGGCAGCAGCAATCCATCGGTGGACCAAAGCCCTACCCGACCAACTGCGCACCCCAGGCGCGTGTTCGTCCGCGAAGAAAGAGAAACGAAGACGGCGAAATCCCGCCAATGAGGCTCGTATGACTTAGAGCCTCTGATGTTTCTAAAACAGGTCGATAACAGCAAGCTGTTGAAGACCCATCCTTAGAAAGGAGGTGATCCAGCCGCAGGTTCCCCTACGGCTACCTTGTTACGACTTCACCCCAGTCGCTGACCCTACCGTGGCCGGCTGCCTCCTTGCGGTTAGCGCACCGTCTTCAGGTAAAACCAACTCCCATGGTGTGACGGGCGGTGTGTACAAGGCCCGGGAACGTATTCACCGTGGCATGCTGATCCACGATTACTAGCGATTCCAACTTCATGGGCTCGAGTTGCAGAGCCCAATCCGAACTGAGACGGCTTTTTGAGATTTGCGAGGGGTCGCCCCTTAGCATCCCATTGTCACCGCCATTGTAGCACGTGTGTAGCCCAGCCCGTAAGGGCCATGAGGACTTGACGTCATCCCCACCTTCCTCGCGGCTTATCACCGGCAGTCTCCTTAGAGTGCTCAACTAAATGGTAGCAACTAAGGACGGGGGTTGCGCTCGTTGCGGGACTTAACCCAACATCTCACGACACGAGCTGACGACAGCCATGCAGCACCTGTGCTCCAGGCTCCGAAGAGAAGGTCACATCTCTGCGACCGGTCCTGGACATGTCAAGGGCTGGTAAGGTTCTGCGCGTTGCGTCGAATTAAACCACATGCTCCACCGCTTGTGCGGGCCCCCGTCAATTCCTTTGAGTTTTAATCTTGCGACCGTACTCCCCAGGCGGAATGCTTAAAGCGTTAGCTGCGCCACTAGTGAGTAAACCCACTAACGGCTGGCATTCATCGTTTACGGCGTGGACTACCAGGGTATCTAATCCTGTTTGCTCCCCACGCTTTCGTGCCTCAGCGTCAGTTATGGGCCAGTGAGCCGCCTTCGCCACTGGTGTTCTTGCGAATATCTACGAATTTCACCTCTACACTCGCAGTTCCACTCACCTCTCCCATACTCAAGATCCTCAGTATCAAAGGCAGTTCTGGAGTTGAGCTCCAGGCTTTCACCTCTGACTTAAAGACCCGCCTACGCACCCTTTACGCCCAGTGATTCCGAGCAACGCTAGCCCCCTTCGTATTACCGCGGCTGCTGGCACGAAGTTAGCCGGGGCTTATTCTTGCGGTACCGTCATTATCTTCCCGCACAAAAGAGCTTTACAACCCTAGGGCCTTCATCACTCACGCGGCATGGCTGGATCAGGCTTTCGCCCATTGTCCAATATTCCCCACTGCTGCCTCCCGTAGGAGTTTGGGCCGTGTCTCAGTCCCAATGTGGCTGATCATCCTCTCAGACCAGCTACTGATCGTCGCCTTGGTGAGCCATTACCTCACCAACTAGCTAATCAGACGCGGGCCGATCTTTCGGCGATAAATCTTTCCCCGTAAGGGCTTATCCGGTATTAGCTGAAGTTTCCCTCAGTTGTTCCGAACCAAAAGGTACGTTCCCACGTGTTACTCACCCGTCTGCCACTGACGTATTGCTACGCCCGTTCGACTTGCATGTGTTAAGCCTGCCGCCAGCGTTCGCTCTGAGCCAGGATCAAACTCTCAAGTTGGACTTGAAACTTTGAACCGGCTGATCACAACGTTTGACGAGGTCCCACCATTGCATCAACCCGAAGGTCGACACTCGTCGCCGCGCTTCACAGCGCAAACGAACATGGTGTTTCCTTGAAACGTGTATCCGCCGAAGTCTTTCGTCCGGCCCCAACCACTCGAAAGCCTAAGCCTTCTCACAGTCGAGACCCGCAAGGACTCCGCCGTCCACGTTTCTCTTTCTTCTTCTCAACTTGTCAAACAGCCCG
>NZ_LJIC01000107.1 GCF_001295845.1 Rhodopseudomonas sp. AAP120 | reverse complement strand
CAACGCGCGATTTTCGCAGGCGACAGTGTAGGCAACAGAGTGGGCGGTAATTTCGCCGACGCCCCCCGTTACATACCCCCTTTTGTAACGCGCAAAGTCAGAAAAGTAACGCCTAAAGTCAGAAATTTCGGCCGACTCGGCGACTCGATTTAAGCGTTTCCAAACTCTGCATTAAGCGTTTCCAAACTCGATACCAGCGTTACCAAGGGTCGCGCCATGTAGCTCGCGGTTCTCCGACACACGGAAGCGACCTGCCGATATTGAGTGTCGGTCGCTACGACGGCGGGCTAAGCCCACCCTCAGGGCCATTGGGGTGGGACATGTCCGCTTCTGGCCGATGCTGTCGAAAAGTCTTTGTCGCCGCGCGGGACTGCTTCTCCTGGTCTGGTTCGACGGCGAGGCCATTTATTGATTGAGTATCTGCTGCGCCGGCCGGTCGCTGGCTGTGACGCTGACGCATAATTGCTCACACGCATACAACTAATACCCGCGCCGGCTCCGGCGGCTTGAGCAGCTTCAGCGCCATTGTCTTCAGGTTCTGCACGATGGCGGCGAGATGGAATTCGTCGCGGGCGCCGGACAGACCTCTCAGGCGCAACCGTTCGAATCCATGGTGGGTCTTTAAATGCGCTAACCGCATCTCGACCCGCTTGCGCTCATCGCGTGATTTGAGGAACGCTTTAGTCGTCATTTTCCGGCGCGCGACATCTCGGGCGTCTTCGTGGAGATCGCGCGGGATCTGCCGGGCGGGCGTGTTTGGGCAACACTGCGCCTTCAGAGGGCAGATGGAGCAATCGTGTTTGCTGGCGCGGAACCATAGCATCATTCCATCGCGAACTTTGCCGGTGGTGCGAAGCGCCTTCCCACTGGGACAGACATACACATTGGCGCGGCTATCCCATTTGAAGTCTGCACGCGAGAAGGTGCCGTCTTCGCGTTTACTTTTATCCCACACGGGGATGTGCGGCGTGATCTGCTTCTCCTTGACAAGCCAACCGAGGAACTTGCCTGTGCCATAGGCAGTATCGGCGATCAGTCGCTTCGGCTTCAGATCGAAACATCGCGCTGTGCGATCGATCATCGTCTTGGTCGCGACGACTTCGTCGTAGGTCCGCGCTGGCGTCGCTTCCACGTCGACGATGACCGCATGTTCGACGTCGATCAGGTAATTTAGACCATAGCCGAACTGGACGCGCTTGTTGGCTCTTGCCGTCCACGCAGAAGACGGATCGGACGGCGAGATCACCTTCGGCGCCTTGCGTTCGCTGCGCCGGTGCCGCGGCGTCTCAGGACCATTGTCGGTGTCGTAGGCGCCATCCGCCGCCTCGGTGGGCTGCGCGGCAGCTTCGATCGAAGCAAGATACTCAGCAACGGCGCGCCGCTGACGTTGTACGTCGGTCCAGTCGAGTTCAGCCCGCGGCTTGCCGTGGTAGCGACTGGCGTTGGCCTCCAGCACGCTGGCATCGACCGCGAAGCCTTCGCCCTTTACCAGCCCGGTCGCCATCGCCGACCAGACGGCACGCTCGAAGATGTGGCGCAACACGTCGCTCTCGCGAAAGCGGCCGAGCCGGTTGACCGAAAACGTCGAGTGATGCGGGAGCGCGTCATCGAGATCGAGCTGGCAGAACCAGCGGTAGGCAGATGCAGTTCCACTTCCTGGCAGAGGCGGCGCTCTGAGCGGACGCCGTAGCAGTACCCCACGAGCAGCATCCGGATCATGAGTTCGGGATCAATCGACGGTCGCCCAATCTCGGAATAGTGCGGCTCGAGCTCCTTGTGGAGATCAGCGAGTGCCACGGCGACGAACGCTTTCATCCGCCTGAGCAGGGGTTCTCGGGGATACGATCCTCCAAGCGAAACTCATAGAACAGGCTGCCCTGATCCCGCTTCCGCCGTCCCATCGTCACCGTTCTCCGTCACCGAAGCTCGATCAGATGAAGGAATCAGTGTTCGCCGAGGCTCTGAAGCCTTTTTTCGACAGCATCGGCCCAAACCGGACCTTACGATGCGCCGGTTTGGTGGTCGACGACCTCCGTCGAGCACGGAAGCAGCGTCACTGCCTCACCTCGACCTTCTCCCGCGCGTTGATCATTGCTTCGACAACCCGGCGCAGCTTCCTGACTGACCCACCATGCCAGAAGCGACTGGCCGCGGCGACTTCATCTTGTGTAAGCGGCGTCACCCAACGCGCGTCGAGACCGCGTTCAACAGTAATATTCGCAATGACGGTGGGCAGTAGCGCCTCGAGATCTACGGGCCTCGGCTTCGGGAATTCGATCACACGAAACCGGTCCTTGAGCGGCGACGGAAGCTGGTCGATCGAATTGGCCGTGGCGATATAGCTGACCATCGATAGATCAAGCAGCGTCTGCAGCGCCGGATCTGGATAGCGCGCGGCAGTCTCGAGTTCGAGGAATCCCAACAACGCGTCCCAAAGTCGACCGTAGTCCGACCGGGTCGGAGCCTTCTCTATTTCGTCGAGCAGAACGATTGGATTCGCGACTAGGCCCTGCGCAATTGCGAGAAATGGATGGCACGGTTCGGCCGAGTGCCAGCGCTTGTCTGTACCACCGAAGGCCGCGCCATCGGAACGTGCTGCGTCGACGCGCCAGACATGTACGCCGAGCACTTCGCCGAGACGGCGACCAAAGCGTGACTTGCCGCCACCCGGCGAACCGACAAGCAGCAGGGGTCGCAAATGAACGTGGGTGCGCCCAATGAGATCCGTTAGGCAGAAGTCGATCACCTCCTGTGCATACGGGAATTCGAACAAGAGCTGCCGCCTGGCCTCGTGCAGGGGAGGCGCAGCCGCGATCGGCATGGCCGTATTGATAGCCGCCTTCAGTGGCGCCACGATCTCCCTCAGCTTCGGGTTCTTCAGACTAGCGTCCCCCAGGGAACAGACCACGACGCGGCCGTCGAGAGCAACATCACTCTTGTGATCAGTGGGCGCTGCATCTTCGTGGACCACCTTCTGTTCTTTCTCCTTCCGAGTTCGTTCTTCATATTCCTGGCGCACCGCTTCAATGGCTTGTTCGATACGCTGCCGCGCCATCTTATCGGCCACACGGTAGGCATTCGTTAGGGCCCGGGTGTCTGCGTACAGCGGCAGTTGCGGAAGCGCGATCGGCAAAGCGGCCCATCCCCACACCAGAGCTTCGACATCAGCTGCCATATCAACATCCAGCTTATCGGGCACAGCCTTCGCGGCCATGACGAGAGACTTTCCGACGCGACGGTGCTCGGCAATCAACGCTTCGCTATGCGGAACCGGAAGAGAAACCATCCGCACGCAGTCGGCGATCGAGCGCAGCTCAGAACAGTCGTTAGCTGCCGCCGCTCGGTCCAGCTCCGCAGCCAGATTGATGGCGGCGTCCGTGGTATTCGCGTTAGCCCAGATCGTAGTCTCGGGCAGGTTCGGGCACAACTCAGCAATTTCGCCGATCAAGCGCTCTCGCACGTAGCTGTCGGCTCGGCCCCGCAGCATTGCGATCCGCAGGATCCGCGGCAACGCCTTCATCATCTCGTCGGCCTCGGCGGCATCCGCCGCGGCGCCGGTCGAAGCAGCTTCTTGTTCCGATATCGGAAGGGTCGCCAAGGTGTCGTCGTCGAATTCAGCAGTCATGACAGAATCCCCGAATTATTCTCACCATCACGATCGGGACCCGCTCCGGCACGAAATGCCGCAACGCTTCGAACGCGTTGCGCGCCCTTTCCGCAGTGTCGCCAGCAACGACGACAACATCGACGTCGGCACCGATCTTGATCGGCTTCGTCGGCGCAACGTCGATGTGCAGATCCGAGAAGATCTGGACGCTCATTCGCCCGCTCCCATGTCGAGCGGCAGGGCCGTGTTGTCGCGCACTACAAGGGGCTTCGGCTTGCCACCCTTGCGGGCCATCGTCTTCCTGGTCTTGATCGCACCGCGGAGGTTCGACACCATCCACGACACCGCCAATTCCTTGCCGAACGGATGGTCGAGCGGCGTGTGCCGCAACACGTGCGACAGCATCAGCACCGCGGCGGCGTTGCCGTCGAGCGCGTTCAGCAGCACGGCCGACAACGCGAGATCGACCTGCAGCGTGATGTTGGCGATCGGCATCACCTCGACAGCGACGGCGATACTCGCGGCCGGGTCGCCGCGCATCGCGCCGACCCACTCACACCCCCCGAGCACCGCGATCTTCGACAGCGTGTCGCGCAACAGCACGCGCTCGGCCTCGTGCAGACATTGGGCCGGCATCGTCCGCCACCACGACAGCGGGCTGGTGTTGCCGGCATTGAACGGCCAATGGCAATGCGTCAGTTCGGTGCCGATGGAGTCGTCGCGGCTGACCGTCGTCGTGTCTTGCAGCGTCGGGTTGGTTCGGGAAGCGGTGACATTCTTCGATTGGTTGCGGGTCACGGGTTTGCCTGTGAGCTGTTTTGAGGGAAGACGTCGGGGCACCGTGGATCTGGCCAACGCCATGATGGTGCCCGTTGTCATGCCGCGATGATCATCGGCTGCGGGAAGTTCGGTGCGGCCCACGTCCGGCTGGCGACGTGGGCGCCGGTCAGTACCTTCGCGGCGATTGCCGCGGACGGAAACCACACCGGCACCAGCAACCGCTTGCGCCCGCTGAGCCCCGGGATATCCGCCAGCGCACCAGCGACTTCCAGCTCGGCGCGGCGGGTATGCAGGATCGGGTTGACGCTGGCATTCACCAGGCTGCGCACTTCCGAACCCGCGGTGACCACGAAGCCGTCGTTGGCCGGATAGCCCCGCGCCCAGAGCCCGCCATAGTTGAGCTGGAGTTCGCCGAGGCCGTTGGAGGCGGCGATCACGCCGATCTCCATCCGGCTGGTGTCGTCGCTGTCGCAGCCATCGGTCTCGGTGACGGTGTCCGCGTCGACCATCAAGGCTTCGGCGGGGCGCTGGCTGGCGCAGCTGGAGTGGAAGGCCCTGCAGCCGGCGTCGAACAACAGCCGCATGCCGTCCTTGACGATTTGATCCAGCGGCGCGCGCCGCCAGGCCGGCAGTTCCAGCAGCCGCGGGCTCACCCCTTTCTGCACCTCGACCAGACCGGCTTCGCCAGCGGCGTTGGTCAGGCGATACTGCAGGTAGATGGCAGCGGTCTTGTCGAAGGAGCCGCCTTCGGAGCCTGCGATGACGAACACCTCGCGCATGAAGAGCTTCGCCGGATCGGGGAGGTGCTCGGTCAAGCGGCGGCCGATGTTATTGGTCTCGCCGATGTAGATCTGGGAATGGTCGGCCAGGATGTAGCAGGCCGGAACCGCGGCCTTGCTGGCGACGATGGCCCTGATCATTGCTGCCGGAAATGCAATGACCGTAAGGCGACAGGCGTCGTCGAAGACCTGCCGGACGTCCGCGATGCCGCCGGTGGCACGGTGCACGATGCTGGTGCAGCTGACAGCGGTCGCGTCATAATTCGAGAAGAACGACATGGGGAAATCCCTTCGCTGAGGGATCAGAAGGTCTGAGCGGATCGGCGCCGGCAGCACAGGTCTGTCATCCATGCCCCGCGGTGCGCGGGCACGGGCGACGGGCCGCTTGGCTGGCGGTGCGGCGATCCGAGGCGTCAACGCAAACGTGCGAAGAGCCCGATCAGACCGGCCGATCCTAGCTGCGGCTCTTGATGACCGTGGTGATGGTGCGCGCGTCCGGCAGCGCTTCGCTGGCGGTCGGGGCCCACGGCTCGGGCCGCGCCACGTCGGCGCGCAGGGCCGGGGTTGCGGCCGCCCGGTGGGCACCGCAGGACAGCGACAGGGGATGGGGATCGCGCGCCGAATCGGCGCTATAGTGGCACTCAGCCATGACTGACTCCTCGAAAGTCGGTTGTGGTCAGGCTGTCGTCTGGTGTTACCAGCACCGGGCGGCAGCCGCTTCGCAACACTGCAAAGAGGAGAGAAAGATAGGGTGCCGTTCTCGACGCGGTAGGTGGCGCGGCAAAGCTCCTCGATTTATCGTTAACGGCGGTTTTGCAAGATTGGTCGAATTGAGGACAGGTGTCGGCCCGGTGTGTCAGGGGAACGTTGCCATCACTTTAGACAGGGGAGGCGTGTCCGGTGACGACGGAATGAGAATTTGCAACCCTCATTTTTTGTCGGCCCGCCTTTAGGCACGATGATCTATTCTCCCGCGATGGCCCAATCCACTTTCGCCTTCCTGCTTGCGCCCGGGGCTGGAGCTTCGAGCGACCATCCGCGAATGCAGGAGTTCGCCTGCCTTTTAGCGCCTCTGGGCGAGGTGGTGACTTTTGACTATCCCTATATGCTGGAGGGACGAAAGCGGCCAGATCCGTTGCCGAAGCTGGTTGCTGCCCATCGCGAAGCGCTCGTCGGCGTCGCCGATCGCCACCGTGGCCCGGTTGTCCTTGTCGGCAAGAGCATGGGCGGGCGCGTCGGCTGCCACCTCGCCCTGGCAGTGCCCGTCACAGGCGTCATCTGTCTCGGCTACCCTTTGTGTGGCGCAGGCGATCCCGCCAAGCTCCGCGATCAGGTTCTGACTGAACTGCGCACGCCGATCCTCTTCGTACAGGGGACGCGCGACAAACTCTGCCCGCTCGATTTGCTCGAGGCCACACGCGAGAAGATGTCTGCGCCCTCCCGCCTGCATGTTGTTTCAGGCGGCGATCATTCGCTGTTGGTCTCGAAAACCGCACTGAAGGCGCAGGGCCGCAGCCAGGCCGATGTCGACGCGGAGATCGGGACGGCGGTCGCCGAATTCCTGCTCGGCCTGTCGGGCGAAGCCTAACCTGGCTTCGCGACCGTCGGCGACTTCGTCCTTTAAGGTGATCGCATGTGCAATCCACATTTGATCACCAAGGGGCAGATCGCGATCTCGCTTCGGTCCGCGCAATGCGCGACGCCCCGGGCAACCTGCCGCCGATTTCGGGCGTCTTCCCGGATTATTTCGCGGCTATCCGCAATGCGCTTGTTGGCGTCCGCGAGCTCGCCCTCGCGCGCTGGCGGGATACCGGGACCGCCATTATGCGGCGCGGTCGACGACGTCCCTCTTCGCCGGGAATGAAAAAGCCTCTCTGACATAGGCCTATCTTCTGAACGGATGCTGCTGGCATCATTGCGCCGGGGCCGCCCAAGGCGGCACCCACCGTTCAGACGGTAAAAAACTCTAATTGTGGGTTTTCGAAACGTTAGAAAACGTGGCGGAGAGGGAGGGATTCCCAACGAGAGGCAACGGAACCTCGAAAAACCACAGAAAACAAGGCTTTTCTGAAAAGACCGGCGGAGTTTTGCGACCACCGGCGTGTACCACCTCCCGGACCCGGGAAGGACTCGAAACTCGGGTGATTTCGAGGCGGTTCGTGACGGCCGACCGGGGCGGGCGGGGCTGTCGTCGGCCACTGGCCCCGCCACGAAACTGTTCAACAGGACGCCGTGCAGCAGGATGTCGGCATCCACGTGGTTCGGGCTCGGCTGCCCTACGATCGGTGCCGTATCGTATCCTCGCCGCGTTTATCCATGACGCCAGCGGAGACCGCGATGGTCACCAAACAGAAGCAGAAGGCACCGAAGAAGGCCAAGCGGCGGCGTAAACCGCCCGAGGAGATCATCGACTACGTCGTCGAAGTCGATGGCTGGGATTTCAGTTACTGGCTGGCGCTGAACACGGTGAGGAATGAGCGCGACCCCTACCATGAGCACCGGGACGTGGAGATGAGGGGGCGGCTGCTGCGGCCGTCCGGCCTCCGGTCCGATCGGGTCACGGTGTCGCTGTTTCCGTCGGCGAACCTGCTTGAGGAGCGACGGCAGGAGCTCACGCCTATCGCGGTCGGCTCGATCGAATCCTATACCGACAGGCTCGACGCGCGCCTTTCGATCCCGTCGGACATGCTGCCGTCGATCCTGCAGGTGCTGGCGGCCGGTCGCCTGAAGTATCTGGTGATGCGGGGCTCGAAGTTCCGTTATCGCAGCGCCAGGCTCGTCAGCTTCAGCATCGGGTCCAGACTGGACGAAGACGACTTGGTGGAGTTGGGATGACCGATGCGTTGGCCTTCCGAGGCGAGCTTTAGCGCGCAAATTCTTCGATCATCCTCCAGCAGTAAGCGTCGACGGTGACGTAGTCGTGCAGCATCTGCTTGTGGAAGACGATGGTTGGCGCGCCATCGAGTACCGAGTGGGTCATCCACGGTCGGAATTTTCCGAGCGCCTTTTGCTCTCCGCGCACGCGGTCGTACTCAGCCTGGTCGCCGGCGAGAGCCGCAGCGATTGCTTCGGCATCGAGCGTCTTGAACAGCTCCGCGGACGCCTGTTCGATGACGTAGAGCGGGATGTACAGCGGAATTCTGTGTGCGAGCCCGTCCCGGAAGGAGATCAGGTTACCCAGCCATTGCTGATTCACGTCGAGGAATGCTTGGAATTCGGCGCTGAGGGATTTGCGCACGTAAGGCTTGCCGAGTCCGATGTCGAACCGTCCGAGTTCGGCTCCGTCCTTGCCGCGCACGTTCTTCTCCAGCACCCAGATCCAGGCGAGGTTTTCCAGGCAGCCGAAAGCGTTCATGACGAAGTTCTGGATACAGGCCGTGGCGGCCATGACGGTCACCAATTCCGGTACCTCGTCGAGATCCGGTTGCAATATCTCGAAAACCGTGTCGACCATCTGCGTCATGGTCGACAGGCGCCGACACAGGCCGTGCTGCGCGTACTCCTTTGCTTTCTCGTTCGTCCAAGCGCGGCCGGCGTAGGCGGCCTTCGACTTGCGTAGCGCCGGCGCGAGCTCGGCGCGTCCCTTTTTCAGATCCTCGAGAGCCTCCTGGCTGAAATATCCCACCGTCCCTACGCCTCCACGTCCTCGACCCTGCCGCGGGCGTCGACCAGCGCGATTCGGATGCCGGCGGCGGCGCAGCGCGGCGCCAGTTTGCGCCCGACCCGGCGTGTCACTTCGGTTGCCGGCATAACGGCGATCTGGCGGGAGCCTGGCGTCTTCATCATCAGGCGTCCAACGATCTCGCAGAGTCCCTTGTCCAGCTTCGATAGCCGGCCCGGATGCCGGGTTGCGATCGTACCGCCCTTGCACTCGGCTTCGATCGTGGTCCCGTTCGCCACGGCAGTTACATCGCTCAATCCGGACTGCGGATGGATGACAATCCGACGTCCCTGCGCGTCCTCGAACGTCCCCGCGAACGCGCTGCGGGCGGTCGCAATTCTGTGGAAGCCGCGTTTCTCGATCCAGCCGGGAAAATCGACCTGCCGGGCGTGCTGTCCGTCCGGATGGATCTTCACCTCGCGAACCGGCTCGGTCCGGAACAGGTGCATGGCGTAGGCAAGCATGACCGCGCCTTCGTAGAAGTGCCGGTCCGGCTCGTCCGCCGGCGCTCCGGCGGTCGGCGGCCGCTCGACAATGAGGTCATCGAAATCCATATCTAAAATTCAACAACTTTCAATTGTACGTGGACTGTAGCTCACGTAGCTCAGGCGCGCCAGCCCGCGGGAATTCGAGAAAGCCGTGCGGGGGCGTCGTCGGACCCGAGCGGCTTGGCGACCATGCGCAAAATCGTGGCGGAGAGTCGGCTAAGCCGGCCCTCGCTCCGCCTACGTATGCCCACCAAATTCGTCATGACCGCATCCGACGCATGAAGGTCGCCTTCCGACGCGTCATTTCGTCATCGGAGCTCTCCAAAAGGCGGTCGAGCGCTTTCATCATGGGCACAGCGGCTGTCAAAAGTTGCCCGTCCAGAGCCTTCTCGTCGTCGCGATAGAGAGCGTCCCGCAACCTGTCGAGCAAGACCTCCGACGGAACGCCGCCCGGCATCTCGACCGACGACTGCAACGCGCTACGATCGGACCAGCGACCAAAGAAATCCCACCCAGTCGGCGAGCGTTCATGGCGGAGCATCAGTTCGAGAATTTCCGGGCTGATGTCGACGGCCCGGACGGTCTGCTCGCAAACCCTCGGGTCGTCGAGATCGGAGTGGCCAAGCCAATCCCGAAACTCGGGGCACGTGGGATTGACCGGACCTGCGGCGATGAAATCGAACGTCCCGCGTTCGTCGCTGCCGCGCGAAGTCGAGAAGGGGAATCCCGGGCACCAGATGCCCGCCGCCGGATTTTGCCAGCCCTTCTCGCGCTTCGACCGGGGGCCTGAAGCAAGTAAGGTCCAGGATTCCAGAAGCAAAAGCGCCTTCGCCTTGCCGCGTGTGCGCGATGGCCCGAGCGCCAGGTGCACCGCGTAGCATAGTCTCGCCTTGACCTTGCCGATCGGTCGGGACCGGGTCTTCAGCGATTGCAGTGTGTGCTCCAGGATATCGGAACCGTCGTTTTCGCTGCACTCGACCTCGACTTGGCCGACAACCCTCGGAAACAGGAAAACTCGTGGCCAAGTGAGATACCAGCTGAATTCAGGATCTTCCCCGCGGTACTCGAGCCGGCCCGTCGTCTCGTCGAACTCCAAACGACGTTGCTCGCACGCAGTCCAGAGTCGGCTTAGATCGACGACCGTTCCGTCGGCGGCTTTCCTTGGTCTCGAGAGATATCGGCCGATCTCGCCCATGCCTTCGGCGAGCTCCTCGAACTCGTCGCGCCGAGCCAAGGGGAGGAACGGCTCGAGGAAATCCTGGACGGCGGTGGCAAGTTCGTCGAGGAGCGGAAGCTGATCGCAGTCCGCAAGCGCCGCCGCGGCAACGACCAGGTCGCGGTACTTGGTAAGGGTCTTGTTGAAGCGCCCAACGGCGAATTTCGTCTGCCTCGCCTCCCGTTCGTCGCGAGTTAGGTGGAAACGATAGTAGTTCTTCGGGGCGGGCGCGACGTTAGCCGCTCGGCAGATCGCGGGGCAGGAGAGATCGAGCCGTTTCGCGATCCGCGTCACCGCCAAGGCCGCCGCAGCGGCCTGTTCGCGGGTCAGTTTGCGCTTGGCAGGAAGCTTGTGGCCTGACTTAGGTCGCAACATGTCGCAGACCCTGGTCAGGGTCTGCCCGGGGTGGGCGACGGTGGCGAGAGCGTCGTTCATCAGTCTGCTCAAGTGGGTGTCGGTAGTCATACTCACCTCCTTGTGGCGTCGGGATGAGCAATGGCTACCGTGAAGTCAGCGGACGCGCATTCTGTTCTTGAAAATTGCAGATATCATATTTTGCAGAATAAAAATGATGCAGAAAGCTCGAGCGCCACGCACTGGCTGACCCGGCTCTCCGCCCCGGGACGGTCAAGGTCGCGAATTCACTTAATAATGGAGCGCGCTCGTCACTCCGGGTCGGATGGCACGCCAAATTTATTTTCACTTCGTGGCCCGAAAGAGATGCTCGCGACCATAAATAGGTGGAGTCCCGCATCTTCGGGGGCTTCTCCCAGGGGCTGGACCGGGCTTGGGAGGAAGCCAATAAACCGGTCCAAGGAGGATCTACTTGCCCACCAGTTCTGCTGCCGACCGGATCGATGAGATCCGCGACAAGATCGAAAGGCCGCGAACAGCCGCCACCATAATCGAGACCGCTCTCCGCAATGCCGGCCACCCCATGACGGTCGACCCCGAAAAGCTTTCGGTCTCATCGGAGTGTATCCATGAGACCACCGACAGCCGGACCCTGTCGGAGCATGTCTGCGACGCCATGTATCCCCACGAACCCGGCGGCGAATTCTTTCACTACACCGGGCGGGATGCATTCAAGGGCATCGCGGCGAACGGCGTTCTCTGGCTCGCCCACCTTCTGAAGCGAATCAAAGAAAACGAAATTTCGACGCATGCCGACCAGCACGGTCACACGGGATACACCGACGCGGCGAAGAAGGCGGCCTACGTGAACACCTTGGCCAAGGACCTTTTCTACACCTCGGTGACGCCGATCGGCGCGACCAACGACGGACCGATGTGGGGTGCATTCGCCGAGGGCGGCACTGGCGTCCGGCTCCGGCTTCGCATCGAGGTCGATCGGGATCGGCAGCATGGGGAGTTGCGTAAGATCCGATATCTGGTGGCCGGCGAGAAAACGCTCCTGAATCGGATCAATGACGACCTCACGGCCGCCGGCTTCTCGGAATTCCTGCCCTGGACGACCTCCAAGATCGGAGCGTTCTGCCTGCCGAAAGCCATTTACGGCGGCGAATACGAAGTCCGACTGCTGTACAAATTCCACCCGGATGTGCTGCCTCACACGCAGAAAGATCCCAGAGACCTTCGAGAGGACAATGGCACGTTCGAATACTGGAAGCTTCCGCTCAACAAAGACAACGACATCGCTTCCGTTACGCTGCTCGGCATCGAGGCAGGACCGAACGCAGACATGGCCGAAATACGCAGCATCCTGGCCGGGTCAGGCTTTTCTGGAGTCAATCTCACGCAAGCGCCATGACCAACGGTCTTAGACCCGGCTCGAAAACCGCGTGAACGCGGTAAGCCGCTGCACGCTAGGCTCGACGTCGCTCATGTAGATCTCGGTCCGCAGGAACGCGATCTCACCGTCGAGGGCGGCCTCGTCGACGTCGATGAACCAGGAATTGGGTCTGCCGTCGCTGCCGTCATTCCAACGGTAGCCCCGTTTTTTGAGCGAGTCCTTGAGCTCGAATGGCGACTGCTCGGCCCAGACCCGCATCGTCGGCTTGCGGGCGTTGTCGAGCAGCAGCGCCAGCGCCGGCGCGCCGGTCGTTGGCAGCGTGAAGTCCAAGATTTCCAGCAGTGCATGGCAGTCGTCGACGGCCCTATGAGCCTGGTGGAAGAAGCCGGCGCCGTTGAGCAGGTAGCCGAGCTGCGCGTCCGCGAAACCATGCGCCCCCCAATCGACCTCGGTCACGCTGCAGGCCCATGCCCGATGCTCGAACACCGGCCAGTAGCGTTCGGCGAACTTCCTGTCGAAGCCGCTGTTGTGCGCGATGACGATGACCGCGTCGTCGACGAACGCCGCGACAGCATGGACATCGAACCCGTGGCCCGCCACCATCCCGTCGGTGATGCCGGTGATCGCGGTGATCTCCCGCGGGATCGGCACCGACGGCTCGTTGAATGCGGAGAAGGTGCCCCTGACGCCGAGGATCCGTCCCTCCGCCGAGTAGTCGAACTTGACCATGCCGAGCTCGATGATCTCGTCCGTGCTGTGGTCGAGGCCGGTGGTCTCTATGTCGAGCATAATGCCGGTCCGGACCTCCGGCCCGCCGGCCGGGGTGTACGGCGGCCTGGCGACCAGGCGCCGCAGCACGCGGTAGTCCGGCGACCGGCCCAGCGCGTCGGCCGACGATTACGGGCGCACCGTCCGGTCAGCCCTTGATCGCTTGCTCGCTCGCCTCCAGTGCGGCTGTCGGAGCGACGTTTGAACGGAATGGGTAGGCGGTCGTCCAGATCGATGTCCCAGTAGCCGTAGGATTCGTTCATGCGGCCGCTCGCCCGCCAAGCCTCGCGCGCAGGTCCTTCCGCAATTCTTCTGCCGCGGCAACGAGCGCGCCGGCGCGATTTCGGACAGGATCCTTTGGGTTCAGCTCCGAGATCTTCTTCTCGCCGAGATAGACCGAAACCTGGCTACCGGCCTGCTTCGAGGGATGCGCGAGCCATCCGAGGATTCGGTTTCGGTCAATCAATTTCTCGTCGGCGGCGAACGACAGCGCCGCGGCCGGGGTCGGCCCAAGACCGACGTAGTACGCGTCGCGCCGCAGAAGCGACAATGTGGGCAAGAAGTCGTGCTCGAAGCATCGGCGTAGTAAATCGACGCGCAAGACTTCCTCGAACGAGCCGGCGAACGGCTTGCCGCCGACGAAGGCCGCATGCGGGACGACCGACGTCGCATGAAGCAGGTGAGACCGTCCCTGCCAAAGCTCGGCGGCCCGACCGCCGCCGACGAGCGTCATGATGCCCAGCGCATCGATCATCCGCTCGAGGTTCGGGCGCATCGATGCACCGCCGAAAGCGGCGAACTTCTTCACCGCGCGAAGGATGTCTTCGTCCGCCGCTCCACGCCGGAGAAGGCGGCCGGCCTCGTCGTATGCTTCGTCCCGCTGGGTGGGGCCCGGCGTGATTCCGACGATGACGAGTTCGGCCTCCGCGTTGACGTGGTCGAACGGCACGTACTCGATCGAGTACCGGCCTTCGGCTCCGAGAAGCAGCGGTGCTGCGCGCTTGCCCGATCCCGCGAGGGCACGTTTGAATTCAGCGGCGATTGTCGGCTTGTCCATTTGATATCCCCTATTTTCGAAGTCGGTCAGGTCAGCGGCGTCGGAAGCGTTCTTGCTTGTGGGCAGCGGTGACTAGCAGGCCGTTGTCGCCGACCACCGCGTAAACCCCGAGCCAGCGTTCGACGACTTTCAGTCCGCGGTCGCCGCCCAGGTGATGGCGGAGCCGTTTGATCGCCGTCTTGTCGAACATCAGCCGCTCCGCGCCGTTGGCGCGGAAGGGCGACCCGAACTGCATCAGCAGATCGACGACAAGAGCCGGAATGGCGCGCTGCTGCAGACGCGCCCTGGAATGCACGGTCAGCGGCAGGTCGTTGGTCGCGACGTCGTGCATCAGCGGCCTCCCTTCGGAGTGCGAAGGGTGACCTCCAGCGCCTTGCCGACGAACATCGGAACGTCGAGCTCGAGCGCCTCGGCGACCTGGCCCGCGCGCTCGACGTCGAACGAGAAGGATCCGTCCAGCCATGGCTGCAGGTCCGCTGCGGGCCAGCCCAGGACGTTCGCTAGTCGATCCGCCGCGCCGATGCCAGCGATCTGGCCGATCAGGCGAGAGAGTTCTTTCGGCGTTTCCGCGTCGCGGATCGCACGCGCGAGTAAGCGATCGTCGGCGGCGCGCTCCGGCCACGGAGCGAAACCGCGGCGTCCGGACAACCATCGCTTGGCCTCCGCGAAGTCGACCGCGACCGGCTTCGAACCCGGGATGGCCTTCAAGCGCCCTTCCGTCTTGTCGGCGATCGCCATGCGGACCGCGCCCTCGCTCATGTTGGCGAGCAAGGCGAGTTCGCGGGTGGTGAACTTGGCGGATTCGTCGCCCGCCCATTCGAGCTTCCACCTCGCGAGCGCTGCGTCGGCGACCGCTCGGCAATAGCCGTCGGGCGTCATGAACCGGTGCATCTCGCCGCCGGAGGAAATGCCGCCGACACGGGGCGTGCCTTCCATGAAGACCTGGAGATCCTGGACTTCGTGCTCGCCGAACGCGTTCAGGCGGCTCCGGTTGAACACGAACTCATAGGCCCGCTCGAAGGAGCCCGTGATGTCCGCGAACAGGGAAAGGTCGACTTTCGATGCCTGTTCATGGACGTACTCGCCCTTGTCGCCGGGGGGAAAGCCGATGAAGGCCGCCGCCTTGGTCGGGCCCGAGCTGATCAGGACGTGATCGGCCTCGAACAGGAAGATCGTCCGCAACTCGTCGAGCATCTGTTCTTTGGAAAATTCCGCCATCTTCGCTCCATGCAAATATGCAAATCATTTTGCATGGACTTGATACGGACGCCAGCGTCAAAAGGCAAGTCAAATATTCAAATTATTTTTTATTTTTGCATATTCCGCTATCGCGGGCTGATCTTGGCGAAATAGAGTTAGATCGTCCTGTTTGGGGCATCCTCCTTCACGCCGCGGGCAACGATCCGCAGCGTCCCGTCCGGCAGCGGTCGCTGCAGCTTGAGCGCCTCGTCCGCCGGGGCGGTCATCCAAGTGTCGATTTCATCTGGCGTCGTCAGGATCACGGGCATCGCCTTCGGGTGGATGGCGCTCACCTCGGCGCTCGGCTCCGTCGTCAGGAATGCGTAGAGGTCGTTCGTGGTCTCGCCTTCCTTGACCTTCCGCACGGACGTCCAGTTCGTCCAGATGCCGGCGAAGCAGGCGAGCGGGCGGGTCTCGTCGAGCGCGAACCAGATGTCGCCGCCCTCGGCCTTGTTGAACTCGCTGAATGAGTTGAACGGCACCACGCAGCGGTGCTCCGGACCCAACCACCTCGTCCAGTGTTTGCTCTTCACGTTCCGAATGCTGGTGGTGCCGCCGTCCGGCTCCATGCGGAGCAATTCCTTGAAATCAACCGTCTTGCCTTTCGCCTGCAGCTTCTCCGCACGCTTCTTGGTGGCGTCCATCAACGCCTTCGATGACGACGGCATGCCCCACCGCGCGGTCGCGAGCTCGCGTCCTTCGACGCCCGTCCGGACGATCGGCGCCTTGTAGTCCGGAAACACACCGGGCATCGGCGCGAGGTTGCCGACATAGCGATTGACGATGCGAAACAGAGCGCTGATGGCGGCCTGATTGGTGGTGATCGAATACAAATTGCACATCGTCAGGTCTCCGGAGCGGCCTGGCGAGGGCGCTGCGCCAACTGTAGCAGTGTCGCCGGCGGCCGGCGATTGGCCTTGGCGCACTTGCCGCAACGGAGCCGGCTCGCCAAGTCGTGGACGAAGGTGGTCGGCGGATGGCGCAGCGCGGCCAAGTCGACGTCCCGCTTGGTCATGCAGCGGGAGCACTCGATTTCAAGCCACGGGTAGCCACCATTCACCGCCTGGTCGATCGTGGGAGACGGGTCCATCAGGCCGCCATCCGCCCACATGCGCTCGTTCCAGGACTCGGACAGGAGCCGGTCGGCCTGCCTTATCAAGGCCTCGCCCTTGGTCCGGGCCTCGGCCGATTGCGCCGCCAGAATGGTGGTCATTGCCCGGGCCCGCCCGAGCTCCTTCTGCAGCGCCTTGCGGTCGCCGCCGGAGAGCGGGGTGGGATGGTGCTTCGGCGCCATCCGGACGCGGCCAGTCGAACGACGGCCAGCAGCCGTCCTCTTCGTGACGCCCGGTCCGCTGCGCGAAGGTGTTATCGAGCAAGCACTGGCCGACGTTCTTCCAGATGGCGTCCGGACCGTATAGCCGGACGGCGTCGGCCTTCTGGATCTCGACCGTCCTGCTGCAGCGCCGGCAGGCGACCCGCAACAGATGCTTGGAGATCTGGTTCAGCCGCAGCAGGCGTCCGGACGCAGCGGGCTCCGGGTTGCCCCCGTCGGCGCCGGCGTCCACCAGGAGCGCCTGCCAGTATTCGGGCGGCAAGGTGTCGTTTGGACCCTCCGCCGGCGATCCTGGCGCGTTCCTGACGACGGCGCGGGCCATCGCTTCCATCTGGAATCGGGTCGGCATGCGCCAGCGGGCAGGCTGGTCGGTCATGGCTGTCATTAGAACTTATCATGAACAAAAGAGTCGAGACGGCCGAATAGTGGAGAACTGGGATTTTTCAAGCCGAACCCTTGCGAAGTGATGGCACCTTGGCTATCTCACGTCACACACGTGAGGATACAAATGATTCTGAATATGGTTGAGCTCGGCGGTGATGAGGTCCTTTCGGGGGCGACGACCGGCCGAACTGTATTGGCCGACTTGCTTAAGGCGACCGCGAGGGAGCCGTCGACGGTCACGCCGGTGCTGTTGAACTTCGAGTGGGTGAAGGTGGCGACGTCCAGCTTCCTGCGCGAGAGCGTGCTGGCCTTCCGGGACGCGATCCGGACCCGGCGCTCGAATTATTACCCCGTCGTCGCCAACGTGAACGCCGACGTGCGCGAAGAACTCGAGGACCTGCTTAGTCGGCGGGGCGGGGTCCTGATGTCGTGCGTGGCGCGCGGCGACGAGATCGTCGAAGCCGCGCCTCTCGGAGAGTTGGACCCGAAGCAGAAGCTGACGTTCGACCTGGTGCAGCAGCGCCGGGAGACTGACGCCGGCGAACTAATGCGCGATTTCGCCGCCACGGATCCGGTCAAGAGTCCGACGGCCTGGAATAATCGTCTGGCGAGCTTAGCTATGCTCGGTTTGGTTGCGGAGATCAGCCAAGGCCGATCGAAGCGCTACAAGCCTATTTTCGAAGGGGTTTGATTTCATGGGCGCGGATTTTCTGCAGAAAGCGGCTCCGCAGTTCGAAAAATGTTGGGACAGGGGGCGCCTAGACCTCGTCACCCAGGATCTCTTCACTCGTCTGCCCACGACCAAGTCGCGGGCGTTCGAAGCGGTTCTGCTCGGGGGCGCCCCGGTGAAGAAGGGCGACAGGATAACGATCGACAAGGTGGGACGCGGGCTCCTGGTGTCGCGCGGCCACACGGAGCTCGCTCTCAGCGAGGATGCGCCGGCCGCCGTGGTGGCCGCCATCGAGGCGAATTGCGGCGTTGCGCAGGGCATCGTGGACGAGGTCCATGAGATGGCCCGGGTCGTGGAGATCTCCGTATGCATCGCCCGGCCGCAGTAGACGACCATAAGCCCGACCGTTTCGAAATTCCCGAGCGCAGGCTCCGGCACGACCGGAATCTCCATCAGATGTCCATGGGGTGCTCCGGATGCGCGGAACGGCCGCTCTGCGGCGGTCTCTCGATCGAGGCGGCCGTCTGGAGTTGCCTCAGTTTCTGTTGCGGCACCCCGGACAAGTGCGACCGCGTCTGCAGGGGCAATCCCGACTACGCCTCCCGCGTTCACGAAGTCCACGGCTTCGAGCTCGATCTTCCTCGGGCCCCACTGCTCCCCACTCCGACGCTTCCTCTCGTCGTCCCCGAGATCTTCCACGGCTCGAAGCGAAAGCGACATTTCGCGCCGGCCCTCGCGAGCGTCTCGCTCTACGGCATGTTCGATCGCAAGGAGGGCCTGCCGAAGTACCGCACACGCGCCGAACTCAGCGCTAACTACAAGATCTCCACTGAAACCCCGCTGCTGCTCACTGCGATCCAACGCGACCGCCCCTTGGAACGCTGGTGGGAGCTCGGGCGGGAGCGACGCAAGGTGATCGTTCAAGCCGCGCGGGATTGCGGCGTCGTATTGGCGACGACCCCGAACTACAGCCTGTTCGTGGACCGACCGCGCTGGGACGATCTTCACGCGATGAAGCGCATCGCGATCGCGCACGGCGAATTCCTCGAAGCCGGGATGCCCGCCGCGCTGCACGTCAACGGCCGGACCGACCGGGATTTCGAACGGTGGGCGGAATTCATCCTCGCGCACGGAGAAGTCACGCACCTCAGTTTCGAATTCACCACCGGCACAGGACGCCCTACCCGCCGCCGGCAGCACGCCGCCTGGCTGTGCGATGTAGCGAAGACCGTAGGCAGGCCACTGCATCTTCTAGTCCGCGGCGGCAACGACCTCCTCCCTGAATTGTGCGGGGCGTTCGCCGGCGTCACGTTCCTGGAGACCACATCGTTCCTTAAGACCATGATGCGGTACCACGCGGTCAAGGGCGAGACTGTCGGCTGGTGGCCCTACCCTACTGCAGCTAGGCAGCTGCTGGACGACCTGTTCGAAACCAACTGGGAGATCTCGCGCGACGCCATCGCTAAGGTGATGCGCGGGGATCCGCCTCCGGCGCCGGCGGTCGCAGTTGCCTGAAACCGAAAGCCTCACGTTCGCGGCACTCGACGGCATCGCCTTCGCGGCCGCGCGGGGTCGGCTCGGCGCTTTGCCGGAGTATGTCGCCGGCGACCTCGGCCCCCTGGTCGAGATGATCCAACTCTCCCGCACCGGCCTCCTGCCGTCGCCATCCTCGGCGCCGTGGCTGCGTCTGAACGGAACGGAAGCGCTGCTGCACGCGGCCGTTGGCTCTGAGAGATGGGCATCTCCGCACGGCAGCGGCTCCGGTTTCCTCCGATGCGACGTGCTGCAGACCGAACCGACGCGATGGACCACTTTCAAACTCGAAGCTCACAAGGCCGCGCTCGCTGCGGGATTTCCCTCGCAGGCGGTCGCCCGTCTGATGGGCGCCATGGGAGAGATCGCGGACAACGTCCTGGAGCACTCAGAGTCTCCGGCGACGGGCTTCGTCATGTTCGCCGGCCGCTCTGGATCCTTCGAGTTCGTCATCGCCGACGACGGAATCGGAGCACTCGCCAGCCTTCGGTCGAACTCGGAGTACGCCCACCTGATCGACGAGGGCGATGCGCTGCAGTGCGCGCTGACCGACGGCGAATCGCGGTTCGGCAAGGCGGCGCAGCGGGGTACCGGATTCAGCACGCTCTTCAGAAGCCTGGTGAACATGACGGCTTCGCTGCGCTTCCGGTCGGGTGACCACGCCCTCGATATGCGGGGCAGATCGCCGACGCTGGTGAATGCTCACGTCGCCAGAAAGCCGCGGGCGGCTGGATTCATGGTGGGGGTGCACTGCGAGGCGCCAAAAGGATCGCAATAGGGCGCGCGGATCTAGAGTTGATTCCAGTTTGCGAGCAGCTTCCCGGCAAAATCCTCGTCTCGTACGATTCCGTTCTTGTGCAGGTTCTTCTTGGCGCCGCGCCCCAAGCGCTTCGCCAAGGTCTCCAGGCTCACGCGTCGAACGTCAGGACGCTCAAGGTAAACGAAGGTCGCCTCACGGCCGTTGCGTCCGCGCCATAAGCGTGTGTGCAGTACGTGGGCTGGTGCGTCTATCAAGCGCCGCCCACCGGCGTACTCGGTGACCTGGATGACCTTGTCGTCCTCGTAGTAAGGACACTTGCCGGGCCACCAAAAGCTGTCGACGATGTACCCTCGCTTCCTTTTCCTCCGGGAGCGCGCTACTTTGAGCCCCTTCTCCTCGGTCGCTTCCGATCCCTCAGGAGCGTCGATCGGCCTCAATTGAGCCAATCGCAAACGCGGCAATCGAGTTCGACTCACTTCCGGCACCGTTCCGCCGCCTGGAACTTGGGGCGGGCGGTAGATCTTTTGGAGTTTGTCCAATCTGTCCGGGCCCACTTCGTCCAGACACAGATCTCTGACGAAAGTCTTCGCGCTGCGGACAACCGCCCGATCGGACGTAGTGACGACGGCCTCGGTCAAGAAGTCGGACGAACGCTTGGAAACGTTGGTTGACCCGATGAATGCGACGTTCCCGAAAATGAAGACTTTGGCGTGAAGCGAAGGGCTGCTGAAGATGACTACACCTTCCCTCTGAAGGCGTTTGAGATCTTTCGGGTGGGTCTGCCCCTTCTTGACCGCGTGTTCGCTTGCGTCGACGACGAGATGGCTGCCCGACGGCAGCGGCAGAAGCTTGCTCGCCCCCTTGCCGAAGTATGCGACCGCGGCGAGAGCGGGCCTGCGGGCGGATTTGGCACTCGCCGTCAGCAGTTTCCAAGCTCCCTTGGAGACGAACCGGCTTGCGGGGCTCGAACGCTTCCTCGTCCCCGCCGGCGACACCATCAGTTTATTCCCAGCGCCTTGAACGCAGCCGTTTTGGGATCTCCAT
Source organism: Rhodopseudomonas sp. AAP120 (assembly GCF_001295845.1). Classification (GTDB taxonomy): domain Bacteria; phylum Pseudomonadota; class Alphaproteobacteria; order Rhizobiales; family Xanthobacteraceae; genus Rhodopseudomonas. The sequence goes on along the minus strand of NZ_LJIC01000107.1, from coordinate 130,159 downwards.
AGAAGATTGGATCGACGTGCTCCACCACGTCCCCAGTAACTTCTAGGAAGCTGCGTTTGTTCTCGATCGGGATCAGCGCTCGCTTGGCGCCATTGTCCATGGCGAGTTGAAGCGGTTCCGCCAGCGATCGCAGCCCCTTGATGTTACCCTGAACGCTAAGATCGCCGACTACCAGCATGGCGGCAGATGGAGGAGCCTTTTTGAGTGCGGAGAACGCCGCGATGAAGAAGCCGAGCCCGATCTCGCCTTCGACGCGGTTGTTCATGAGGTCGATGACCTCGACGTGAAGGTCGGAGACGTCGAGTTCGCGGGCGATGGAAAGATCCCCCTTCTTTGCGAGCATGTAACTGAACGCGCGATTGATCGATTCCTTGGTCACGCCGTTGACGCCGCCGGCCGTCTTCAGTTTTCCGGATCCCGACGAGACCGAAACCTCGATGCGGTACATGCCGACCGTGCCGTCCTGCGCGACGGCCGCCGTGTAGACGCTGCCCGGCGGGAGAGGATCGGCCGAGATCATGTTGCGGCCGCCCTGCTCAGGCACGCCCACGAACCGCTCTTCGCCGGTGTCGTTGAGGGTGTAGCTGAAGGACGTGTGGTAGTATTCAAAGGAGCCCATCTTCTTCAGCTGCTCCTTCACCCGGCGTCGGCCCTCCATGGCGAACTCCAGGAGCTCGGCGATCTCGTCCTGGGTGGCCTCGCCGCTCGGATGAATGATCTTCATCAACCCCGACACGGTCTTCTTGACCGCTTTTCGGTCGCGGGTGATCAGGTGGGATCCCATCGTGAAGTGCCGGTCGCTGATCTCCGTGAAATTGTGCCGCCGCAATTCGCGCAGCGCCTCAGCCAGGAAATCCACCACGAAACCGTAGTGGTCCGTGAAGAGGTCGTTCCGCATCTTGGGGATTTCCCAGCCAGGCAGGTAGAAGTGCAGGCGGTCGATGAACGCCATGTCGTCCCGGATAACCTCGGGCATCGGTTCGAACAGGTGTCCGGTTTGGACCATGACGTCGATCGGCTGCTGGGTGTTGCCGAACAAGGCGACACCGGCTTCTCCGGACGCGGCCTCCTGACCACGCTGGAACGACCCGGATTCGCAGTAGGTCTTCATCGTGGTGATGACCTCCTTGGGCATCTTCTCGAGATCCGCGACTTCGTCGAAGCCGACGACGTCCCAGATCTGAACGAGGCCCTTCGCGCGTCCGCCCATGTGCCCGAACAGGTTCGCGACCGTCGTCGGGCCGGTCATGAGGGCGGCGTACGGAGAAACTTCCTGGATGACATAGCTTTTGCCGGTACCGCGCGGGCCCAGTTCGACCAGATTGTAGTTGCGCTCGCACAACGGGATCAGACGCGTCAGGAAGAGGAGCTTCAAGCGCTTCGTCATCTCGCCGGGCTCGTAGCCCATGCTACGCAGGATGAGGTTGATCCACTCGTCCGTCGTGAACTCCGCGCGAAGCCGCTGGTACTCGGCGAGGTCGAAAGCCGCGATCTGGATCGGCGTGAGCTTCTCGATCCAAAAGGGGTTTTTCCCCTTGCCCTCCTCGTCGTACTCAAAGCGCATGTCCACCTGGGCCCAGACACCCCCGGTCAGCAGACGCTCATAGTCCCTGACGTACTGATTCTGGATGTGTACGAACTTGTTCCCGAAGTTGCTCAACTCCGCCCAATAATCGGAGTCGACCAGGCGAACCTTGACCTTGTCGATGAAGGTCCAGCTACCCTTTTCCTTGACCTTGCTCTGCGCCTTCATCGACTCGTCGGAGCGGATGTAGTTGTTCGCCAGCGTGTCGTTGACCACCTGCAGGCCCATCTGGATCGCCATCTCGTCCGACGACGCGCAGTATTTTCCGAGCAGAAACTCGAGGACGAAGACCGGCACGTTGGCACCGACCTTGACCTTCCGGACGAGGTCTTTCCGAACAACTTTGCCAGCGAAGGTCCGGTTGACCTTGTCGTCGAGAGCGTCGCGTACAGGGGCGGTACTCATCACTTAAACTCCCAAGCGGACGGGGATGTCTTTTTGCGAGACGTAAAGAAGCGCGTCGGTTTCCGCGTCCAGCACCTGGATGCGGACATGTTTGACCGTGTCGTCAGTCAGCATGAAGCCGACCTGGGCCTTCACGGACGGCGGTAAGGTCAGGACGCCGTCTGCGATGACCGCGCCGGTGGCGATGGCTGCGCTGGCGACTGGTCGGTCGTCGGACACCACGAGCGGACGGATCTTGCGGGCGCCGGCGAACAGATCCTTCGATGCTGCACCGAGTTCGACCTGCACCGTGAAGATGCGGTTCGTGACCGCATCGAACTCATGGGACACCGTGACAGCATCTTTCTCGGCCTTCGTGCTGCCGTCCGCCTTCAGCTTCACGGAGATGACCGGGATAACCATCTCCTGCAGAGAGGTGCCGCCGTGGTGGTAGGCCAGGTCGCCCCCGCTCTTGAAGACGGACGTGCTTGCCGGGAAGGCGAAATCCAGATCGGTGGCGTAACCGAGCTTGGCGCCGCCCACTCTCACCGATCCCGCCGGTGTGGAGCCGCCGCGACCGATCCAGCACCGCCGGTGCAGGTCGATCGGGTCGCCACCCGGCGTTTCAAGGCGCATCGAGGGATCTCGGTCGGCAGCGAAGAACAGATGACCGTGATCAGCCGTGATAACAGCCTCTCCGATCCCGACAGCCGCCAGACGTCCGAGGCATCGCGCCAAGTCCTCCACCACGTTGTCCATGATGCGCCGGGCGTACGTGGTCGTGGTCGCATTTTCGCCCGCGGCATCGATCTCCGTGGAGCGGATGACGATATGGTTCGAACTGCCGATCTTCTTCTGGAGCGCCTTCGGGCTCATCGAGATCACTTCGTCGAGCGTCAAGTCGACCAAATCGGGCACATGTGACTTCATGAACTTCTGGCGGGCCGACAGGTCGGGGAGGAACGTGCCGTCCACGGACGCTCCGAGCCGGTCCTTGGCCGCGACGACCGAGAAGGTTGCCGACGCCCCCGGAAGCAGCGCCGCCATTCCGATGGGAGTGATGGACGGAAGTGCCGCGAGAGCAGGTCGAATTTGAACTTCCGAGGCCCGGTTAAGACGGCCGATGAGCTCGTGCCCCATCTCGAAGCGCATGGCGTCGACCATGAGATAGGCGACCGGAAGCGGGCGGGCTGCAACAACGTCTGACCAGACGCGTGTCTGCGGCAAGACGTTCGGCACGGCCCAATCCGCCTTCTGGAGCGCCTTCAGAAATCCTTCGCTCATGCGACGGACCGCATTCTCGTAGATGATCCGGATCCTCGCGACGGCTCGCTCGTCGACCCCTTCGTCCACGGACGAAAGGAACGCCTCCAGGCGCCGCTGTGCCTGGTCGAGGGCATACCACCCATCCTTTTCGGACACGTACCGTTCGACCCATACGGAAGGATTTCCGTTGGCCTTCGAAATCGTCGAGTCGACCGCTGCCGCGACCAGCCCAAGGTCGACCATCAGTTTGCAGACGGCCCAGACCGACTTTCGCGTCACCTCACGGTTGACCCAGAAGCTGCTCTCGCGAGAGGCCATGAGAGCGCGGGCGGCCTCGAATTTTTCAGAAGCGACGAGCTCGAAACATGCCGCGACAACAGCAGCTTCCTCGAATCTGAAGGTGTCGATCGAACCAAGCGACGCACCGTGCACCGTGTCGGTCGAAAACCCGAGTTCAGCCTCGATCTTGTCGGCCGCCTCGATGTAGGCGGGTGAGTATCGTTCGCGCAGTCGCTTGGCGACTTCCTGCACAGCCTTCTGATGATCGCTGGTCTTGGCCTCCGCCACATTCTTGATGGCGGTGCCGACTTGCGGCCGAAGCTCAGCCTTCGCGTCAAGATCAGCGCGAAACTCGTTGACCAGAACATATCGAAACCCGATCTGACGCGCACGGGACAACGTCGCATCTTGAGGCAACGCGAGTCCGAGCCTGGCAAGAGCGGCGTCCCGAAGCTCTCCGATGGCGCCTTTGGCTTGCATGTCCGCGTCGAACGCAGCGTTGCCCAACCAGTCGGTCATGATCGCGACCGTGTCCGAGACGCCGAATACGCTCTTCAACAACGAGGTGCCCTGCGCTGCACCACCGTCGTCCTGCGCCATACCGGCGAGATCGGAGTAAGACAGCGCGTCCGACTTCAGCATTTCGTCGATCGCGACGTCCGTGAATCGCTTGCGCAGCACCAGCCTGGCGAACTGCTTCAGGGCTGGCTGCTGATAGAAAATGCCCGCCTTCTCCAACTCCATCAGCAGAGAACCTCTGGAATCGCGGTCGAGTCCGGGAATGTAGATGACAACGTCGTCCGGCTGATCACCTTTCGTAAGGTCTTCGACGGCAAATCGCGCCTTCAGGAAGGAGCCGTCGAAAACGCAAAGACGAGCCTTGCGCCGGCCGAAGCTAACCGTAGCGGTACCGTCGCCCACCACGTGCCCGCCGGCGACCTCTGCAAAGAACGGGCGCAGTTCCTCGCGCTTGTCGTACATGACGACAACACGCCGATCCTTGATGCGGTCGCCGATCTGGCCGGCGATATAATCGTGAAGCGGGTGCATCGTTACTATGCCGCCTTTGATTTTCGGGCGCGCTTCACGGAGCCGGCAGCATCCGACGACTCGATGAAATTCTTGAGCGCAGTCTTTACATTCAACGAAGTCCGTTCATCCACCAAACTCTCAATTGACTGGACCGGCACCTTCCGGACTTGCCACTTCCCTTCCGAGTTTTTCAACCAGAACACATCAACGACATCGTGGGCGATGGCAAAGCTGAGGTCCTCTGCGCACTTTGGAATCACCCGTTCAGGCCACAGCCTCATGGCCACGTTGGACCAATCGAGCTTGCCATCGCAAAGATCCTTCCAAGTCTTCCGGAGTTCAGCCTGCCAAGGCTTGTTTTGCGGGAAGAGCCGATACAAAGGAGCCGCGCAGATCGTAGCTCCATCCTCTTCATGAGGATCGAAAAGAAGTGCCACCTTCACAATCTCGTCCCGAAACCGGGCGAGATTTTCAGAGAAACTCTCCAAGCTTTCCAGCCTCTTGCGTTGATCCGCAGTTGGAGCGGCGCCGGTCTCCACCCGGAATGCTTCCAGTTCTCGCTTGACGCTGGCGATCTTCGGTACGACCAGATCATTTTCGACATCTAGAAGGGTATTGCGATTCACCATGTAGCTAAGCAGCCAAATGGAGTAGCGGCCGTCGGCCGTTCCGATTTGCCAAAGGACGGGGGCGATCCGCTGGCTTTTCGAGAACATCGAAACGTGCTCTGCGAAGGCATCAAGTTTCGTCCACTCTTCAAAATCATCGAAACCGCACCAAGTTCGAACGCAATCGTCGCTGAGTTTATGTTCTTGACAGAACTTGGACATCCTTCGAGCAAGATCGAGTTCATGGCCGGAGTCAGTGACGAGCACTCGAACAGGTGACTCGCTGAGAGAATGAGGGCTCCAGGCGACGGCCAGCAATGGATTATCCTTGACCTGCTGCACGATTCCACCTCCGACCTTCCGCGGAGCAAAGACGCTCAGAAGAATCGATTGCCGAATCTGAGATGAGATATCCGCGGGGTCGATAGCCAGCGCTTCGTGCACGGCTTCGCGATGCATCCCCCGAACTGTTTCATCGACGAACGCTTGGGATCCGGCATCCAAGCCAAGAGCGTCACAATATCGAGTGCCGGCCTCTCGAAGGAGCCCACTCAAACGCTTCTGCAGATTTGTAGCTTGCTCGACAATATCTTCAGGGCGCGAGCTATTCATCCACGACGCGGATGGCAAGCCCGTGTAATAAATCGACGTTGGATCACTACCCTGAAGTCGTACAAGCTCACCGATCACATCCTTAGCTTCCTGCAAGACAGGATTCATTGCACGCTTGATGTCCGCTAGGCCAGGAAGAGCTCCAACCATACCTTGCGAGTAGTCTCGCGCTTTTCCTTCGTCAGACGCCCCTCCAGACGAGTCGAAAAGAAATTGACCCAGGGACGTGTTTAGCAACAGGCAAAGCGCGACGAGTTGTTCTGCGTCGTCGCTCTCTGTCGTCACATTTGGCGAAAAGACCGCGGATCCTTTCGTGTCAAACAGCCCTTTAGCCGGAAACACTCTCGCTGAAAAACGAGAAGTCCGCTGAGAATAAGTTATGCATGGCCGGAAAGCATACTTATGGGCCTGTCCGGTCAGAAGGCAACAGAACTGCCCGTCTCGATTTGCGTATGCGGCAGAAGCCGCCGCACCCCAATCAATAACTAGATGATAGAGGCCGACCAAAGGAGCATAAGCTCCTCCTTTCGAGTATAACTTCCATCGCTCGCCATTCTGCTTGAGTTCCCAGTGTAGCCGCAAAAAGCGAAAGTTATCTTTGGTGGCCAATCCTTGTTTAGCTTCGATTCCAGAAGCGGTGAGCGGCGTGAGCTCTTTAATGTGCAGCAGAGCCGGCGACAGCCAATATGAGAACGCCTTGCCGGCGATGTTCTCGAACGCGCTCTGCGGGTGGATAAATGTGTTCGATGTCACTGAACGTGAGTTTACGTCACGGACGAAGCGGCGGAGATTCCCTTCGCGATCTCCCCCTTCTGTAAGCCGAAACCAGATAGACTGCCTTTTTTCTTGCGGCCCATTTTCGATGACTGTCATGGCCGTCTCGACAAACGCGTCCAGCACACCCAAGCCAAGATCCGCGTTGCAGGCCAACCATGATCTTTCCAACAGGCGAGAGCGAAAGTGCTGCAGCCGGCTTAAGAACCAATTTGTCCGGTTGAATATGACGCCAAGGCGTCCACGGGGGGTGAGGCGATTTCTCCACTCGTCTACGAACGCTGCCCCCAAATCATACTTAGTTTGCGGGTACTCAGCCGCTATGCGCTCTCGAGCCCCGTCCGAAGGAGTGCCGAAGGGGGGATTCATAACGATTACGTCGTAATGACGATTCATAAGATCCACTAACGCGAGCCCCTGCTCTGCGTCGTCTACAAAAAGGCGACGCCGCACTCCGATGCCGTTCACCGCATTGATCAAGAACTCTTCGAGCGACTCCTTCAGTAGGGCTTCCGCTTCTTGAAATGAAGAGAATCCCCGCAAATCCACGTAACGAACGGATTCAGCACGTTGTTCGTCGAAACCGGGAAGCGTCGCCTGCTTTCCCTTCTCCCGAGCCTGCGAAATAGATTTGTTCGCTTCGTCAATGAGTGACGCGAGTGTACGATCGAGAGGAAGAAGCGCTCCCATCTCATCGGCGTGATTCAGCTCGGCGACGATCCCCTTGAAGAGCGTCCCGAGGGCGGCCGGCTTGAGGGTCGAGGCAAAGTTTTCGATCAGAGGTGCATCGCCCGGAATTGGCTCTGCGATCACGATATTCGCGCGGCGTATACGCGGACGTGCCGCCCTCGAGACATTCATCTCCTTGAACGCCCGTTGGGCTCGCATCCAAAGCGCGAGTTGAGCGATTTGAGCGCAGCGAAAGTCGATATCTATCCCGAAAAGATTGTATCGCAGGATAAGGCCTGGCATCGCCTTCCGGAATTCTTCGAGTTCGGGGAAATCTTCTCGCAACGTGCGGCCACTTCCCTGGAACGTTGGAGCATCAAGATCGTGCCAGGCCTCTTCGTAGATCATCAAGAAAAGGCCGAAAAGATAGAGCAGGAAGTGACCCGAACCGCATGCGGGATCAATCGCGCCGAGCGATCGAGGATCCTTCTTCGTACGAGGTTGATCGGCAGACATTCCGGCCGCTTGATCGAGGTCGAATGATTCGCATACTAGATATTCGCTTTCTAGGAGAATCCGTGTGTCGCCACGGCGCATCTCCCACCAGATGCGCGCCAGGCTGTTTTCAGCAAGAAAGCGGACGACATAGTTGGGCGTAAAGAACTGGTTCCGGATCGCGAGTTCTCGACCGTCGCGTGGCGTCTGACTTTCCTCACGCATCTGCCGACGCTCTTCGCCCGAATTGAAGAACTGATAGATCCAGCCGATCGTCTCATCCTCGTTCCACACTCCAACTAGGCCGGAGCCGTTCAGGATTTCGAGAATTTCATCGAAAGCGGCCTTTCTCGGCCAAAGCGCGGACGCCGGATCCCGTCTGTCGAACAGAACCTTCACCTCCGTAGACAGTTCGTCGAAAATGCTCTCGATGTAGAGCCGATAGCCGGCTCCGTCGACGGTCTTCAGCCCCGGCGCCAGGCCGCAGAACTCCGTAAATCCGATCGAATTTTCGCCGCGGCTAATGCACTCCTGCACAAGCCCGCGCGGCTCGAGCATCTTGAGCGCGGCGAAGCGGTTCAGAGTGGTGAAGGCGGCGTCACGGATGTAGTCCCGCACGGCGTCGGTCGGCTGCATACCGGCTCGGCGCTTGTGTTCGACGGCCGCCACGATCCGATCGCGCAGCAGGAGTTGACGTCCAGAGAGGTGACGGCCGCCCTCTTCGGCGACCCGACCGTCGGAGCGCACGTCGAACACGCCGTCCAACTGTTCGGCGAAATCCTCCTGGAGGATCCGCCGGATCTTCTGGGTCGCACGTTCGATGGCGTTTCGGGTGTCCTTGTCCATCAGCCGATACTCACCTGACGATCACCTTCTTGCCTTCGCCGATGAGGCGCGCAAACTCGTCCCTGATGCCGCCCAGTGCCTGGTCCAGCTGCTCCTCGGTCTCGATGCCGCCGGAGAAGAACTGACCGACCGACACGGTCGCGAGGCGTTCGCCGTCAAGAATCTGATGCATCTTGGCGATTGCGGCGGCCAGGCGGCTCTCCGCCAATTCCGCTTCCGATCTGAGGTGGCGGATGGTCTGGTTGTTCCAGTTCTTGTCGGCGCACTTCCGGAGGTGACCAGAGAGTTCGTCGCGCTGCGCCTCGTCGAGACGTTCCCAACCCGGCGTCTTGGTCAGCACTTCGAGGGCGTCGAGATAGGCCTTCACGCGGGCGTCGAGTGCCTCCTCGTAGCGCCGTTTGTACTCGGTCTTGATCGAGGTCGCCGCTTTCGAAATGGGTCCGATCTCGCGATAGAAGGTTTCCTTGCTCAACAGGTCGCTCAGGACCTTGGCTTGCTCGGGAAAGGCGGCATCGAGGTCCGGCTCCTCTTCAAGGACCGGAACGAGCTTCGCAGCCTCTCGGGCGTCGGCGATCGCCTTCAATGCGGACTCGTTGAGGGCGCCGGCCAGGTCCGAACCGCGCTTGATCGCATCCTTCAGGCTCTTGTGGGAGGCGTTGAAAGTCAGGATGGCGTTCTCTTCGTTGCTGCGGCGGATGGCCCGCATCTGGTTCACGGCACCGTCGAGCACGTCGATGCCCGGAAGCTGGGCCGACCGCATCGTACCGAGCACGGCGTCCAGTCCTTCTTCTTGCCGTTCCACCGCCGCCCGGATTTCGGCTGCGATGGGGCCGGCGGCGAGCTCCTTCACCTCGTCGCCGAACGTGTCCCGGTAGTTCTCGGAAGCTTGGGCCAGCACGGCGAAATCGATGCCCTTCTTCGGCCGGAAGCTCGCCGCCCGGAACGTGTTGTTGCCGGAGAAGCAATCCTTGGCGGCCGTGGTCGTCGCCTGGTCGATCACTTGCCCCTTGGACGTCGCCTCGATCTTGCCCGCACGCAGCAGCGACAGCGTCAAAAGCCGCATGACGTCGAAATCCCAGCCGAAGGGCGGCTTCAGGAATTCGTCCTCCAGGTATTTGCCGGTGACCTGCTCGCCGTAGGCCGCCCGCTCTTCGATCTTGGTGAGAATCTCGGACAACGGCACGACGTCGGTCCGGAAGACGCGCTTGTTCTGTTCGTCGCGCATCAGCTCCAGATGCGAGAATACCGCCGGCAGACCCGCGAGGTTCTCGGCGGTGAGAAGGGCGTCGACGCCCTTCGTGACCTCGGCCTTCTTGGCCGAGGCCTCCGCGAAGCGGTTGTAGACGTCGGGGAGCACCTGTTCGAGCACGCCCGTCACGGCCTTCCCGACTTCGGTTGCCGTGCCGGCGGGGCTGCGGTCGTTGCCGCGGAAGAACACCTTGCCGGACAGGCACGCAGCCTTTAGACGACGGCCGAGCTCCTGCATGTGATTGCGCTGCCGGACCTTCTCCTCGGCGATGAGCGCGGTCTCGTCTGCAGTCGGGGCCCCCCGCCCCTTGCGCTTGATCATCTCGTCGGAACGGAAGGCTTCGCGCATCTCGCGCCTGATGTCCTGATCGAGCGCCACGCTCCAGAACACGTCCTTCTGGTCCATCTGGCTGCGTCGCCGCAGGTTCTCCGCCTCTACGGCCGCCTGCTCCGCGTTTTCCGCGAGATCGAGATGGAAGGAGACGTCGCCGCTCATCTCCTCGTTGCCGCCGACCATGAGGCCGGCCTTGAAGGTCTTGGCGTCGCCCAGCGTGAAGCCGGGCTGCGGCGCCCAGAAGCCGGTCAGCACCGACGCGTAGAGGCGGCGTTCATCGGCGCGCTTGGGGTCGATCGAGGCCCGCGCCTGATCCCAGTCGTCTTCGGCCGGGGTCGGGATCCGGTATCCGCCGTCGCCCTGGCGGACCATGTGGGCGCTTTCTAGCTTGGCCAAGGCCTCGTGGACTTCGGTCAACCTGGAATCGGCGTCGACGCGGTCGACCAGCGCGGCCGCGATGTTTTCCGGCGTTCGATGGACGGTCCGGACGAACTGCAGCAGGCAGACGACCTTCGCCACGGCCTGAGCCAGCGGGTGCTCGACCTTGCCGGGAATGGAGATGATCTTGGCGCGGATGTCGGAATTGATGTTGCCTTCGACCAGATCGTAGACCTGATCGAGGCGCACCAGCGCTCCGATCGGGGCCTCGGCGATCTTGGTCGCGGGATTGATCAGAAGCTGCTGCGCGAGCTTGATGATGGTCCGGTTGGCGCCGCCGACGTGCTTGCTCGCGCCGCCCTGCATGCGCAGGCCGGAGACGACGTCGATGATCAGGTCGATCTGATAGGGCAGAAGCGGATAGAGATCGACGAACCGCTCGCGCGACAGGGTCGGCAGCGAGACGTCGGCGGTGATCTTGGAATTGAGATCCAGGCGGGCGCGGTTGTCGTCGTAGAGCTTGCCGAGCACCGTCTCGGCCACCGCGTTCTTCGCGAGCACGCGCCGGCTGGTGACTTCCGAGATGTCCGACGGCTCCAGGTGCACCTGGAGGGGAAAGCGGTCCATCAGTTTCGGAAGCTCGATCCGGTGGTTGTCGAGACCGCTGACGACTTCGCTCAGGCGTTCCTGCGAGGTGACCGCGATCCAATACTTGCCGCGGCCCTTGACGCCGAGCTGCTGCACGATGGCCTGCAGGTCGAGCATCTTCTGGGTATCTCTGGCCACGAACTGACCGACTTCGTCGACGACGAAGATGAGCGCCTGCCCAGGCTTGCGGCGGTTCATCAACTCCACGATACGGTCGGCCAGACGCCCCGGGGTAATGTCGATCTTCGGTCGGCCTTTCGACCACGAATCCGCCATCGGATAGGTGGCCGGCTCGAGCTTGTGCAGCACGGCGCTCGCCTGGTTGAGGGCGAAGATCGGCAGGTTCTTCTGGGTATCCCAGGATTTCCCGTTAAGCTCCTGGAACACCTCCTTGAACTTATCGAGGCGCCCCTCTCCTTCGAGCGCGATCTCCAGTTCCGCCGGATCGATCTCCTTGGCGTAGCCGAGGCTACTCAGGAACAGGCGATACATGATCTCGGTCAGCATCTGATTGCCGGACCGGATGCCTCTGTCGGTCGAGACGTCGAAGATGACGGTGTGCGTCGGGATCTGCTCGTTGATGGTCTTGAGGACCACGGCGAGCTTCGGGTCGCCGGCGCGCGCGGCGAACCTGTTCGCAGCGGACGTTCCGAGGATGTCGCGATCTTCGATCGCGAGGCCCAGCACCTTGGCGAAGCTCGATTTACCGGAACCGAAGAAGCCGGAGATCCAGATCGCCCCGCCTTCGTGAGGCTTGAGACGGGTCTCCTGGTATCGCTCCAGGACGTGCACATAGTGCTTCTTGATCGCGTCGGTGACGACGTATTCGTCGATTTCGGATGCGATGATGTCGGCCGAGGTCTGGTCGACCTTGATGACCTCCTCGATCTGCCGAGTGATGTCGCTTGCGAACAGCGATGCGATCTCGCCAGCCATACTCAATTCCTCAGAAGATCTTCGGTCGATAATTGTGTTCGGCGTCGAGCTCGCCCATGAAACGCAGCCCCGCAGCGCCGTCGAGGTCTCCCGGGTAGAAAAGGATGGTCGGCACGTGTACCCGGCCCTTCAGCTGCTCCAGCAGCGAGAAGGTGCGGTAGACGGGAAACAGAGCCCCGGTGCGGGAGATCAGCACGATGTCCTTTTTCGGGTCCGGATCCTCCGGCATGCGCGCGGCGACGAGATCGACCAGCGGCGCGTACTCCTCGAGGATGTTGGTGATGGTCTGCACGGTCTCCTCGACCGTGCCGGACCGCTCGGCAACGTACCAATCCTCGAGCGGCCTTTGCGAGGTCATGGCCTCCGAAAGGCATTCCGCCAGCGAGATGCGCGTGATCCGTTTGCCCTTCTGGGTCAGGCGGGTCGCGAGCATCGTCAGTTCCCGGCGCAGCGCGAACTCCTGCTCCGGATCGTAGCGGAACAGTGCGTACGGCATGTCGTGGTACGCGCTGATCTTGGCGCGCGGATCCTCCGCCGCCAGGTGCGGCTCGAGGTCGCTGCGTAGTCGCCTCTCGAAGTCGGTCATGCCGCGATCCTCTCGGCGCATTCGAGCGCGCTTCCGAACGGCAGGCCTACCTGCGCGATATTGCCGGCGACCTCGTAGTTGAGTCGCTTGTACTGGTGGAGGCGCAGCAGCGCGACGTGGACGTCCTTCGGCGCCATGTAGGCAAGGCGCCACAGACGGCTGGTCAGCATCTTCTTGGTGTTGCTCTCGAGATCGCTGATCATGTGGACGTAGAACATTGTGACGTCGTCGCTCATGGCGATGGACGCGAAGGTCTTAGTCGGGCCGTCGCCCGATAGCATCGCAAGATCGACCGCCATCCGCAGGAGGTCGCGGGCGCCGCGCAGCAGGCCGTACTCCGAAAGCGGCTTCGCTTCCGGACCGCGGGAGGCGATCGCTTTCGCCAGCACGGGACGGACATCCTCCGAGCGGATCTGGTAGCGACCCTTTTCGTGCTCGTCGAACAACCATCCCGTCGCGAAATCGTGGAACGGCTCCTCGCTGGCACCCACCCAGAGGCGCAGGCAGTCGCGCCAGTCGGCGAGCGGCATGCCGCCTTTGGCGAGGGCGATGAGCGGCCGCGCCGGCTCGACGCCGCGCAGGCGACGCTTGAGGGTCGAGGTCACCTCGCGTTCCCAGCCGGCGGTCCTGTGCCGACCGGACAGCGTCGACTTCAGGTTATCGGCGACGGACAGGCCATCGTCCCATGCGGCGAAGAGCTCGTAAGTTTCCTGTACGAGCACTCCTTTTCGCAGGAGCCGTTGCGACCATTCCGGATGGACTTTCATCTGCCCACCGTGCGCGCGTACGGGACGATCAGGTTGCCCGGAGTGCTTGCCGCGAACGAAAGCGCCAGTTGGACGACGGGCCGGCGGCGGCCGTCGAACTTTTCCGGGATTTCGATCGACCGTGCATCTGGAGACTTCTTGATCTTTCCCAGCGCTTCAGTTTCCGCGTCCGTGACCAGCCCGAATTCCTTAAGCGCAGCGGCGACGTCGGTGAGCTTGAGGGCAGCGACCCGCTCAAAGAAGGGCTGCCAAGTTTCGGCATCGTCAAGCCAGCCCTCCCAGATAGAATCCAGGCGATCTTCGAGGTCGTCGGTCAAACGCCAGAGGTTGACCGAGCCCGGCGGGTCGAAGATCTCGGAACAGCGCGCGGCCGCGATCGCCTGCACGGACTTCGCCTGCACGAACTGGAAGGTCCGCGGGAAACCGCGGCGCAGCACCGTCGCACCATGGCGACCGAGCTGTCCCTGGGAGTTCCACCAACGGGCGCAGTCCATCTCGCCTAGGCGAGCCACGACCGTCCGCAATCGCATCAGCCAAGCGAGATCGATATCGTTGTAAGTGTCGGCGGCGGCCATGGCGTCCGCTACCTTTTGCCGTCCGGATGCCGGTCGAGCCACTCCTTGGCGGCCTCCTCCAGCACCAACGACGCGGTCATGTCGCGCAATGCGGCCGCGGCCTTGATCCGGCGGATGACGTCCGGGTCCATAGAGGTCAGAAATTGCTTCTTTTCGCCCTCCGGAGGCTTTCTGCCCCTGGTGGCCGGTTTTCGATCCGCCATTACCCTGCCCGCGCGTTGTGCGACGGTTTGAATCGTCGCACTGGTTGCGAGGCGCGGCAAGCTTTCCGGACGCCTTCGAGACCGGTTTTCCCGCAACTCGGCGTCGGCTTTTCGTGGGCAAGTTTGCAGATCTCCTTGAAATGACGCCAATTTCCTTGAAATCGCATGAACATAATAAACCTATATGAAATAACTCAACCTTGCCTAATGAGCATATTTACTCTGATTAATGCCCGATCCATTTTCGCAAATAAGAATAAAACAAGAACATTGATTGTCCTGTTGCGTGAGTGAGGTCGGTATGAGTGGCGTGAACGTGCTGCAGCGTGACGACCGGCGGGACCAGCTGACGTCAGTCCTGCCGGCTTTCTTTGCCGGGCCCGGCCGGCCGGACTGCCCGATCGAATGCGGTCCGGGCTGGGCCATGGTCCTCGACCGGCTCTGCGTCCGGATCGCCGCGACGCTCGCGGACCGCGAAAGCTTCCGCTTCGAGCGCATCCGGAGCTTCCGGGGCGCCCTGCTCGTCGGCGAGCGAGGCGGCGGTCCGCGCCGCGATCGATCTCGCCGAGGCGCGCAGCATGTGCGTCTGCGAACTCTGCGGCGCCCGCGGCCGGCGCTATCGGGCTGAGGACACCGTCGCGACCCGCTGCCGGGACCACGCCGAGGGCGCGCCGGCATTCAGCGCGGCGATGGAGAACGTCCATCTGATCCAGGTGACGGTGAAGGGCCGCCTCCGCGTCGTGGTCGGCGCCCGCTACGACTTCGACACCGACGCCTTCGTCGAGATCGACGACGTCGCCGACCTTCGCAGGGAGGCCTGACATGGCGGCCCGTTCGAATCAGGACTGGCGGTTGGAGCTCGTCGAATCCTACGCCGACCTCTTCCACCCGCGCCGGGACCCGCTGTCCGCCGAGGGCTGGCCGCAAGCCTGCCAACCGGGTCAAATTCTCTTACCTTCAACTAACTCCTTTAAACCTTCCCGGCCCTGAACTCTGGTCTGGAAATTTCGGCGGCTCGCCAGCCAGACTTATCTGACCGTCATACGAATTCGCGGGAGAAGAGGCGCCAGCTGCCCAAAAGCGGGCAAAATCCGCGTGCCTCCGCAGGGCTACCGGGCGGTAGGGGCCGAAGCCGTCCGTCAATCGCACCGATTCCGCATCGAAACGCCGATAGACGCGAATGCATGATTCCGCACAGTCCGCCATCGGGCAAGTCGCGAGGCTTCTCGGTCTAGGTGATCCCGGTCCATCGAGGAACGAAAGAAAACCCGGCCGCGACCTCATCGTGCTGCAGGCTTTTGGGATGGACCAGACCTTGCCGTCGAGATCGACGCCGCGCCAGACGTGGCCGATGGCCAGACGAAGTTCCTCGGTTCAATCGCTTCGCATACAGCGATAGGCCGACGCCATCATGCCACAGCATTTTCAACAATTCGCCGCGACGACCACGGAAGTTGTACAAACCTCCTGCGTGAGGATTACGCTTCAGGGTCCTGAGCGGTCAGAGCCAGCCCTTGCATTCCGCGGCGCATATCCGTGTGATCCCTGTAAATCCATACCCGCACTCGTCCCATCGCCAAAAGCGTTGTATCGGCCCGGCTTCGTCCACCATGCCGCAGCTATTATAGAGGATTGCCCACTTGGCAGGTCGCCCTAAGTGGGTCGATACGACTCTTAGGTAGTGTCCTATCTGCTCGCCGAAATATTGCAATTGGTAGACACCTCACTCACAATACCAACGGCGATTGGATAGATCGAAACAGGCCGATCATATTAGCTGCCCATTGCGGCCGATGAGGACAAACGACTTCTGATTTGAAAGCTTGTGAGCTTCGGCTTCAACCACAATGGCATGACAATCTGACGGCTTGCACCCTAGTTTTTAATCTCTTCGGTGGGGAGGACGTGGATGACTCTTGAAGTTCTGGCAGAAGCGGCTATCTCGGCAGCGCTTTCATTCGTGGCGGCAACCGGTAAAGGAGTAGCAAGCGCAGTTGGAAAGGACACTTGGCAGTGGCTTAAAGCCAACCTAACGAGGGACGATCAAAAAGCGCTTCTTCAAGAAATTCACACTCAACCGGCGCCTGCCGATACTACTGCATTACGGAATGCAATAGTTGCCGAGCTAGCACTCAGTCCTTTGGCTCGCACGGAGCTAGAACGGCTCTTGAATATGTCGGATGGAGATTCCAAGCAATCAACCCATCTCATCGGAGACAAAAACGTCGTCAATCAAGCAATAGGTGCTGGGATCACAATATCCGTTAGCAAGACTTCCTAGTACAAAGCACTCCGCTAATGAATCAAAGCCATGTTTGGAGTGCGGTATCTGGTCTGAACAATATCGTTATTCAAGCAGTCGGGAGCGGCATCAATGTGGAGGTTTGCTCCTCCACGCCACACCTATGTCTGACTGATTTTTCGAATCGCACCGCACAAGTTCGTGAGAGCAAGTCGGACCTCGCACTTCTAAGCCCGCATCGGTCAGACGTAATTCCATTATTGGGACGCGAATTAGTCATAGCCAATATCGAACAGTGGATGGAATCCGAGAGCCAAGTATCGATACGAACAATCGTTGCGAGGGGCGGGGAAGGCAAGACTCGCCTTGCTTCCGAAATTGTAAGTCGCGCAATCCGCGCTGGATGGCTCGCCGGCTTTGTTGAAATACGCGAGCTAAGTCGTTTTGTTAGACAGCCTGATATTTCAAAATGGAAATGGGATAAGCGGACGCTGATTGTCGTCGATTACGCAGCACGCGTGGCACAACAAATCAATGAGATTCTAGCTGTTCTGATTGATAAGGATCAAAACTCTCCTCCACTAAGATTATTGTTGCTAGAGCGACACGCGAACCCCGAGTATGGCTGGTTTCCAACGATATTCGGCCGCGGCGATAGTGACGCATCTCTCGCTGCGCTACGGCTGATGGACCCACCCGAACCCGTTACGCTCTCGAGTATAGACGACGTTTCTATTCGTCGGACCATCTTCAAGACCATCCTGGCAAGAAAGCGGCCGGACCTAGAATTGTCCGCCATTGACAATGATTCGACTCTCGAAAAGTCTCTTTTGGACGAGAAGTGGGCCGGCACCCCCCTATACTTAATTATTGCCGGCCTCAATGCTGGGAGCATGGGAATTGAGAATTCGCTTCGTCTAAATCGAGACGAGATAGCGATCACCATCGCAAGACGGGAGCTAAATCGCATAGATGAGATAGCGAGAGCGGGTGGCGGCGCACCCGGAAAACTGATGCCACGTCATTTGGCGGTGTTATCTACTTTGGGTCAGGGGATGCCTCTGAACCAATTGCGAGATTTGGCGAGTGAGGAGCGATCAACAATAGATCCAACCGCTGACTTAAATGCTTCGATCGACGCGTTGATGAATGGACTCGATGTGTATCCGCAGATGGCTGAGGTGCTACCGCTTGTTCCCGACATAATCGGGGAGGCGGTCGTTCTTGATTGGCTTGGGCGCTACGGGACACTTGCATCAATCGGAATTGACGGGAGATCCTCGATCGAGCGCGTTTGGAGAAGAAAACCAGAGGAAGTCGCCAACTTCCTAATTCGGACCGTTCAGGATTTCTTTTCCGACGGGCATGAGGAGGCTGAACACTGGCTTCGGCATCTTCTAGAGTTCGAGCCGTTGGATCTGGCGCTCATGAAACGAATATCTTCGCGCCTGCCCTCCGAGACCCTGGGATTGAAAGAAATTGGGTTGAATCTCGCACGTCGGATTTCATCGGAAATCCAACGCGCGATATCGTCTCAAGATCCTCGAGAAGACGAGTCTCTCCAATTATTCTCAGCTCTGATGTCGCAATGCCAACGATCATTGATTTGCAACCTACCCGAGGAATCGCTCGAATTAGCAACAGAAGCCATTAATATTCTTCAAGGCTTGAGCGACGAGACGGGAGAGGCGTTTTTGCCTTCGTTGGCTGGTGCTCTGAACAATAAAGCAGCCGCCCTCATGTTACTGGATCAAGCCAGCGAAGCACTCAAGGCGTGCGATGAATCAATTTCAATTCGGTCCTCGCTTGCTGGCAAATATCCATCTATCTTTAATGCGGATCTATCTAATACTCTGCACAATCGCGCATTGATTTTGCAGCAGCTAAAGCGTCATTCAGAGGCGCTCGCTGACTGTAGCGAGGCGATCAAACTACGACGGCAAGCGATCGAGTTGGGCGTGGAAGAGCTTTTGCCAGCCCTTGCCTATTCGCTTGCAGTTTACTCAGACTGCCTAGCTTCCGAAGCGCGGCATCACGAGGCGCTTGCTGCAGTACAGGAGTCATGCGCGATTCTGAGCAAATTATGCAGAGTTCATCCAGATGCCTTCAGTTATAGACTCGCGCATGCCCTCGTGAAGAGCAGATCGCGATTACTAGCTGTAGGTCGTTCTGAAGAAACAGCAGCGGTTAGCCTAAGCATTGTCGCCCTGTATAGAAGAATCGCGAGCGTCGATCGCGATGTTAGCAACAAAAAGCTCTCGACTCTCGATCTAGCGCGGAGCCTGTCAGCCCTTTCAGAGGATCTATATGATTCGGGAAATCTAGACGGCGCAATAAGCGCGAAAAGCGAGTCGGTTGATCTCTATCACTCCTTGGCATTAGATGGAGAGAAGGGGCACCCCTCGGAGCTGGCCCGTTGTTTGCGGAAACTGAGCGAGCTTCTTTGGTCATGCGGAAGGTTTGAGGAAGCAGAAGCCGCGATAAGTGAATCCGTCGCTATATTTAGAGAAATTGCGGAACACGATTCGACTTTCCTTCCTGATCTGGCGGGCAGCCTCGATAATATGGGTGTCTGCTTTGGAGCTGCTGGCCGTCATAAAGACGCTTTGAATGCTCATCGTGAATCTGTATTCATCTTCAAACAACTGACAGTTGACCATCCGACTGAATATGAGTTTGACCTTGCCGGAAGTACTTTCAACCTAGCCGCACGTCTTTCTGGATCCGGCCTTGACGGCGAGGCCTTGGCGGCACTTAGGGAAGCTGCTGCTCTCTATCGGAAATCCAGCAAGAGTATCCTCAAGACATTCATGCTTTCCCTCAGTCTCTTACAGATCGGGAGAACCCTCTTAAAACTCAACGACGTTGCTGGATCGCTTGCTTCGGCGAGCGAGTCGATAGGGTACTGGAGGCATTTGAATCAGAGCCAATCTGACCAGGTTCTCCAGAGGTGCATGCATTTCTTACAGGAGGCGAGCCGCATTATATTGTCCATTGGAGAAGGTCAAAAAAGACTGGTCCTGCTCCGACGTCTGGTCGACCTATACGGGAGATTAGAGAAACAGTTCTCGCATCGACCCTTACCGGAGCAGGCAAAAGCCGCGCGAGCGCTGGGTGAAGAGCTCATCAGTTGCGATCGAACGAAGGATGGATTGGCTGCGCTTCGCGATTCTGCGCGGATCTATCGACAGTTGAACAGCGAAAACGGCGGCCTTTTCTTAAAAGAGCTTGCAGAGGTCCTCAATGCAGAGGGATCCGCGCTCTTTAGAATGAACCGATACCGAAAGGCTCTGCCTGTGAGCAAAGATGTCGTTGAGATCTACTGGAGACTGGCTACGGAGAATCCGACGGTATTACCGACGCTCGCAGCTTGCCTTGCGTCACTTGACGCCGTGTTGGTTCGCATGGGGCAATTCGCGGAAGCCGCGGAAGCAAGTCGCGAGGCGTTGGTCGTTTTCGGTCGTATTGCAACGCCCCTTTCTCTTAGCGAAAAGAATCTGCTTCAGTTTCTTCGGATGAACTATATAGATTCATGTGCCCGCGCGGGCATTGTCCCGGAAGTCGAAATATTGAAGTAGTTCCGCCACGAAGCAATTTAACTGGTATGGCGTAGCCTGTTCAGTTCAAACGAACATTTCCCAAATCACGCGCACTCGCGGCGGGCGCGCGGATCTTTATCGCAACCGGGCACACCGACATGCGCAAAGGCATGCAGGGGCTTGCGCTTCTGGTCCAGGAAGGCTTCGGGCGCGATCCATTCGCCGGTGATGTCTTCGTGTTCCGTGGCCGCGCCGGCACGCTGATCAAGGGTAAGCGCTGTTTCGGCCCCACCTTCCATTGAATGCGCGGACTGAGGAATGATCGATCTCTGAACCGGAGATCGGCTTGTGTCTAAGCTTGACCATATGCTTGAGCCTAAGACCTCGGTGCGCCGGGTCGAGGTCATCACCGAGACCGGTCGACGCCGGCAATTTTCGGCAGACGACAAGGCGCGGTTCGTCGAAGAGACGCTGGCCCCGGGAGCTGTGGTGTCGGAGGTCGCGCGGCGGCACGGATTGTCACCGCAACAACTGTTTACGTGGCGCCGGCAAATGCGACAGCCGGCTGCGATCCCTGCGGCTCCCGAGCCGCAGATGTTCGTGCCCGCTGTCGTTACGCCATCATCTCCGCCGGCGGGCTCACCGCAACGGCGTCGATACGTTCGCAAGACGCCCCAGGGCGGCGAGAACACCGGCAACATCGAACTGGAGATCAACGGCGTCGCGGTCCGGGTCGGCCGCGGCGCGGATGCTGCGACGGTTGCGGCCGTGATCCGTGCGCTGAAAACCTGCACGTGATCGGTCCGACGGGCGCGGTGCGGGTGATGGTGGCGACCAGGCCCGTCGACTTCCGCAAGGGTGCCGAAGGGCTCGCCGCCCTGGTGCGCGAGAGCATGCAGGCCGATCCGTTCTCCGGCGCGGTGTATGTGTTCCGCGCCAAGCGAGCCGACCGGGTGAAGCTGATCTACTGGGACGGCACCGGCGTGTGCCTGTTCGCCAAGCGGCTGGAGACCGGTTCGTTCTGCTGGCCGAACGTGCAGGACGGCGTCATTCGCCTGACCGCGGCGCAGTTGTCAGCGCTGCTCGAAGGGCTGGACTGGAAGCGCGTCCACGCTGCGCGCGAGACACCGTCGCCGATCCAGGCGAACTGAGCTGCGGCACAGTGAATCAGCATGCATGTCGCGCTCGCGGGACGCCGCGACGCATGGTGTAATCGCCTCATGACGACGACGGCGGATACGCTTCCAGACGATCCCGGTACGCTCAAGGCGATGCTGCTGGCTGAACGGGCGCGCGCCGCGCGGCTGGAGCAGATCATCAAGGAGTTGCAGCGTCATCGCTTCGGCCGCCGCGCCGAGACGTTGCCGGAGGACCAATTGCTGCTCGGCCTGGAAGAGGCTGAACAGATCGAGGCGAGTGGTGATGCCGCGACCGAGGCGGCCAATGCAGCCGAGCGATCCAGTCGGGCCGCCCGACGCCGCAGGAACAGAGGATTGTTGCCGCCGCATCTGCCGCGGGTCGAGATGCTGGTCGACATCGACGATCATGCCTGCCCGTGCTGCCACCAGGCGCTGCACCGGATCGGCGAGGATGTGAGCGAGCGACTGGACATCGTCCCGGCTCAGTTCCGGGTGCTGGTCGTGCGCCGCCCGAAGTATGCCTGCCGGGCCTGCGAGACCATGGTGCAGGCCGAGGCGCCGGCGCGGCTGATCGAGGGCGGGCTGCCGACCGACGCCACCGTGGCGCAGGTACTCGTCGCCAAATACGCCGACCATCTGCCGCTGTATCGGCAGGCTCAGATCTACGCCCGCCAGGGTCTCGATCTGGATCGCTCGACCCTGGCAGACTGGGTCGGACGCGCCGCCTTCCTGCTGCGGCCGGTGCACGAGCGGCTGCTCGCCTCCCTGAAGCAATCGCCAAAGCTGTTTGCCGACGAGACCACCGCACCGGTGCTCGATCCCGGCCGTGGCCGCACCAAGACCGGCCAGCTCTGGGCCTATGCCCGCGATGACCGGCCCTGGGGTGGCACCGACCCGCCCGCTGTCGCCTACGTTTACGCCCCCGACCGCAAAGCCGAACGGCCGATCGCCCATCTTGCGGGTTTTGCCGGCATCCTCCAGGTCGACGGCTATGCCGGCTATCGGGTGCTCGCCGAGCGCGGCGACGTGCAGCTTGCCTTCTGCTGGTCCCACGTCCGCCGGCGCTTCTACGAACTGCCGCGGCCGGTCCGGCGCCGATCGCCAGCGAAGCGCTCGAACGCATCGCCGGGCTCTATGCCGTTGAAGCCGAGATCCGCGGCCGCACCGCCGACGAACGCCGCGCCGACCGCGAGGTGAAGAGCCGGCCGATCGTCGACGACCTCGAACCCTGGCTGCGCGCCAAACTCGCCTTGATCAGCCAGAAGACCAAGCTCGCAGAGGCCATTCGATATGCGCTGTCGCGCTGGGAAGGCCTGACACGCTTCATCGCCGACGGCCGCATCGAGATCGATTCCAACGTCGTCGAGCGCGCCATCCGCCCGATCGCGCTGAACCGCAAGAACGCCCTGTTCGCCGGCTCCGACGGCGGCGGCGAACACTGGGCCGTCATTGCTTCGCTGATCGAGACCTGCAAGCTCATCTGCATCGAGCCCCACGCCTATCTCGCCGACGTCATCACCAGGATCGTCAACGGACACCCGAACAGCCAGATCGACGAACTGCTGCCCTGGGCCTATCCCGCCACGCAAGACCTCAGGCGCGTGGCCTGAAAACAGCGCTTACGATCAAGGCGTTGTGGCACGACGGGATCGGGCTGTCGCTCTACGCCAAGCGGCTGGACCGCGACCGCTTCATCTGGCCTTCGGCTGCGGATGGCGTGGTGGCGCTGACCGCGGCCCAGATGGGCGGCTATTTGCTGCGATCGACTGGCGCAATCCGCAGTGTCACTTATCACCCAAACGGACCCCGTTCTTGCATCCAAAAGGGCCCCCTTTGCTGATCGCGTGATTGTAGTGCGCGCGCCGGCGTAGCTGGCCGGGGTTGCGGAGCCGGCGCGCGCGGATCAACGGGGGATGTCAGGCGCGGTTTTTGAAGCGCCAGCTGTCGTTGCCGGTTTCGACGATGTCGCAGTGGTGGGTCAGGCGGTCGAGCAGCGCCGTGGTCATTTTCGGATCGCCGAACACGGTCGGCCATTCGCCGAAGGCCAGATTGGTGGTGACGATGATCGAGGTGCGTTCGTAGAGCCGGCTGATCAGGTGGAACAGGAGCTGGCCACCGGCCTGGGCGAACGGCAGATAGCCGAGTTCGTCCAGGATGATGAAGTCGAGGCGGGTGAGATAGTCGGCGAGCCTCGCCTGGCGGCCGGAGCGGGCCTCGGCTTCCAGCCGGTTGACGAGATCGACGGTGGTGAAGAAGCGCCCGCGGGCGCCGGCGCGGATGCAATTGCGGGCGATCGCGATCGCCAGATGGGTCTTGCCGGTCCCGGTGCCGCCGATCAGCACGACGTTACGCTGCTGGGCGATGAACCCGCCGCCGGCGAGGTCACGGATCAGAGCCTCGTTGATCGGCGTGTCCTTGAAGGCGAAGTCGTCGATGTCCTTCGCGAGCGGCAATTTGGCGGTGGTGAGCTGGTACTTGATCGAGCGGGCCTGCTTCTCGGCGATCTCGGCCTTGAGCAGGTCGCCGACGAAGCGTTGCGGTTCGGGCTTGCGCTTGACCGCGAGGTTGAGCGTTTCGTCATAGGCGGCGCGCATTCCGTAGAGCTTCAGAGACCCCATCATGTCGAGAACGTCGGTGCGCTCCATGCTCATGTCCTCCTGAATTGATCATATCTGGCGCAATCGGCGATCGGCGCGTGATGCAGCGTCAACGACGCCGGCGTCGCGATGGGCGCGATCGGCAGCGGATCGCGCCGGCGCGCCAGGATGTTGATGATGACGTCGGCGGAATGGACGCCATCGGCCAGCGCCTCGCCGCAGGCGGCTTCGACCGCGGACAATCCGTCGGTCAGGACCGCCGCCAGGATCGCGACCATTTGCCGGTCGCCGTCGTTGGACCCCGCCAGCTTGCGTTTGACGCGCTCCAAGGCCGTCGGCAGAACCCAGTCCCGGAACGGCGCGCCATTGCGCAAGGCGCCCGGTTTGCGCGCCAGAACCGACACGTAATGCCAGGGATCATAGACGGTCTCGCCGCGTCCATAGCAGCGGGCGTGCTCGGCCGCGACACGGCCGTCCTGGCGGATCACGATCCGGTCGGCATAGGCATGGACCTCGACCGGCCGGCCGACGGCGCCCGCACTGACCGAGTATTTGTTGTTGTCGAACCGCACCAGGCAGGTCTTCGACACCGACGCCGGCAGCGCGTGGAAGCCGTCGAACCGGCCGCGATACGGGATCAGATGCGGCCGCTCGTCCTCGAACGCCGCCCAGATCGTGGTCTCCGGCCGCTCGGGATGGGCGTGGCTCTTGGCGTAGGCGACGCATTTGTCGACCAGCCAGGCGTTCAGCTCGTCGTAGCTCCTCACCTTCAAACGCGGCGCAAAGAAGCGTTCGCGCACCAGCCCGACCTGGTTCTCGACCTGGCCCTTCTCCCAGCCCGACGCCGGCGTGAAGGCGACCGGATCGACCAGAGATGATGCGAGCACATCTGCAAGAAGCGGCGATTGTATTGCCGGTCCTTGCCGACGAAGATCGCATCCACCGCCGTCTTCATGTTGTCGTAGATGCCGCGCGTGCAGACGCCCCTGAAGAACGCGAAGGCGCGTTCGTGCGCGTCGAACACCATCTCCTGGCTCTCCCGCGGATAGGCGCGCACCAAGAACATCCGGCTGTGGCACAGGCGCATGTGCGCGACCTTCACAGTCGTCGTCACGCCGTTCATCACCACGATCTCGTGGCTCCAAACGAACTGGTAGGCCTCGCCCGGCGCGAAACTCAACGGCACGAACGCCGCTGCCGCCGCGCTGGCCCGCTTGGTCTGCCAGGCGATCAAGTAGCGCCGGACCGCGGCATAGCTGCCCGGGTAGCCGAGCGCGCGAAGCTCTTCGTGCAGCCGGATGATGGTCAGCCGCTCACGCGCCGACCGCTTCTCGTTCGCCTCCAGCAACGCCTCGAGCTGCTCCCGCCACGGCCCGATCCGCGGCAACGGCTGCCGTGAACGCTCGTACCGGAACTCGGTCGCATCCGATCGGACGACCTTCCGAACTACCTTGCGCGAGACCCGCAGCTCTCGGCAGATCTCCTTGATCGATTTGCCTTGGCTGAAATACGCCCGGCGAATCTTGGCGATCGTCTCCACAACCAGCATCCCAATCGCGGCCTCCAGTTGTCCTGAAGGCCAGTGTGGACCCGTCGCAACGGGGTCCCGATTGGATGAAAATCAGCCCCGTAGCGGGGTCCCTATTCCATGAAAGATCACAAATGGCGGAGAGGGAGGGACTCTCAGCCCCTCTCCCGAGAGCCGCGAAAACGGAAGCTAAATCAACGTTTTCCGGACAACCTAGGCAGGTTGTGTGTACCGGTGGTATGTACCGGAATCGGCAGTTCGGTTCAAGCGAATTCCGAGGGATGGTAAACGCTTTCCACCATCTTAGCTCGATTTGCCGGACTTTTGTCGAAGGCCTCCGATGGGACTGAGCGGCATTCAGGGGTGGTGGTGCTTCGCTAAGGTTAGCATAAAAGAATTGTATTTGAACAACGAAAAGGGATTGAGATAGAACAGCTAAAAGGGATTGATATAAGCAGAAAAAAATACTTGTATATACAACAAAAAATGATTGAATCTCAACAACGGAAAATGATTGGAAACGTACGGAACCAACCTCGGAACAAGGCCATGGCCGCGACGAATGAGAAACTGGCAAAATCGCTCTCCGCTCTCAAAGCCCTCAGCGACAACGGGCAACGTCGTGTCTTCAAGACCTCGGAGGTAGGTCGGACCGACCGGGAGAGGCTCATCAAGAATGGTTTCCTCAAAGAGATCATGAACGGCTGGCTGATGCTGTCGCGTCCCGACGCACGTTCCGGCGACAGCACCTCCTGGTACACCTCCTACTGGGAATTCTGCCGGCGTTACCTGGACGAGCGGTTCGGAGCGAACTGGGTTCTGTCTCCCGAAAATTCGATTCCGCTGCTCGCCGGCAACATGAACGTCCCGCCGCAGATCGTCGTCCAGGCGCCGCATGCCAACAACAAGGCCGTCACTCTTCCGCACGATACCTCCATCTTTGCCTACAAGACTAATTTGCCGAAGAGCGCTGCGGGCGAGATCGCGAACCTGCGCGTCTACCCGACGATCGAAGCGATCTGCGACGTGGCTCCAAATTTCTGGAGCACGAACCGCACCGACATGATCGCCCTTCTCGGATCTCTTCGGGATCGAAGCGCCATCCTCAAGGTGCTGCTGGAAGGCGGAAGAACGGTGGCGGCGGGCAGGATCGCCGGCGCGTACCGGGCGCTGGGAAAGCCCGCGATCGCCGACGAAATCGTCGAAACGATGAGACGAGCGGACCACCAGGTGCGCGAGGAGCAGGATCCCTTCCAGGGACCGGTGCAGATCAGTCTGGGCGCCGGCCGGGCCGTCGCCCCCGTCGTCACCCGCATCCGTCTCATGTGGGCGCAGATGCGCGAGGCGGTGATCGCCGCGTTTCCCGACGAAGCGAGCCAGGTCGAGGACGTCGACGCCTACATCGCCGCCGTCAACGAGCGATACACTTCGGACGCCTACCACTCGCTGTCGATCGAGGGGTACTCGGTAAGCGAAGATCTCATTGAGCGGGTGAAATCGGGAAAGTGGAATCCGGAAACGGATGAAGACGACAGGAAGCAAACCGACGCGATGGCCGCGAAGGGCTACCAGTTGGCCTTTGCAGAAGTCGTCAAATCGGTGAAGCGCGTGCTGGAGAGGACGGACGCGGCGACGGTTGCGGAGGAAGACCATCTCAAGTGGTTCCGCTCCATGTTCGAACCGTCGGTCGCCGCGGGTCTGCTGAAGCCGGAGCGCTTGGCCGGCTATCGGCAGCATTTCATTTTCATCAAGAACTCCGGACACTCTCCGACGGCGTGGGAATCACTGCCCGACGCCATGGAGACGTTCTTCGAATGCTTGCATGCGGAGAAGGATCCCCGCGTGCGTGCGGTCCTCGGCCACTTTGTATTCACTTTCATCCACCCCCTGCCGGACGGCAACGGTCGCTCGGGCCGTTTCCTGATGAACGTCATGCTCGCCGAAGGGGGATACCCGTGGACGATCATTCCGGTCGACCGTCGGAATGAGTACATGCAGGCTCTGGAACTTGCGAGCGTAAAGGGCGACATCACCCCCTTCGCGGCTTTCGTCGCGGCTTGCGTTCGTTTGGAACCCCCACCGCCGAGGAGACTGCGGGCCGGCGAGGTTCAGGCGGAGTTGGCGGAGGCGACCGTCGGCCGCCGCCCCTGATCGCGCCGCCTGTGATGCAACGCTTTTCCGCGGCCGACCTCTCGTAAGCGATCGACGAAAGATGCAGACTGAGCTCAGACGTTCGTTCGCTCGCGACGAGATCGCGATGTCAGGCCGGACCGACGGACAACCTGTTCCTGCTCGGTTCGCGCGCCGACACCGACCATTTCGACGAGCGCGGAGACGGCGAGGTTGTCGACCCTCCCATGATCGGCCGGGCGCGCCTCCCATGGGGACTTCGCATCGACCGCGATGAGATCGCCGAAACGGCGGAGGTCGACGACGATCGGAAGCCGGCCCCCTAGCGCTCGAGGCCCAATGCGGACGGCATAACAACGTCGCGAAGATCTCAAACTCGCCGTCCCGTACGGCTCCACAAGACTCGGGGAAGGGGGAGACTGCTAGACTAGCTCGACGGGTTGGAGATACGCCAAGGCCTGTCATGCCCGACGCCGCATCAAGGCGACGTGCCTACGGGATCAGCACATCTTCGCGCAGCACGTCGCTCATGAGCTGTCGGTTCTGAGGATCGCGTTAACTTGTGGCTATGCGCTGGCTGGAAAGCAGCTACTCTTGCGCATCTTCCCAACTCTTCTGCGTTATCTTCAGCACTCTCCTGCTCAAGTGTAGATTGCGATATTGACCAATCTGCGAGGTCTTCAAACCCCTCTGCTTTGGATCATAAGTAAATACATTTTCGTTTCCACCCTGCGCGTACGCGCGCGGCGTACTCTACCCCGCTCGTCGTGATCAATTGTCCGTAGAAGTCAAGCTCTCCCTCGACCGCCGCCCTACGGAGCCTATCGAGACAACTAACCGCTTTCCTGCTATCCTCGATCAATCCAATCTTGCCCGCCCATGTGCACATCATCAACAGCGGGTACGGACCGAAGAATAGCCTCCATCGGAGGCTTAACATGCAGGCGCAGAACGTCGCCTGCGAGATTCCACAGCTTCCAAATCGCCGGGCGTTCAAAGATATGCGGTACGTTCGCGTCTATAAATACGCATCCCGCGGCAGTTTCGATAAGGCAAGCGCCAACGACCAACGGAAACTAAATCTCCAAAGCACCAGCGCGACGTAGGAGAACCATTATGGCGCCGCGCCGCGGACTCTGCCTGTCCACGACGCAAGCACTGGCATGCTCAAACGGCTGTAATATCTCGCGAAGCTCAGCGTCCATAAAGAGTTCGGGCAACCGTACTCGTTCAACACTTTGCCTGGCTGGTGTCTCGGCATGGAGATCGCCTACGTTTACTGATGCAGCGTCAAGGACTCGCTGGTGGCAACGGGCAAAGACTCAGACGTGAAGTACAACTCTCCCATGTCCACGTCGTCAAGTGAGCGCGATCTTCGGATTGATCTCTTTTGCGGGCTTTCGTTGTGGTGGATCTTGGTTGATCACGTTCCCGAAAGCTATCTCAATCATTTCACACCCGAGAACTTCGGGTCAGCGACGCCGCAGAGATACTTACTCTCGGGACTCGCATCCGGCGTGGTCTATGACGGCGTTGCACGATACTCGGGCCTGGCCCTCGCTTGCATGCGTGTATTCCGGCGAGCCGCTCAGATCTATATCGCTCAAATCGTCACGTTGGCCTTCTTGTTGGCCGAAGTGTCTTACTTTGGTGCCCGGCAGGCCAGTATGCTGGATCATGCCAACTTGGACGTCTTGCTTGATAGGTCGGCAGAGACCACGTTCCAGGCAATCTTGCTGCGGTATTCGCCCGTGAATCGCGACCCATTACTGCTGATGATCGTTCTCCACTTTGGGCTGCTGCTGATCCTTCCCTTGGTGATGCATGCCTGGCAGCTGGCGCTGCATGGGTCAGCGGCACTTTACGTCTGCGCTCACCTGTTCGATTGGTACCTTTCTGCCTATCCAACCGGCCAGCTCTATTTCAATCCGCTGAACTGGCAGTTGCTCTTCGTAATCGGCGTCTGGTGGGGAGCAAGCCGGGGCACGTGGCAGCTTGTCGTTCTCAGGTCAAACGCTCTCGCAGCTCTGGCGACGCTCCACTTGGCATTCTCACTCGTGACTACCTTGGGGTGGCCAATTCATTCGATCGAGGCCTACGTGCCGGCATGGCTCTCCCGCCTCAACTATCCGGTGGATAAGAGCAACCTCGATGTGCTGCGCTTACTGCACTTTGCTTCCCTCGCGCTGCTCTGTTGGCGCTTTCTTCCGAGCAGTTCCGCCATCGTGAGAACGCGGGAGATACGACCCTCTGGTGCGATGCGGCAAACATTCGCTCGTAATCTATTGCGCCGGCGTCCGGCTTTCCTTTGCTGCGCACGCCGTTCTGAACCTGGGTTGGAACAGCCTTGGGGCGCAGACTTTGGTCAGTTTGGCAGGGCTCGGCGCGATGAGCGCTATCGCGTCGTTGCTTGCCGCAACCGAACGAGCTGCGGCTGGTCATCCGCGTCCGCTATGAGCGCACAAGAGAGGCAATTCGCGTGACGTACTTTTTTGCTCTCCGGGGGTGCCGAAGCAAGCCAATCAATCGCGAACCGTCAGGGACTGTGCAGCGATCGAAACGAGGGCTTGTTGCGCGTCGACGATCGGAGTACGGCAACAGCCGCGGTTCGCGCTCAATCCACGCTATGCATCGCCGGTTAACAGGTCCACTTGACCCCGCTCGCGGAACTCGCGTTGTAGCCCCAACAGTGCCCGCACCGCGGAGACTATCATGAAGTTCGCAATGGGATTCGCCACCGCCACGCTGCTCGGCATTCTCGGCATGTTGGGCGTCATTTACACCGGCCGGTACGACGTCGCAGCAGGGAGCGGCATGCATCCTCTGTTCGCCTGGGCCCTGCATACGACAATGGAGAACTCCGTTCGCGCGAGAGCCGCCGCGATCGCCTCGCCACCGGATCTGCCTGCTCTGGCTACTCAGGGCTTTCAAGATTTCGACGAAATGTGCGCACAATGCCACGGGGCGCCCGGGAAGGAAGCAGGCGAGATCGGAAACGGTCTTTCTCCTAAACCTCCCCCGCTCAAGGACGCCGCGAAACGATGGAGCGCCCCAGAGATCTTTTGGATTGTGAAGAACGGCGTCCATATGACCGGCATGCCCGCATTCGGTCCGACGCATGACGACGAGCGAATTTGGGCGGTCGTGGCGTTTGTGAGGAGCCTCCCTACTTTGACCGCAGAACAATACGAAGCACTTCAATCGGATACCACAGACGTCGCCAAACCCCACAGCCACGGGGGGCACGAGCATCAGTAGGATCTGCAAACCGTTCCGATGGCGGTCGGACGCCGATTATCGACGAGCCGATTTCCGAAGCAACGCCATCCTGCGACGGATCTCAACGCCATCGCTACGTTCCAAGATCGCCTTGGAAATTATAGAGTGTAACCCGCGTAATATTTTGACTGGCTACTCGTCCATCGAGCCGAGAGTCCTACCGCAACGGACTTTGTAAGACGTGCCCCATAGTCACGCTGCAGCCTTGGCGGCGACGGTGTCCGGCCGCAGGAGCTTTGTGTGATGCACTGGAAGGCTGGAGATCGATGACGGCTGGCAGCATCGCCGGCGCGTGCCAGGAGTTAGCAAAGCGCGACGGTAGAAGCAGATTGCTCTGAAGCGCTCGTTCGACTGCACCGACGAAAAACTCTTCATGCTCCGTTTACGCGCCGACACGAACCCTTTCGGCCACTGCACCTACGGCGGCGTTATCGGCCTCTCCATGGTCGATCGAGCGCGACTGGCCGCAGCGTTTGCTTGTGGCAGCGTGATCGTCGGAGCGAAAACGATCCGCGCGCCTGAAGGTTCGCGATTCGCCGCCTCGATGAAGATCGGAGCCTATTTCAATGAATGCGAGACCGACGTCCAGGACGCCCCGGCCTTCCTGCGGCGTGATGGCCATTGGAGCACTCCCATTCCACGTCTGGCAGATCTGGGATGCGATGGTGACTTGCCTGAAGAAAGGGGACGTGCTTCGATTCGTCGCTGGCGCGGGCGTTATGGCCCACTATGTCGGCGACGCCTCGCAACCGCTGCACTGCTCCTACATGCATCACGGCGTGCCGCCGATGCGGAAAGTGAGCGGACGAAGCTATCCCGTGCCGCGCGACAGCGACGAATTCAAGGAATCCAAGAAGAGCCGAGAGGCGAAGATCCACGGCATCTACGAGGAGACCATGCTCGAGGTCGACCCCGCCGGCGCTCTTGCCGCGGTGGACGATGAACTCAAGAAGCGGCGCGCCGTGAGCATTGATCGAAGCGGCCACCGTGCGGCGAAGGCGGTGATCGCGCTCATGAACGATGCGCAGACGCGCCTCGCCCCGAATACGATCATAGATGCCGACGACCCGTCGCAGAGCCAGACGGCCAGAGCCAAGGCGCTTTGGGACGACGACCAGATCAGCAAGGCGACGATACGGTCCTTGGCGGACGGCGTTGGAGCTCTCGCCGCGCTCTGGACTTCCGCTTGGCAGGTCGGGGCGGCGCCAAGGTCGCCAAGGCCAAGATCCGAGCCTACAAAGAAGAGGAGCTTGAGCCGGTCTACCGCCGCGATTCGAAGTTCGTGGCCGAGTCTCGGTCTCGATGCGATGGCAGAGAGCGGCAAATTCGAGCCATGACTTGAGCTCCCGCCGACGATCGACTTGCGTGCAAGGGCGCTGGGGTTTGTAAAGGCATCAACCGTGTACCTCGGACTAGGCCCGGGAGAGAGGCGCTGCATATGGAAGAACCGGGCAACGAAACGCTTTGGGCCCGCATTCCGCGGTCAACCAAGCGCGAACTCGTTCCGATCCTGACCACCGGATTCCTGGCACAATCCGGCGCGCTCACTGCTGCCCTTCTCGTACGTCTGCGGGACGGAGTGCCGTGGGATCAGCAACCGAACCAGCAAGCGGTCAGCGACGTCAACGCCATCTTCATCGTGCTTAATTTCGTAGTCATCCTTTGGTTCGGCTATGTCACGCTCAACGAAGCGGTCGCGAAGCGCGACGAGATAAGTCTCAACGCGAAGCTCGTCGGATTGGGAAGCGCATTCATTACCAGCCTTGAATTTTATAGCTACGCCCTGAAGTCTGGCGAACCGGAGCGGCTCGTCTACACGCTTGCGGTCCTGTTCTTCGTCTTTATGGTTCCGTTCTTCCTCATCCGACCTCTAGACAGAGCCGGCGCGCAGCCGGCCTCCGAGGGCAACACGAGCGCCGTTCATGCGTTGGCGGCATATGAACTGGTCGTATACGCACTCATCACAGGCACCGTCTGTCTGGTCTTCGACTCGCTCTATTTCGTCCTTCTGAACGACGGTGGGCGCCTTCTTGGCCACGAGTTGATCCCTGCGTTTGTCGAAAGAATTTCGCGTCACGGCAGAGCGGAGTTCTGGGGCATAAGTCCGGGAAGCTTTGGCTTGGGATGGCTTGTTTCAATCTTTCTGAGCACCACCGTGTCGCGGGTCGGGATGGGAAGATTTGGTCCGGATCGACATGATCGCCTTCTGGTGCTTGCAGGTGCTCTGACAATCAACATCCTGATCGGCGTCACCATGATCGGAGACACGAGCGTTGCGTCCGTAAACGGGCTGCGGACCATCACGCTGGTTTCTCTCAAAGCTTGGCTGGCCGTCTTCATGACCGGGGCGTTTCTGCTTGGGTTTCTCGCTGCGCGTCAGCTCTGGCGCGTGGCGCCGCCCGCGGCCGCTTCGATCGCGGGTCTTGCCTGCTTCGCGTTTGCGGGCGCCGCATTGGGCGCCATGCTCGTGCTTATTCGCAATCGACTCGGAGACAGCTCTACCTCCAATCTCCATCTGATCTGGATGCATGCCGGAGGTTTCGCCATCACCTACATCTTCGGACTCGTCGCGATGCGCCGGATGTCGAAACTGCTCCCCGATGTCGAAGGCCCCTTTGCTCTTCGAGCCGGAGTCAGAGGGAAATCAGCATGAAGCAGATCAAGATTCTACTATCCGTCTTGGGCCTCGCCTTGCTGGCCGTCGCAGCATCGCCATCGGCCGGTAAGGCTCAGACATGCGACGAACTGGCCTCTCGATTGATAACAAAGGCAGTGCGGCCGCCCATCGAGGCTCTGGATTGTAGTGCGCTTACCCGAGCGGGGTTGGATAGACCCGACCATCATCTAAGAAGCATTTGCTATTCTTCGACGGGACCGCAGTCCACGATCGAGATCGTCGCTGATCTCACATGCCGGACCAGCGACGCTGCTTTGATACGGGCGAGCGTGTCCGATCGTCTCACCGCGAAAGCGACGGTGACCGGCAGCAACTGCAAGATCGAGCATATCGACATAAACGCCGCCGGCGATCTCGGAAGCGGGCTGCTGCGTGCTTTCGACGTGAACGGCATGGCGCGCCGATCGCTTCAGGAAGCTCTGGACAAGGCCTGCTGACGCGAGCCAAAGCCGTCCGGATTTGAACGGCTCCCGCACGTCGCGGAGGCGCGCTTGTCATACGGAAGGCTCCGCTCCTGAAGCAAGACCAAAAGTGGGGTGCCGCGCGAACAACATCGCATTGCAGGATTGGGCCGCTCTTCAGCAAAGGCTCAGAGCACCCGCGCCGCTCCCGGAATCTTACGCAAAATACCTGTTACAGCCCAGCTAGATACCACCGTGAGTACGAACACCACCGTCGCCTTGGCGATTGCAGGCATCTCGAAGTCGAATAGCCAGTACTGGAGCCAAAGGACGATCGGGTAGTGTACCAGAAACATGCCGTAGGCTTCCGCTTGCATCCGATCGAGCATGCTTCGACCTGATCGCTTGAACCTCAAGAAGTAGCCGAGAATCGCAAACAGGGTGGCTGCGCTGAAGGCAGAGAAGAAGAAGCCGTAGCTCGCCTCGTACCAAGCAGGCAGCCACACCGGATTCTCCAGCATCCCGCGTTTGACGAAGATCAGCGCCCACAACAGGCAGTAAGGAGCGAGGGCCGCAACGGCCCAAACCCAACTATTCTTGGCGAGCCGTCCGTCCATGCTCAGTAGGCCACGATGAAGATTCGCAGCTCCCACGCCTACTCCGATCATGAAGTAGGCCGGATAGAGCAGCACGCGGCTGGCCTGAACCGAGAACGGCCCGAACTCGAACCATCGGCCCGGTCCGAAATAGATCCGCATCGGAATGTAAAGCATAGCCGTCATGACAAGCAGGAAGATGAAGAAGTCGGTCGGCCGACCGCAGCCACGGAGCGACAACCTATTGATCGGATCGACCAGATTGGGCGAGACGCGATACAGCACGCTGGCCGTAAGATCAAATGCCAGCAGCACCCAAGCGAACCACACTGGTCCACTTGGCCACGGTCCGACCGTGATGGTTTTCCACCAGAACACAGCAAAAGTTGTACCTGGGGATCGGCGCAGCGCGATCGCAAAATAGGCGATCGGGATGACAGTTAGCGCCGCAAGCGCAAAGGGCAGGGCGAGCCGAAGCAGACGATCGCGTAAGAACTTCTCGGCCTCCTTGTCCGCGAGACTCGGCCATACGAACAGCCCAGAGAGGAAGAAGAACATCGCCATGAAGAAGCTATCCGTGGCGAGAATAATCGCATCGAAGCCGATCCACGATTTTGCGTCAGTTTGGCCGAAGTATGTGTACGGAATTACTGCGTGATGCAGCAGAACTACGAGTGTCAGAAATGTACGAACGCGATCCAACGCCACGTTGCGCGTATTGAGGTTTGGTATGGCCTCGGCGTCCGTTGGAGTAGCCGCATGCGATGTCATCCTCATGTAGCGCTGAGCTCCGCGTCTCTTTGCGAAAAGTTGTTGGCGAATATCCGGCCAAGCGACGGATGGCACCAGCCGAACGCCATTTCTGGGCGGCCGCTTCCAACCGATAAGGGGGCCTGAGGGTCTCGTGGACCGTAGTCCGTGGAGGACCGAAACCTCGATCGAGCTGAAACGCTTCGAGGACGGTAATCAGCGGCGCACAACATTGGCATCCATGGCAAGTCTCTGGTATAGATCGAGCGCGTCCATGGGCTCGCTGCTATTGCTGGCTCTCGCACGCACAAACAACCGCCGACACAAACGAATGCGCAGACCACAAGTCTTTCTCGATTGTAGTGAAAGACGTACAGGGTCGAAGAACCTTACACTTCGCGAGCCACGAAGTGACACGCAACTGCCCTACGCTCGCTCTCAAATCCGTCGGATTTGCGCGAACAGCGAAGGGAACGGTGCCATGCGATAGCGCATGCCCGACCGCTTTGGAGGCCCCGCCGCGCGAGTGGAGGACCGTCGCGCTGCGACAACGCGATCTTTGGATGCCGATCGGATCACGGACCGAAAACCACGGAAATCCCGAAAAGGGTTCGCCACGCAGGCGTGGCCTGAATCCCGTTGTAGTGGTTCGCGATGGGAATGCCCAGGGACACGTAGCTCGTCCAGTTCTTCAGGCTGAACCGCAGACCCGGAGAAATAAAGATTGAGCTGCCTCCGGAATTCGGGTCCATCAGGCCGGCAATACGCTCCTTGTCGTGCCACTCGCCATTGATCTCCAGCAAGGCATCGAGCGCGCCGCGATCCTGCGACCGGGCGAGCATCGGACTGTCGGTGGCCGCCGGCACATGCTCGCCGACGTGGGCATAGGCGCGATATGGATCGTGCGCGTGCGCTTCGTTAGCAGCGTCGCCGAACACACGATAAGAAAGCGCCGCATTGTAGAGCATGCGATTTCCGAGATTCGCGTCTTGCGCTCCCGTGCCTGGCAATCGCCAGTATATTTGCATGAAAGCCTAGCGAGGAAGTCAGTCGCTGGCTCAAGGCCGCGCCGAAAAGCGCGTCCCATGAGCCCGACCCAGGTTGGAACTCGGCATCGAAAAGGCTTCCGAACCTGTCGACAACGTCGGTCCTGCCGGTCGGCAGCTTCACCCCGAAAAGCACCGCGCCTTGTGTCCCGGTCGACTTTTCGTTCATGAACCGGTACTGACCGAGAAGCGTGACGTCGCCGAAGCCGGCGGCGTCGCCACGATCCCGCACCACGGACGTAAGGGCGCTACCTTCGGTGAAGGCTTCCAAAATGCCGGTCCGCTCGACCCAGGGCGCCCGGACCGAAATCGTGAAGTCGTCAGTGACCCCGTAGGCAAGCGCGAATGCGCGACTTTCGACTGCCTTGATCCCGTGGACGTCATTTCCCACATTTGCGAGTAAGGTCGCTTCGCCGAGTTGTTTCAGCCTAAGATAGTCCGAGAATACGGAGAAAGCGAATTGTCCGCGCTCCAGCGTGGCGGCTCCTATCGTAAGAATTCCTCCGCCGCCCTCACCGGCGCCGATTCCCGGGTTGTGCGCCCATGCGGAATTCAGCCCGATCGTGGATGCGACCAAAGGGACGATTAACCAGGGGAGATTCCCCACTTGTCGATTCCCTTCGCTAACTCGCGGCAAAACTTTCGACGCCGGAATCGGCGCCACATCCCACTGCTTGGCATCTTCCCAAATCTTCCGCCCGGTCTTCAGCACCTTCTCGCTTACGCGCAAATTGTGGTAATGGCCTATTCGCTGCGAGGACATCTGCTTGTCGAAGTTCAAAGAACTCTTCGTCGCCGCCCCCCGCCTGCAGCGCTTGTCTTACTGAGGCTTATCGGACGCGGGCGAAGGTGTGCGGGGGCTATTTTGGTTTACTCGCGCTCCGCGCGGGTCGCGCCGATCATTTGCCCGTCGAACTCAAGTTTCCCCTCGACCGCCGCTTCAGGGTACGGACCAAAAGAACAGCCTCCATCTACGTTGGACATTCAGAGGCTGTAAAAGAGTGCTGCAACTAGCCGCACCGCCGGCCGGTACCTTCGCATCCAAAAAACTTCCACCCTCACGCCATCCCCATTTGGATCTGTAGCAGCTTACGGGGCGACACGGCCATGGCATTACGCCCCCACCGCACCCTGGGATGAATACTGCTATGCTCAAATGTGCCGTAATATTCAGCTAGGTACGGCGTCTTTATGTAAATTGTATTGCGCTACGAGCTACTAGTACCAAAAATCCTCCAATCGCCGCACCGTCCGGGGCAAACGGGCAGCCGCTATGAAAGACATCCTAGCAAGCCTTGAGAAGCTGCGCGCCGATGCCGCGGAAGCGGCACTAATACGCAACCTGGCTACCGATATCCATAAGCGGGAGTTGTTCACCAGACTAGCGGACCATTTCGCCGCCCTCGCCGCAGAAGTCGAGCGCGCATTCGCGAAGGGCTCGCCAC
Source organism: Rhodopseudomonas sp. AAP120 (assembly GCF_001295845.1). Lineage (GTDB taxonomy): Bacteria > Pseudomonadota > Alphaproteobacteria > Rhizobiales > Xanthobacteraceae > Rhodopseudomonas. Next base: position 92,565 of record NZ_LJIC01000107.1, on the reverse strand, counting down.
GAGAGGATTAAGAGCCCGCCTGGCCCTTCGCCGTGACCTGCCACCGTTGCGCGGGCCGCGACCGTCTCAGCCAAGCTTTTGGTCACGGTGGACGATTTCGCCCGGGAGCGGGATAGGTTGCGGATCGCCCGCCGCCGAAGCTCGGCCGTCTTGCTCCGGATCATAAGACTTTTCGCTCCAACGAAGCACGCTGGTCATCCCGAGGCAGATGATGTGCGAATTCATGAAGTCGTCATGGTCGATATTGTTCGTCGGTGACCTTGTCCATCCATTCCACGACTTTGCCTGTCAATCGGCCCTTTAATTGCGGTTTGTTGTCAATCCATCTTTTTCACTCTCCAACTGCACGACGGTAGCGCTCGCGCCGTTGGAGCTGGTTGGGTAGCGGAGACGGCGCGAGCGCGCGGCTGAGATAGCATGGTCTTTCGGGCATTTGATTGATGCATCGCTGGGGTCATGGTCCTTTCCGAGGTCGCGAAGCGCCTCATGATGATGTCCGGGTCGGGTGCCTCAACGTGTGCAGCGGGGTACGAACGAGCCGCCACCAGCCGATTGACCGAGGTCACCACGACCACCGTCCCAGCGGGACATCGCCAGCCCGGCGGACCGGACCAGGAAGCGTCAGGAAGCGTTCAGGCCGGCGTTGCCTGACCCCACTCGAACGATGTGCCATCGACCCAGATGCAGTGAAGAATCACGGCGATCTTGCGGGCGATGGCGACTTTCGCCTTCTTCATACCTATCCGTTTCGCGAGCTTCACTCCCCAGGCCTTGAGGGAGGACCATTTCTTAGTCCGATAGAGCAGCACGGTCGCCGCCTCGAACAGGTACGTTCGGAGCAGCCGATCGCCCCATCGAGATATCTTGCCACTGGTGTCGGTTTCCCCAGATTGGTTGCGCCGAGGTGTAAGACCGAGATAGGCGCCGACTGTCGAGGCCGACCGGAAGCGGGATGGGTCATCGATCGTATGGCGGAAAGTCAGGGCGGTCACTACTCCGACGCCAGGAACCGTCATCAGGCGTCGCGTCGTTTCGTCCGACTTCGCCAATCGGCGAACCTCGTCGTCGAACTTGCCTTGCTGCAGACAGATGTGCTCATGAATCGACAGCAGCGGCGCGACCACGCTGACAAGCTGATGGTCCTCGCCCAATAGCTCGCTGACCCGATTGCGGAACTGTTGGCCGATGGCGCGAGGGAATAGTAATCCACATTCTTTGATCAGACTACGGACCTGGTTCTCAATGTCCCGGCGCATCGATACGAGTCGGGATCGTGCTACAAGCATCGCGCGGATCTTCTGACTTTTCTCGCTCTTAACTTTGACTTCTCGATACCAACCGACCCGCACTAGTTCGGCTAGGCCTCGAGCGTCATTTTGATCGCTCTTGTTCATACGGACCGACAGGGCCGCGTTTGCATGTCGCGCATCGATGCAAACGACAGGGAGTTCGACTCTACGAAGCTCGTGCCAAAGCCAGCTTGCCATCGCGCCAGTCTCAAAGCCAATGCGCTCCGCAAGCGGAGCATGTTTGTGAAGCAGGTTGGTCAGAGCGCCGGGATCTGACTTGGCCTTTCCCTCGAAGACTAATTGCCCGATCTCGCTGACCACACACACCGCAGTTTCTCTTTGCGAGACATCCAAACCGACGTAATGCTTCATGATCGCCACTCCGAATCGGTTGATTGCGAGAGCTCGATGCTAACGGTCTTTCCGTGCCGCAAGCGCTGACCGCAATTACGTCATCGTGCGCAAATTTGACCCCGTATCGGCGTCCAATTTTTGCACGCCGAATGACATCGGGGAAATTCCGGCGCGCCGGGCGCATCCCGCACGTTGCCGTCTTTCCATTGTTTTGACTGGCAATCCGATGCGGCGACCTGAGATGTCGTCATGATCGTTTTTCGTTGCGGCCATTCGGCTGGAGCTCGAATCCAGAGTGGATATTCCGTTCGTGGTCGCCGCATCGGCATTCGAAGAAGCTTTCCTCCCCACAGCCCGCACACGAGCCTTCGAGCCGCTCCTTCAAAGCCTGGCGCGCGCGGTGAAGGCGCACGGTGAGGTTATTCACGGTCACGCCGAGCTCGGCTGCGACCGCCTCCCTCTGCTCCCCACCTAGGTCGATTCTCTTGATCGCCTCGGAGTGTTCCGTCTTCAGCAAGGGTAGATAAGCATGAACACATTCGCACGCCGCCCAGTCCAGTTCGCCACGTTGATCGGCGACGAGGCGATCGTACAATTCAACGGCAAACTCGACTTCCCTCGCCCTTCTCTTCGAGGTCTGCCGATGGAAGTCGGCTATGGTAGTCGCCAGAACTCGACTAAGCCACCCACGCACCGAATCCGCATCGCGAATGGCGGCCGAGCGTTCCAAGGCCCGCAAAACGAACGTTTGCAGGACCTCTTCCGCCTCGTTCGGCGTACGAAAGTGCTTCTGCAGATAGTTCCGGAGCCGATCGTAGCCCTCCACCAGGGCCGCCCGCACCGCGCGATCCGAGGCGGTCGCGAGTGGGGAAGCGTTCGCCGAAATCACTCCTCTGTCCCGTGTTGATGACATGGCAATCGCTCCGGTTCGATGTCCAGCAAGACCGTGCCTGGCGATACCTGAGCGGCATCGCCACGCCCGCCTGCTTACTTGGCCTTCTGAAGTTTCGTGAGTGTGAGGCCGCCTGTCTGGCGTTCGACCTCGAACTGAACCTTGTCGCCGGCCTTTACCTGCTTCAGCATGGCGGGGTCGGCGACCCGAAACACCATGGTCATTTCCTCGTCATCCATGTTCAGGTTCTTGATTGGCCCATGCTTCAGCGTGATCTTGCCGGCCGCTTCGTCGATCCTCTTCACCTCGCCGGCGACGAGATTTGCCTGCGCGAGGGCTATAACCGGGGCGACTGCGATGATCGCGGCTAGTAGCGCAGCGCGCACGTTGGACTTCATCATCTTGGGGTTCCTTCTTCTTGGAAAATGGCTCACTTCACGACGACCTTGCCCACCATGCCGCCCTCGCGGTGACCCGGGATAAGGCAGGCGAATTCAAATTCTCCGGTCTTTGTAAATCTCCAGAGAATTTCTCCCGACGTCCTCGGTGCGAGCCGCTTCCCGTTTGGGTCGTCGTGCTCCATGTCGGGATTTGTCTTCATCGCTTCTGCGTGCTTGAAATTTTCGGCCGTCGTCGCGAGGATGAATTCGTGGTCAAGTTCGCCGTTGTTTCGAATAACGAACTTGACTTGCTCGTCCTTCTTCACGTCGACCTCTTGCGGCACGAACAGCATCTTGCCGTCGGCCTCACGCATCGTGATCGGAACGATCCGGGCCGGCCTCTTCGGATCTCCCGGCTCGCCCGCGGAAAATGCCTCATCATCGTGATGATGACCGTCGTGTTGATGACCATGACTGGCCCACGCCGCCGTCGACATCGACAAAGCCATCAAGGTAGCGGTCATTCTCCAAAGCAGTTTCACGATCATGCCCCCTTGCTCTTCGTGCTCTTCATCCCTTTCGTACTTTTCTTTTCCCTGGTGCCCTCGCTCTTCGATGGACCATCTTGACGCGCCGGCTCTTCGGCCGGAGTTTCGACCTGATACGCAACGGTACCCTTCGGGAACTTGTACGGTCCCGGATCGCTGTAGTCGTCGCGCGCCATCCCCTCCCGAATCTTCATGACCGTGAACATTCCGCCCATTTCGATCGGGCCGAACTGACCTGATCCGGTCATCATGGGCAGCGTGTTGTCAGGAAGCGGCATCTCCATCTCGCCCATGGCCATTCCAGTGGAGCCCATCGCCATCGAATCCGGCGCCAGCCTCTTCACCGCCTTTGCGATGTCCTTCTTCGACACGCCGATCAGAGTTCTGAGGTCGTGTCCCATCGAGTTCATCGTGTGGTGCGACTTATGGCAGTGAAAAGCCCAATCGCCGGGATTGTCAGCGACGACCTCGAAAGCGCGAATGGATCCGACCGGGACATCTATCGTGGTCTCCGGCCAACGCGCGCTTTCCGCCACCCACCCTCCATCCGTGCCGCTCACCGAAATGCTATGGCCGTGAAGATGAATTGGGTGATTGGTCATCGTAAGATTGCCGATGCGCACGCGCACCCGATCTCCGAGTCTCACCGGCAGCGGATCGATGCCGGGAAAGACGCGGGCGTTCCACGACCACATATTGAAGTTGGTCATCTCGGTGACCTTCGGCACGTAGGTCCCCGGATCCATGTCATAACTGCTCATGACGAAGACGAAGTCGCGGTCGACCGGTCGGAAGCTCGGGTCCTTCGGATGGACCACGAACATTCCCATCATCCCCATCGCCATTTGGACCATTTCGTCCGCGTGAGGGTGGTACATGAAGGTGCCGCTGTGCTTGAGCTCGAATTCGTAGACGAATGTCTTGCCTGGATTGATGTGCGGCTGAGTCAAACCTCCGACCCCATCCATGCCGCACGGCAGGATCATGCCGTGCCAGTGAACGGTGGTGTATTCCGGGAGCTTGTTCGTAACGAAGATGCGTACCTTGTCGCCCTCGACGGCCTCGATCGTGGGTCCCGGAGTCTGGCCGTTGTAACCCCACAGATGGGCGTTCATGCCTTGCGCAAATTCGCGGACGACTGGTTCCGCGACCAGATGGAATTCCTTCCAGTCTCCGTTCATTCGCCACGGCAGCGACCAACCGTTCAGGGTGACGACGGGGCGATATTCCGGTCCGCTCGTGGGATAGAGCGGCGGCTGACTCGTCACCTTGTCCATCGTTGGCGCTTCGGGAATGCTCGCTGCCTGAACGCGTCCAGCAACGACGCTCGCGCTCGCTAGTGCAGTTGCGCTACCAAGAAAGCTTCTTCGAGATAACATGATCGCCTCTCCTTATCCGCCGTTTGCCAGCGAATTGGTTGGTGAACGGCTCTCCTGTTGACTGTCGGAGCGGCCTCCGCCGTTGACTGCGGTCTGCAGTTCCGACTGCGCCAACCAGAAATCGCGTTTGGCTTCGATCGATGCTCGTTGGGCCGAGATTCTCAGCTTCGCTTCCGCGAGAAGCGCGAACACGTCGATCTGCATGCTGCCGTAGCGCAGTTGAGCTTCATCGGAGATGATGTTCCGGAGCGGCACCACTTCCCGCTGGTAGTGGCCGGCGATATCGTAAGTGGAGCGATAGACGCGGTACGCATCACGTGCCTCGGAACGCACGTTGACCGCCTTCTCGGTCAGGCGATTAAATGCATTGTTGTAGATTTCAGCGGCCTGGCGGACGCGAACCTCGCCCCCATCGAAGATCGGTATCTGAAATTGGACGTCGAATCCTCGCTCGCGGAAGGCGGGGCTTTCGGGGTCCTTGGTCTTCCGGGAGATGCCGGCGACGTCGAGCAACGTAACGAAGCGGGTCGCCTCGGTGAGATTGAGAGCCTTGGCCAACGTTCCGAGTTCGATGCGGGCCATCTGAAGATCGACGCGACGGCTGACGGCCTCGACTTCGATGTTGGGTAACGGCCTCGGGCTGCGCGGCAGGGCCGGAAGAACCTTGGGCAGCTTGAAATCGAGTTGACCGTCCCAAACACCGAGCAGTCTTGCGATCCGCTCGCGCTCGGATGCAGCGCGTTGCCGCGCGGTAGCGAGGTCGGTAGTGATCTCGGCGTAAAATACCTGTTCGCGCGCTTGATCGAGCTTATTGAGCGAGCCGGTCTGTCCAAGCTTTTCCGCGAGCTGAGCGATCGTCTCGGCAGTGGTCTTAGTCTCGGCCAGAAGTCCGACCAGTTCGTTCGTACCCACCACCTGGTAATATGCTCGTCTGACGTCAGCGGCGAGCCGTAGTGTTTCCAGAGCCGCGCGCAATTGAGCTTGGTGGAAACGTTCACGCGCGATCTCCGTACGAAACGGCAACGTCGCGAGCGCGAGGATATCGCCAACGATCTGGCCCTCGATCTCACTCCCCCCATTTCCGGCGATTCTGGAGAGAGAAAACGTCGGGTTCGGAGGCAGGCTTTGGCTGATGGAGTCCGCTTCCGCCAGTGCGAGCTCATTGTAGGCAGCCTGCAGGCCACGATTGTTCAACAATGCTACCTGAACCGCAGCGTCGACGGTCAGGCTTCGCCGCAGCAGTGCCGAGACCGCCACGTTAACCCGCTCGACGTCCTCGATCGAGCGGATCGCAACTACATCCTTCGTGATGGTCCTCGCGGCAATGTCGGCGACGCCTGACATGCCGGCATCGGGGGAAAAGGCTGCGCACCCGGCGAGCAACATCGACATCGACAATACGCCGAGCGTCGTGCGGGCTCGGTGATGAGAAAGGCCGGATCGAGCGGTTAGCGGCATCTTCATCCCCTACTGCTCGTTCTTCGGCGTGGGGGCCGCGCGCTGATTCTGATCCCTCCAGCTATTTGGCGATACCGGCCGCAGGCTCACGTAAGGAGCAATCGTCGACCTGTATCCGACGCCTGCGACCTTCACCCCTGGATCCGCAGAATCCAGCTCCGCCGGCGGAACGGTCGTTACGCAACCGGTGAGCAACAAGCCCAGCAAAAGGCTCGGAGCAGCGCTCCATATCGGATAGAATTTACGTCTCGCGGACGCGTTCAACGTGGCGGCATAAGTCGCCACCATTTGCGCAAGCATATCGATCTCCTAAGAAGCAACCACGCATGAGCACTCCTGCCCCGATTGGGGGCGCGGCAACTCATTGATTCATGTGCTTCTTAGGTAATGGGGGGACGATAAAGCCGGCCGAGCGCTTGCCCGACACCGGTCGAGTCAGGCTCCAGTTCGCACCGGGATTGTGGAGGTGCGATTTGCGGGAGTGACACCATTTGAGGAGAAATGGCGCTGAGGCACACTACGGAACCACAACAATTTCCATGCTGGTGACCATTAGGGCGATCGCGGTCGGTGTCTCCGATTGCGGACGTCGTCGCTTCGTGCGAGTGAACGGCCGCTTTAGCATCGGCGTGGCTATGCTGGTGCTGGTGCTGGTGCTGGTGCTGGTGCTGGTGTTGGTGCTGGTGTTGGTGGTCATGTTGATGCACGTGCTTATGAGTAAGCTCATGAGCACGTTGAGCAAGAAGCTCAGCAAGATCCTCCGGAATTGGGAAGGCCATTGCGGGGGCGAACGAGCCAAAGAGATATGCGATGGCTACCAGCCACCCCAACCATCTCCGCGCCGCTCGTCGCCGCAGGCCACTCATGCTATGATTAGTCCCCTAATACTGAAATATAGCTCCGTTTCGACCCAACGCCAATAGAAAACGACGGTAACGAGGCCTGCGGTTGAACTGTATCGCATCGCAGGACAACCCCGAAATCCGGCTTGGAGATGGTTGCGCCCGTAGGAGCGCCCACTTGCTGGTCCGAAAGAATTATACGGTACGCACCGCCGACACTTGACCGAGATCAATGTGGGTGGGCCGCCGAGCCGGTTCCATTTCCGGGCTTGGTCAGCTCGCTCCTCGCCAGTTGGCGGAAGCTTTCCCGGTCACACCAATCTGTGATTGTATCCGGCCTGCAGAGCCGGATCGTGGCGAAGGCAGGTGACGGCGTCCACGCTTTCATCGGCTATAACCGAAGTCGGCATCGCCGTAGGGACCGGAACGGATGTTGCCATGGCGAGTGGCGGCGCAAGCTTGCAGGGTCGATCTGCACGACCACGTTCGGCCAAGGCGCCTGTCGGAAGCGGCCATGGCAGCGTCGGACAATATCTATTGTTTGTCCACTTCCGTCGCCTGAATTCCGATTGCTGCCGATGCCCTTTACCCAACCTTCGGAATGTTGCTCTCGCAAATCGCAGCCACGACCAGGCGCTCTCGTCGGTCGGCGTGGTGGGCAACGCCCTAAGGCTGCGCCCCCGGGTCGCTCGTAACCGGAATGTTTCTCTGGTCACCGCTTCGAGTTCCAGTTGCCGATCTTGGAGTTCAATTCCGGATCCGCGAATAGGTGGTACCCATCCTGCTTGATGGCATCAATGGCGGACTGTCGGCGTAGAAAGGGCAGAAGTGCGCCACCGCCCTTCAGTATACGAACAAACCTCCAACCCGGGGCGACAAGCAGGTCTGGAATCACGCTGCTTGTTGGGACGACCGCGAAAAAATCGCGGGCGAATGTGCTGGCAAAGATCAGATGGGCTGCCGGCGATGCACGTCGACTACGGTTTGCACCTGATCGTCTTTGCTCCGCGTGCGCCGCCATTCAGGAGTCCTCATTGGACCGAAATAGCCTCAACTTTGGCGGTATGGCAGGCCGCCAGTTCAGCGGGTCCCCCGAGACGGCGCCGGATCTCGTCCAGATCGGAGGTTTCTGCAACCTCGATTGAGAAGCCCGCAGAAGCGAGATGCTTTGCCGAAGCTCCGCAGCAACCGCAGTTAGGATCCCTGTACACCAGCGCCGCACGCGAAGCGGCAGTCGCGCGAAGCCGAAATGGCCAGGTGATTCCGGGGATGACGCCGCAGACCGCCCTGCGCGAAAGTTGACGCGCGGCTGATATCGTCATCTTGCACCAGCCTCAATGATGTTTGTACCAACCGACATCCTTGATGTCGTTGAAGGAGTCCGTCCGATGGCAGAGGTAGCATTGGTTCACGGCCGCCTTCTCCTTTCCGGTGATCATCTGATCCATCATCACAAAATGCTCCATGTAGTGACTCGGCGGCGCCTGGTGACACTGTGCGCATTCCTTGGAGCTCGGGGAGGGGTGCATGAACTGCGCGAGCTTCCAGGAGTCCACTCCGTGGCAGTCAGCGCACTCACGCCCGAAGAGCCCCCGATGCGGTTCTCGATTGCTGTGACATTCAAAGCAACCAAGACTTGCCTTTTCGCGTTCATCGGACCTGGAAAATCCAAGGACGTTCTTCAGATCGAGCACCATCTTCTCGGTAATCGCCCGAGCCGAGGTGTCGGCGTTTCGGGAAAACGCTCCGATCTGGATAAGTACAGAGTGGTCCATCTTGGTCGGACGCACGCCGCCCGCATGCTCAAGATGACACCCACGACATTCCTTGCTCGTCGCATGAAACGCCGTCGACTGCTTGCCAAGATCGGTAGCCGCTGTCGTATGACAGGCGATGCAAGCCGCTGCCTCTACACCCTTGGTCGGCGTATGACAGGTTTCGCACCTCTCGGACAGAAACCCGTGCCGACTGGAAAGATGGCCAGGGAGGACCGCGTCGGTCCATCCCGAAACAGCCAGAGACCCGTTACGATACAGGCCCAGCGACAACGCGGCGACGCCCGCGACTGCGAGTGTCACGACCACCATATAGATGAACGTCCGAACGCTCACGAGAGCCACCGAAGCCCGTAGTAGATTTCTCCGGCGATATGCAGCGCCAACAGCGCATACATGACGATTGCCGAAACCACGTGTACGCCGATCCACTGCATGAAGATCTTCTTGATGGCTTCCTGCGACCCTATCGCATGCTCAAGATCGGAAATTCCGTCGACCAGTTGTGAGAGCGGCACTTCCTGCAGCGCTGACGCACTCACCGCCTCCGGATCCGCAGTTTCGATGGACAGAACGATCGCCGTACGGTCGTAGGCCGACCGCAATATCGAAAGACGCGATTGCTGCTCCCGGATCTCGTTGGCGGTCTGAGGCAGGTAGTATCTTCCCACGAAGCCGGTGACGACGACGACCAACATTGTGACAATCAGCGCAACCCCGAGCGGGCTGTGATATTTGTGTCCCGTGTGCAGGAGCGCAAGGAAGGCGGCGACGATCCCGGCGTAGACGTGAAATCCCAGGAGAGTCCGCGTCGACACAAGACGGTTTGCCACGACCTTGAAGCTTCTGCTGTACTTCACGAGAGGATAGATGAGGAGAAGCACCATCAGCATCGTGGCCGACGCGCCGAGTGCAAATCCTGCCAGACTGCCTGCAAATCTCGAATCCGAGTGGAGCAGATATGCGGGCACCAACAGCAAGAGGCTTGCGAGAACGATGTCAGCGATCAGGCGCCCTCTGCCGTCCATGTCAAGCCTCGACGATCAAATTTCCGATCGACTTCGCCTGGCACGCGAGGATCAGTCCGTCGGCTTTTTCCTCCTCCGTTAGCGCATCCTGGACTTCCATCGTGACCTTGCCTTCGAGAAGCCGCGTCTTGCAGATGCCGCATGTTCCGGCACGGCACGAATAGTCGATCGCCACGCCGATCGACTCGGCGACCTCGAGAACGCTTCTGTCGGGGGGCAGCGGAGCGAGCTTGCCCGACTTCGCGAAGCGGATCGATGCCGTTGCCGGACCGATCACTGCACCCCCTTCGGCGTTTTTCGGCACGGGACTTTCGATAATGGTCCTGCCTGGAGGCGGAACGGCTCCGAAGGCGGGTCCGAATGCCTCGGTTTTGACCTGTTCGGGGGGGACGCCAATTTCGCGGAGCGTCCTCTTGAGCGCTTCCATCATCCCCGGAGGCCCACACAAGTGCACGCGACGCTTTGCAAGTTCGGGTACCGAGCGTTGCAAGAATTCGGCCGTGATTTGGCCTTCGCTTCCCATCCAGGCCGTACCCGCTGCGCGCGCCATAGTGGCGGCTACATGCAGGTTGTTCATTCTACGCTGAAGGTGTTCCAGTTCGTCTCTGAAAATGAACTGTTCAGTCGTCTGGGAGCCGTAGACGAGGTAGATCTGTCCGGGCCACGCGGTATCGAACAGATATCGTATCGCCGCCATCAAGGGCGTGATACCTACGCCCCCACCGATCAAGACCACGCTCTCGGCCTCCTTGCCGGTGAAAGTGAAGGCGCCGGAAGGAGCCATGACATCAAGGAGATCGCCTTCCTTAATGCTGGCGTGCAGGTACGCGGAGAAAATGCCCCCGTCTTCTTTCTTGATCGTGGTCTCCACGTAGGCGGTCTGGGCGGCGGACGAAGCGATAGTGTAAGATCGTCTGACGACCTTTCCATCAATCTCGGCCGAGTAGGTCAAGAACTGACCCGGGAGAAACGCGAAGGGAATAGGGCCGCCCTGCGGCGCTTGCAGACGAAACGTCTTGACGCTCGGCGTTTCGTCGAAGATTGCTCCGACGCGAAGCTTACCTTTCCAGAGTCCCTCCGGCTTTGCTGGACGAGCGCTCGGAGCACTCGCCTGCGACGCGGCTGGCGCCTCCTTTTCCTGCCCTCGAGACGCATTTCTCGTCGCGGGCACGGCCGGGACATCGACCATCCTGGTTGTCGATCGAATATCGACGCCTGCGGTAGACAATGCCGGGGAATTGCCCGGGACATGTGATAATCGGTCAACCAGCGCGTTGGCCCGTCGCATTCGCGCCACATGGACGGCCAGCAGTCCGGCCGAGAAGATCGCAAGCAGTCCCATCGTGATGACGTGAAACCAGGAAACTCCAAGTACACCATCAGCACTCACCGCCGCGGTTTGCACCGGAAGATTCATCTGCGCCTTGAACCAGGTCCGCGCTATCTGCTGCGGGGACGCCCCCTCGTCCAGCGACCGCAACACGGTCACACCACTCTGGACCTGGTTGAGCGAGTCGCGAATTCGAGCGGCAGCCCCATCCGCCGCCGCCACATCGCCGGCAGCAATGGCATGCCGCAAGTCCATCTCGGCCGTTGAGATTCCGTCAATTTTGGAGTTGATTCGGCTGCGAGCTTGAGATTCCAAATTGCGGCGCTGCTCCGCCGAGAGGGCCGGCATCTCCATCAGCGACGGAAAGAACTCCTTGCGGGGCCGCCCCATCATCTCCATCTCGCCCATCATCCCCGAATTGGGACGACTTGACGATGGAGCCGCGGTGTTGCCACCCGACATTGTCGGGCCATTCGATTGCGGCACCGTATCGCTGCTAGGGGCGGCGGGATGGTGAGCCGAATGACTATCGTCCTGCGCCAGACGCCAGATTCGATTCGGCTGCTCGGCGCCCGGCCGGCCGCTCGACCGACCTGAAGCAACATCGGGCACCCTCACGCGTGTCGGCAACGCCGCGAACTCATCTTGACCTTGCTGTACGCGACCGTCATTGGCAAACGCCACAGTGACCGCGACTGTGATGCTCGCGACCAACGACCCACAGAAGAGCCGGGAGAGCAGATCGTGTCGGCACCGGAAGGGCGTAGCGGATCTCGACATGAACCCCTGCTTCCGAGAAGACGCCGTCAGAACGTCGCGATCAGCGGCAGCAAAATGGCATCTGCCGTCTGCTTTTGCCCGTCGTTCAACGATCCATACAGTCGATTGAAGGCGGCGCGAGCCGACTTGATCGCTTCCAGACGCTCCGACAGATGATGCTCGTAGTGGTCGAGCCGTTCGCTTCCCGTCACCTTGTCGTCCATCACGAGCAGTTTGCGAGCTTCCAGGAGATGCTGGCGGCTGGAGCGCAAGGCATCTGCCAATTGATTCCAGTCTGCCGCTTGCTTGTCGGAGATCTGCAACTCGGCCTTGAGGAAGGCGATCCGTCCCTCGAGGCGCTCGGTTACATCGGCAGGGCCGCTGGCGGCAGCGCCCGAAGACGGACCCATCTTGCCATGCATCTGCTCCATCATCTTCATCATTTGCATCATCATGCCGGAGCCCTGGCAGTTTGGACCTTGACAGTCCTGCATTTGGCCAGGCGGCTGCATCTTCATCATCCTGTCGTCCCTGCCGCCGCCCATGCTATTCGGATTGCCTTGGCCGCCGGGCTGACCCATGCCGCCCCCGGCGGGCGAATCCGGCTTCTTGGACATTTTGTCGTCATCCATCATCGCAAGTCGAGAACGCTCGGTCGCTGCAGCGTAGTTTAATGACAGGCCCGCCGGAACCAGACTCAGTGCAAGAAGGATGGCCGTCCCGGCGCGTTTTACGGTTTTCATGTACAATCTCCGCGTTGATGCTCGCCCACTCACTCAAGGACCGGACGAGTTGATACGTATTCAAGTTATAGACGCAGAACGGCACCAAATATTACGCGAATAAGTGCAGCCCGCGAGCGTGGGAGGGATGGTACGGTCGAATCCGAGTTCACATGAGCGCCAGAGAGCAAAAATGCAGTTCTTACACTCAAGTCCCGTTGGTTCTCAGGCCGCTCCCGAAGCACCTACACCCAATGGCGATGCATGCGGGGCAAACTCCCAGCCCACTCGTGCAGAGGCATCCGATGCCGCGCCGGACCTGTGGACGTACAGCCGCGACCTCCTCGAACGCTCCATTCTCTTCTGGGATACGCTCCGGCAACGCGCCGACGATCTGATAGAGCACGAAAGACGCGGGCTGCCGCCTCTCCTTGATTTTCGGTCCGAGACCATTCTGGATGCGCGGCAGTTTGCGCATCCCGTCAACTACGTCCTCTTGCGCATTTTCGCCGAAGACGCACCGACCATCACGCCAAGCGACGAGCAGAAATCTCCCGTCCTCGTGATCGATCCACGCGCCGGACACGGGCCGGGAATCGGCGGCTTCAAGAAGGATTCGGAGGTTGGTATCGCCCTTGCGGAGGGATACCCGGTATACTTTGTCTCGTTTTTCCCTGAGCCCTGCCGTGGACAGACCCTCGCCGACGTCTTGCATGCGCTCCGTCACTTCGTTCAAGCCGTGGCCATCCGTCACGCTGGCCGCGCGCCCATTCTGTACGGCAATTGTCAGGCCGGCTGGGCAGTGACGCTGCTCTCGGCAGACTGCAGCGGACTTGTGGGACCCGCGGTGCTGAACGGATCGCCGCTCTCCTATTGGTCGGGGGAAGCGGGTGTCAATCCAATGCGTCTCGCAGCCGGCTTCAACGGGGGCGTTTGGCTGGCACATCTCGTTGCCGATCTCGGCGATGGACGATTCGACGGCGCCTGGCTGGCGCAGAACTTCGAGAATCTGAAACCTGAAGCTCAATGGGAAAAATACGCCAACCTATTCACCCACATCGACCGAGAACGGGAGCGGTTCCTCGACTTCGAGCGCTGGTGGGGAAGCTTCTTCTTCCTTAGCCGTGAGGAAATCTTGGCGATCGTCGAAAACCTCTTCATCGGCAATCAGCTCGAAGACGGTCGTTTCCGAATCTGCGAACACTGCTTCGCCGACCTTCGTCGCATCCGCAATCCGCTCGTGATCTTTGCCTCCTACGGCGACAACATTACGCCGCCGCACCAGGCCCTAGGCTGGATTCCGATCGTGTATAGGACCACCTCCGAACTGATCCAGGCCGGACAGCGGATAGCATATTTGACCAATCCCCACGTGGGACATTTGGGAATCTTCGTGTCAGGTGCGGTTGCTCAACGCGAGCACCGGGCCATCCTCGCCAGCATGCCCGAGATCGAACGGCTCGCGCCCGGCTTATACGAGATGAAGATTGAAGAAGGAGGCGCTTCGGACAACTCGTCAAATCTCCCCTTTGCAGTGCGGTTCGAGCCACGGCAGGTCGAAGATCTCAACTTCCCGAAGCCGGACCCCGCCTTCGAGCGCATAAGAGACTTCTCCGAAACGGCAGAAGCAATCTACAAGACGTTCTTCAGCCCCTTCGTCCAGGCTACTTCCAATCCGTTGACGGCAGAAATGGCCAAATGGCTTCACCCGATGCGGGCCCGCCGCTATCTCTTCTCCCCAGCATTCTTGCCGTGGCTCCGCGGGCTCCCGCCCCTTGCGAAATCGATCCGCGACAATCGTCAGCCTTTGGCCGAAGACAATCCCTACCTTGGCGGCGAACGAAAATGGATCAGCCTGGTTACCTCGTCCATCGAAACGGCCCGGCTCAACCGCGACGCGACTCTGGAGCGCATGTTCGCGATAATGTACGGCTCTGCTCCTCCCAAGAAATCCGACACGTATCAGAGGACGACGTGATCCGCCGTTTCGGCAGCCGACTTGTACCGCTGCCAAGGCAATCGACCTTCGATCTCGATCTGCAGGCAGAAGCTCAAGAACGTCCGGATCACGATAATAAGGGCGAGAATGCCGAGGCGGTCAAACGACGGCACTATCGCGACCATTCCGATGATATCCGCGGCAATCAGAAACTCCAAGCCTAGCAAGATTCCGCGGCCTAGATTGGCACAGTAGGAACAAAAGGCGTCGTCAAATGACCCTTGCCGCATTTCGCCCAAGGACCAGATTGTTGCAGCGATGACGCCGCAGACGATTACAACGACTCCGAGCAATTCGATAGCCGACGCGGTCCAGTGAAGCCCGTGCAGAATGGCACCTTGAGTTTGTTCGGTGAAGAGATTTTCGGAAGTTATCATTCCCACTCCGCCCATATGTCCACAGTTCAAAGCAGCAATACCTCATCCGGGCGGTTCACGGATCGCCACCGACCTCCGCGGCCGTCGATTTCCGGCTGGAGGACAGACTCTTGTCGACTTGCTTCGACCACGTCCGGTAGTAGGCGACGATCGTCATCATCCATAGACCTGCCGCGCCCACCAGGATCTGGGCCAGAATCCCCTCTAAACCGAACTCCAGCACAAAATGGGCCACGAATGAAAGGAACAGACCTACACAAAACACCGGTAGCGACTGTTGCCCGCATCTGATGAGCGGCTTGAGGATTGGCCACCGCAATCCCGACCAGTCCATCGGAATGACCGATACGACGATGAAGACCAAGCTCGCCAAATGGATCACACGGTAGGGCGCGAGATTAGTCTTGTCGTTGGGAATGAACATCTCGTGAATGGCGAATGGAATGAACTGCCGCAGGGGCGGAATCCGCTCTGCGAGCGTCAGCACCAGCGCGAACAGCAGAAAAACGACACTCAGGATGTAGAGCATCTGAAAGCGAAGCAGCCATCGGCAGGCTCGGCCCCGCCAAGCGCGAGCCATGCTCCAAAGACGAAGAGCAACTGCCAGGCAAACGGATTGAAGTACCAGACTCCTGCGGGATAGGACGGAAAATTCAAGCCATAGTGACGACCTGCCAGATACAAACCGATCGATCCAATCAGGACCGCGTTTCGCCACCGCAACATGCACCAAAGCCCGATCGGAAACGCCGCCATCAGCACAATGTTGAGCGGCAGAACGTCAAGATTGAGAGGCTTGAACTTGAGCAGCAGGCCTTGCGAAAGCGTCTCGACAGGAGAGTTCATGAGGTAGGCGACGTTGAACTGATCCATGAGATGAGGATCTTCGAATCTGTGCGAGAGATAGTGCACCGACGTAAGATAGAATGAACAGCAGCAGATGCGCGGCATAGAGCTGCCACACCCGACGTAACAACCTCGTGGCCCCAATCACAAAGCCGCGGTCGATCATGATTTTTCCGAACACAAACGTCGCCGTGTAGCCGGAAATCAATACGTACAGATCTGCTCCATCGCTGAAGCCGTAGTTTCGCGTCGTGAACCAGGTGAGCACGGAGTCAGGGATATGCCCCAGGAAGATGAGCCAATTCGCAAGACCGCGAAACAAATCCAGGCGCAGATCGCGCTCCGGCTGCGGCAGAACGGATCTGATGGTGATCGTTTCCCAGATCCGCTGCCGCACTAAGATCGCAATCTGCAGCGTCCAACCGGGCGCGCGGCCAGTCGTTGCGTCAGCCAACGTTGCTCCTCTCATTCTCGATGGGTCGCTCGCCGATGTAACGAAACAATAGCCGGAAACGTCCCCTCGGTAGTTTTGCCTTTGAGGTTCATCTGAATCTGTTGCCGCAGGACGGAGAGGATATCTCTCCTCGTGCGACCGCGTAGCGTGTTTGTCCGATGGCTCAGACTTATTCCCATCTGTCGAACGAACCTGTAACCACGGCTCCTTCGCGCAGCTACTTGGAACCGGTGGACGGTGCGGTCGAGGGATTTGCGCCAGTCGTCGGGGCTGAGTCCTTCGACTGACCCTGCTGCATTCCCGACCCCATCCGGCCATGCTCGCCTTCCATTCCCTTTCGGCCCATTTGCTCGTGCTCCATTCCGTCCTTCATCATTTTCTGACCCATGCCCGGGCCCGGCTGAGCTGGCGCGGCCTGCTGAGGGGGTGCGTTCTGTTGAGCCTGAGTAACTGGCGCTTGCTGTTGCGCTGAAGCAGCTCCGGACACGCCGAAGGCCAACATAAGCGAGAGGGCCGTCATGAGGCTTCTTTGACCGATCGTCTTCATCATCGTCTCCAAATCGTTTCAACCGCCAGTTCCGAATGACTGGCCATGCAGTTGTTCGCGACCCAGTAGGCTGGAGAACAACCCTACTCTGCCGCTCGCCGTTCGTGGCTACGATCGCTTGCAAAAATATCTCGATCAGCTCTGTAAGAAATCCCCACATCAGGCGTCTATATCTCGGATGAAGTCTTGTGCATCGACTCCGACTCGCGCCGGGCGACGGTTGATCCAGCTCAAGCGCTACATCTCCGATTCTGGTTCGATTGTTTCCGGATCGAACATCTGATTTGATTGCTTTCGATACCAGCTCGGTCAAAAGGGAGAAGAGAGAAATGAACGCCTGCAAGTTGCTTGCGGCCGCTGCCGTAATATCCTTCGTTACGCTGCCTGCCGTGGCACAGACCACCACTTCTGGAGACGAGAAGAACGGCCATCACTATTCGGGTGGACCGAAGACGGAAGTCCCCCACCACATGGGCAAGAAGGAGGGCACCGGTTCGACGAGCAAGTCCGGCGGCAGCCATCACTACGGCGGCGGACCCAAGACGGACGTACCGCACCACATGGGGCCCAGGAAAGAACAATGATTGTGAAGCAGTGATCCGACGAACTAACATCGTCGGATCACTTCCTCCTTCGGCGGGACTCAGCTCAGCGCTGTTTGTTGACCTCGTTCGGGCACGAGACTTGTCCAACCTAATTCATCCGCGATGTGGCTCCGCAGCGCATGCGCGGCTCGCTGCTCACCATGAGTGACGAAGGTTCGTCTCGGCGCTATTCTTCCGCTCTTGAGCCAGGCGACTATTTCGTCAGCGTCCGCGTGAGCTGACAGGGCGTCGATATTACGAACCTCGGCAGCAATTGGTATATCCTTGCCATGGATCCGGATTGTTTTGGCGCCTGATGTCATGGCTGCCCCTCGCGTACCTTCGGCCTGATATCCGGCAAACAGGATCGTGTTCTTCTGATCCGGCGCGAAGCGCCTCAGATGATGGAGTACCCGACCGCCCGTTGCCATTCCGCTCGCCGAAATAATGACCTTGGGTATAGGGCTATCGCTCAAACGCTTTGAGTCCTCGACCGAGCGTGTATAGGTCGCGACCGAGCAAGTTGTCTTGCATTCATCGTCCGACAACTTGTGGTCGGCCTTGAATCTACAAAAGATCTCGCTCGCATCGACTGCCATCGGGCTGTCGAGGTAGATCGGTACGTTGCTGAGACCGCCGGCCGATTTGATGCGTGCGAAGTAGTAAAGTAGCGCCTGGACACGGCCAACGGCAAACGCCGGAATGACGACCGTACCTCCACGTCTCGCCGTCGTTCCGACGACTTCCTCGATCGTGCGTTGAGGATCGATTTTCGGGTGCGAACGGTCGCCATAGGTCGATTCGACAACAAGGTAATCCGCTTTCGTCAGCGGCTCGGGTTGGAGCATGATCGGGTCGTCGTGCCGACCCAAGTCACCAGAGAACGCGACCGAAATTTGCTCCCACTCGATCTCGATCGAGGCCGCTCCGAGGATGTGACCGGCGCGCCGGAGCATTAGGTTTCCGCCTCCTGGTAAGCTGTGTCCGCCGTGGAACGATACCGGCCTTAGTAAACGCAAGGCCGCCTCGGCGTCCTTCACGGTGTAGAGCGGAAGAGCGGGCTTGTGCTTGGAGAAGCCGCGCTTGTTGGCGAATCGGGCATCCTGCTCCTGCAGATGCCCAGAGTCGCGCAGCAGCACCTCGCAGAGCGCGGCCGTCGCCTCGGAGCAGAGGATGGTCCCGTTGAAGCCCTGCCTGACCAGTAGAGGGAGCGCGCCGGAGTGATCAAGGTGAGCGTGGGTCAAGATAACGGCCGAGATGCCGGCCGGCTCCACCGGGAATCTTTCCCAGTTCATCTCTCGAAGGGCTCGGGCTCCCTGAAACAGGCCACAGTCAACCAGCAGCCGATGCGACGCCGATTGCAGGAGGTATTTCGAGCCCGTAACCGTCCCCGCACCTCCGAGAAAAGACAATTTCAGGCTCATCCCATCCCCACAATTAGTTGTTCTGCGCTCGCGCCGCTCCGGCACGCTCGCCGGCTTCGCTTCGCGCCGGAATGACGAGGCCAACGCTCGCAGCGATTCGGAAGACTGTACCGCTTCGGCAATGAGCCAAAAAGTGACGGTTCTCGTGCGGCTTTATTGATCCAGCGCAACAGTGTAGTCGGCCGATAGAATAGTAAAAGCAGCATATTTTGAAATGGATGTTGTAATGAACGACACCCCGCGAACGTCGACGGAAACCCACCCTTCAAATCTCGAGCAAATGCGCTCGCCTTCCTACGAGTTGGCAGCACTCGATCAGGATTTCCTGCTTGGCGATTCCATGCGTGGTGTGCGGTTCATGCTAGAATTTGAGAAGGCAGAGGAGTTCCTGAGAGCGTGGGGAGTGCGATCGACTATAGTGGTCTTTGGATCGGCACGCGTTCGGGAAGATGGACCGCCCAGGCATTTACGATGGTACCGGGAGGCACGCTCGTTCGCTCATCTAGCTTCCAAGCGCGGGGGTGCACTCACCTCGAATGGCGGCATCCGCGACAACGTTATAGCAACTGGTGGAGGTCCGGGGATTATGGAAGCCGCGAATCGAGGAGCAAACGACGCGAGCGCGCCTTCCATTGGTTTCAACATCACCCTGCCGCATGAACAGCAACCGAACCGTTACTCGACGCCCGAACTGACGTTCCGATTCCACTACTTTGCCATGCGCAAGATGCACTTGGCCATGCGCGCCAACGCTCTCGTCGCGTTTCCCGGCGGCTTCGGCACGCTGGACGAGTTGTTCGAGATCTTGACCTTGAGGCAGACGAAGAAATCGCCGGCCATTCCGATTGTGCTATTTGACGAACAGTATTGGCGGTCTGTCGTCAATTTCGAAGCGCTCATCGACAGTGGCACTATCGACAGATCCGACTGCGATATCTTTCGGTTCGCGGAAACTGCTGAAGGCGTTTGGTCGGAACTAATTTCATGCGGCCTGGGCGTACCCGGTCTTTCCTGTCAGGCCTCGAAATTCGGTCGAGCCAAATCTTCGCACGCCTGACGATTCATCTCACGGGTGAGACTTCATGTCGCCGACCACTCTGGGAGCTGGAGGTAGAGCTGCCGCCCTCACGAGCGGTTTCGTCCCGCATTGCGGCGGTAGTCCGGCTCGATTTGCAGGCCCTCCCCGGAAGTCTTCCGATTGGGCGCTGACGCCGTGTCCGAGAACGATCACCTGGCGGCGGTTAACCGGAATCCCTAAGCGCGGAACGACAGGAGGACGTCGCTGGAGGTCGAGCCGCAATACTGTTTCGGTAAGAAGGAACCACGGTACCTACCGGTCCGCAACTCTGGTCCCATCGACGATCCTGTCGCTGGGATGAACTACAATGCGGTCTCCAACCGTCAGCCCCGAGATCACCTCGGCCGATCGGTTATTCCGGGACCGGCCTGAGCCGGGCATGCCCGTTGTCGTCGGCAAAAACAACCCACCGATCACCTTTCCGGAACAAGGCGCTTACCGGGATGGTCAATGCGTCGGTGGCGCTCCAAGTGGTCACGCGGACGACGACGCGGTAGTCGTGTCCTAGTTGTGACCACGTTTCCGGCGGATCCACGAAGTCGATGGTCACCCGGACCCGCTGCTCTTCGATGCCCAGGGCCGAGACCTTTAGGAAGCCGGCGGGATCTACTCGCACCACCCTCCCCTTGATGGGCTGCCCGCCCCAGCCGTCGATCCGGACGGCCGCGCCCACCTTGATTTGGACGGCATCCGTCGAGAGCAGGTCCGCGACGACCTCCAGATCGAGCGGGCTGCCGATGTCGACCAGCGGCGTCCCGGGCAGCTCCGTCGCCTCGCTGTCCTGGATGATCTTCAGCACGCGTCCGCTCGCCGGCGCGAGCACCCGGACGCAGCAGGCCGGCTCCGCGGACGGCGCGGCGTTGGCCGGGTCCATCAACCGGGCCGCCAGGCTGGCCCGCACCGCGCGACGCATGTCGACCCGAGCCTTGGCGCTCAACAGGGCGGCCTCGCTGGTGGCCACCTCGAACTTCGCCTTGTCGAAAGCCTGGGCGGAGGTGGACTGCGTGCGCAAGAGCGTCTGCGCCCGTTGGAATTCGGTCCGGGCGAAGTCCAGCGCGGCTTCGATCCGCTGCACCTCAGCCTCCTGCTGCTGGATGGCGGCGTCGGCCGCCAATACTTCGGCCTGAATCTGGTCGCGGGAGCGCACGTCGATGAAGCCCGGCAGCGTCGGCTGCATCAGTACCGCGACGAGGTCCATTTTGTCGATACGTTCGCGGATCACCGCTGCGGAGGCGACGGCAGCCAGCACGACGACGGACGTCGTGATCACGTAGGTCGAATGCTCCACCACCAGCCGGACGCGCATCAGTTCTCCGGCCAGGTTCGTCTTCATGACCCATGCCAGGCCGTAGTCCATCAGCCACCCTGGCGGCTGAGCGATCAGGGTCAGGATGGCGAGCTTAAGCAGCAGGATGCGCAGAACCTCGCCGCGCGTGAAGCCGGGCACCCGCAGGCTCGCCATCACGGTCGCGTTCGGACAGCGAAATCCGGGCGTTGTTGTAAACCACTCCGAACGCGATCACGGCGGCGAGCCCGGTGTAGATGCTCGCCATCGTGGTGATGAGGAGCGACGGCCTTGCGGAAGTTGACCAGGGGCACGCGCTGCAGCGCCACGCCGCCGACCGTCGGCATGGACTTCACTGCCGCTCCTTCCGGTTCTCGTCGAGGCTGAGGTTCACGCTGTTCACAACGGGCGCCTCGCGCATCAGCTCTGAAGCGCCTCGATGTCCACCATTCCCCGAATGCCGAAATAGTCCTCGACGGTCGCCACGATCGGCATCGTCACGGTGCGACGGGCACCCTCGAGCAGATCGAGCTCAACGGTGGCCCCAACCCTGAGAGCCTGACCGAAAATAGGTGAGTGACCTTAGTTGGTTGTGATTCCATCGGATTTGCAAAGATTTGAGGGAGGTCACAATGCCATGGACC
The DNA here is from genome assembly GCF_001295845.1 of Rhodopseudomonas sp. AAP120. Taxonomy (GTDB): domain Bacteria; phylum Pseudomonadota; class Alphaproteobacteria; order Rhizobiales; family Xanthobacteraceae; genus Rhodopseudomonas. The sequence goes on along the minus strand of NZ_LJIC01000107.1, from coordinate 70,571 downwards.
AAGATCACTCGAGCGCAGTATCGGCGCGACGGGCTGCGCTACGCAAGCGACCTGACGGATGCGGAGTGGGCGTTGATCGCCCGGCGAATGCCGCCGCGACAACGTTTGGGACGGCCTCGCAGGGTCGATCTGCGGCGCGTGGTTGAAGCGATCCTGTTCATCGCTTCCACCGGCTGTCAGTGGCGCGCGCTGCCGAAGGAGTTCCCGCCCTATTCGACGGTACAAGGCTATTTCTATAGCTGGCGCGATAGCGGGCGTTGGCAAAGGATCTTCGCCGCGCTGGTTCGCCGCGCGCGACGACAACTCGGCCACAAGCCGACGCCGACTGCGGCGGTGATCGACAGCCAGAGCGTGCCGACCACCCAAGCCGGCGGTCCGCGCGGATACGACGCCGGCAAGCGCGTCTGCGGGCGCAAACGCCACATCGTCGTCGACACCAACGGCCTGTTGCTCGCTGTGCACGTTCACCCTGCCAACGTGCAGGACGGTCATGGTGCCGTGGCGCTGCTCACGGCCATGCGCCGTTGTTTCCCGCGATTGCGCCATGTCTTTGCCGATCGTATTTATCACGGCAATCAGCTTCTCACCGCGCTGGCGCCCTGCGGGCCGTGGACCATCGAAATCGTCGAGCGGCCCGCCGGCGTCAAAGGCTTTCAGCTGTTGCCGCGGCGCTGGGTAGTCGAACGCAGCTTCGCCTGGCTCGGCCGATGTCGCCGCCTCGCCAAGGACTTCGAAGCTTCCGCCGCAACCGAATGCGCCTGGCTGCACGTCGCCCATCTTCGACTGCTTCTCAGACGCCTCGCAAAACCCACATGACACAGCACCGAGTTCTGAGTCAGACTCTGAGGATGCGACCGAGCATTCCACGCCGGTGAAACTCTCCTTGAAGAAGGCGTCACTCAACGCGGCTGCGTGAAACGCTCAGGATCGATTGACGACCTTCGTAGGGCATTCCCGACTTTAGTCCGCCTTGGGCGGTTCTTCTGCTACCAGGCTGTGCTGACAACAAGAACGGGTTATCGCCGCAGTCGTGATCATTGCCAATGACTCCGGCTTATGGAGCGATGATCAACAACTTCGCTCGCCGGCATCACGGCGAGCGCTTCTCCGGCGCGCGAGGCTCACCGTGTTTTCCGTGACCGTGATGGTGAAAGAGGTGCATCAGCGGACACGCCAGCAGAATGAGGTACGGTAGCACAATGGCGATGTGCCCTTGGTGCTTTGGCCAAAGCGCGATAAGGGCGATCCCACCAATCGCAAGCGCGATTAGAAACGGGGCGGAAATCCAGAAGCTCTTCTTGCTCTGTCCCGCGACCTGTCCATCATGGTTGACCAACGTTACCTCCAATGTTTGAATTCAAATTCTCGCCACCCGCAACCGAAGCGCGTTCCCTACAACGCTGACCGAAGAAAGCGCCATGGCCGCGGCAGCGATGATGGGCGACAGCAGCAGGCCGAAAGTGGGATAGAGGACGCCAGCTGCGATCGGGATACCCGCGGCATTGTAGGCGAAGGCGAAGAAGAGGTTCTGGCGGATGTTGCTCATCGTCGCGCGCGACAGGCGCCGCGCGCGCACGATGCCGGTCAAATCTCCCTTGAGCAAAGTTATCCCGGCGCTCTCCATCGCAACGTCGGTACCCGTCCCCATGGCAATTCCGACCTCCGCTAGAGCGAGCGCAGGCGCATCGTTCACGCCGTCGCCTGCCATCGCAACCACCCGGCCCTCCCCCTTCAGCCTAGCGACGACGGCGCTCTTCTGATCGGGCAATACTTCCGCCTCGACTTCGGCAATGCCCAGCCGCCCGGCAACCGCCTCCGCGGTCGTTCGGTTGTCTCCGGTCAGCATGATCACCCTGACGCCTTCGTCGGCGAGGTCTCGCAGCGCCTCGGGGGTGGTTTGTTTGACGGGATCGGCGATGGCCAAGATGCCGGCCAACTGGCCATCGATGGCGACGTTAATAACAGTCGCCCCGTCGCCACGCTGACGTTCAGCTTCAGCCGAAAGCGCGGATGTCTCTACGCCGTTGCCCCCCATGAAGGCAACGTTCCCGATGAGCACTTTCCGCCCTTCGACTATACCAACCGCGCCCTTCCCGGCCTGCGCATCGAAATTACGGACGTCGCTCGTCTGGATACCACGTTGCTTTGCTTCGGCAACGATCGCGGCCGCCAAGGGATGCTCGCTGGCACGCTCCACGCTTGCAGCGAGGCGCAGTAACTCAAGTTCGGTAGTGCCAATGGCAGGCACCACAGCGACAACCTTAGGCTTGCCCTCCGTCAGAGTGCCGGTCTTGTCCACCACTAGGGTGTCGATGCGCTCCATGCGTTCCAGCGCTTCCGCGTTCTTGATCAGCACGCCGACCTGCGCGCCGCGCCCAACGCCCACCATGATGGACATCGGCGTTGCAAGTCCGAGCGCGCACGGGCATGCGATGATCAGCACGCTGACTGCCGCAACGATGCCGAACGCAAAGCGAGGTTCGGGGCCGTAGGCAGCCCAGGCGGCGAATGCGGCGAAGGCGACCCCTATGACGGCAGGCACGAACCAGCCTGCGACTTGGTCGGCAAGGCGTTGGATCGGTGCGCGGGATCGCTGCGCCTGTGCAACCATTTGGACGATCTGCGCCAACATCGTATCGTTGCCAACCTTGTCCGCTTGCATGATGAAGCCGCCGGATTGATTGAGTGTACCGGCAATCACCTTGCCGCCGATGTCTTTGCTGACAGGCATGGATTCGCCAGTGACCATGGATTCATCGAGGGAGGAGCGGCCCTCCACAATCTCACCATCGACAGGAACCTTCTCGCCGGGGCGTACGCGTAGTCGATCACCCGGCTGAAGCACCGCAATCTGCACCTCCTCATCGGCTTCATCGGAACGCACACGCCGCGCTGTCTTGGGAGCAAGATCGAGGAGTGCCTTGATCGCGCCGGAGGTCGCCTCGCGAGCCCGCAGTTCGAGCACCTGTCCGAGAAGGACGAGCACAGTAATGACCGCCGCTGCCTCGAAATATACAGCAACAGCGCCGTCATGCCCGCGGAACGTCGAAGGGAATACCGTAGGAGCTAGGGTGGCAACGACGCTGTAGATCCAAGCGACGCCTGTTCCCATCGCGATCAAGGTGAACATGTTGAGGTTTCGGCTCAGGATGGATCGCCAACCGCGGGCGAAGAAGGGCCAGCCGGCCCAAAGTACAACTGGTGTTGCGAGAAGAAGTTGAATCCAGTTTGAAAGCGTCTGATCAATCCAACCATGACCAGCGATAAGGTGCCCCCCCATCTCGAGCGCCACCACCGGAGCAGATAACGCTAGGCCGAGCCAGAAGCGCCGCACCATGTCGGCCAATTCGGGATTGGCGCGTGTCTCTGCCGTCGCGATCTCCGGCTCCAGGGCCATGCCGCAGATCGGACAATTGCCAGGCCCTGGTTGCCGAATCTGCGGGTGCATCGGGCAAGTGTAGATTTCACCCTCTGGCACCGTCACAGAATTGGCCGTCTTCGACGGTAACCTAGCGTAGCTTTCGGGGTCATCGAGGAATTCGGTTCGACGACGATCTGAGCAGAAGTAAACGGTTTCACCTGTCCGTTCGATCTTATGTTGCGTTGTCGCAGGATCGATGGACATGCCACGGACATGGGCTACGGCGAGACCAACATCATGATCCAAACGATATTGAGAATGACGGGAATGGAAGCCTGTATTCGCGTGCTTGTCAGTGATTTGACGAGCCCCTTTCGAAGCGTGAGTGTCATCGCCGGCCATGGTTCACTCCGTCTACGGTCAAATAGATCTTTTCTGACTACTTAGTATGACGAGGTTTATCCGCTGCGATCCCAAGGATATCCATTAGCCAAGTTTGGCTACTCGCGGTTCCAGGACTGTCCGCAACGACAGAAAACTAGCACGAACGAAACGATTATCAGCACGCTAACGAGGAGCATGCCGATCAACAGTCCGAGCATTGGTGGCTCCACATTACCAAACTGGTACCGCTGCCATTCCGGCTATCGAAAGGGACTTTCGATGAAAAGATCAGGGGATCCTCAAAGCCATAACAGGTTGAAACGCCAAACGGAGCGCGGAAGTCGACGTTCGGCCTCCGTGCTCCGGTGATTACTTCTTTTCGCCCATGTGATGGTTCTCGGTCTTCGGCCCGCCGCTGTAGTGATGGCCGCCGTCCTTGCCGGTCTTCTTGGTCGCGTCCACTTCGGGATGCTTGGTCATGTGCGGTGTCTCTGTCTTCGGGCCGCCCTGATAGTGGTGGGCGTTGGATTCCGTTGAGGAGGTCTGAGCGAGGGCCGGCGCGGCCGAAAAGGCGAGAGCGGCGGCAATGGCGATCAAGGCGCGTTTGGTCATGGTCGTCTCCGTTCGGTGTCGTTGGTGTTGGATCAATGGAAGGAGCGCGGGCCGCCGAAATAGGCGTGCGACGTCGGGCGTTGTTCGGCTCTGGCCGACGGATTGCGGTTGGCGAGTTCAGCGCGTGCATCCAGCCCGGACTGCGCGGCGGCCGCGGGCCGCTCACGATTGAGCCAATCGGTGCCGTTCATACCTGCGAACGCGGGCGCCGAAGCGGTCGCCATCAACGCGATCGCGAGCGAAATCTTGGTCAGTGCAGACATCTTACTCTCCTTCGCCGCCCGTTCGGGCGGTCCGTGCGGTGCACCTTTTCAGGTGCTCAAAGGGGAGTTCGAAAGGGAGAGGAATTTGGTTACAGCGGTCCGCAGAATATTCCCGGCGGACCGATCCATCTTGCCGTGCTCACCAGCGCAGCAGCCGGGGACCGAGCAGCGCGCCGGCCAGCGTGCATAGCACGACCGTCCCGCCGTACCAGACGGCGATGAATGGAATGCTGTCGGCGGTGCAATGCAGCGCATAGCCCAACGCACTGATGCAGCCCGCGACCAGACCCGACACCGCGCCCGCCCGTACGAGATCGGTCGGCGCCATCCGGCGCACCGCCCAGATGATAGCGGCAAACGGAACGATCGCGATCACCGGGATCGACACCAGGCATTCGATCCATTCATCGCCGATGATCTCGGCCGTCCAATGTGACCGCGGCGTCATCGAAAGGGCCACGATGGCCAGCACCATGACCACAAGGAAAGGCAGCGCCAGCAGCGCCAGCGACACCCGGCGCTCGCCACCCGGTCGCGCCAGCCGTTTCAGGAAGATCGAGGCCGGGACAAGGATCAAAAGCATCAAACCGATTTTGAGCAGCAGATAGAGCAGTGAAACCGATTGCACCAGGTCCGGCCGCAGCCCCATCGTGGCCATGACGCCGCACGCGGCGAGCAGCACGCCCCCCGCGATCGCCAGCGTCAGTGTCCGGCCGGCCGGCCGGCGGATCGGTTCGACGTTGGTCCCGAGCATGGCGATGAGGTCGTCGGTCTTCATGACGCGTTCTCCCGTCCAATCATCGCCGCCAGCGCCTTCAAACCGCGATGCACGCTGACCTTGACCGAGGATTCGCTGATATTGAGCCGGGCTGCGGCCTCGGCGACGCTCAGGCCGTCGAGCTTAACCGCCTGCACCGCCGTCCGCATCCTATCCGGAAGCCCCGACATCAGTTTGCCCAGGTCGAGCGAGCTTTCGATGCCGGCAGCCGCATTGTCCTCCGCCGCCGGGTCGATGTCGTCGATCGGAACAACCAACATCGAACCCCGCGTGTGCCGCAGGTGGTCGATCAGCTTGTAGCGCGCAATCGCGCGCACCCAGGGCGTCAGCAATTCCGCCGGATCGTAAGTATCGCGCCTCATATGAATCGCCATCAAGGCTTCCTGGACAAGATCCTCAGCCTCGGTCGCGCTGCGGCCGATTCTGGCGAGCCTGCCCCTGTAATAGGCGCGCAGATCGCCGCTCAGCCGTGACAACAGTTCGCGGTGGGCAGCTGCCTCACCGTGAAGGCTCGCCAGCATGAGCGGCTTCAACTGATTCTCGTCCATCTCAGCGCCCCCTACAATGTCAATTCGGAACTGCGATTTGGTCACATGTCGCATCAAAACAATCTGGAACGGGTGGTTAGTGTCGCCCATTCCCCGGCGTGAGTGCCGGCGGCTCATTTCCCTGACAGAGTTCACAATCCATGCCGTGCGTCACGGACTTGGTGGTAATGGACCTCTGGAAGATAATCGGGAATCCGCAGACCAAGCGTTTTTACGTCCAGCCGTCCCACGGCGTGAGTAACGTGTATGACGCAACGACGCGATCACGCTGCGAAGTGATGAGCCGTGCCCGGGCGTTGGTGAGATACTGCAGGGCGTTCAAAACATCCACGGTGGTACGCTGCCCGGCCTGTGCTTCCCGCTGCACTCCCTGCAACGCCACGTCGGCGGCACGAACCTCGGATTCGGCCGCCGTCAGCGCCGTCTTCGAGCCCTCATTGGTGACCCAGGCGGCGCCGCGGACGTGGATAGGCCAATGGCCACGGCAAAGGCCGCGGCGCCAGTGAACTTCAGGATCATGATGGTCTCCAAACGTGTCTGGTCTCAAGCCGGGACAGGAATGCACGCGACGTTCATCGACGGACGCGTGAAAACGCCCGCGAGTTCAGTGCTTAATGAGATCAGACGCGAGGAGGTCGGAAAGGCAGACTGCCGGCACGGGCGGGGACGAATGCGTCCATCAAAGTCGTCACATGGGTGGTCTTCCCAATGCTGAATTCGATACGGACGGCAGTGACGTGGTTGAGAGCCACCGAAGCGCCCACGCAACAGAAACTCAGCGGACACTTAAACCCATGTGTCGGCGAAGGAGCTCTCTTTGTGTCGTGCGGGCAGTACTCGTCCATCGACATGTCCGCGGAGTGGCTTACGGAAATGTGGAAGTGTTCGCTCGAAGCTGAACCGCTCTTTGAAATCGCCGACGCTGACGCGTGGGCTCCAATCGGTAGAGCCACCAGCGAAGCGGCGATCAGAATTGCCACTATGGTCCGGAACAACCGCATTCTAAGCGCAAAATCCACCGCTCGTCCGACTCAATGATTGAGGCAGGCCAAAACATCCATACGATAGGCCGCAGCTGAAGAAAAAGCTTGATGCTAGTCAAGCTCAACACCACCCCGTGGTCTTTTCGTTGAACATTGCCTATGCAATGCCAATCAGCGCAATGATACCCCTACGGGGTATCAGAATGCAGGATCGTGTCTCGGCCAACCCGGAATCGGCAATCTTGCGCTCACGGCCGGCCTGGGCGGGGCGGCAGGCATTAAGAAATTCTTTCACCCTGATGTGACCAGTCATTCCGTACTCACGAAGATCGGGAATTAGACAAGAGAATTCAAAGGTTCCCGTCTTGATAAACTTCCAAACGACTTCTGCCGTCTTTTTCGGCGCCAACCGCACAATTCGGCTCATCGTGCTGCATGTGAGGATGCTTTTTCATCTCTTCCGCATGCTTTAGGTTGTCCCCTTCGGTGGCAAGGAAGATCTTATGATCCTCTGTACCCAAGTCGGATCAGAAACCGAACATTCTCGCCAGGGCCAACCTCAATGCGCCAGGGATCGTGCCCCTTGGCGTGGTGTATCTGGCGGCAGGTCACCGCGATGGCCTCGGTAAGGTCCGGGTCGGTCAGCTGGCGAATGCCGGGAGGCTGACGGCGGGATCATCGCCGATCGGGGCGATGGTTTCCAACGTCATATAGAGGGCGCGTTGCACCGTCCATTCGTCGTTCTGTTCGAGCAGGATGGCGCCGACCAAGCTGACGATGGCGTCCTCGTTGAGGAAGATGCCGACCGCCTCGGGGCGCCGCTTGATCTCGCCGTTGAGACGCTCGATCGGATTGGTGGAGTGCAGCTTGGTGCGATGCGCCGGCGGGAATCTCATGTAGGCCAGCACGTCGGTCTCGGCATTGTCGAGGAAGGCCGAGAGCTTCGGATGCTTCGGCCGTAGCTGATCGGCGACGCGTCGCCATTGCGCACGCGCCGCTTCGGCATCGTCTTGCGCAAAGGCGGTGGCGATGAAGGCAGAGACGACGCGCCGCCCGCTCTTGCCGGCATGGGCGAGAACGTTGCGCATCAGGTGGACGCGGCAGCGCTGCCAGGTGGCATTCAGTACCTTGGCGACCGCGGCCTTGTTGCCCCTCATGGGCATCGGAGATCACCAGCTTGACGCCCCGCAGGCCGCGGCGGGCGAGCTTGCGCAGGAACGCGGTCCAGAACGTCTCGGCCTCGGAGGGGCCGATGTCGAGGCCGAGAATCTCGCGCCGGCCGTCGCTGTTGACGCCGACCGCGACAATCACCGCAATCGCCTTGACCAGGTCGTCGACCGAGCGGGTCGAGATGCCGTGCACATAGGCCTCTTGGATCACCGCGGTCAGCGCCTTCTCCGCCATCCGCCGCGGCTCCAGAAAGCCCGGAAAATAGCTGCCCTTGCGCAGCTTCGGGACCCGCAGTTCGACGGTGCCGGCCCGGGTCTCCCAGTCGCGGTCGCGGTAGCCGTTGCGCTGCGCCAGTCGCTCACGGGTCTTCTCGCCATAGCCGGCGCCGGTCAGGTTGCCGACCTCCAGCTCCATCAGCCGCTGGGCGGCAAAGCCGATCATCTCGCGCAGCAAATCGGGGTAGGGGGTCTTCTCCACAAGGGCGCGCAGGTTCATCATGTCGTCGGTCATCGGGGAAATCCTCGGTCAGGTTGGTGTCGCAACCCGATCCTACCGAGGACATCGCCGTTGACCGCCGCTCGCTCGCTACGGCGCTATGGGGAGCGCGCTCGCGAGCGGCTCCGCTACTGCCCAGCTACACCACCCGATGGGACACGACCCACGCTCCTCGACGTGACGGATCCTTCGCCTCACAGTTCAACGCGGCCGCACCCTCGCAAAAGCGTCCAACGCTTGCACCCTCAGATGCGTTCTGGTGGGGACGCGGCTTCGGATTGCGCGGCGGGGCAATTCTCTGAAATCAACTGTAACCGGACCGCGCTCTCCTGCGAATTATACAATAGATCCTTAGACCATCCGTCCGGTTCGCTCGTGAGGCTGCCTGAGCGGCAGAACGGGAGAAGGCGAATCCCAAAGCAAGGACCCATTTCGCAATAGGTTGTAATTAGCATTGTGGAAAAGTTGAATCGGTTCAAACAAGTCCAGTAAATGCGGCAAAGAACGCGACGCTCGCGGCCGTTGGGTCGAACCGTTGAGCGTGGAGTGGTTCTCGTCGCACAACGACCGACCTGAGTAGCCGTTTTGCGAACGACATCGCCGGCTTGCAGCCCTCTGACATTCTGGAATATTCCAATGCCACTGTTTGGTCCGCCTCCCGCTCGCGATCTGAGGCTCGATCTGTTTCGGGGATTGGCGAACTGGGCCATCTTCTTCGGTCACATTCCCGGAACGGCGCTCGCGTGGTTGACCTCGCGAAATTACGGTTTCAGCGACGGGGCTGATTTGTTCGTCTTCATTTCCGGTTACACCACCGCACTGGTGTTCGGCCGGATGATGGCGCAACGCGGCTTCCTGATTGGCGCAACCCGCCTGCTCAAACGCGTCTGGCAACTCTACGTCGCATACGTCCTTCTCTTTATCTTCTATCTGACCTCGGTTCACTATTTGGCCCATCGTTTTGACATCGGCCACTTGATGGACCAGTTCAACGTTGCACGTCTGATGGAATTCCCGGTCGAGACATTGGCCGAAGGGCTGATGCTGAAGTTCAAGCCGCTCAATCTCGACGTGCTTCCTCTCTACATCGTCTTGATGGCAGCGTTTGTGCCGATCCTGTGGCTGATGTTGCGGCACCGAAACTGGGCGCTTGCCGGATCGCTGCTGCTGTACCTTGCCGCGAGAGCCTTTCATTGGAATCTCCCCTCATATCCGTCCGGGGGGTGGTTTTTCAATCCATTCACCTGGCAGCTGCTGTTCGTGCTGGGCGCATGGTTCGCCGCAGGAGGCGCCCGAGACGTCCGCGCCATCGTCACAGCTCGGACGGCCTTGGTCGTCAGCGTCGGCTTTGTGCTGTTTGCTTTGGTGGCAACGCTCGCCACGCTGATCCCTGCGATGGACGTCCCGATCGTGAGCCAGTTGACCCAGGCCTTTCGTCCCAACGATAAGACCAATCTTGCTCCTTATCGCGTCCTCCACCTCATGGCGTTGGCGCTGCTGGCGGTGAGGTTCATTCCAATCGATTGGCCGGGACTTCGCTGGCCGATCTTTCGTCCCCTTATCACTTGCGGCCAGCAATCTCTCGAGGTCTTCTGCGTCGGGGTCTTTCTGGCATTTATCGCGCACTTCGTCTTGGAAACCACGTCACAATCCTTCTTCGCTCAGCTTCTGGTGGGGGCCGCCGGTCTGTCGGTTATGACGGGCGTCGCCTACTACCGTTCCTGGTCAAAACAAATTGACAAGGCGCCAATTACCACGGCGAAACGGCCTCCGGCGACGCAAAGCTCGCAGCTCCCTCCCCAAGAGGTCGCGGCTGACCAGACGACGTCAAACGAAATGCGCGGGAATGCGAGCTGATGACCGCTTACTTATCAGGCCTCGTCGTCAGGTGTGCTGCGTCGTCGTCCGTCTTGACGGCAGCTGCTGCCCGTCATTGCCCAATCGCCGGACGAAGCGTTCCGAGAATGCTCACGCCCAGCAGGACGCCCAGCAAGTGGGTCCACAACTGGCTGCGCCGAACGGCGTCGCCCTCCGCGCCGGCTTGGGTTGTCAGCAAGGCCGGCACCAACCAGAACCGGTTCGCTATTGCCAGAGCGAGCATCCCGGCAAACAGAGCCAATTTCACCACGAGTATCTGGCCGTAGCTGGTCTGGACCAGCTTGCTAACCGATCCGATCAGAAGCCAGCTGTTCACCACACCGCCGCCGACCGGCGTCGCCACGGCCGCATAACCCATGCCCGAAAATCTTATGAGCACGCCGTCGACAACCATGGAGTTGGCTTCCGCTCCGGGCTGCTCGTTGCCGAGCAGGATGAAGCCGAGCGGCAGCAACCCGCCCCTGCATCACGGCAACCGCGATGACCGCGGCAGCGATCGCCATGCGCACCGCCCATAACACGCCGAAGCTGGTGGATCCCGCGGCGAGAAGATGCCCGGCATCTGCAGTGGTTCAGGAATTCGCTCCGCCGCTGTCTGGAACGCTATTATTGAAATGCCGATCTCGGTGACGTCGATCTTTGCGGCGCGGCTTGGTCCGAATATCTAATATTCGATATCCAATGAGCCACTGTGCCCATCGAGCCAGCACCTGGAGATGCTGCAGTCCTGCTTGTTTGCCGCATCGGCGTTGCACTTCCGCAACGCCGAACGCTTTGCCTGCTGCATGGACGCCGCATATTTGCTCCAGACGGTTGTCGTTCCATGGCTTCCCAGAGTGGAATCCGCAATGCAGACCCAATGTCCGCGGCGCAGATTCGGGGCACTCTTAACTCGACTGTCGGCAACTCGGTTGAGCGCGGACCCCACGTCAACGTCAGATAGCCGCTTCTCCTGCATTGGCAGACTATTTGAGTCATCGCGATTGATGCTGCCGGCAAGAGCCGCCGACAATGGGATTCCGAACAACACTGCGGCAATCAAAAATGCTGAGCATCGCATGACGTTATTACCTTGTAAGAAACGATCACCGACGTTGTTCGGCTTGCCTAGTCGGTAGTAGTGCCTGGGAGCGTTACTACTTTTTTTCGCCCATGTGGTGAGGCGCGCCTTCTTTCGGTCCACCGCTGTAGTGGTGACCGGTGTTCACGACATCGCCTCTGGTGGCTTCTTGTCCAAAATCCGGATGTTTCATCGCGTGCGGCACAACCGTCTTCGGTCCGCCTTGATAATGATGGGCATTTTGATCCATCTCGGCCGCGCTCTGGGCGACGGCGGGAGCCGCCATCGCCGAGACGGCGAATGCGAAGCAAAGTGCGATACTGGCGTTGCGTTTGGACATTGCCTTCTCCTGGTGCGCCACTCATGGCGCTCTGTGATGACGTCAACCACGCCTGCTTTGGCGCTCATTGATTAGTTCGGGGGGGAATGTGATTCGGTTACATTGGAACTCAGAGAATCTCGTGTGGTTCTGACGCCGGCGAGCTCGGAGCCCGCAACGAATGGCTGGAGCGACACGCCGTCGCCGGCGTGATGAAGGTTGCGGACGTCCCGCCATTCCGTTGGAGGACGTCGACCGGCTGAACGACGCGGAAGTATTTGTGGCGCGACATCCCTTGGCTCCGCGCGCCGCCGGAAAGCCGATCCGCAATCGCTCGGAAGCGGAACACGTCCTGCCGTCGGTAGAGCGCAGAAACCGAGACCGTCGGCGTCCGCGCTCCGATGTTTACTTCCTTTTGCCCATATGATGGTTTTCAGACTTCGGCCCGCCGCTGTTATGATGGCCACCGTCATTGCCGGCCTTCTTGTTCACACCCATGTCGGGGTGCTTGGTCATGTGCGGCGTCTGCGTCTTCGGACCACCTTAATAATGGTGGGCATTGGGATCCGTGGACGAGGTCTGGGCGAAGGCCGGCCCGGCGGAAAACGCGAGAGCGGCGGCGATGGCGATCAGGCTGCGGTTTGTCATGTTATTCCTCCGTTGAATGGCAAATCAGTGAATGGACCGCGGTCCGCCGCGGTAGGCGTGTGGCGCGTCGTGGCGAACGGCTGGGACGGTGAGTGTCGAACCGGGGTTGACGAATTCGGCGCGCGCATCCAGGCCTGATGGCGCCAAGGCCGGCGGCCGCACACGATTGATCCAATCGGTGCCGTTCATTCCCGCGAACGCGGGCGCCGAAACGGTCGTGGCCAACGCGATCATGAGTGAAATCTTGGTCAATGCAGACATACTACGCTCCTTCGCCGCCCTTTCGGGCAGTCCTTGCGATGCACCTTTTGGGGCGCTCAAAAGTGAGTTCGAAAGGAAGCGGGAGTCGGTTACATCAGTTCGCCGAATATTTCTCGGCGTCTGTTGTGCTCACCAGCGCAGCAGCCGGGGACCGAGCAGCGCGCCGGCCAGGGTGCACAGCACCACTGTTCCTCCATACCAGACGGCAATGAACGGAACGCTGTCGCCGGTGCAATGCAGCGCGTAGCCCAGAGCGCTCAGGCAACCCGCGACCAAACCGGCGACCGCGCCCGCACGTACCAGGTCGGTCGGGGCCATCCGGCGCACCGCCCAGACGATGGCGGCAAACGGGACGATCGCGATCACGGGGATCGAAATCAGGCATTCAATCCATCCGTCGCCGACTATCTCGGTCCTCCAGTGCGACATTGGCATGATCCAAAGCGCCGCGATCGCCGGCACCATCACCGCGACGAACGGAAGCGCCAGCAGCGCCAGCGACACCCGGTGTTCGCCGCCCGGCCGCGCCAGTCGCTTCAAAAAGATCGACGCCGGAACGAGGATGAGGATCATCAAGCCGATCTTCAGCAGCAGGTACGGAAGCGACGCCGACCGCACGAGGTCCGGACGCAGCCCCATCGTCGCCAGCACAAGGCAGGCGGCCAGCAGCGCCCCAACAGTGATGGCCAGCGTCAGCATCCGTCCGGCCGGCCGGCGGACCGGCTCGACGTTGGTCCCGAGCATAGCGATGAGGTCGTCGGTCTTCATAACTGTTTCTCCTGTCTGATCATTGCGGACAACGCCTTCAACCCGCGATGGACGCTCACTTTGACCGAGGATTCACTCATATTCAGCTTTATCGCCGTCTCGGCAATGCTGAAGCCGTCCAGCTTGACCGCCTGCACCGCCGTCCGCATCTTCTCCGGAAGTAATGCCATCAGCCTGCCGAGATCGATCGATCTTTCGATGCCGGCAGCGGCGTCCTCCACCACCGGTTCGACATCGTCGATCGGGACGTCCGACATCGATCCCCGGGTGTGCCGCAGGTGGTCGATCAGCTTGTAGCGCGCGATCGCGCGCACCCAGGGCGTCAACAACTCCGCGGGCTCGTAGGTGTGGCGCCGCATATGCATGGCCATCAAGGCTTCTTGAACAAGATCTTCAGCCTCCGTCGCGCTGCGGCCGATTCTGGCAAGCTTGCCCCGGTAATATACGCGCAGATAGCCGCTCAGCCGCGACAGCAGTTCACGGTGCGCAGGTGCGTCGCCATGCAGGCTCGCCAGCATCAGCGGCTTCAATTCGTTCTCATTCATCTCCCCCGCCCGAACCATCTCATTAGCGCCCTGGCAATGATAGTTCGGACGAAGTCGCCGATCGGTTACAAGGCGCGCGTTGGAAATGTTGCAAGGCGGAGTTCACGTCGGCCGGCACCCGCGCCGGCTCATAGCGCTGCTGTCAACGTTTGACGTTGTTTCTAAAGTAGGGCCACTGCATGGAACCGGCGGGGACCGGCCAAGGCCCCGTGCTGCCGGGACTATCCGGTTCTGCGGGGATGGTCCTGGTCAGTCAGCGCGGCAATCCTGACAGATTCGACAATGGCTTGCTGTCGCGCTGCGGCGCGGCTATGGCACTCAAAATATTCTTTGCACGCTGTAACCGGCCGCATCCTTGTTCCGAACTAGTCGATGTGAAGCAACGTGGATCGATGGTCGGAAGCGCGTCGATAATTCGACGCGGGGATGCATCTGCGACCGCGGTCCAAAGCAATGACCGACTTTAGCCTGAATGACGCCTGAGCCTGAATGACGCCCGTTCGAAGTCAACCAACCGCGACTCTTGCCTGCCGGACGTTCGCAGCAGCTGATATTTGAGAACACATCGGACATGCCATGGATTCTGTCACGTCAATGGGAACGGTGGTATCAGTTCGAGGCGCCGTCGTCGACGTGGCTTTCGACGGCGAAACGCTGCCGCCGATCAATACCGGCTTGATCGTCGAATGGGACCGGCCCGAGCCGCTCGTACTCGAAGTCCATAGCCATGTCGACCCCCGGACCATTCGCAGCATTGCGCTGCAGGCCACCGCTGGTCTTGCGCGCAATACGGCGGTGCGCGCGACCGGCGTGCCGATTTCGGTACCGGTCGGAGATGCGGTTCTAGGACGCCTGCTCGACGTCGTCGGGACCGTCCAGGATCGCGGTCTTGCCCTACCATCCGATACGCCACGCCGCGGCATCCACAACCCGCCGCCGGCGCTCAATGAGGAGACCTCGACCAGCGCGGTGTTCGAGACGGGCGTCAAGGTGATCGACCTGCTCGCACCGCTCGCCCAAGGCGGCAAAGCCGCGATGTTCGGCGGAGCCGGCGTCGGCAAGACCGTGCTGGTGATGGAGCTGATCCACGCCATGGTTGAGAAATACCAGGGCATTTCGGTGTTTGCGGGTGTCGGCGAGCGTTCCCGCGAGGGCCATGAGCTGCTGACGGATATGCAGCGTTCGGGAGTTCTCGCTCGCACGGTGCTCGTCTACGGGCAGATGAACGAGCCGCCTGGCGCACGCTGGCGGGTACCGCTGACCGCATTGACGATCGCGGAGTATTTTCGCGACCAGAAGCATCAGAATGTGTTGCTGCTGATGGACAACGTCTTCCGCTTCGTCCAGGCCGGAAGCGAGTTATCCAGCCTGTTGGGACGCCTGCCCTCGCGCGTCGGCTATCAGCCGACACTGGCCACCGAGGTGGCCTCGTTGCAGGAGCGGATCGCGTCGGTTGCCGGTGCCGCCGTCACCGCGATCCAGGCCGTCTATGTTCCGGCCGATGACTTCACCGATCCGGCGGTGACAACAATCTCCAGCCATACGGACAGCGTTATCATGCTGTCACGCTCGCTGGCGGCCCAAGGCTTTTATCCGGCCGTGGACCCGCTTGCCTCGTCGTCGGTACTGCTCGATCCCCGGGTGGTCGGCGAAGAACACTATCGTCTGGCCGAACGTTGCCGCGAGACGCTCGCTCGCTTCAAGGATCTGCAGGACATCATCGCACTGCTCGGCGTCGAGGAACTCGGCGCCGGCGACCGGCTGGTCGTCAAACGGGCACGCCGCTTGCAGCGTTTCCTCAGCCAGCCTTTCACCGTGACGGAGGCCTTCACCGGCACGCCCGGCCGCAGCGTCCCCCGCGCCGATACGCTGGCCGGCTGCCACGCCATTCTCGACGGTGAAGCCGACGCCTGGGCAGAGAGTTCGCTCTATATGATCGGGACCATCGATGAGGCCCGCGAGAAGGAGACGGCGGGCGCCAGAAAGGAAGCCGCGTCATGAGGCTCCGCATTGTCACGCCGCTCTCGGTCGTCGTCGAGGAAGACGGCGTCCTCGTCGTGCGCGCCGAAGACGCCACCGGCAGCTTCGGGATATTGCCGGGTCACGCGGACTTCCTCACGAACCTCGCGATTTCCGTCGTGAGCTGGAAGAACGGCAATGGGATCCGGCACTGCTGCGCGGTGCGCCGTGGCGTCCTCTCGGTCAGCGGCGGGCAGGACGTCGCCGTGGCGACGCGCGAGGCGGTGCTTGGGGACGATCTTGCGACCTTGGGCGAGACGGTCCTCGCTCGCTTCCGCGCCGATATCGAGGCCGAACGGACGGAGCATGTCGAGACCACACGCCTGCAACTCAACGCGATCCGGCAGATCATGAGCCATCTTCGTTCCGACCGACGCGGTGCAAGAATATTCTCATGACCGCGCCAAAGCAAACCCCACAACCTGAACCCACGGCAGTGCCGGACGAACAGGATTCGCTGGTCAAAGGGGTACGGCTCCGCGGCGGGCGTCACCAGCGCTGGCTGCGCGAGGGCGACCCATCGGTGGCGCGCATGCTCGCCCAGATCGGCGTGCTCGGCTGGATCATCGTCGTGCCGCTGCTGATTGCAGTGTTCGGCGGCCAGTGGCTCGATCAGAAATTCAACTCCGGAATCTTCTGCACTGCCCCGCTGCTGATCGTGGGGCTGGCGCTCGGATGCTGGTCCGCCTGGAAGTGGATTGAACGCCAATGAATTTTCCTTGGTTCAATGCGCTATCGGCCGGGGCCGAGGTCGTCAGTCTTGTCGCCTATCTGGGTGCCGGGATCGTGCTTGGTATGCTGTATTTTCGCGGCCTTTGGTGGAGCGTCCGGCGATTTTCCGATGGCGGCAAGCTGGCGGCGACAATCGCGCTGATGATCGGCCGCTTCGTCGTTCTTGGCGGCCTGATGACATTGGCGAGCCTGCAGGGTGCGCTGCCGCTGCTTGTGCTGGCACTTGGCGTCCTGGCCGCCCGGGCCGCCATCCTGCGTCGCGTTCGAGAGGTCACTCCGTGACTTCACCGCTCAGCAGCATCGCGCTGTTCAATTTGGGGCCGATACCGATCAGCGCTGGCGTGGTGGTCACCTGGGCGATCATGGTGGCGCTGGTTCTGGGGAGCATTCTGGTCACGCGCCGCCCCTGGCTCGTGCCGTCGGCAGCCCAGGCGGCCTTCGAGCTGATCGTCGATACCGTGGACGGCCAGATCCGCGATACCATGCAGATCGAACCCGCTCCTTATCGCGCCTTCATCGGCACCCTGTTCGTCTTCATTTTCGTAGCCAACTGGTCCTCGCTGGTGCCCGGCGTCGCCCCCCCGACGGCTCAGCTCGAGACCGATGCCGCGCTCGCTGTTCTGGTGTTCTTGGCGGTGATCTGGTTCGGCATACGCGTCGGCGGCGTGCGGGGCTATCTGTCGACCTTCGCCTCGCCCAACCCGATCATGATCCCGCTCAATTTCATCGAAAGTCTGACCCGGACCTTCTCGCTGCTGGTGCGGCTGTTCGGCAATGTGATGAGCGGCGTATTCGTGATCGGGATCGTATTGTCGCTCGCGGGCCTTCTCGTGCCGATCCCGCTGATGGCGCTCGATCTACTGACCGGTGCGGTGCAAGCCTACATTTTCTCGGTTCTGGCGATGGTGTTCATTGCCGGTGCGGTGAACGAAGGACGACCGGACAGCAACAACTCCAGCCAAAGGATGCCCTCATGAACTGGTTAGCTTTCATCAGCATCGTATCGGCCGCTCTGGCGGTCTCGTTTGGAGCGATCGGCCCTGCCCTTGCCGAGGGGCGCGCGGTCGCGGCCGCAATGGACGCCATCGCCCGTCAGCCAGAGGCCGCCAACACCATCTCGCGGACGCTCTTTGTCGGTCTCGCCATGATCGAGACGATGGCAATCTATTGCCTCGTCATCGCCCTGCTTCTGTTGTTCGCCAACCCGCTGCTGAAGTGATGTCATGACCATCGACTGGTGGACGCTCGGCATCCAGGCCATCAACGTCATTATCCTGGTCTGGCTACTGGCGCGGTTCTTCTGGCGTCCGGTTGCCGCGATGATCGAGCAGCGCCGTGCCACAGCGCGGCAGATCATGATCGAGGCCGAAACCAAGCTCGGACAAGCCACCGACGCACTCGCCGAGATCGAGCGTACGCGCGCCGGTTTCGAAGAGGAACGCGCGGCTATAATTGCCGCGGCGCATCAAGCTGCGGAACAAGGGCGGATATCGCTCCTTGCCTCGGCCGCCCAAGAGGCGGCGGCGCTGCAGGCGTCGGCGAGGTCGGCGATCGAGAAGGAGAAAAGCGCGACCGAGCAAGCATGGGCGGAACGGGCGAACCGGCTTGCGGTAGCAATAGCCGGGCGTCTGGTCGCCCGCCTCAGTGGCGCATCGGTTAGTTCTGCCTTTCTCGACTGGCTGCTGCGAGAGATCCGAAACCTGCCGGATCCGGTGCGCAGCGCCGTCGCGGCTAACGGTATCGCGATCGAGGCGATCAGCGCCACCCCGATCGAACCCGCCGACCAGCAGCGCTATCGCACATTGATCGGCGACGCGTTTGGAGTTCGCCCGCAGATCAGCTTCAAGGTCGATCCCGCGCTCATCGCCGGCCTGGAACTGCATGGCCCTCACCTCGTCATCACCAACAGCTGGCGCGCCGACCTTGCCAACACCCTTGCGGACCTCGCGCATGACGACAGATCCCGATAGCCCGGCCGACGCCTGGCTCAAACGCGCCAGCGCCAGGATCGACGCCACCACGCTCGGGCCGCAGACCGAGCAGATCGGCGAGGTGGAAGCGGTCGGAGACGGCATCGCGCTCGTCGCGGGTCTGCCCAATGTCCGGCTCGATGAGTTGCTGCGTTTCGATAAGGGACAGTTCGGCTTCGCCCAGGTGCTTGAGCGCGATCATGTCGGCTGTGTGCTGCTTGACGACGTGAATGCGATCGAGGCCGGTGACAGGGTGCGTGGCACGGGCGATGTCGTGCGCGTGCCGGTGGGACCGGCACTGCTCGGCCGTATCGTCGACCCGCTCGGCCGCCCGCTCGACGGGAAAGGCCCGGTTGCCACCGACATGCTGGAGCCGATCGACGCCCCGGCACCCGCCATCGTCGATCGCGATCTGGTGACCCAGCCCGTTCAGACCGGCCTCGTGGTGGTCGATACCCTGTTTGCTCTCGGCCGCGGTCAGCGCGAACTGATCATCGGCGACCGCGCCATCGGAAAGACCACGATCGCAATCGACACCATCGTCAATCAAAAAACGAGCGACATAATCTGCGTGTATGTCGCAGTCGGCCAGAAGACCGCGAGCGTCCGCCGCGCCATCGATGCGATCATGGCCTTTGGTGCGCCCGAGCGCTGCATCATCGTCGTGGCGGGGTCGTCGAGTTCACCCGGATTGCAGTGGATCGCACCTTTCGCGGCATTCAGCATGGCCGAATATTTTCGCGATCGCGGCCAACATGCCCTGATAGTGGTCGACGACCTCAGCAAGCACGCGGCGAGCCACCGCGAGATCTCGCTGCTGACCCGCCAGTCGCCTGGTCGCGAGGCCTATCCGGGGGATATCTTCTATGTTCATGCGCGGCTGCTCGAACGGGCCGCCAAACTGTCCAAGGAAAAAGGCGGCGGCTCGCTGACGGCGCTACCGATCGCCGAGACCGACGCCGGCAACCTCAGCGCCTATATTCCGACCAATCTGATTTCAATCACCGACGGTCAGATCGTCCTCGATGCCAGGCTGTTCCATGAAGGGCAGAAGCCGGCGGTCGACGTCGGCACCAGCGTCAGCCGGGTCGGCGGCAAGACCCAGGCACAGGCGCTCCGGGAGGCGGCGGAGACGGTGCGGCTCGATTACGCTCAGTTCCTCGAACTGGAGACTTTCACCCGGTTTGGTGGAATGCCGGACAGCCGGGTTCGCGATCAACTGAGCCGGGGCGCGCGAATTCGCGCGATCCTCGGCCAACCGCCGCACCTGCCCCTTCGGCTTGCCGACGAGGTGGCCCTGGTCCTGGCTGTGCAATCCGGGCTTTTGGATCCGTTGCCGTTGCCGTCAGTGCCTGCGTTCCGGCATGGCCTGCGCGAGACCCTTGACCGCCACGTCCCGGGCGTCGTCCGTCGGATCCAAGATACCGGCGCGCTCGACGAGCCCGGAAAGCAGGCGCTCCGCGAAACCCTCCGAAAATACCTTCAGACGCTGGCCACGGTCGCGGATCCGTCGAAAGCACCGAGGCAATCATGACCGATCGTCTTTCGGAGATTGGCGCGCGGATCGACGGGATCGGCCAGCTCGGCGCGGTCGTCAATGCCATGCGGGGCATCGCCGCGGCACGCGCCCAGCAGGCGCGCGGCCAGCTTGTTGCCGTCGATAGCTATTCCGCCACGATCGCGCTTGCGATCGGGCGAACGCTCGCCCTTGTCCCGGCCGGGGCCGGTCCCGCGGATCGATCGACCCGATCGGCCTTGGTGCTATTTTGTGCCGAACAAGGGTTTGCCGGTGCGTTCAGCGAACGCGTGCTCGATGCCGTTCGCGACGACTTTTCCCAGTCAGAACTGTTCCTGATCGGCACGCGAGGTCGGGCGGTCGCCGGGGAAAGAGGGATCGTCGGGGTCTGGAATAGCGCGATGCCATCGCACTCGCTCGGTATTCCGAAACTTGCCGATCGAATCTCAGAAGCACTCTACAGCCGAATCGCCACGGACGAGATCGGCCGCCTCGATGTCGTTTTCAGCCAGTGGCGGCCCGGCCATGGCGTTCGTGTCGAGCGCCGCCGCTTGTTTCCTCTCGATCTCTCGGGCTTTCCGCATCCGACGAAGGGCGATGCGCCGCTCCTCGACCTGTCCCCCGAAACCCTGATGGTCGAGCTCACCGCTGACTACGTATTTGCGCAACTCTGCAACACGGCGCTCCATGCCTTCGCGGCGGAGAACGAGGCGCGCATGGAATCGATGGCCTCGGCGCGCAACCAGATCGAGCGCCAGCTTGCCGAATTGCATGCCACCCGGCGGATCGTGCGGCAGGAAGAGATCACGGCAGAAATCATCGAACTTGCCGCAGGCGAGACCGCAACCAACAACAGCCATGCCAAGAGCGCCGAGAAAAACGCTTGATATTCTTTCGCTCTCGATGCGCACCAGGGTAATTCGCTGGAAGATAGATGTTTCGCTTCAGAACGACTTATCGACAATAGGCGTGCCTGGACGACGACGTTCCCCGCGACGACAGCAGGTTTCATGGTTGAATCTGCGGCGAGGCAATAAGGAGCAACCAATGCAATTTTTGGCAGAATGCCTATCAATGACGCAGAAACCGCCGGTCATGACGCGACGGGCGATGCTGGGCGGTGCCGCGGTTGCACTATTGGCCAATACGGTTCGTCCCGGGTGGGCGCAGACATCTCCGATTCTGGTCTACAAAGATCCAAATTGTGGTTGCTGCCAGAGCTGGGTCCGCCACTTGGAGAAAGCAGGCTTTACGGTGCGGGCACGGGAAACAACCGATCTTGCCACCGTCAGGGCTGGCCTTGGCGTACCGATCGATCTCGCATCGTGCCATAGCGCCGAAATCGACGGATATGTTTTGGAAGGACACGTCCCGGCCGTCGCGGTGCAACGATTGTTGGCACAGCGTCCTGACGCTATTGGCTTGGCTGTTCCGGGGATGCCCGCAGGATCACCTGGAATGGGCGGTATGCCTGCGGAGAAATACGCAGTGATTCTATTTGGGGCAACCGACCGAAAGCCATTCATGACCTTCATCGGACCGGACCAAACCGGGTAACCCGTCGTCATGACACGAGAGCCAGACCGCCGTTCGCGATACCGGCAGGCTCACGTCCTGGACAAAAGCCGGTCCCCTCTCCGTTCGGCACCGAGAGATTACCGACACCTCGGCCGCGACATCCGGGCGCGGAACCCCGTCAACTGGATCTGACGGTTAACGCCGAGAACTTTTTCTGCTTCCGCTTGTAACCTCCCGAGGATCCACTCCGAATTCATGATTAGCGCTGTGATGGCGCCATCGACAGCACGGAGCCGGATAATGCCTTCGACGAGCGAATACGCCACGAATCTGTTTGAAAAGCAGACCGCCGTCTCAGGGAGAGCCGGCGATGGTCATGCTCGACATCCCGGGCGGTGAATTGGCGGGCGGCGGGCCGGCCGGCGATGCGCGGCAACCACCGTCGATGCGGCCTTCCAATGCCCGTCCATCAATTCCGTTTCGCTTCCTCGTTTGATCGGTTCGAGAGTCGCCAGCTCGACATACGGGATAAGGAAACCTTGTTCGCGACACAGGACGTTCTCAATGTCTACGACCGGCCCTCAGGCCTCAAGCGACAATTCTGCACGAGGGAGTTCGCTGCGGCTGGCAGCTATGCAATCGACTAACAGTATCGCTCCCCTGTCGCCAAGGGGGACTTTGCTGGCGGCGCTCTTCACCACCGTTGTTCTGGCGTTCGGCGGCTGCACGCTGCTGCCGAACGGCACCTCAGAAGAAGAAGCCAACCTCAATTCGGTTGCACCTGCCTATGAGCCGCCGGTCGCCGATCGTCAGTTGCCGCTCGTGCCCGCGCCGGCGCGATGGCGCGATGTCTTGCGCCGCGCGTTCTTTGCCAACGGAGAGTTGGAATCCGCCTACTTCGAATGGAAGGCCGCCTTCGCCCGCATCGATCAAGCCGCGACCTGGCCCAACAGCAACGTCGCCGTCAATTTCAGCTACATGTTTTCCGCCGAGAAGCTCAAGGCGTGGGACCGCACCACGGTCGGCGTCGGCTTCGATCCATCGATGAACCTGTCGCTGCCGATCAAAGTGCAGACCGCGGCCGAGGTTGCTCTGGAATCCGCCAGGCAAGCCGGCGAGAAGCTTCGCGCGACAAAGTTTGAACTGCAGCGAAAAGTCATTTCCGCTTATCTGGATCTGGCGCTGAGTGAGGAAAAGTTTCGGGTTCAACGCGACAATCTGACGCTTCTTAAGCTTGTCAACGATTCGGCGGCCGCGCGCGCGCAATCCGGCGGCGCGCTGCAGGACTTGCTCAAGGTTCAGATCGAGTCTCAGATGGCCGAGAATGAACTGGCGAACTTGGCAGCGGAGGCCAAGTCGATACGAGGGTCGCTGAACGGCATGCTCGCGCGCGACGCCAATGCGCCGCTGAGACTGCCGTCAACTCTGCCGTCGCAGCGAACCGTCGCCGTCGATGACGCCCAGCTTCTGGCGGCGGCGGTTGAACAGAACCCGGAACTGGCCGGGCTTGCCCGGCAGGTGGCCGGGCGAAAGGACGCTATCGAACTTGCAAGGCTGGCCTATCTGCCCGATTTCGTTCCCTCAGGGACCGTGACAGGCAATGTTTCACAGGTTGTTTCGTCGATGGTGATGCTGCCGACAAAACTGCCGGCCATCCGCGGCGCCATCAGGGAAGCGGAGGCCATGATGCGATCGTCAGAAGCAATGTTGCGGCAGACCACGAGAGACCGCGCCGCCAGCTTCGTGGCAAACCTGTACTTGATGCGAAATGCGGAGCGGCAAATCGCCCTGTACCGTCAGCGTATCGTGCCGGCCGCCCAGCAACTGGTGAACGCGTCCCGGAGCGATTACACCGCCGGGACCGCGGCATTTTCCGATCTCATCGACAGCCAGAGGATACTGATCGCCGCCCGTCTTGCGGCCGCTCAGGTCCGGATCGAGCGTGAGAAGCGACTGGCGGAAATTGAGGCGCTTGCGGGTGTCGACATCGAGACACTTGGAACGTCGCCACCCGGAGCGGCCTCGCTGGCCGCACAATAGAAAGTCCAGCACCGTGAGGGATCTCGTGTCGACGAAACGATATCGGAAGTCGATCGGCCCTGCCCTGGCCCAACTGATGGTCTTGTGCGCGGGCTACTTCATCAGCCAAGACGCGAGTTCAGCACAACAGGCCCCCGAGCCCCAGCAGAACATGCCGGCCGATCACTCCGTGCCCGGCAATTCGATGCCTCCGGGATATACGGAACTAAGCGTCGATCCGGCAATCCGGCAGCGTATCGGAGTTACGCTGGGAAGGGCGACGCGGACCCCCCTCACCATGACCATTCGAACGGTCGGGATCGTACGTCCCGATGAAACCAAGCTTGCTCATATTCACCTCAAGACCGAAGGCTGGGTCGAACGACTGTTCGTCTCTTTCACCGGGCAACAGGTGAAAGCCGGCGAAGCCATGCTTGCGATCTACAGTCCGGCCTTCTTTGCGGCCCAGAGAGAGCTGTTGTCCGCGGCGCGGTCGGCACAATCCAATCTCGGAGGCATGACAGATCAACAGCTGGTGTTGGAAGCCGCGCGTCGACGCCTGGAGCTTTGGGATGTGCCTGCCGATGCGATCAAGGCCCTGGAGGCGACCGGGCGGCCCGGGACGTCGTTGGTACTACGCAGTCCAATCTCAGGTACCGTCCTGGAGAAGAAGGTCTTTCAAGGTCAATACACGATGCCGCAGAACGAACTGTTCGTCGTCGCCGACCTCTCGACGGTGTGGGTTCAGGGCAAGGTCTTCGAGTATGAATTGCCGCACGTCCAGATCGGCATGGCTGTGACTGTCGCGCTGCCCTCGTCGCCGACGCAACAATATACCGGCAAGGTCGTGTTCATCGATCCGGTGGTCGACGAGATGACCCGATCGGTGCAAGTCCGCGTCGAGCTACCAAATCCCGACGGCCGACTGAAGCCAGGCATGTTCAGTCAGATCTTGATCAGCCACGCGATGGGAAGCGGCTTGACCGTTCCGGTATCGGCCGTCATCCGCACCGGCGAACGCAACATCACGTTCCGAGCTGTTGCCGATGATCGCTTTCTCCCGGTCCAAGTGAAAATCAGCCCGCTGCGGTTCGAGGATCGATTCCAGATCCTGGAGGGGCTGGAGGATGGCGACATGGTTGCCACTTCCGCCAACTTCTTGATCGATTCCGAAAGCCAGCTACTGGCCGGCGGCGGTGGTATGGCCGGCATGCCCGGGATGGACGACGGCAGCAAGGCCAACGAGAACAAACCGGCAGCCCGGCCGCAGGACGTCAAGGGGATGTCGATGCCAAATCGACCTACCGCAGACGATCATTCCACCATGAAACACGATCGTCCGTGAGCGAAAGATAGACCATGATCGGCCGGCTGATCGAGTTCAGCGCGCGGAACGCGCTTCTCATGCTTCTCCTTATCGTGGCCATCATCGGCGGAGGCGTTTGGGCGGTCTACAACACGCCCTTGGATGCACTTCCGGACCTCTCGGATGTGCAGGTCATCGTCGCCACTGATTGGGAAGATCGCAGTCCCAACATCATCGAAGACCAAATCACCTATCCCATCGTGACGCAGTTGCTCTCCGCCTCAAAGGTCAAGGCGGTGCGAGCCACCAGTTTTTACGGCCAGTCTCTGGTCTATGTCATCTTCGAAGACGGTACTGACCTGTACTGGGCGCGCAGCCGGGTCTTGGAGTATCTTAGCGGCATGGCCGGCAAGCTGCCGGCGGGCGTTTCTCCGCAGTTGGGGCCGGACGCAACCGGCGTGGGTTGGGGGCTCGAATACGTTCTGATTGACAAGACCGGAAAACACTCGCTGTCCGAGCTTCGCAGTCTGCAGCAATGGCAAGTGCAGTATCAGATCCGCGCCGTTCCAGGCGTTGCGGAAGTCGCCAGCGTCGGCGGCTTCGTGAAACAATATCAGGTCACCGTCGACCCGGACAAGCTGCTGGCCTACAAAATTCCGATCAACAAGGTGGTGGAGCAGGTTCGCCGAGGCAATCAGGAAGTCGGCGGCAGGGTATTGGAGTTCACCGGCACCGAGTACATGGTGCGAGGTCGGGGCTATTTCCAATCGCCGTCCGACATTGAAAAGGTGGCAGTCGGAGCACAGTCCGATGGGACGCCTGTTCTGGTCCGCGACGTCGGCTTCGTCCAGATCGGTCCGGACATCCGCCGTGGCGTGGTCGACTACAACGGGTTGGGCGACGCTGCTGGCGGCATCGTGGTCGTCCGGTTTGGCGAAAGTGTCTACGACGTGTTGGCTTCCGTGAAGCAGACGATCAAGGACACGGTGCAACCAGGCTTGCCGGAGGGCGTCGAACTCAATCTCACATATGACCGGTCCACCCTTATCAATCATTCGGTCCAGACGCTGAGAGAGAAGCTTATCGAAGAAGGAGTGATCGTAAGCCTGGTTTGTCTGGTATTCCTGTTCCATTTTCGCAGCGCCTTGGTCGCAATCATCACGCTGCCATTGGCAGTCCTGCTGGCGATGATCGCGATGCGATGGATCGGGCTGACCAGCAACATCATGAGTCTGGGTGGCATCGCGATTGCGGTCGGGGCGATGGTCGATGCGGCCATCGTGATGATCGAGAACGCTCACAAACATATCGAAAGAGAGGAGGCCAAGCCCGCTGAGCAGCGCCGGCCGCGGCTGGAACTCGTGATCGTGGCCTGTCGAGAGGTGGGGCCGTCGCTGTTCTTCTCGC
Source organism: Rhodopseudomonas sp. AAP120 (assembly GCF_001295845.1). GTDB lineage: Bacteria > Pseudomonadota > Alphaproteobacteria > Rhizobiales > Xanthobacteraceae > Rhodopseudomonas. The sequence continues at coordinate 44,011 of NZ_LJIC01000107.1, read as the reverse complement.
TGCTCATTATCACCGTCAGCTTTCTGCCGGTGTTTGCCCTTCAGGACCAGGAAGGTCGGTTGTTCAGGCCGCTCGCCTACACCAAATCCTTTAGCATGTTGTTTGCGGCGGTGCTGTCCGTCACCGTCACCCCGTTCTTGATGGTATGGCTCGTCCGCGGCAAGATTCCTGCCGAGGAGAACAATCCAATCAACCGCTTCCTGATTTGGATTTATCAGCCTGTTGCCATGCTGGCGTTGCGGCTGCGCTACGTCATGGTCGGCGTCGCCGTTTTCGCCACCGTCGCCATCATCCCCATCTACAGAAGCCTGGGTAGCGAGTTCATGCCGCCGTTATGGGAAGAATCGGTGCTGTTCATGCCCGCGACCCTGCCGGCGGCGTCGATACAGACGATGAGGCAGGCGATCCAGGAGCAGGACGCCATTCTGCTCGGCTTCCCGGAAGTTGCGAGCGTGTTCGCCAAAGCGGGACGCGCCGAAAGCGCGACCGACCCGGCTCCGCTGGAAATGGTCGAGACGGTCATCAACCTCAAGCCGCCGGAGCAGTGGCGGAACGGCATCACCCCGGACAAGCTGATCGCAGAGATGAACGCGGCGCTGAACGCGAAGATGAAAGGCTTCTCAAACAGCTGGACAATGCCGATCAAGGCTCGCATCGACATGCTTTCCACCGGAATCCGCACGCCGCTCGGCGTCAAGGTGTTCGGACCGGACCTTGCGGAAATCGGAAGGATTCTGTCGAACGTGGAGGCCGCGGTCGGCACCATTCCGGGCACAAGAAGCGTGTTTGCCGAACGTGTGGCGCAGGGCCATTACCTGGACTTCGATATCGATCGCGATGCGATCGCCCGTTACGGGCTCTCAGTCATGGACGTGCAGGAAGTTATCCAGGCGGCGGTGGGCGGCGCCAATCTGACGCAGACCATCGAGGGCCGCGAGCGCTATCCGGTCAACGTCCGCTACGGACGTGACCTCCGAGATGACGTCGGCAAATTGCAGCGGATACTGGTCGCCACCCCTCTGGGAGCGCAAGTGCCCTTGCAGGAACTGGCAAAGCTGCGATTCGTCGATGGCCCCGGTCTGATCAAGAGCGAAGCTGCGCAGCTTGTGGGGTATGCCTACATCGACATCGCAGACCGAGACACCGGCAGCTACATGAACGACGCCCGCAAGATTGTCGGCGAAATGGTGAAGCTGCCTCCGGGTTACCGATTGGAATGGAGCGGATCGTTCGAGGGAATGCAACGGGCGAGCCAGCGACTTCTGTACGTCATCCCGATCACACTCGCCGTCATCTTCTTGTTGCTCTACCTGAACGCGCGATCGATTGCCAAAGCGCTGATCGTGATGATTGCGGTGCCGTTTTCCCTGGTGGGCGCATTCTTCCTGCTTTGGCTGTTGGGCTATCACCTTAGCGTTGCCGTATGGGTTGGGATCATCGCGCTGGCCGGGGTCGACGCCGAGACCGGGATGGTGATGCTGCTGTATCTGGACGTCGTCTACGAGCGCTGGAAGGAGGAAGGTCGGATGCGAAGCATCCACGACCTCGAAAGTGCCGTGATGGAGGGAGCCGTGCAACGCGTCCGGCCAAAGATGATGACCGTGCTGGCGATATTAATGGGACTCTTGCCTATCATGTGGTCCAGCGGAGCGGGCTCCGATGTCATGAAGCGAATCGCCGCTCCGATGGTCGGCGGCGTCGTTACCAGTTTTCTCTTAACGCTGCTGATCTATCCGGCCATATACGTCATTTGGAAATGGTGGAGCGAGGTGCGATACCGTCAAGCGGCCAATTGACGCCTGTTTTCATGGCGATTGTCATCGAGGAGCTGAAGCACATACAAGATGATGGTTCGGGGGCGGTCAGACCCGCAAGGGGCGACCGAGCGCTTCGCCAAGGGCTCGAAAAGACACACTATCTAGCGACTGAGCGTTTAGTGCAGTGATTTGCTATTTAATTACTGAAGAACCGATCGCGCATTTCATCGCGGCGGCCGCCGCGCTCGCGACCATCCCGCTCACCTCAAGATTGTTCACGGCATTGATCCAGAAAGGTGCCGTGATGCCGAAGGCTGCCGTCAGCGCGCCGCCGAGCGCGGGCCCGATTGCGCGGCTGAGGTTAAAGCCGACGCTGTTCGCCGCGATCGCTACATGCAGGTCCCGCTTCGGCACGAGCTGCGGCGTAACCGCTTGCCATGCGGGCGCCGTCAGCGCTCCGAAGGCGCCGATCAGAAACGTGAATACGAGGAGTAGGCTAAGTGTTACAAGATCGAACGCGACCAGCGCCGCGAAGATTGCCGCGATTGCTGTTAGAGCGATTTCCGAGCTGATTGACTCGGGCTGGGATTCCCAAATCGGGGCGCAAGTGATTCAAGATCCCTGCCGGGGCTGGAGGCCGGCCGGGATGTCGAAGGCTCTATCGCTTGATTTAAGGACACGAGTTCTGGCGGCGATCGCCGGTGGGCTGTCGTGCCGTCAGGCCGCGGAACAGTTCGGGGTCAGCGCATCGAGTGCCATCCGCTGGCGAGCCATGCAGCGTCGGCAAGGCGACGCGCGGCCCAAGGCATTGGGGGGTGATCGCCGGTCAGGTCGCATCGAAGCGCATGCCCCGAGCATTCTGGCGCTGGTCGAGACCAAACCGGACATCACGCTTCACGAGATCCAGGCGGCGTTGGCCGAGCAAGGCGTGGCGGTCGGAATCGGGACGTTGTGGCGCTTCTTCGCGCGACGACGGATCACTTTCAAAAAAAGACTGCGCATGCCGCCGAGCAGAACCGTCCCGACGTCGTGATGCGGCGAACGGCTTGGGTTGAGGCGCAACCTGCATTCGACCCCGCGCACCTGGTGTTCATCGACGAAACCTGGGCCTCCACCAATATGGCCCGCAGCCGCGGCCGAGCCCCGAAGGGCCAACGCCTGCGCGCCGCTATCCCGCATGGACACTGGAAAACCACCACCTTCGTCGGCGCCCTACGCCTCGAAGGCATGACGGCGCCCTTCGTGCTCGACGGACCGATCAACAAAGACGCTCTCGAAGCTTACGTCGAAAGCATCCTCGTTCCCACACTGCGATCCGGCGACATCGTGGTGATGGACAATCTGTCGAGCCACAAAAGGTCACGCGTCTCGGCGCTGATCGCCGAAGCCGGCGCGGTGCTGCTCTATCTGCCGCCCTACAGTCCCGACTTCAACCCGATCGAGAACGCGTTCGCAAAACTGAAGGCTCTGCTGCGCAAGGCCGCCGAGCGCACCGTCGAGGGCCTCTGGGAAGCAATCGCCCGATGCCTCGACGCATTCAAGCCAACCGAATGCGCAAACTACTTCGCCGCTGCAGGTTACAAACCAACATGATCGGAAAACGCTAGCGGCTTCGCGCCTGCGATCAGAAAGCGCCGACGGTCGACGATGTCGGCAAGCGCACCGGCCGGGATAGCGATTAGGAAAGATCGGTAAGCCGGCGGCGACTTGCACCAACGAGACGATAAGCGGATCGGGATCGAGGTTCGTCATCAGCCAGCCTGAGGCGGCGGTGTACATCCAAGTGCCGATGTTGGCGACGACCGAGGCGGTCCAGTCACCGTGTATGCCGGATGGCGGAACGGACCAAAGGCCGAGCCGGTCGCCGACTTTTGATCGTCGCGGATCGCGCGTGGTGCTTCGCCTGTCATCCTAGTCAGTTAAGCCGTGCCGACCGAAAAAGCCAGCGCCGTTGCGCAGTTGGCGGACGTGACAGACACTCCAGTCCTCAAAGCCCGACCGTCTTCAAGAGCTGTTCAGGGCGGCACACCTGACACGGCGCGCGTGATCACGACGTCGCCGCGACGGGGATGATCGCTTCAGAGGTAGAAGTCGCGCGCCGACGGCGGATGCCGGTCAGCTTCGTCCGCTTCAACATCAGAGCATTGATGGCTACCAATGCCGTACTACCGGACATCGCAAGAGCAGCAATGCTCGGCCCAAGCAGAAATGGATACAGCACGCCAGCGGCAAGCGGAAAGGCTATCACGTTGTAGCCGACCGCCCACCATAAGTTTTGATGCATTTTTCTGAGCGTCGCATGGGAGAGTTCGATGGCCCCGACCACATCGTAAGGGTCGCTCTTCATCAACACAATGTCGGCACTTTCCATCGCGACATCAGTGCCTGCACCGATTGCGAAGCCAACATCGGCCTGGGTCAAGGCCGGAGCGTCGTTCACGCCGTCGCCGACCATGCCGACCTTTTTACCTTGCGATTGGAGTTCCTTGACCTTGCCCGCCTTGTCGCTAGGCAACACATTTGCGAAGACTTTATCGATCCCGAGACTCTTTGCGATCCGCTCGGCCGTACCCTGATTATCTCCTGTCAACATCGCGACCTCGACCCCCCGCGAACGCAACGCCTTGACCGCTTCCACCGCCGTCGGTCTCACCGCATCGGCGATGGCGATCAAACCCACGAGCTTGCCGCCTACTGCGAGATGAACGACCGTTCGTCCGGCGCCCTGCAGTTCCTCGGATTTCGCGCCGAGCTCGCCGCGATCGATCTTATTCTCAGTCATCAGCAGTTTATTGCCGAGCAATGCCATCTTGCCGTCGATCTCGGCTTGCGCGCCCTTGCCCTCGACATTCTTGAACCCGGTTGCCTTGGGTGCCTTCACGTTGGCGGCCCGGCGCAGGATGGCCTGGGCCAAAGGATGGTCCGACCCTGCTTCCACCGCTGCGGCCGCAGATAGCAATTGATCCTCGGAGGCGCCGGCAGCGATCGCTAGATCCACCACCTCGGGATGGCCCATCGTCAGCGTACCGGTCTTGTCGAAGATGACAACGTTCAATTTTGTAGCGTCCTCCAGCGCCGACGCATTTTTGAATAGGATGCCATTCATGGCGCCGAGCCCGGTTCCGACCATGATCGCCATCGGCGTTGCCAGCCCAAGGGCATCGGGGCATGCGATCACGAAGACGGTGATCGTCAGGCTGAGTGCGAACAGCAGCGTCTGGCCGATCCACCAGTACCAGATGACGAACGTAAGCAGGCCCACGGCGACCGCTGCCAGCACCAGCCATTGCGAGGCGCGATCCGCGAGCAGTTGCGACGGCGCCTTGGAGTTCTGAGCTTCCTGGACGAGCTTGACGATCTGGGCGAGAGCCGTGTCTGCTCCGACCTTGGTTGCGCGATACTGAAACGCACCGCTCTTGTTGATGGTCGCGCCGATCACGGCATCGCCGACCTTTTTGACTACTGGCATCGATTCCCCAGTGAGCATCGACTCGTCGACCAGCGACGATCCTTCTAGCACGGTCCCATCAACCGGGATTTTGTTGCCCGGTCTGATCAGGACCGTATCGCCGGAAATGATCTCAGCGGTGGGTACTTCGAATTCCTTGCCAACCCGCAGCACCGTTGCCTTGGGCGGCGCCATATCCATGAGCGCGCGGATCGCCTCAGATGCCCCTGCCCTTGCACGCATTTCGAGCCAGTGTCCGAGCAGGATGAAGACGAGCAGAATTGCCGAGGCTTCGTAGAACTGGTGGCCGCCATAAAAGAAAGTCGAGCCAACGCTAAACAGATAGCCGGTGCCTACGCTGAGGACGACCAGGACGGCCATGTTTGCAACCCCGCTGCGGAGTGCGCGGTAAGCTGCAACAACGAATGGCCAGACCGGGTAAAGGATGGCGGCGCTCGCCAAAACGAACAGAACAAGGTCCAGGCGCAGGCCGAATGGTGGCGGGATTTGAATGAAGTCCATGCCCATCGGCGAGAACAGGAAAATCGGCAGACTAAAGACGAGCGCGATCCAGAAGCGATTGCGCATGTCGCGGACCATGCCCTGCATGTCCATGCCGACGCCGTGGCCCATTTCATGCGCCATGGCATCGCTCCTTTCCCCGCCGTGCACCCTGTGCTCGGCCATCGCGTCGGCCGCCATCATGCCGGGAGCCGCCGTATCGCCGCGATCTCTATGCGTTTGGGAATGCGCATGCTCGAGCTGGCTGGTCTGAACCGTCGGACCAGTACTCGGCGGCGTCGACTTTTCGCAAACGTGCTTGGGCAGCGCTTCGCCCGCACAATGAAAACCACAATTTCTAATCGCTTCCTGTATTGCAGCAGGGCTGGTCTTCTCCGGATCGAACATGACGGTCGTCGAGCCAGAAACCGGATTAACCGACACGCGACCGACACCCGTAACATGCTGTAGATGCCGTTCGATTCCATGTGCGCCAAGGACCGAGAATAGATCGCGGACTTCGAGCGTAATCTTCGTCATGGATGCGTGCTCCCACCGATTACTTCGCAAGTTTGCTGGCCTCAAGATTTAGCTGCTTGTTCTCATCGGCGTGGTGAGGGCCAGCGCAGAGCCGCTTTCCACCTTGCGGACGTTCGCCTTGTTCGCTCAGTAGGATGCCGGTTCGGCCGGTATGCTGGCCGGAGAGCGACCAAGCGAATTCGCCGTGTCGCATTTGGTAGAGGCGCGAGAGCAAACTCGGTAAGCCGGTCACGTCTTTGCGTCCCACTGCCAGTTTCGGATTTCCGGCATGTCTTCGCCATGGTTGCGGATGTAATGGTTATATTCAATGAGCTTGTCCCGAAGCTGCTGCTTTAAATAAGCCCCCTTGGCACTCACCTGCGGCAGGCGATCGATCTCGAGGTGGAAGCGATCCGGATCGTTAAGCACCGTGATATCGAAGGTGGTGGTGATCGTGCCCTCTTCTTTGTAGCCGCGGACGTGCAAATTGTTGTGGTTCGTGCGGTTTCGAGGGAGGAGCTTTTGTAGACATTGCCGAACCTTCCGGCCTCGATCTCTTCGACGACCTGAGCGATGCCGCGCCGGATTGACCTGAAGTTCTTCAGTCGCTCGTCCCACAGAAAACCAAGTACGGTAGGTCGATCCAGGATCCTGGCGCCATCGTTCCACCAGCGCGCGCAAGAGATAGGTCAGGTCCGGCTGCGGCATCGCCCCCATCATGTTCGCAGATCCATGCTGAGCGGATCAGCGCGCCAGCGACGCTCTCGAGTCGCAAATATTACAGCGATTGCCAACATTTTTCTCACGTCGGGACCGCGTTGGGAAATGGAACGAAGAACTTAAGCGGCGGTTGCGTGACGGACAATGCATCGGAGGAGCCGTGATCGCCCTTCCCTATGATTATTTTCTGCTTGGCTGGTTTGCCATAGCGCTAATTTCGACGGTTTACGTCGGCTACGATCAGTTTGCGGGGAATCCCGAGCCCACAGTGATGAAATGGGCGTTTATCTTGATAACGCTCTATATGGGGCCGTTCGGACTCTTGCTCTACGTGCTTGCAGACAAGGAGCCTCGCCCCGGAGAACACGAACGGTTCACTTCGCCGCTTTGGAAGCAAGGTGTCGGCAGCACCATTCATTGCGTCGCCGGAGACGCGACCGGCATCATTTTGGCCGCGGTAACGACCGCGTTGCTCGGATTGCCGATGTGGATCGACTTGATCGTTGAGTATCTGGCCGGATTCTCATTCGGGCTCTTCATCTTCCAGTCTCTGTTCATGAAGCGAATGATGGGCGGCTCGTACTGGCAGAACGTAAAGATGAGCTTCATGCCCGAATTCATCAGCATGAACGCGATGATGGCCGGAATGGCCCCGACGATGAGCTTCCTGATGATGGGGCGTGATATGCGCGCCATGGACCCGCTCGAACTGACGTTCTGGGGCGTAATGTCGCTCGGTGTGATCGTGGGATTCACGACAGCCTATCCCTTCAACGTTTGGATGGTGCGCGCCGGCATCAAGCACGGCCTCATGACTGAAAGATCCAGCGAACACGACGAAGGCGATAACCGGCAAGGAGATCATGGCGGCGGAAAGGGAATGAAGAGCGAGGCGACCGGGCCGCAACTTGCAGCCTTGGCAGGGGTCACTGGATTGCTACTCATAACCGGAATGGTATGGCCCGGCTTTTTCGTGAATCTGAACCTGAGCGCTCGCGACGTGGACGGCGCGATAATGCCGCCCGGCATGATCAATACGTTCGAACTGCCGGCCGCCGCCATGCGCGAAATGGCGGCGGTGAAGCCTCGGCAGGTGAGATACGAGGCGCCGAAGACGGCCCGCGGCGACCAGGTGCTGCAGCCGCGGCTGGAGAACGGCGTCAAGGTGTTCGATATCGAGGCTTCCGTGATCCGCTGGAACATCCTGCCCGACGTCGCGGTGCAGGCTTATGCCTACAACCGCCAGATACCCGGGCCTCGGCTGGAGCTCACGGAGGGCGACCACGTGAGGATCAACTTCCGCAACGAGCTGCCGGAGAGTACGACAGTGCATTGGCATGGATTGATCGTGCCGAATGAGATGGATGGCCCGGCGAAGATCACGCAACCTCCGGTGCCACGGGGCGGATCATATAGCTACGAGTTCACCGTAGGGCAGCACGGGACGTATTTCTATCATAGTCATGACCACCCCGATCGGCAGCAGGCCCTCGGATTATATGGCGCGCTTATCGTTCATCCGAAAGATCCGTCGTCGGAGGTCAAAGCGGACCTTGAGTATACGATCCAACTTCAGGAGTGGCTGAAACGGGAATGGCTCACTTATCCAGCGATGCTGATGGAAGGAGAGCTACCCAACTACTTCACGATCAACGGTAAGGCTTTCCCGGCGACCGACACGGTGCAGATGAAGGTTGGGCAGACGATAAAGTTGCGCTTCATCGGGACCAACAACAACTTCGTTCATCCGATGCACGTACACGGTGGCCCCTTCGAAGTCGTGGCAGTGGATGGGGTTACTCTTACCGAAGGCGCCCGCTACCAGGCCGACACTGTCAACGTCGGTCCGGGGCAAAGATACGACGTGGTTTGGACCGCCCGCAGGAGCGGGAAGTGGTTGGTGCATTGTCATATTCCCCATCACACCTCGAACAACAATGTCGAGCAAGAAGGGGGCGGCGGGTTGATGCTGGTCTTGAACGTTCAGTGATCGTCAACGACGATCGGATGAGTGCGGCCGTTGTGTCGACAGGGGCCCATGGGATGCCGGCGTGCGCCTAGTCCAACTCGAGCATGGTGTTGATTTGCCCTTGTTCGATCTCCCATAGATCGACGCGGCGCTTCAATCAGGACTGTGTTTCGGCGTGCAATTTTGACCCCCTGAGCCGGGGGATCGGCGTCCAAAATTGACCCCCTCCCATTCCACGCTACCCGCTTTGGCTCGAAGCGGGTGGTGGAGGAATGCTGACAGTGGAGACGGTCGCTCGGATTCGGCGTGAGCATTTTCTCAAGGGCAAGACGATCAAGGAGATCGTCCGGGACCTGAAGGTGTCGCGGAACACGGTCCGCAAAGTGCTGCGTTCCGGTGAGACGTCATTCGAGTATGAGCGCGAAGTTCAGCCGCGACCGAAGCTTGGGCGGTGGACGGCCGAGCTGGATGAACTGCTCTCGACGAACGCCACCAAGGCAGCTCGCGAGCAGTTGACGTTGATCCGGATCTTCGAGGAACTGCGCGGGCGCGGTTATGACGGCGGCTACGATGCCGTGCGCCGCTTCGCCCGGCGCTGGGCCAAGGAGCGCGGCCAGGCGACGGCCGCAGCTTACGTACCGCTGAGCTTCGCGCCGGGAGAAGCCTACCAGTTCGACTGGAGCCACGAGATCGTCCTGTTTGGCGGGGTGACGACGATCGTGAAGGTCGCCCACGTCCGGCTCTGCCACAGCCGGATGTTGTTCGTGCGGGCCTATCCGCGCGAGACCCAGGAGATGGTGTTCGACGCTCATGACCGGGCGTTCGCCTTGTTCAAGGGAACCTGCGGACGCGGCATCTACGACAACATGAAGACGGCGGTGGAGACGATCTTCGTCGGCAAGGACCGTCTCTATAATCGCCGCTTCATGCAGATGTGCAGCCACTACCTGATCGAGCCGGTCGCATGCACGCCGGCGTCTGGCTGGGAGAAGGGTCAGGTCGAGAACCAGGTCGGCCTGGTGCGTGAGCGATTCTTCACGCCGCGGCTGCGTTTCAGGAGCTACGACGAGTTGAACGCCTGGCTCACGGACAAATGCATCGCCTACGCCAAAGCCCATCGCCACCCAGAGCTGACCGAGCAGACGATCTGGGAGGTGTTCGAAGCCGAGCGACCAAAGCTCGTTCCCTATGCCGGCCGGTTCGATGGATTCCACGCGGTGCCGACCTCGGTCTCGAAGACCTGCCTGGTGCGCTTCGACAACAACAAATACTCGGTCGCCGCCAGCGCGGTCGGTCGACCGGTCGAGGTGCATGCTTATGCCGACCGCATCGTCATCCGCCAGGACGGCCGCGTCGTTGCCGAACATCCTCGCTCGTTCGGTCGCGGCGAGACCACCTACGATCCCTGGCATTACGTTCCCGTGCTGGCGCGCAAGCCGGGCGCCTTGCGCAACGGCGCGCCGTTCAAGGATTGGGTGCTACCGGCAGCGATGGAACGCGTCAGGCGCAAGCTTGCCGGTGTTGCCGACGGCAACCGGCAGATGGTCGATATCCTCAATGCGGTGCTGACCGATGGCCTGGCGGCGGTCGAAGCCGCCTGTGTCGAGGCGATCGCGCACGGCGTCCATTCCGCCGACGTCATCCTCAACATCCTCGCTCGCCGGCGCGATCCAGCGCCGCCGGCCAACATCCTCACCCCCGCGGCGCTGGCGCTGCGTTACGCGCCCATCGCCGATTGTGCCCGCTACGACAACCTCCGGAGGATGGTCTGATGGAACGCACTCAACTCTTCGACTTGATGGGCGAACTCAAGCTGTACGGCATGAAGGCCGCCTTCGACGAGATCATGGCCACCGCGGTCAAGCGCCAACACGAACCTCAGCGCATCGTCGGCGACTTGCTCAGTGCCGAGATCAACGAGAAGCACGCGCGCTCGATCAAATACCAACTCACCATCGCTAAACTGCCGCTCGCCAAGGACATAGACGACTTCCAGTTCGAAGGGACCCCGATCAACCAGACCCTGGTCAAGGACCTGGCGGGCGGCGGGTTCATCGCCCAGCAACGCAACGTCGTGCTGATCGGCGGCACCGGCACCGGCAAGACCCATCTGGCCATCGCCATCGCCCGGAACTGCATCCGGGCCGGCGCCCGAGCCCGGTTCTACAACGTGGTCGATCTCGTCAATCGGCTCGAGACCGAAGCTCGCAACGGCAAGCAGGGGCAGATCGCAGAGCACTTGACCCGGATGGACTTCGTTGTCCTCGACGAACTGGGCTATCTGCCGTTCGCCCAGGCCGGCGGCCAGCTCCTGTTCCACCTGATCAGTCGCCTCTACGAGCGCACCTCGATTATCGTCACCACCAACCTGGCGTTCGGCGAGTGGCCCAGCGTGTTCGGCGACGCCAAAATGACGACCGCATTGCTCGATCGGCTGACCCACCACTGTGACATCGTCGAAACCGGTAACGACAGTTGGCGGTTCAAAAGCCGAGACGACGATCACACCGCCCGCGCTCGCCACGTCTCCACAACCCCGACCAGCTCCGACGCGGCGAGCGCTACCGCCCAAACCCGTCGCTCAAGGGGGTCAAAATTGGACGCCGATACGGGGTCAAATTTGCGCGCCGATTGACACATAGTGGGCGATGTTCGGAAATAGAGGCGTCGGCTCCATCTTCGTCGATATCCGGTTATCGATGAAGCGCTCCTGAGACTTGTCCTGCGCCCAGACGAACCGTCGGGCACGGGTTGCGACGAAGGTGTTGATGTCGCAGACCAGTCGTTCGGGGGCGGCGCGGCGCAGCTTCTCGAAGGTGGCGTCGTCGTTTGCGGCCACAAAAACCTTGGTTGGACTTATCGGGATGGAAAGAATTCCGTTCGTCTCTTTGATGTTGAAGAGCTCGACGGGCCGGTCGGACGTGAGCAGCCGATATGGTGCGGCGGAGACGTCGATAACCGCATGCTTCATCTGATTTATGTGGGCACCAACCTCTTCATTGTCGAGCGCCTTGATGATCATATTGACGCGCACCTTTACCGGCGCAAGCGGATCGCGTACCGCGAGATATTCATCAAAGCTCGGAGGGTCTGTCTGCTTCCGCGTGGCGTCATAGCGGGCCTGGCAATCAAGACCGCCGGCGGTCCAGATCGCGGCTGCCGCAGTGCGCAGCTCCGGCATCGCGTCGGGATGGCGAAGATGTATCGCGACGATGAAACGCGACCATGCGCTGACCAATTCGCTCGTCCAGGGCAGGGACTTGACGCCGAGGTGTTTATCGAGGGCGTCCGATGCCTTCTGGTCGGCATACTGGAAGAAGACCTGCTCTATGAATTGTGCGGCGTCGGAAGGCAGCTCGGGAAAAGAATAAAGATCGCGCTCATAGCCCGTCGAACCGGGCCCGACCGACTTCGAAATGAGCTTTCCGCCCTTCCGCGTGTATTCGACGAGCTTGCCATCCGGGCCGGCCCATTGCTTCAGGTAGAAGGCGGGTATGAAGTGGTGATCGCGGGGCAAGTTCATGCCGCTACATAGCACAAGACAGGCCGAAAGCGCCGTTTCGCCGTGCGCGCGCCGCCGTATCAACGGGCCTTCCCCGACGCTGCCTACAGCCCGTAGGAACACGAAAGCACTACGTAACGGACGTCTTTTCGATCAGGGCAGAACAAATGGGCGGCGCCAAATGGAAAGCCGAAAGGTGGCGCGGCTGGACAATGGAGGGAAATCCAACGATCTGCCGAATCTAGTTTCGGACGGGTTTGCCCGGCCTGCGGGACGCGGTCCCGCTCGCGCCGATCGCCGCTCCCTTCGCCTTGAGGACGTCGTCCCTGATCGCCTGGTCCGCCAGGAGACGGAACACCTGCGCCCGCAAGCGGGGCGATCTGGCGAGATCGTCCCGGCCGTTGGCGAAACCGTGCCTGTAGCTGGCCGAGCAACTCGCCGATGGTTCGGGATTGTCCGGTCTGAATCCGTCCAGACAGCCCTCCACCATCTCGTCGTGAAACACGTCTTCGAGCGGGCGGTTGTCATGCTTCATCACTTCAGCATCTCCTCGATTTTGAGCACGTCGTCGGGCGAGTTCAGCGTCATCACGCGGATGCCGTGATCGAGCTCGTTCGCGTTCGGCTGATTCCAGGGCAGGTAAGGTTCCGTGATCGGATCGACGATATGCTCGAGGCCGACGGTGTAGTCCTGGACGAGATCCCAGCCCGACTCGTCGAAGATCAGGCGAAGCCAGCCGCGCGACTTTCCCTTGTGCACGGACATCTCGACGATCTCGACCTGCCACATGTAGTCGAGGATGCCGTCGCGGTCGGTGGAGCGCTTGAACTCCGGTTCGTCCTCCTGGAGGTCGCAGGTAATGGTGTAGCCGTCCGCGAGAATGGCATCCACGAGCTTGGTGGCGATCTCCCTGTCGATGCGCCGGACCTCGCGCTTCTCCGCCACGCGCTTGAGGCGCTTGTCGAAGGCTTCGTCGCTCTCGACCCGGCCCTTCCAGTAACGACCGCCGAACCGCAGGAACTGCGCAGCAATCATGTTCATGCCGAGCATCTTGTCCAGCTCGGGCTGCCCCGAACGGACGACCGTCGCGTGAAGATCTTCATGCCAATAGGGAAGGCCGATCGGGTCTTTGTTGTTGGAGTGAGCCCGCCACGTGTAGTGGACGAACGAACCGTAATCATCTTCGCCGAGATCGACGCGCCAGGCGTTCTGGTAGCCAAACGCGATCTTCATGGCTTCCGTCGCGGAGAGGTGCCGCGCGATCACGACGTCGTCGTCCTCGATGTGGTTGACGGGAATGTAGGCGGTGTAGGTCTGGCTATCGTTCACGGCTTGCTCCGCAGTTTCATCAGCTTCATGAGATCCTCGTTGCGTTTGACCCCGTGCAGGCGCTTCAGCACGTCGATCAACAGACGGCCGCCCCGCAACGAATATTCGAAGGCGACGTACGCCCAATCGTCTATCTCGCCGTCGTCGGAACAGCCGACGATGTTCAGCTCGACGAACGCACCGAGGAGCACGCTCAACTCGTTGCAGTCCCAATCGCGGAGGGGCTTCGCCAGCCACTCGACGTGGTTCGCGCTGTACCGCGAGGGAACGCCGTGATGCGGTTTGGCGAAATCCCGGATCGCTCGAGCGAGCTTTTCGTGACCGTCCGCCGCGCTAAGTTGGACCAGAGCGCGGGCGCTTCCCACCGGACGCGAGGCGACGATGACGTCGGCCTCGTAACCGTAGGTATGCCGATTCAGCAACCGCTTGAACTTCAGACCTCCGGGCATGCCCAGCCGGTCGGACAGCCGGCCCCCGACTGCCCAGCAGAACGCACGCGAGTGGACGATCGGGTATTTGCGCCGGTCGAGGTGTTTGTCGACCAGTCCGACCAACACCTCGATCTCGAGCGGGACCACGTCAGCAACCCGGGCTTGGCCGGCGGCGAGCCGCGCGGCATGGTATCGTACGAACGTGGGCAGATGATCTTCCCAGTGGGTGCCCTCCCGATAGACGAAGCCAGGCAGGAACAGTTCGAGATTCGTCGTCATGCGAACCGCGCCATCTCGGGAAGAACGTGGCGCTCCGACGTCGCGCTCATGACGGCTCCCCCTCGAACACGAGGTTGCTCAGGAACTCCTTCGCCTTCTCGCGCCGGCGAGCGGCGACCTTCTGTTCGAAGCGCTTCCAGTTGACGGCGCCTTCGAAAGCCGAGCAGGCCTTGCCTTCGGCGATATCCGAGAACAGCCGATCGTCGATCTCCGGGTCGACGAATGCATCCAAAAGAACGCAAAGCTCGATCTTGTCCCAGCGATCGATGGGCTTCCCGATCCAGTCGTCGATCACGTTGCTGTAGTAGGGAAGGAACCCGTCGTAGGGAGTGAACCAATCCTCGATCGCTTCGATGAGTCTCTCATGTCGCTCCTGCATGCTCAGTTCGAAGAGCTTGCGGGCGCTGCGAAGGGGCATCGTCGCGAGGATACGGTCGGTCGTGAAATCATACTCGCGCGGGCTCTTGAGCTTCGAGAACTTCAGTCCCAGCCGGAAGCCCAACTGCTTCGAAATATCCTTTTCGAAGCCCACGCAGAAGGCTTCGGCCAGGCCCGCGCAGTGACGGGAGACGCTGGTCGTTTCGGACAGGATCTCGACGAAATCATCGACGTCCAACGCCGCATCTCCGATTTCCGACGCCGCGAGCAGCGTGGCGTAGAGCTGTTCGGAGGAAGACAGCAACTCCTCCCACTCCGTCTGGTAGAAGCCGCCGAAGGCCGGCAGAAACGTATCGAGCGTCGTTTTCTTGGTCACCTGTTGCCCTTGTCCGGTCGGTGTCAGTTCAGGGAATTTCCGCGCGGGTACTTCTCGCGCCGGCGCTGCGCCGCCGCGGCCCGGAATTTCTCCCAGTCGATCGAGTTCGAGAACGCGAGTTCGGCACGTCGGGCCGCGATCCCCGCGATCGCCTTCTTTTCGACGCCGGGATTGGCGAAGGCCCGCAAGACCGTGCAGAGCGTGGCACGATCCAGTCGCGCCAGGCATCGGGACGCCGCCTCGCTCAGCCCGCCGGATTCCGGCGCGAGCTGCCAGAGCGGCTCGAACTCGGCCGGTACGATGCCGTCGAGCGAGCGGTGCCGCTTCTCTTCGCAGCGATCGAGGATGTTCCGGACCGTAAAGAGCGGCACCAGCGCCACGATACGGTCGCTCTCCGCTTCGTAGCGGCTGAACCGGAGCCCGTGCGGAATTCCGAGCTTGATCGCGAGATGAATGCCGAAGATGTCGCAGAACGACTTGGCGATTTCCGCGCACTGTCGGGCGGGGTCGCCTACCTCATCGATGATCTTCAGATAGTCATCGCGGTCCAGCGGGCGATTGTCTCCCTCATGCAGCTTCGCGTAGTTCGCCGCCGTCCGCTCCCGCGGCCCGGAGAGCAGCGCCGCCCAGCCCGGCGACGAAAAGCCGGAAAAATCCGGCATGAAGGCTTCGAGAATCATCGGTTCAGTCATGTCGCATCTCCCGCGGCGTCGCGTGCCGGCGCTCGTAGTCCTCGTCGCTTTCGATGTAGCCGTCCCAGAAGGCGCGCGGCTCGCGCAGCAGCTTCTTCCCGATCATCCGCATCGCGCGGTTGCTGTCCGCCGCGGGCTTGCCGGAACGCGGAACGGCCACCGACAGCACGCTCTCGAACGTCCCCTCTTCCGCGGAACGTCGTCCGATCGCGAAGAAGCGGAAGCGGCCCTCCTCGCCGTAGATCACGGTGGCCTTGCCCTTGTCGCCGTGCTCCAGGGCCAGGACGAGTGCGTGCATGAGCGTGACGCCGCGGGCGAGAACTTCCTCGCGCGGGCCGGTTTGCAGGAACAGGGTGTAGGTCTTCTTCATGAGTCCTTCTCGGTCCTTCAGGCCAGATACCGCGGCAGCTTCTCGATCTCGCGCAGCGCGACCAGCGGCCAGGTCTCGCCGTAGCGGTCGGCGACCTTGGCGCCGGCGTGACCCTGGATGATGTTGCGGACGTCCTCGGGCATCGCGACGACGCGGGAGATCGAGGAGAAGCGGTGGCGCCAGCCGTGATTCGGCGCCACGCGCGGATCGATGCCGAGCGAGCGGACCCACTCCGCCAGACGCTCGCCGACCTTCTTGTGATGCGGATTCGAATCCTTGGCCCCGCGGCTGCGGCGCGGATCGTAGAAGAGCGGCCGCGTGCCGCGCGATTTCGCGTAGTCGAGCAATCCCTGCTCGATCAGATGGCTATGGAGCGGGACCTCCCGAAACTTGCGCGTCTTGTTGGTCTCGGCGCGGATCCGGATCATCCAGATGCCGTCGCGCCGGACGAAGTCGCACCAGGCGAGCGGCGTGATCTCGTTGACCCGGCCGCCGGTATAGGCGCAGATCCACGGCACCCACCGGCGCGCGGCCGCCATCTCGACGCTGATCTTGTCCGACGGCGTGCGGAGCGTCGCGGACAGGATCGTCTCGGCCTCCTTGCCGTCGAAGCCCTTGTCGCGTTCCAGCAGCGCCTCGCGCACGCGCACCTTGATGCCGGCGGCGGGATTTTCCGGAAGCGTTCCCTGATCGACCGCGTACTGCAGCGTCGCCTTCGCCGCCGCCACGTAGACGTCGCGGACGGTGACGTTCGACATGCCGCCGTCGAGCAGCGCGTCCTTCCAGGCCACGATGTCGGTCCGCGAGATCGCCGCCGCGTCGTCGTGGCCGAGATGGGCGATCAGGCGGTCGAGGACCGGCGTCCAGCGCTTCACCGTCGACGGCGCGAGTTCGGCCTCCTTGGCGTAGGACGCGAAGAGCGGCCGCAGCGGCACCGGCGTCTTCGGCGGCCCGTCGACCGACGACGGGCCGGTCGCGCCTGCTGCGGCGTCCGCGACGACCCGAGCCGGCTCGCCGGCGACCGCGGGCCGCCGGGCGAACTTGGTGTCCAGGTAGGAGGCGAAGCGTTGGGAGTTTTCGAGGCGCGTGCCGTCGATCTCGGCCCATGCGCGCTCGAGCCGCGCCATCTCCTCGAGATTGCGGATCCGCGCGACGACGGGATCGCGTGTCTGCAGCGAGAACTTGATCTCGTTCTTGCCGACGGCGTCTTTCAGCCGTTCTGGCACGCGCTTCCGGAACAGGAAGATGCCGCTTTCCCGGTGACGCTTGGGCGTAAAGAGCGCGTTAACCATGACTTCCGTGTGTACCGAGGTTGTGTACCGACGGTCGTCCGGAAGAATCCCGAAAAGTCCTTCGGGATCAGGAAGAAGCGCTAATTCGCGTGCGTTTCGTGACTGCTGGCGGAGAGGGAGGGATTCGAACCCGGTCCCCGGTGAAGGCGTTTCGATATTGAGCGCGCTGGAGGATTTCCAAAGGCTCGTTAGTGACTGCTACATTAAATCCTTCGCTTCAGATCCTCCGCTTCGCCCGCGATGGCTGCGAAAATGGTGCCACTTGCTTCTGCTCAACCCACGGAAGGAGGTTTATGGTCGCCCGCTCCAGGTGAGTGGTAATGACGGGGAGTTTCAGAACAAGCTCCATCATCGTAGCGATCTCGTGAGGCTCGCAATACCGCTCGCTGGTCTCGGTGCCCCCGCCGTGACCAAGCAAATCAGCCCGGTCTTCTTCGGCAACGAGCCTCTTCTTTAACTGCGCACCAAACAGGTGACGCACGGCGTGCGCCCCTAATCCTTCCTCTGTTGCTCCCGACGACATCAAGATCGGCTTGAATTGCTTGTAAAAGCGATTTCCCATCGGGGAGGTTGTTGTAGGAGAATAGAGGTCAGGAAATAGCAATCTATAGCCAAGCGACTTGATTGCTTGAACATAGGCAATGAAATTGAGACGGATTACCTCTGGGTGCAGCGGAATATTGCGTTGTGATTGCGGGTTCTTGATGCGTCGCTGAGCATTTTTCGCAATATGCAAGTACGCATACTGCCCATTATCAAGAACAACGTCCTCCACCATCAACCCGCAAAGTTCTTCGCGGCGACAACCAGTATAGTAAATTAGAATTGGGACGAAGTACAAAGCGCAGTGAAAAACCTGCTGTTGCCCTAAGACTCCGGGCTCGTCCAGTCGGTTCCAGGCCGCGCAATTGTTGAACGGCGGAGCGCGAAAGACCACCTCGAACTGATTGAGCGGCAGCTTGGCTCTTTCGTCCCGAGCGCGCCGCTTCTTGCTTCTTCCCCGCAATTTAACGAGATCAATCTTCTCAAGATTATCTGCAACGCCATGCGCGAACGCGTGATCGAATATTTGCCGCAAGAATGTAAAGTGCCGATTGAGCGTATCGGCGCTAATTCCGCGCAACCCTTTCTCGCGTGACAATCCATCGGCTCTGAGCTCCGCGATCGTCAGCTCACTGTCACGGATAGACTTACCGTAGTGCTTGTAGATCTCGCTCCGAAGGAAGTCAGCAAACTTTCCAACGTGAATCTGCTTTAAGGAATTTAGATCAACCAAATGCTGATCTTGGATCATGAACTTGACGAACAGCTGCGAAATGCTTCGAACCTGCCGCTGTGTCTTTTCATCCCAGTGATCATCTTTTCGATTCAAGTCGATTACGTTCTCGGTGATTTTCAGAAAGTCCGCCATTGCAAAGGCCGTCGCCGGACTTTCTTGTTTCTCGGATCGCGAAACTTTATTTTGCTCGCGAGACGTGTCTTCGACCAATGCCGAGCAGGGCCGAACTGCGTCGCTGGACGTGAACATCCGATCGACGAGGTCCGCATCCTCCGCCCGAGTACCGCCATAGCGTCTATCGGCCGCGGCAAGCGCGAGCTTCATTCCCCGATAGTATGTACCCTGTGCAATCTGAATGTTTGTAGAGGTTGGCTCGGCCGCAACGCCCTCGATCAAACGCCGAAGAATATGGTGTTTGGTCGGGACCAGGCCGTTGTCTTTCAACATCTTCAGGTGACGCTTCACCGCCTCGATGTCAGCATCGCATAAGCCGTCTTCGACCATACGGACATGATCGTTGTCCGTGACCTCGGCGTAGGGGCCACGGGCATCGAGGAGCGAGTAGGTCCAGAAAGCTCTCTTATCGTCGCGACGGGCCTGATCTGGATCGAAGCCCGTGGACCCCTTGGCGACCAACGCGACCCTGTCGAGCTTCGTTAGATGTCGATCCACGACCGTCCGAAGCATGGCATCGATCTGGGATTTCGATAGCGTTGGATCGGCACTTTCGGCGAGCATCACTGCGTCCTCAAGCTTTGCATCAAGCGCCACCGCCAACCGACGTGCCGAGGGCAACGCGGTTGTGCGCAGGCTCACGAGAATATGCGAGGAGGCCCAAAAACTGGCAAGCTGACGCGGCCTGCGACGCCTCCAATAGTAGGTGGCCTGGCGGCGAAAAATGTGGAAAGCCACGGTCGTACGACACCCTAGTGTAGCAGCGGTGTGTCGCAGGGCTGTGTATCAGCCCCCCAGCTCAGAAATTTACTGCAATATTATCAATAAGATAGACCATTCTGGCTGGGGCGGGAGGGATCGAACCTCCGCATGGGGGAATCAAAATCCCCTGCCTTACCGCTTGGCTACGCCCCATCGCCCGCCGACCGAGTTGGACTGAGCCGGCGGCGGAATCATGTTTCGGCCCCGCCGGTCTATAGAGACGGCCGCCGGTTTTCAACCGCCCTGCCCATCCGGCAGCCGGCGAAATTCCGCCCGTGGGCAGGCGTGACGAAAGGTTGAGAGCGGCCGGATTTCATGGAAGAAGGCGGGCCAGTGCTCCGTCAGCCGGGATCTTCACATGACCTATCGCGCTCCGATCGACGACATTCTGCTCTCCCTCAACCACGGCGCGGGCCTGCAGGCCGCGGTGGCGGCCGGGCATCTCGGCGACTACGACAGCGAGATCACGGCGCAAGTGCTCGAAGAAGCCGGCAAGTTCGCCGGCGATATCCTGGCGCCGCTGAACCGGGTCGGCGACAAGCACGGCATCAAGCTCGAGCATAACGCCGTCACCACCGCGCCGGGCTGGCCGGATGCTTATCAGCGCTGGGTCGCGGCGGGGTGGAACGCGGTGTCGGGCCCGGAAGAGTTCGGCGGCCAGGGCCTGCCGGCCGCCCTCAACGCCGTCTGCACCGAGTTGTGGGCGTCGTCCAACATGGCGTTCGGGCTGTGCCCGCTGCTGACGCTGTCGGCGATCGACGCGCTGCATACCCACGGCAGCGACGAGCTGAAGCAGACGTATCTCGGCAAGCTGGTGTCGGGCGAATGGACCGGCACCATGCAGCTCACCGAGCCGCAGGCCGGCTCCGACGTCGGCGCGCTGCGCACCCGCGCCGAGCGCGCCGCCGACGGCACCTACAAGATCTTCGGCAGCAAGATCTTCATCACCTACGGCGACCACGACATGACCGACAACATCGTGCATTTCGTGCTCGCACGACTGCCCGATGCGCCCGCCGGCACCAAGGGCATCTCGCTGTTCCTGGTCCCAAAATTCCTGGTCAACGGCGACGGCACGCTGGGCGCGCGCAACGACATCTTCCCGAGCGGCGTCGAGCACAAGCTCGGCATCCACGCCTCGCCGACCTGCACCATACAGATGGGCGATCAGGGCGGCGCGATCGGCTATCTGATCGGCGAGGAAAATCGCGGCATGCAGTGCATGTTCACGATGATGAATCAGGCCCGGCTCGGCGTCGGCCTCGAAGGCGTCGGCATCGCCGATCGCGCTTATCAGCAGGCGCTGGCCTATGCGCAGGAACGCAAACAGGGCCGCGCCATCGGCAGCGACAGCAAGGGCTCCGACCCGATCATCAAGCATCCCGACGTCAAGCGCATGCTGCTGACGATGCGGGCGCTGACCGGCGCGGCGCGCACGATCTGCTACGCCACCGCGGTCGCGCTCGACATCGCGGCGCGCAGCAGCGATCCGAAGGTCAAGGCCGCCGCTACCGCGCGCGCGGCGCTGCTGACGCCGATCGCCAAGGCGTTCTCCACCGACATCGGCACCGAGGTCGCCTCGCTCGGCGTGCAGATCCACGGCGGCATGGGCTTCATCGAAGAAACCGGCGCCGCGCAGCACTATCGCGACGCGCGCATCGCGCCGATCTACGAAGGCACCAACGGCATTCAGGCGATTGATCTCGTCACCCGCAAGCTCGGCGCCAACAGCGGCGAGTCGGTGTGGGCGCTGCTCGGCGAACTCGACGGCATCATCAAGGACGTCGAGGCCAGCAACGATCCGGCGTTCGGCGCCACCGGCCCGCGGCTGCGCGACGCACTCGATGCGCTGACCCGCACCAGCAAGTACTTGCTCGACAAGCTCGGCTCATCGACCAACGATGCGCTGGCCGGCGCGACGCCGTATCTGCGGCTGTTCGGCGCCACACTCGGCGGCTGCTCGCTCGCGGCGGAAGCATTGGCGGCGCGCAATCTCGACGGCGTCGCCGAACCGGCACGTTATGTCACGCTGGCGCGGTTCTTCGCCGAGAGCGTGGCGGTGCAGGCCGGCGCGCTGGAGCGCAATGTGGTCGATGCCGCCGCCGGGCTGCAGGGCGCGGATGCGGTGCTGACCGCCTGAGCGGGTCGCTTTCGACAGCCAAAAACCATGTGGCAAACCTGGGGCAAGCCCGGAGCCGAGCGTCCCGACGCTCGGCGTTTGCCGTAACCGGTTGAAAAGCGGAGTCTTTCGTCGAACCCCGTTCTGGCCCCACAAGTGATAGTGTACACTGTTCGCAAATGCGGCCGTCGGTCCGGCCGCAAGCGAACCGGGTTGGGGGAAAGTCCATGACGGAGCATCTGATCGTCACCGATGAGGACGCCACGCGCGTCATCACCATGCGCCGGCCGGAGAAGAAGAACGCGCTGACGCAGGACATGTATCGCGCGATGAGCGACGCGATCGACACCGCGCAGAACAATCCGGCCATCCGCTGCCTGATCATCACCGGCGGCTCCGGCGTGTTCACCGCCGGCAACGACCTCGACGATTTCCTCAAAGCCGGCACCGACACCAGCGGCGCGCCGCGGGCCAGCAACGCGACGAAATTTCTCTACTCGCTGGCCCACAACGTGAAGCCGATCATCGCCGCGGTCGACGGCATCGCGATCGGCATCGGCACCACGCTGCTGTTTCACTGCGACTACGTGCTGGCCTCGACCACCGCGACGTTCTCGACGCCGTTCATCCAGCTCGGCCTGGTGCCGGAAGGCGCCTCCAGCCTGCTGGCGCCGCGCACCATGGGCCACCAGCGCGCCTTTGGCATGCTGGTGATGGGTCACAAGGTGAGCGCCGAACAGGCCCGCGAAGCCGGCTTCGTCAATGCCGTCGTCGCCCCCGGCCACACCGAGGAAGAAGCCCGCAAAGCCGCCCGCGAACTCTGCGCGCTGCCGGCCGAAGCCGTCGCCCTCTCACGCAAACTGCTCCGCCCTGCGCCGGACGAAATCGTCCGCCGCATCGATCAGGAAAGCCATCTGTTCGGCGAGCGGATGAAGTCGGAAGAAGCGGTGAGCGCGTTTCAGAGATTTTTTCAGCGGAAGCGGGGGTAGTTCCCACGTTCACACAAAGCACGAGGTCCAACAACCAACGCTTCCTGCATAAATTACCAGCGACCACGAATTCCGACCTTTCGACCATATTCACTTTGACCACATCCAAACAATCTGATCATTCGTTAGCGCTGACCTTTGGCCAGCGCGTACAGCTGAATTCATCCGGACACTGTCTATGTCGTTTAAAACCATCTATCATGACGCAACCTCAAAACTCGTACGCTTCGTAATAGTAATGCTGTTTCTCGGATCAGCACTATTCACCATGGATGCACTTTATTTTCACGAAAGCTTCCACCTTCGAGATTTTGCATCTGCCGCCATCCACGAGCTTTCAATCGCATTGATTATTGCCGCGATCCTCGTTGTGGTGGTTGACGTCGGATTTCGTCAGGAATTACTCGAAGATATCAGCCACATATTTCGCTACAGCAACAACAACGTCTTTCTTGATAAAGCTGTTCTCAGTCGCCGTGATATACTAGAAACGATTGCCGACGACATAAAGAGATCTGCTCGCGGGACACAAATCGATACGATTGGAGTTGTGGCAGGCTCTTTGTTTACTGTGACTCCGGGCAACGATCTTCTCGTGAAGAAGATTATTGAAGGCGTCCATTTTCGTGTTTTGATGATGCACCCCGATTCGAAGCTGCTACCCTGCATCGAAAGGGAATCGTTACATGGGACCACCTCAAATCTAACTACCTCATCATTCGCAACAGCAATTGGAGCGTTAGAAATTCTGATGCTCAACCTCACCAAGAAAACATCCGAGATTCGCGGCAGCCTTGAAGTTCGCCTTTACAGGGACGTCATGTCATCTGGATACCTATACTCAGGATCAGATTTTTCTGTCTTCAGTCCGTATCTTGCTCATAAGCGAGGAGAACTGTGCCCCGCGTTTACGACACTAAGCAACGACTATCGCGCCGAGCTGCAATCTCATTTTGATTACATCTGGGAGCAAACTGATAATTTTATTCTGGCTAAAGCAAATAGGGAGACCCTTACAAGCAGCTGCGATGGCTTGCGAGGCTAGGCATGTGGAGCTCATTTCGAAACTCGCTGAAGAAATTTAAAGAGATCGATGTACATCCACACATCTGCTGTGAGAGAGCTGAGGGATTCACCACGGCATCTTTTGAAAGCACGGAGGTTGATTACCTGGACCTGCTATATGGACTTGTCCGCTGCATCAAACCGCGATCTGTCGTCGAGACTGGGTGCCACTTTGGAATAAGCAGCACATGCATCGCTCTCGCGCTATGCGAAAACGAAAAGGATGGGGCAGAGAATGGACGCTTACTCTCAATTGAGATTGAGCGAACTAATTTAGAACATGCGATCGCCACTGCAGAAGCCTGGGGAGTGCTGCAACACATCGATTTCATTCAGGGCGATTCGGTTGACTATCTTACAACAGGCGCAATACCGGCTTTTGACATGGGCTTCTTCGATAGCACAAGAACTCGGCGTGCATTGGAGTTTCGTGCTATTTACAATCGAACCAAGTTCAACCGCAACGCAATCGCGGCATTTCATGACACCAGTCGGCACCGATCGATGAGCATGGCCTCTCAAAGAGTGTCGCAAGACCTCTACCTTTCAGAGCTCGACAAGATTCTTCCTTTAGCGCAAGGATGCATTGAACTCACGAAAAGCAGAGGATTACGCGTATTCCAGCTCCCATAGGAATGCCGGGACGCCTCCTCATTTGAAACGCAAATCGACCGAGTTGAGCTCAACTTCATTCGAGGTCATAAGATAGATAGAGTGACGTTTGACCGAGCCTTTTACCAACGAGCTCCGGTTCTTCGATTACAGCTTTCGGCTTCCTCGCCACTCCGTTAGCTAGTTTTGTATGCGATCTAAAGTAATGATTATAGCTAGATATTATCTACTTCTTCTTCACCTCGAACACCTGATCGCTGAACGGATTCATCGCCGGGGTCTTCAGCTCGACGAAGCCGAGCTTCAGCTCGCTGTGACACGAATTGCAGCCCTTGGTGAGTTCGCCATAAGCTTTGACGAACGCCTTGCTGTCTTGCGCGGCGACAGCGGCCGTCACCGCGTCGATCGGTTTGGCCATGGTGGTGATGTCGTTGACCGGGAGGCTCTGGTACAGCGAGGCGGCGTCCTGCAGGCGGGTCTTGATCTGCTTGGTCTGGTAGGCGGCGAGTTTCCAGTTGCCCGTGATGCCGGCGAACCACAGCTTGATGTGGCGCCCTTGTGCGGCCTCCATCAGATCCGCGAGGCGCGGGTTGCCGGGCTTGACGGCGTCGGCGGCCTGCTGCGCGGCAGCCGGCGGCAGCGCCGCGGCGAGCGCGCCTCCGCAGATCAGGGCGGCGGCGAGGAGGAGCGTGATCGGCTTCGGGCGCATGCGTCACCTCTTGGAAAGCGCGCCGGCGGCGCGGCGGGCGGACTCAGAATCACCACGGCAGTTTCAGCGCGACGTTGCGCTTGCTCAAAGGCTGCCCGGAAAATGGTATTCAGCGGCGGTTGGCCGCGCCGGGCGATGGACAGAATCCGGTTGCCAGACGGGGCCGGCTGAGCGATGCCCCGTCATCGCAATTCGCCGGACGTCCCATGCCCTGCCGTCGCCGCTGCCTCGCTGTGTTCGCCGCCCTGATTGCCTGGACGCCGCTCGCCGGCACGGCCGACGAGGCCGCCAAGCCGGTCGATGTCCGCATCCTGGCGATCAACGACTTTCACGGTTACCTGCAGCCGCCGTCCGGCGGCCTCGTAACGCTCAATCCGGCCGACGCCACCAAGACGATCAGCGTCCCGGCCGGCGGCGCCGAGCATATGGCGACGCTGGTCAAGCAGTTGCGCGAGGGACACGCTCACAACATCTTCGTCGCGGCCGGCGATCTGATCGGCGCCAGCCCGTTTCTGTCGGCGATGTTTCACGACGAGCCGACCATCGAGTCGATGTCGCTGATGGGGCTGGCGCTGTCGGCGGTGGGCAACCACGAATTCGACGAGGGCAGGACCGAGCTGCTGCGGATGCAGAACGGCGGCTGCCACCCCGTCGATGGCTGCATGGGCCCACATCCATTTACCGGCGCCAAATTCCAGTACCTCGCGGCCTCGACGATCGACACCGCCACCGGCAAGCCGATCCTGCCGCCTTATGCGATCCGCGAGTTCGGAGGTATTCCGGTCGCGTTCATCGGGCTGACGCTGAAGGCGACGCCCACCATGGTGTCGCCGCCGGGCGTCGCCGGATTGAAGTTTCTCGACGAAGCCGAGGCCGTCAACGCGCAGGTCGCCGAGCTGAAGGCGCGCGGCGTCGAGGCGATCGTGGTGCTGATCCACGAGGGCGGTTTTCCGAGCGGCGGCATCAACGAGTGTCCTGGAATCTCCGGGCCGATCGTCGAGATCGTCAAGAAGTTCGACAAAGCCGTCGACCTGGTGATCAGCGGCCACACCCACCGCGCCTATACCTGCACGATCGACGGCCGGCTCGTCACCAGCGGCGACAAATACGGCACGCTGGTCACCGCGATCGACCTTGTGCTCGATCCGGCGACGCGCGACATCGCCAGCGCCAAGGCCGACAATGTCATCGTGCACACGTCGCTGGCCAAGGATCCGGCGCAGACCGCGCTGATCAAGGCCTACAACAAGCTCGCCGGGCCGATCGCGGCGCGGCCGGCCGGCGCTGTCACCGCGCCGCTGTCGCGGGTGCCGAACGCGGCCGGTGAAAGCGCGCTCGGCGATGTCGTCGCCGATGCCCAGCTCGCCGCGACGCGGGATCCGGAGACCGGCGGCGCCGAGCTGGCGATCACCAATCCGGGCGGCCTGCGCGCCGATATCAACGGCGCGGCGCACGGCGAGCCGCCGTTCCGGGTGACGTTCGGCGACGTGTTCGCGGCGCAGCCGTTCCGCAATCAGCTGGTGACGATGACGCTGAGCGGCGCGCAGCTCAAAGCGGCGCTGGAGCTGCAGTGGCAGGATCCGGCGCGGCCGCGCATCCTGCAGGTGTCGAACGGCTTCAGCTACGCGTGGGACAATACCGCTGCGCCGGGCGAGCGCATTCTCGCCGATCGCATGATGTTGAACGGCCGGCCGGTCGCGCCGGATCGCAGCTATCGCGTGACGGTCAATCAGTATCTCGCCTCCGGCGGCGACGGCTTCGTTCCGTTCACGCAAGGCACCGAGCGGCTCACCGGCGTCTACGACGTCGATGCGCTGTTCGGCTATTTCAAGGCGCACAGCCCGATCGCGCCGGCCGCCGCGGGACGTATTTTGCGATTGAATTAAGCTTTCGACGCGCTAAGCCTTAAGCGGCCCTTCCGCGCGACGCGGTGGGCACTTAAGTTCATTCGATCATTATTGTCGTCTCTCCTCCGATCGGACGTTTCAGGCGCTCCCGAATGACCACGTTATTTTTGACCCATTCCGCATGTCTCGAGCATCATACGCCTGAGGGCCATCCGGAACGCGCCGAGCGGCTGATCGCCGTCAACAAGACGCTGACCGCCGAGCGGTTCGCGACGCTGGCGCGCGGCGAAGCGCCGATCGGCTCGCTCGAACACATCGCGCTGTGCCACACCGATCACCACATCGTCGAGATGCGCCACATGTCGCCGTCGAGCGGCATCGTCTATGTCGATGGTGATACGTCGATGTCGCCGGGCACGTTCGAGGCCGCGCTGCGCGGCGTCGGCGGCGCTGTGTCGGCGGTCGACGCGGTGATGAAGGGCACGGCCGCCAACGCCTTCGTGGCGACGCGCCCGCCCGGCCACCACGCCGAAGTCACCAAGCCGATGGGCTTCTGCTTCTTCGGCAACGCCGCGATCGCCGCGCGCTATGCGCAGCGCAAATACGGCATCGAGCGCGCCGCTGTGGTGGACTTCGACGTGCACCACGGCAACGGCACGCAGGACATCTTCTGGGGCGACCGCACCGTGATGTACTGCTCGACCCATCAGATGCCGCTGTTCCCCGGCACCGGCTCGGCCGGCGAGCGCGGCGAGCACGACAACATCGTCAACGCGCCGCTGGCGTCCGAGGACGGCGGCAAGGAGTTCCGCTTCGCCTTCGAGACCGCAATCCTGCCGCAGCTCGAGCGCTTCGCGCCGGAGCTGATCGTAATCTCGGCCGGCTTCGACGCGCATTACCGCGATCCGCTGGCGAGCCTCAACCTGCACGCCGAGGACTTCGCCTGGGTCACGCAAAAGCTGATGGACGTCGCCGACAAGACCGCGGGGGGCCGCATTGTGTCGGTGCTCGAGGGCGGGTATGACTTGCAGGGCCTGAGTGAATCGGTGGCCGCCCATGTCGGCGCCCTGATGGGCGCCTGAAGCGCCCCTCACTGCCCCCACGACATACCTCCGCCGCCGGCCGCGCCGCGGCGCATCCAGGAGCCGCCGATGGCCGACGCCCCCGCCGATGTCAAAAAGCTGAGCTTCGAACGCGCGATCGAGGAACTCGAGACGATCGTCAAGCGGCTCGAGGACGGCAAGGTTCCGCTCGAGGAATCGGTGGCAATTTACGAGCGTGGTGAAGCGCTTAAGCGGCGCTGCGAGGACCTGCTGCGGCAGGCCGAGGCGCGCGTCGACAAGATCACCACCGACGCCAGCGGTCAGGCGACCGGAACCGAGCCGCTCGACGTCCAATAATCGGGCTGTTCAGCAAATCGACAGGTCTGCGGGTGTCATCTTGTTTCCGGCTTGTTTCCCCCACCTGGGATCGAACCCAGGTGGCCGTGTCCGACACACAACACTTGGGTCGGAAACGCATGGATCAACCCTGTTGGGCGAAAGTTTATGCAGGCCGGCCAAGCGTTGGGCAGCCCCTGATTGGCTTTGAATTAGAGTTTGTGTAAGGGTATGAGCTTATGCGCCGAGAGTGACATTTGCTTGGTGGCAGCTGTCAATTTCGGTGGACGTGTGCTGCCGCACTTCAGTGATCCGGGTCACTTCGATTGATCGAGGCGCAGCTTACGCTTTCGATCGTTGATTTTCTCCTGCGCAAGGAGGCGGAAGCCTGGTGGGCTCCTGCAGATCGGACAGTTCGGACCATTCGTCGCGGGCCTCACCAGCCCCATAGTTAAGACTGGAATATCGCCGTGACCGAATTGAGTAAGACACCGCTTCTCGACACCATCCGTACGCCGGAAGACCTCCGCAAGCTTCGAATCGACCAAGTTCGCCAGGTTGCAGACGAATTGCGGCAAGAAACGATCGATGCGGTGTCGGTCACGGGCGGTCACTTCGGCGCCGGCCTCGGCGTGGTCGAGCTGACCACGGCCATTCATTATGTGTTCGACACGCCGCGCGACCGCCTGATCTGGGACGTCGGCCACCAGGCCTATCCGCACAAGATCCTGACCGGCCGCCGCGACCGTATCCGCACGCTGCGCACCCCGGGCGGCCTGTCCGGCTTCGCCAAGCGCACCGAGAGCGACTACGATCCGTTCGGCGCCGGCCACTCCTCGACCTCGATCTCGGCCGGCCTCGGCATGGCGGTGGCCAGCGAGCTGTCGGGCGTCAAGAACAACGTCATCGCGGTGATCGGCGACGGCTCGATCTCGGCCGGCATGGCCTATGAGGCGATGAACAACGCCGGCGCGATGAACTCGCGGCTGATCGTGATCCTCAACGACAACAACATGTCGATCGCCCCGCCGGTCGGCGCGATGTCGTCGTATCTGTCGCGGCTGTATTCGGGTAAGACCTACCGGTCGCTGCGCGAGGCCGGCAAGCAGATCGGCAAGCATCTGCCGAAGCTGATCGCCGATCGCGCCGCCCGCGCCGAGGAATATTCCCGCGGCTTCATGATGGGCGGCGGCACGCTGTTCGAGGAGCTCGGCTTCTACTATGTGGGCCCGATCGACGGTCACAACCTCGATCACCTGCTGCCGATCCTGCAGAACGTCCGCGACGCCGACGCCGGTCCGTTCCTGATCCATGTCGTGACCCAGAAGGGCAAGGGCTACGCCCCGGCCGAAGCCGCGGCCGACAAGTATCACGCGGTGGTCAAGTTCGACATCGCCACCGGCGCGCAGTCGAAGGCCAAGTCGAACGCCCCGGCCTATCAGAACGTGTTCGGCCAGAGCCTCGTCAAGGAAGCCCAGAAGGACGACAAGATCGTCGGCATCACCGCCGCGATGCCGTCCGGCACCGGCATCGACATCTTCGAGAAGGCGTTCCCGAAGCGCACTTTCGACGTCGGCATCGCCGAGCAGCACGCCGTGACCTTCGCGGCCGGTCTGGCCACCGAGGGCTACAAGCCGTTCTGCGCGATCTACTCGACCTTCCTGCAGCGCGCCTACGATCAGGTCGTGCACGACGTCTGCATCCAGAACCTGCCGGTCCGCTTCGCGATCGACCGCGCCGGCCTGGTCGGCGCCGACGGCGCCACCCATGCGGGCTCGTTCGACAACGCCTATCTGGGCTGCCTGCCCAACCTGGTGATCATGGCGGCGGCCGACGAGGCCGAGCTGGTGCACATGGTGGCCACCCAGGTGGCGATCAACGACCGGCCGAGCGCGGTGCGCTATCCGCGCGGCGAAGGCCGCGGCGTCGAGATGCCGGAAGTCGGCATTCCGCTGGAAATCGGCAAGGGCCGCATCGTCCGCACCGGCAACAAGGTGGCGCTGCTGTCGTTCGGCACCCGGCTCGCCGAGGCTGAGAAGGCCGCCGAAGAGCTGGCGACGCTGGGCCTCTCGACCACGGTGGCCGACGCGCGCTTCATGAAGCCGCTCGACCTCGACATGATCCTGAAGCTCGCAAACGACCACGAGATCCTGATCACCATCGAGGAAGGCTCGATCGGCGGCTTCGGCAGCCACGTGATGCAGGCGCTCGCCGAACACGGCAAGCTCGACGGCGAAGTGAAGATGCGCTCGATGGTGCTGCCCGACGTCTTCCTCGACCACGACACCCCCGCCGCGATGTACGCCCGCGCCGGCCTCGACGCCAAGGCGATCGTCAAGAAGGTGTTCGAGACCCTCGGCAAGGACGTCGCCGCCGAAACGTCGAAGCTGGCGTAAGCGCCACCCGATCCGTGTCCCGGACAAGCTGCGGCACGCTCGTGCCGCTGCGCAGATCCGGGACCCCGGTTATCTTCGCCCCAGCAACCGGGACCCCGGATCTGCAGCGCACCACGCCGCTGCGCGGCGCGTTGCGCAGCGTCCGGGGCACAGATATGGGCGTTGCGCGATGAACATCTATCTCGCCGGTCCCGACGTCTTCTTGCCCGACGCGCGCGACGTCGGCCGGCGCAAGGCCGAGCTTTGCGGCCGTTACGGCCTCACCGGCCTGTTCCCGCTCGACAATGCCGTCGCGCTCGCGGCGCATGATGCGTCGCTGCAGATCTTCCGCGGCAACGAGGCGATGATGGACCGGGCCGATGCGATCATCGCCAATCTGACGCCGTTCCGCGGGCCGAGCGCCGACGCCGGGACGGTGTACGAACTCGGCTACATGGCGGGCCGCGGCAAACTGGTTCTCGGCTATTCGAACGATCCGGCGACTTACATCGACCGCGTCGCGCGGTTCGAGACGATCACGAGCCGCGACGGCCTGCTGGTCGGCGCCGACGGACTCGCAGTCGAGGATTTCGGCCTGCCCGATAATCTAATGCTGATCCATTGTCTGGAGCTGCACGGCGCACCGCTGGTGACGCCGCGCACCGCGCCCGCTGATATCTGGCACGATCTCACCGCGTTCGAGAGCTGCGTGCAGATCGCGGCGCAGCGGCTGCTGCAGAAGGCGGCGCACCAATAATGGCCAAGTCGCCCGACTCCCCGCCCCGCAAACGCGCCGACGTCGTGTTGGTCGAGCGCGGCCTGTTCGAAAGCCGGGCGCGGGCGCAGGCGGCGATCGAGGCCGGGCTGGTGTTCGCCGATGGCAAGCAAGTCACCAAGGTGTCTGAGCCGATCGCGCTCGATGCAGCCTTGCAGGCCGAGCCGGCGCATCCGTGGGTGTCGCGCGGCGGCGTCAAGCTCGCCGGCGCGCTGGAGCGCTATCCGATCGAAATCGAGGACCACGTCTGCCTCGACGTCGGCTCCTCCACCGGCGGTTTCACCGAGGTGCTGCTGGCGAACGGCGCCGCGGTGGTGTTCGCCGTCGATGTCGGCCGCGATCAGTTGCATCCGTCGCTGCGCGGCCATCCCAAGATCGTCTCGATGGAAGCCACCGACATCCGCAGCCTCGAAGGCAAGCGGCTGCCGGCGCGGCCGGACGTCGTGGTGATCGACGCCAGCTTCATTTCGCTGAAGCTGGTGCTGCCGGCCGCGCTGTCTCTCGCCGCCGCGCCGATGAGCCTGCTGGCGCTGATCAAACCGCAATTCGAGGTGCCGTCGAAGCACGGCATCGTTCGCGATGCCGCAGCGCATCGCGCGGTGTGCGACGAACTCATCGCCTTTGCGGCCTCGCTCGGCTGCACCGACATCGAGGTGTTCGCCTCGCCGATCGCCGGCGGCGACGGCAACACCGAGTTCTTCCTCGGCGCGCGGCGCGGCTGATGTCTTAACCACACGCACCGACCTCATCCTGAGGAGCCGGGCGAAGCCGGGCGTCTCGAAGGATGGGCCACGCATTCGCTGCGGCCCATGGTTCGAGACGGCGCTGCGCGCCTCCTCACCATGAGGCTGTACTCGTGGCGACGGGCGAATTCCATTAGCAAGAATGCCGCCTCAGCTTCGCAACCACAACAGTCTTACTCCCGCCGCAAGTTCGGTTATGGTGCGCGCCATGACCCACCCTGGCTCGGAAGTCACCGCCGGCGCGTTTGCGCCGGCGAAATCGTCTGCGTGGCGGACGGAAGTTATCGAGACGCTGTGGCTCGCAGCGCCGATGGCGCTGACGCAGCTCGGCCAGATCGCGATGATGACCACCGACCTCGCGCTGATCGGCCGGCTCGGCGACCAGTCGGTCGCCGCGGCCGCGCTCGCCCACACGGTGCTGTTCGCGACCTACACCATGGGCCTCGGCCTGGTCTCGGCGGTGACGCCGCTGGCCGCGCAGGCGGTCGGCGCGCGCAATCCGCGGCAGGTCCGCGCCGCGCTGCGCGTCGGGCTGTGGGCGACGGTGATCGCCGGCGTGCCGCTGACACTGGGGCAACTGTTCGGCGAGCAGATGCTGCTGGCGCTCGGCCAGGATCCCGGCACGGCGAAGCTGGCGGGCCTCTATCTCGACGGCCTCGCCTGGTCGCTGCTGCCGTCCTGGCTGTTCATCGCGCTGCGCGGCTTCATGGGCGCGGTGAACCGGCCCGAGCCGGCGCTGTGGATCATGCTGGCGGCGATCCCGATCAATTTCGGCCTCGCCTATTGGCTGATCCATGGCGGCTACGGCGTGCCGCAGCTCGGCATTTTCGGCGCCGGCCTCGCCACCGCGATCGTCGCCGTCGCAATGTGCGTAGCGGCTGCGATCGTCTGCGTCACGATGCGGCCGTTCCGGAAGTATCAGGTGTTCGGCGAGCTGTGGCGCTTCGACGGGCCGCTAATGGGCCGGCTGCTGCACCTCGGCCTGCCGATCTCCGGCGCCTCCGTGCTCGAATACGGCGTGTTCGGCGCCGCGGCGCTGCTGATGGGCAAGTTCGGCACCACCGCGCTGGCCGCGCATCAGATCGCCCTGCAGATCGCCGCCATCATGTTCATGGTGCCGATGGGCATCTCGATCGCCGCCACCGTGCGGGTCGGGCACGCGATCGGCCGCGCCGATGCCGAGGGCGCGCGACGGGCCGGCTTCGCGGCGATCGGACTCGGCCTCGTGTTCATGGCGGCCATGACGCTGCTGGTGGCGCTGACGCGGCACCAGATCCCGCATCTGTTTCTCGGCGACAGCCCACAGTCGGCTGCCACCGCGGAGCTGACCGCGGCACTGCTGATCGTCGGCGCCAGCTTCTTCATCGCCGACGGCCTGCAGGTCGTCGCCAATGGTGCGCTGCGCGGCCGCAACGACACCCGCGTGCCGCTGCTGTTCGCCATCCTGTGCTTCTGGGTGATCGCGTTTCCGTGCTGCTGGCTGCTCGGCTTTACCGCCGGCGTTGGGCCATTCGGCGTCTGGATTGGTCTGGCGATCGGGCTGGTGGTGTACGCCGCACTGCTGGTGTGGCGTTTCCACCTGCTGAGCCGCACCGCCGTGCCGAGCGCCTAGCGGCGATTTGTTGAGACACACAGGTGCCCGGCCGGCCGTGACACGCTATATCGCTTCGGCATGAACGAAGTTCTCCGGATCGATCACGTCGGCCACCGCGGCGACGGCGTCAGCCTCGCGCCCAGCGGCACGCTGTATGTGCCCTACGCGCTCGGCGGCGAAACCGTCGAGACGGCGCTGGTGTCGGGCCATCCCGACCGTCGCAAGCTGTTGCGCGTCGATGTCGCCAGCCCCGAGCGCGTCGCGCCGTTCTGCCCGCATTTCGGCGTCTGCGGCGGCTGCGCCATCCAGCATTGGCAGGACGAGGCGTATCGCGCCTGGAAGCGCAATCTGGTGATCGAGACGCTGGCGCAGGCCAGGATCGACGCGCCGGTCGCGCCGCTGATCGACGCCCACGGCACCGGCCGCCGCCGTATCACGCTGCATGCGCGCAGGGGCACGCACGACGTGCTGAAGGTCGGCTTCAGCGCCGCGGCGAGCCACGACGTGGTGGCGATTGATCATTGCCCGATCCTCGATCCGGGACTGACCGGCGCGATCGAGGCGGCGTGGGCGCTGGCGGAAGCGTTGACGCCGGTCGGCAAGCCGCTCGACATCCAGGTCACCGCCGCCGAGAACGGCCTCGATGTCGATGTGCGCGGCTCCGGCCCGCTGCCACCGAGGATGATCGTGTCGCTGTCGAAGCTCGCCGAACAGCATCGCCTGGCGCGGCTGACGCGGCACGGCGAACTGGTGCTGATGCGGATGCCGCCGACCGTGATGATCGGCACCGCGCGCGTGACACTGCCACCCGGCGCGTTCCTGCAGGCGACCGCGCTCGGCGAACAGACGCTGGCCGATCTCGCATTGGCCGAGATCAAACGCGCCAAGCTGATCGCCGATCTGTTCTGCGGCGTCGGCCCGTTTGCGCTCCGGCTCGCCACGAAGGCCCGCGTGTTCGCTTGCGACAGCGATGGACCGGCGGTGACGGCCCTGCAGAAGGCCGCGCTGGCGACGCCCGGCCTGAAGCCGGTGAGAGCCGAGACGCGCGATCTGTTCCGACGCCCACTGGCGCCGCCGGAATTG
Source organism: Rhodopseudomonas sp. AAP120 (assembly GCF_001295845.1). Classification (GTDB taxonomy): domain Bacteria; phylum Pseudomonadota; class Alphaproteobacteria; order Rhizobiales; family Xanthobacteraceae; genus Rhodopseudomonas. The sequence goes on along the minus strand of NZ_LJIC01000107.1, from coordinate 8,943 downwards.
GTCGATTTCGACGCCGTGCTGTTCGACCCGCCCCGCCAGGGCGCCCAGGCCCAGGCCGCACAACTCGCGGCCGGCCGTGTGCCGCTGATCATCGCCGTCTCCTGCAACGCTCAGACGTTCGCCCGCGACGCGAAGCTGCTGATCGACGGCGGCTACCGGCTGGAGAAGGTGACCCCAGTCGATCAGTTCAAGTACACGCCGCATGTCGAGCTGGTGGCGGTCTTCAGGAAGTAGCAACCGTCATTGCGAGGAGCGCAGCGACGAAGCAATCCAGCGCCGAGCACGGAGCTGGATTGCTTCGCTTCGCTCGCAATGACGCTGGAATTCGAGCGTAGTAACTACCCGATCGCAATCCCGCCGCCGATGGTGCGGTTGAGGACTTGGGTGGTGCGTTCGATGCGTTCGGCGGCGCTGTTGAGGGCGGCGGCGACGGCGCGGTTGGTGGTCACGGTCCGGTCGAGCGCGGCGGCGCGGTCTTCGCGTAGCGCGTCGACTTCCTGCTGGAGCGCCGCGAGGCGGCCGTTCACGTCGAGTAGTTCGTCGGCCATCATCAGCGCCGCCATCACGGTGAGGCGCGCGTCGCCGATCTCGCCGAAGCGGCCGCGCAGGCTCTGGATGCGGCTCTCGAGGTTGTCGGCGAGGCCGAGCAGCTGCGGCTCCTGGCCCGGCTCGCAGGCCATGCGGTATTGCCGGCCGTTGATGGTGACGCTGACGTGGTTGGCGGCGGCCGCTGCGTCCTTCGAGCTCATGACGGCTCCTCCTCGTCGACCGACTCGGATTCCAGCACGGCGCGGATGGTGCCGATCGCGGCGTCCAGCCGCTGCGCGATCTCGCGATTGGCGCGCTCCAGCTTGCGGGTCTTGACCAGCGAGCCGTCGAGCTCGTCGGCAAGCCGCGAGCGATCGGCCCCGAGCGCCTGGATTCGCGACGCCAGCTCGTCCTCGTCGCGATCCGCTTCGGCCCGCCGCTCCACCGCGCCTTCGAGCGCCTCGAGCGCCGCGGCAAGACGACGCGTCGCCGCGACGATCTCGGTCGGAGCCTGATCGGCGCTGATGGAACCGGGGGCGGGACGATCCGTCATAGTGTTGCGCGACCCTCGCAGCTTCACGCGTCCAAATAAAAGCCACGATTGGACAAGCCTTTAGACGGGGAAATTTACGCAGCAAGGCAGCCGAGCGCAACGCCGCTGCTCAACTATGCACCACAAAGCACGCACCTCGTGCTGATCCCAGGCCCCCGCCTTGGACTCGCCGGATCATGGTGCTATTCCACCATCGCACCCCGGTATTTTCGGCCTGTTCGTGTCTCTGGCTGTGCCGGAGCGGCACTGCGCTTCGAATCGCGGAGCGCCGGCCAACACACGATTTCAGGTGGTTACATCATGGCGAAGCTCGATCATTCCCGTATGGCGAACGCAATCCGGGCGCTGGCGATGGATGCAGTCGAAAAGGCCAAGTCCGGTCACCCCGGCCTGCCGATGGGCGCCGCCGACGTCGCCGCCGTGCTGTGGAGCGAATTCCTGAAGTTCGACGCCGCCGATGCGCATTGGCCGGATCGCGACCGCTTCATCCTCTCCGCCGGCCACGGCTCGATGCTGCTCTACGCGCTGCTGTATCTGACCGGCAACAAGGAGATGACGCTCGACCAGATCAAGAATTTCCGCCAGCTGGATTCCCGCACGCCCGGCCATCCGGAAAATTCCATCACCGACTCGGTCGAGACCACCACCGGCCCGCTCGGCCAGGGCGTGGCGTCGTCGGTCGGCACCGCGCTGGCCGAGCGGCTGCTGGCGGCCGAATTCGGCGAGATCGTCGATCACTATACGTATGTGCTGTGCTCGGACGGCGACCTGATGGAAGGCGTCAGCCACGAGGCGATCGCGCTGGCCGGCCATCTCAAGCTCAACAAGCTGATCTTCCTGTACGACGACAACGGCATCTCGATCGACGGCCCGCTGACGCTGACCGACAATGTCGACCAGGTCGCGCGTTTCCAGGCGCACGGCTGGAATTCGTTCCGGATCGACGGCCACGACCACAAGGCGATCGCCGATGCGATCCGCAAGGCGCAGGCCTCCGACCGCCCGACCATGATCGCCTGCAAGACCACGATCGGCTTCGGCGCGCCGACCCGCGCCGGCACCTCCAAGGCGCATGGCGAGCCGCTCGGCGCCGAAGAACTCGCCGGCGCCAAGAAGGCGCTGGGCTGGGACTATGGCCCGTTCGAAATTCCGGACGACGTGCTGAACGCCTGGCGCGAGGTCGGCAGCAAGGGCGCCAAGGCGCATGCCGACTGGCAAAAGCGCTTCGGGGCGCTGCCGGCGGAGCAGCGCGGCGAATTCCAGCGCCGGGTGATCGACCGCAAGCGCCCGGCGGCGCTGGACGGCGCGATCCGCAAGCTCAAGGACAGACTGGTCGCCGAGCCGCAGACCATCGCCACCCGCAAGGCCAGCGAAGTCGCGCTCGAGGCGATCGTCGAAGTGGTGCCCGAGATGCTGCTCGGCTCGGCCGACCTGACGCCGTCCAACAACACCCGCACCAAACATGCCAAGGACGTCACGCCGGATGATTTCAGCGGGCGGTATATTCACTACGGCATCCGCGAGATGGGCATGGCGGCGGCGATGAACGGCATCGCGATGCATGGCGGCTTCGCGCCGGCCGGCGGCACCTTCATGTGCTTCGCCGACTACGCGCGGCCGTCGATGCGGATCGCGGCGCTGTCGCATGTGCCGGTGGTCTACATCATGACCCACGACTCGATCGGGCTCGGCGAAGACGGCCCGACCCATCAGCCGGTCGAGCACCTCGCCTCGCTGCGCGCGATGCCCAACATGCGCGTATTCCGCCCGGCGGACCCGGTCGAGACCGCGGAGTGCTGGCAGCTCGCGCTGGAGAACACCCAGGGCCCGACCGTGCTGGCGCTGTCGCGGCAGAACCTGACGCCGGTGCGCACCACCAAATCGGACGAGAACCGCTGCGCCAAGGGCGGCTATGAACTCGTGCCCGCGAGCGGCAAGGCCCAGGTGACGATCTTCGCCACCGGCTCGGAGGTCGAGATCGCGGTCGCGGCGCACAAGCTGCTGGCCGACAAGGGCGTCGCCGCCCGCGTCGTCTCGGTGCCGTCGCTCGACCTGCTGCTGCAGCAGGATGCCGCGACCCGCAAGGCGATCGTCGGCGACGCCCCCGTCAAGGTCGCGGTCGAGGCCGCGGTGCGGTTCGGCTGGGATGCGATCATCGGCCCGGAGGGCGGCTTCGTCGGCATGACGGGCTTCGGCGCCAGCGCGCCCGCCAAGGACCTTTACAAGCACTTCGGCATTACCGCCGAGGCGGTTGTCGAAGCGGCGACGAGCCGTCTGGCCGGCCAGTAAGGCGCTGGGCAGATTCGACAAACGAGCGCATTGCAACTGCGGTGCATTCAGGGCATGACACCGCACAAGTACGGGGGAACCCCTCTCCCCAGTCAGTTGAGTATCATTAGCACCGAGGAGAAGTTGGATGGCAGTCCGGGTCGCGATCAATGGGTTTGGCCGTATCGGCCGCAACGTTCTGCGGGCGATCTACGAGTCCGGCCGTAAGGACATCGAAGTCGTTGCGATCAACGATCTCGGCCCGGTCGAGACCAACGCCCATCTGCTGCGCTTCGACTCGGTGCACGGCCGCTTCCCGCACGAGGTCAAGGTCGATGGCGACACCATCGATGCCGGCCGCGGCAAGATCAAGGTGACGGCGATCAAGGACCCGTCGGCGCTGCCCTACAAGGACCTCGGCGTCGACATCGCGCTGGAATGCACCGGCATCTTCACCGCGCGCGACAAGGCCGCCGCGCTGCTGACCGCCGGCGCCAAGCGCGTGCTGGTGTCGGCGCCGTCGGACGGCGCGGATGCGACCATCGTCTATGGCGTCAACCACGAGACGCTGACCAAGGACCACATGGTGGTGTCGAACGGTTCGTGCACCACGAACTGCCTGGCCCCGGTCGCCAAGGTGCTGAACGACACCGTCGGCATCGAGACCGGCTTCATGACCACGATCCACGCCTACACCGGCGACCAGCCGACGCTGGACACCATGCACAAGGACCTCTACCGCGGCCGCGCCGCGGCGATGTCGATGATCCCGACCTCGACCGGTGCCGCCAAGGCGATCGGCCTGGTGCTGCCCGAGCTGAAGGGCAAGCTCGACGGCGTCGCGATCCGCGTGCCGACCCCGAACGTGTCGGTGGTCGACCTCAAGATCGTCGCCAAGAAGGCCACCACTAAGGAGGAGATCAACGACGCGATGAAGCGTGCCGCCGAACAGGAGCTGAAGGGCATCCTCGGCTACACCAACGCGCCGAACGTCTCGATCGACTTCAACCACGATCCGCACTCGTCCACCTTCCACATGGACCAGACCAAGGTGCAGAACGGCACGCTAGTGCGCGTGATGTCGTGGTACGACAACGAGTGGGGCTTCTCCAACCGCATGGCGGATACTGCCGTCGCGATCGGGAAGCTGATCTAAAGCACGAATGACACGTTGCCTCAGGGTGCGAGACGCGGGCTTCGCCCGCTCCTGACCATGAGGATCCAGACAAGGCGCGGGGAGCTAGCTCTCCGCGCCGCTTTCGTAAGCCTCATCCTGAGGAGCCGAGCGCAGCGAGGCGTCTCGAAGGATGTGCCCCACGCATAGGGTTCATCATGACGAAATCATTCCGCACACTCGACGACGTCGATGTCAAAGGCAAACGCGTGCTGCTGCGCGTCGATCTCAACGTGCCGATGGAAGCCGGCAAGGTGACCGATACGACCCGGCTCGACCGCGTCGCGCCGACCATCACCGAGATCGCCGGCAAGGGCGGCAAGGTGATCCTGCTGGCGCATTTCGGCCGGCCGAAGGGACGCGACGACAAGAACTCGCTGAAGCCGGTCGCCGCTGCGCTCGCCGAGGTGATCAAGAAGCCGGTCGCGTTCGCCGACGATTGCGTCGGTGAAGCCGCCGCGAAGGCGATCGCCGCGATGAAGGACGGCGACATCCTGTGCCTGGAGAACACGCGCTTCCATCCGGAAGAAGAGAAGAACGATCCGGCTTTCGTCGCCAAGCTCGCCGAGCTCGGTGATATCTGGGTCAACGATGCGTTCTCGGCCGCGCACCGCGCCCACGCCACCACCGAAGGCCTCGGACACAAACTGCCGGCCTATGCGGGCCGCACCATGCAGGCCGAACTGGTCGCGCTGGAGAAGGCGCTCGAAGCACCGACCAAGCCGGTGATCGCCATCGTCGGCGGCGCCAAGGTGTCGAGCAAGATCGACCTGTTGGAAAACCTCGTCACCAAGGTGCAGGCGCTGGTGATCGGCGGCGGCATGGCCAACACCTTCCTGCACGCGCAGGGCGTCAAGGTTGGCAAGTCGCTGTGCGAGAAGGATCTGGCTCCGACTGCGCTGCGCATTCTCGACAAGGCCGAGGCGGCGAACTGCGCCATCATTCTGCCGGTCGACGCTACCGTGGCGTATCACTTCGAGGCCAATGCGCCGTCCTTCGCCTATGGACTCGACGCCATCCCGGCTGACGCCATGATCCTCGACGTCGGCCCGCGCTCGATCGAGCGCATCCACGCGGCGATCGACGACGCCGCCACGCTGGTATGGAACGGCCCGGTCGGTGCCTTCGAGCTGACGCCGTTCGACAAGGGCACCGTCGAGGCCGCCAAGCACGCCGCCAAGCGCACCAAGGACGGCAAGCTGATCTCGGTGGCGGGCGGCGGCGACACCGTCGCGGCGCTCAACCACGCCGGCGTGGCCGACGACTTCACCTACATCTCGACCGCCGGCGGCGCCTTCCTGGAGTGGATGGAAGGCAAGCCGCTGCCCGGCGTCGAAGTGCTGCGGGCGAAGTAAGTTTCGCGGCCGGCGCCGGCTTGCAGCTTGCCCATCGGAGGCCTATGTTGCGTTACATGTAACGCTTCGGATAGAGGCAGTCCCGATGGACAGGAAGGTCGACAAGCCGGCCACCGGCAAGCGCACGGCCGCTAAGGTCCAGCGTGCCGACAAGCCGCGCAGCCTCAGCGCCGAACGCGTCCGCCGTCACCGCGAGAAGATGAAGGCGATGGGGCTGAAGCCAGCGACGATCTGGGTTCCCGAGAACTACAAGTCGCCGGAATGGAAGGCCGAGATCAAGCGGCAGTGCCGATTGATCGCGAACGATCCTCACGAGCAGCAGATTCTCGCCGAAATTGAAGATTGGTACGATCCAGAAGGCTGGAAGTGACCCGAGGCGATATCGTTCTGGTCGCCATGCAAGGCGACTATGGCAAGCCCAGACCCGCTGTTGTTGTCCAGAACGAGGATTTCGACGAAGTCCCCTCGATCGTGGTCTTACCGCTCACCACAGAATTGCGCGATATCGACGTGATCCGCATTTCAGTCGAGCCGGCCCCGGATAACGGCCTGCGGCATCTGTCTCAGATCATGGTGGACAAGATCACGGCAGTCGCCCCTCACCGGATCCGTTCACGCATCGGCCGCCTCTCCCCCGAAGACATCTCCGCGGTCAATCGCGCCCTCGCCATTTTCCTGGGCATTGTCTAAGACCCTCATCTCGGCTTTCGTCTAAGACCCTGTCCGCTGCCTTCCAACCAACAAAAACACCTTATAGGAGAGACGTTGATGAACCTCGCCGACCTCAACAAGATTGCCCGGGCGATGGTCGCGCCCGGCAAGGGCATCCTTGCGGCCGACGAATCCTCCGGGACCATCAAGAAGCGGTTCGACGTGATCGGCGTCGAATCCACCGAAACCAACCGCCGCGATTACCGCGAGATGATGTTCCGCTCCAAGGAAGCGATGAGCGAGTACATCTCCGGCGTTATCCTGTACGACGAGACCATCTGGCAGAATGCCGCCGACGGCACGCCGCTGGTCAAGCTGATCGAGCAGGCCGGCTCGATCCCCGGCATCAAGGTCGACGAAGGCACGCAGCCGCTGCCGGGTTGCCCGGGCGAACTGATCACCGTCGGTCTCGACAAGCTCGCCGAACGGCTCGCCAAGTACTACAAGCAGGGCGCGCGCTTCGCGAAATGGCGCGCGGTGATCGATATCGATTCCGCGAGGGGCGTTCCGACCCACACGGCGATCATGACCAACGCACACGCGCTGGCGCGCTACGCGGCGCTGTGCCAGCAGGCGCAGATCGTGCCGATCGTCGAGCCGGAAGTGCTGATGGACGGCTCCCACGACATCGACACCTGCTACAACGTCACCGAATGGGTGCTGAAGGAAACCTTCCAGCAGCTGTACTTCCAGCGCGTCGCGCTCGAGGGCATGATCCTGAAGCCCAACATGGCGATCGCCGGCAAGAAGTCGCCCAAGCAGGCGTCGGTGCAGGAAGTCGCCGAGAAGACCGTCAAGCTGCTGAAGTCCTGCGTGCCGTCGGCGGTGCCGGGCATCGCGTTCCTGTCGGGCGGCCAGTCGGACGAGGAAGCCACCGCGCATCTCGACGCCATGAACAAGATCGGCGGCCTGCCCTGGGGCCTCACCTTCTCCTACGGCCGTGCCCTGCAGGCCGCGCCGCAGAAGGCGTGGTCGGGCAAGGTCGATAATGTCGCGGCCGGCCAGGCCGCCTTCACCCACCGGGCCAAGATGAATTCGCTCGCCAGCAAGGGCGAGTGGAGCTCCGACCTGGAAAGCAAGAAAGCCGCATAGCCGCGATGGCCGCCAAGCCTGCCCCGCCCCGCCCGGCGCCGCGTCTCTACCTCGCGACGCCGGCACTCGCTGATCCCGCTCCCCTGCTCGCGGTGCTGCCGCGCCTGCTCGCCGCTGCCGATGTCGCGGCGGTGCTGCTGCGGCTCGCGCCATCCGATCCGAGGACGCTGATCACCCGGGTCAAGGCGGTGGCGGGCGTGGTGCAAGCGGCCGGCGCCGCGCTGCTGCTGGACGGCCATGCCGATCTGGTGGCGCGCGGCGGCGCCGACGGGGCGCATCTGACGGGCCTTGCCGAGATGAAGGAGTGGCTGCCGCAATTGCAGCCGTCGCGGATCGCCGGCGTCGGCGGTCTGCCGACCCGTCACGACTCCATGGTGGCCGGCGAAGCCGGCGCCGACTACGTGCTGTTCGGTGAGCCGACCGACGACGGCACCCGTCCGTCGTCGGATGCGATCGCCGAGCGGCTGAACTGGTGGGCCGAGCTGTTCGAGCCGCCCTGTGTGGGCTACGCGCTGTCGCGCAACGAGGTCGAGGAATTCGCAGCGGCCGGCGCCGATTTCGTGCTGCTCGGCGATCTCGTCTGGGCCGAACCGGGCGCCGAGGCGACCGTGTTGGCGGAGGCCGAAGCGGCGCTGAAGCGGGGCTATGCGGCAACCGCCGACGCGGCCCCGGCCTCGCGGGAATAATCGATGAAATCGCTGCGCCCGTTCTCGCTCGCTGCGGCCGTGCTGCTGTTCGCCACCGGCGGCGCGTCGGCCCAGCTGTCGCTGACTCCGCCGCCGCCGAATCCATTCCCGAAGCCGATCGAGCCGGAAAAGCCGAAGCCCAAGCCGACCCCCGCGCCCAAAGCCGCCGCCAAGCCCGCTGCGGCGCCCGCCGATAAGGACAAGGCTAAGAAGCCGGCCGCCGACAAGGGCGGTGGCGCCAAGCCGGGCACGCCCGCGGACGGGGCCGATGCAGCGGCGGACGACCCCAATGTCGATCTGGTGTACGGCGCCTATCAGCGCGGCTTCTACAAGACTGCGTTCGACCTGGCGATGAAGCGCGCCCAGGAGCTCGGCGACCCCAAGGCAATGACCATGCTGGGCGAGCTCTACGCCAACGCGCTCGGCACCAAGCGCGACTACAACAAGGCGGTCGAGTGGTACAGGCGCGCCGCCGATTTGGGTGACCGCGAGGCGATGTTCGCGCTGGCGATGGCCCGCATGGCGGGCCGCGGCGGCGGGCCTGCCAATCGCGAGGAAGCCGCCAAATGGCTGGCC
>NZ_LJIC01000106.1 GCF_001295845.1 Rhodopseudomonas sp. AAP120 | reverse complement strand
ACTCCGCTCCGCGCAACGCGGACTCGCTGCTCGGGGCGCCCTCACCCCAACCCTCTCCCGCAAGCGGGAGAGGGAGCGCGCTGTGCCGGCGGCGATGCTGCGACCAGCACGACGGGTGCTGCAGGCTTTTGCACCGTTGATACCCTCCCCGCGCCGCTGGCATCCCCGCGCCGCCGCGGCTAGATTGCGGCGTTTTCCGTAAAGCCAGCATCAGAGAGTCCGCCCGTGTCCAAATCCGCGTCCCGCGCCCGTCTTGCCGAGATCATTCGTACCCGTTCGTTCGGCCGGGGTGAGATCACGCTCGCGTCGGGGCGCAAGAGCGACTTCTATTTCAATCTCAAGCCGACGATGCTCGATCCGGAGGGCGCGGCGCTGCTGGCGGAATTGACCTACGAGGCGCTGCGCGACGAGAAGGTCGATTATGTCGGCGGGCTGGAGATGGGCGCGGTGCCGTTGGCGGGCGCGATCGCGCAGCTGTCGTGGCTGAAGAACCACCCGATCGCGGCGTTCTTCGTGCGCAAGAAGCCCAAGGAACACGGCGCGCGGCTGTCGGTCGAAGGCCTGGCGAAGGGCGAGAGCCTGGCCGGCAAGCGCTGCGTCATTGTGGAGGACGTCACCACCACCGGCGGCTCGGCCATCAAGGCGGTCGAGGCGGTGAAGGAGTCCGGCGCCAAGATCGTGCTGGTGCTGACCATGGTGGACCGCGAGGAAGGCGCCACCGACGCCTTCGCCGCGGCCGGGCTGCCGTTCCGCTCGCTGTACAAGGCCAGCGAGTTTCTCAAGAGCTGACGCCGCCGCGCACGCACGGCGTCGCGGCGGAAACCGCGCGTTTACCATCCCGACCTAAAGTGACCGCGTCGCGGCTCGGCCGCAGCACGATCGCCTCGGGTGGAGTGAGCGTTGCGTCAGATTGTCGAAATGCTGCGCCGTGGACGTCCCATGGTGCTCGCCGCTGCGCTCGCGATCGGTGGCTCGGCCGCTCTGCACCCGCATCCGGCCGCGGCGCAGAACATCCTCGAAATGCTGTTCGGCGGCGGAGCTCCGCAGCGGCCGCAGCAGCGCGGCGCGCCGCCCCAAGCCAATTTCTTCGCCGATCCGTTCGGGCTCAATCAGCAGGCGGCCCCGCCGCCCGCGCCCTCCCGGCCGGTGGCTTCCGGCGGCGGGCCGGCATTCTGCGTGCGGCCGTGCGACGGCAAGTATTTCGCCCTGCAGGTCCGCGGCGGCATGACGGCGGCGCAGATGTGCACGATGTTCTGCCCGGCCGGCAACGCCAAGGTGTATTACGGCAGCAACATCGACTACGCGACCGCCGCCGGCGGCCAGCGCTATGCCGACAGCGAAAACGCCTACGCCTATCGCAAGGCGCTGAAGGCCGACTGCACCTGCAACGGCCGCGATCCGGCCGGGCTGGCGCAGATCGACCTGTCGCAGGACACCTCGCTACGCCCCGGCGACATCGTCGCCACCGCGACCGGTCTCGCCGCCTATAACGGCATCCGGCTCGGCGCCGAGCAGACCCCGGACTTCACCCCGGTCGCCGACTATCCCGGCCTGACCGCGCAGCTCCGCGCCAAGCTCGGCGAGATGAAGGTCGCGCCGGTTGCCGATCAACTGGCCGACGGGGTCGCACCTGCTGGTCGTGATGTCGCGGCACCGATCGCGCCTGCGACGCCGGTCCCAGCCCGCCGCGCGGCAGCGAGTGCCCCGGCTTCCGGCCACAGCCTCGATTAAGTATCGATTAAGGACCTCTCGACTGAGGGCCAGACCCAAGCACGTCATTCCGGGGCGCTCGCGCAGCGAGCGAACCCGGAATCCCGACTTTCAGGGGCACCACAGCCGTGCCCCTTGCGAGGCTGGTCGGTCAAATAACATCTGGATTCCGGGTTCGCGCGGAGCCTGTCATCGTGCCGGCCAGAGGCCGGACCCGGTGGCGCGCCCCGAAATGACGTGCCTGGGGCGAACGCCTGAAGTAGCTCTGCGCGCGGGGCGAGTTCCTTTGTTCTACCGCGCCACGATCACGCCGATCACATTCGGTGCGGCCAGGTAGGCTTCCTCGATCTTGGCTCTGGCGGCGGCGCGATTTTCCGGGGTCAGCAGGCCGCGCTTCTCGGCCAGGATCATCCAGCAATAGCCCCACCAGTCGGTCAGCATGCCGCTGTCGTCGACCAGATCGTAGCCGTGCTCGGCCGCGAAGATCCGCGCGCTGCTTTCGTCGAGCGTGTCGAGCCAGGCGAGATCGTCGGCCGCGAACATCTCGTCGCACAGATCGTCCGGCGAATAGCCCCAGATCGACTGGCACACCGTGTTGAATTCGCGGTCGAGCTGGTCGTCGTCGATCCATTGCCGGCGGGCGAGCTGATGCAGCCGCGACAGCGAACGCGAGAAATCCGCGATCCGCGTCAGCGCCATCTGATCGAACGCAATCGTCGACATGTAGCCCTCACAAGCTGGAGAGACCCCAATATATCGGCGCGGCACGCACCGAATCAGGATGATATCTCAGTAGTTTATAAAAATGTTCTTAATTTGTTCTGATCGGCTTGTGCATCACCGACTGCATCTTCCGCCCTAGCTCCGCCGCCGCCCCGACGGCGATCCGCCGCGGTGTCTGCGGCGCCGTTCATCCTGCAGCCATCCGGCTTACGGCATGCTCCGGATACAATCAGGCGTCGAACTGATTCATGGCTGCAAACACGTCGTGTGGGTCGCCCCTCGGCGTTGTGCACAAAACCAGTGCAGCGCGCCGCATCGATGCACTCGTCACGGGTTTCGATCGGGCGCTAATGTTTGTATGCTCAGAACCCGATAAACCTTTGTAGGATCGTCACTTGACCGTGCAGTCCCCGCCAGAGAAATTTCAGCCGTCGCAGCCGCCGATCGATGAGCTGGCGCTCGCGGAGATCAAGAGTGCCATCCTCTCCAAGCTGACCCTGGCGATCGGCAAGGAGGCGACCCAGGCCACCAAGCACGACTGGTACAAGGCCTCGGCGCTGGCGCTGCGCGACCGCATCGTCCACCGCTGGCTGGTGTCCGAGAAGGAGAGCTACGACGCCGGCCGCAAGCGGGTGTATTACCTGTCGCTCGAGTTCCTGATCGGCCGGCTGTTCACCGACGCGCTCAACAATATGGGCCTGCTGGCGCAATATGCCGCCGCGCTGGGCGATCTCGGCGTCGGCCTCAACGACCTGCGCAAATGCGAGCCCGACGCCGCGCTCGGCAATGGCGGCCTCGGCCGGCTCGCCGCCTGCTTCATGGAGAGCATGGCGACGCTCGACATCCCGGCCTACGGCTACGGCATCCGCTACGATTACGGCCTGTTCCGCCAGATCATCAATCACGGCTGGCAGCAGGAATTCCCCGACGAATGGCTGTCGTTCGGCAATCCCTGGGAGCTGCAGCGGCCTGAGGTCGTCTACCAGGTGATGTTCGGCGGCCAGATCGCCCAGGTCACCGACGCCAAGGGCCTGACCCGGACGGTCTGGACGCCGGTCGAAACCGTGCAGGCGGTGGCGTACGACACCCCGATCGTCGGCTGGCGCGGCGAGCACGTCAACGCGCTGCGGCTATGGTCGGCGCGCGCGCCCGATCCGATGCTGATCGACGTGTTCAACACCGGCGACTATCTCGGCGCCACCGCGCACGAGGCGCGCGCCGAGGCGATCTGCAAATTCCTCTATCCCAACGACGAGAGCGCCGCCGGCCGCGAATTGCGGCTGCGCCAGGAATACTTCTTCGTCTCGGCGTCGCTGCAGGATCTGATCAAGCGCCACCTCGATTCCGACGGCCAGATCCGCAACCTCGCCAAGAAGGCGGCGATCCAGCTCAACGACACGCATCCGAGCCTCGCGGTCGCCGAGCTGATGCGGCTGCTGGTCGACATCCATAATCTGCGCTGGGACGACGCCTGGGACATCACCCGCGCGACGCTGAGCTACACCAACCATACGCTGCTGCCCGAGGCGCTGGAGACCTGGCCGCTCGATTTGTTCCAGCGCACGCTACCGCGGCACCTCGACATCATCTACCGCATCAACGAGGCGCATCTGGCGCTCGCCGAGCAGCGCTGCCCCGGCGATATCGAATTCCGCGCCTCGGTGTCGCTGATCGACGAGAAGGCCGGGCGGCGCGTCCGCATGGGTCATCTCGCCTTCATCGGCTCGCATCGCATCAACGGCGTGTCGGCGATGCATTCCGACCTGATGAAGGAGACCGTGTTCCACGATCTCAACCATCTCTATCCGGACCGCATCACCAACAAGACCAACGGCATCACCTTCCGGCGCTGGCTCACGCTGGCCAATCCGGGGCTGACCGACCTGGTCCGCGCCGCCTGCGGCGACGCCGTGCTGGACGACCCGAGCCGGCTTTCCGGCCTCGAAGCCTTCGCCGGCGACAGCGCGTTCCAGCAGCAGTTCCGCACCATCAAGCACCGCAACAAGATCGCGCTGGCGCGGCTGATCAGCGAGCGCAACGGCGTCCGGGTCGATCCCGGCGCGCTGTTCGACGTGCAGATCAAGCGCATCCACGAATACAAGCGCCAGCTGCTCAACGTGCTCGAGACCGTCGCGCTGTACCACGCCATCAAGGACAATCCCGGCGCGGACTGGGTGCCGCGCGTCAAGATCTTCGCCGGTAAGGCGGCGGCGAGCTATCGCTACGCCAAGCTGATCATCAAGCTGATCAACGACGTCGCCGAAGTGATCAACAACGACGCCTCGATCGGCGGCAAGCTCAAGGTCGTGTTCCTGGCCGACTACAATGTCAGCCTCGCCGAAGTGATCATTCCGGCGGCCGATCTGTCCGAGCAGATCTCCACCGCCGGCATGGAAGCGTCCGGCACCGGCAACATGAAGCTGGCGCTCAATGGCGCGCTGACGATCGGCACGCTCGACGGCGCCAATATCGAGATCCGCGACCACGTCGGGCCGGAGAACATCGCGATCTTCGGCATGGAAGCGCTGGAAGTCGTGGCGCGCCGCTCGCAGGGGCTCGATGCCACCGACGTCATCCGCCGCTCGCCGCAGCTCGACCGCGCCATCCGGGCGATTGACTCCGGCGCGTTCTCGCCGGACGATCCGGCGCGCTTCGCCTCGGTGGCGCACGCGCTGCGGCACCTCGACCACTACATGGTCAGCGCCGATTTCGACAGCTACTACGAAGCCCAGCGCGGCATCGACGCGCGCTGGCGCGCCGGCTCCGCCTGGACCCGCGCCGGCATCCTCAACGTCGCCCGCATGGCCTGGTTCTCCTCCGACCGCACCATCGCCGAATACGCCGAGGACATCTGGGACGTCCCGACCAGGCCCGCGACGCAGCCGTCGCCGGCAAGGCAGGCGAAGGGGTAAGGCCGCGAAGCTTCGCCCCGAGTACAGCGCAACCTCTCCCGCTTGCGGGAGAGGTCGGATCGCGAAGCGATCCGGGTGAGGGCACTCCGCTCCGCGAATAGCTGACTCAGTGCCTGGGGCGCCCCCCCCCCCCCCCCCCCCCCCCCCC
>NZ_LJIC01000105.1 GCF_001295845.1 Rhodopseudomonas sp. AAP120 | reverse complement strand
CGCCTATCGGCCTTGAATCGTTCAATTCGAGGTCGGCAGCCGGATGTTGTTTCCCGGACTCGACCGGACAATCGAGATCGAGCGAGGTTGGCGTATTCCCATGCCTGTAGGGACACTGGGCGCCTGCGCCTTTCCGCTCGTCCCGCCACGGGACTTGCTGATGCTACACTTGGATGCTACACACGCCCTGTGTCGCGAATAGAAACGCAATAATTTCAATAAGTTCGATCCGGTTGGCTGCTGGCTGAGTACCCTCCCGCCCCAGCCAACGATTTCAATGGGTTGAGGATCGCTGGTGCGCGTCCGCGTCTTCGCCGCCAAGCAGGTTCCGCCGAGGGCGTCGGCTTAAGAGACGCTCACTTGGTCGCAGGCTTTGACGCGGCTGCTGCCAGGAACAGACGCACGCCATTCGCTGTTGCCGTGATGACGCTGCGCTGCGGACTCCCCTTGGGAGGGTGCGGTCGCGCGGCAGAAGTTGGATAGGCAGGAGTGACATCATGGCGGACAGGGATCTAGTCGGGCAACGGCATGAGGCGGGCGACGATGAGCATGCCGAGAGCCGCGGAACTGCCGGCAAGGCCACATCCCGGGAGGCCAACGTCAAAACCGAGCCGAACCCGGCCGGCCCGCACACCAAGCCCGAATTGACCGACGAGAGCAAAACGCCCGGCAGCGGGATGCTGTCCGACCCCGGCGATTCCAACGAGGCTCCGAGCGGCTAACCACAGGCGAGGGCGAGGCGGGCGAAAGGCGGACGGCCGGGACCTGCTCGGTTGTCATGCGTGTGATCAGCAGATCTCGCGACCCGACGTCGGCGGCGTTGAATGCATCGCCCAAGCGCTCAGGACGGTAAGGCAACCACCTCGTTTGGAGCTGTCACGCTCAGGCCCGGCTGCAGCGCCGGCGCGTCGGCGGCGATCGGCAGGCTTTGTCCGGTCGCGATGGCCACGACGTCCGGCCAGCGCGCGAAGAACGCGTCGACGCAGGCGGGGTCGAAGTGGCGGCCCCTTCCTTCTTCGAGCTGTTGCCGCGCAGTCGGCAGCGTGAACGCTTCTTTATAGGGACGCTTGGTCGTCAGCGCGTCGAACACGTCGGCGACGGCGACGATCCTGGCGGCAATCGGGATGTCCTCGCCCTTCAGGCGGTGCGGATAGCCGGCGCCGTCCCAGCGTTCGTGGTGGGCGATCGCGATATCGGCGGCGAGTTGAATCAGTTCGCACCGGCTGCCGGCGAGAATCGTGCCGCCGACCGTCGTATGCGTCCGCATCACGGCGATCTCTTCCGGAGTGAGGCCGCCCGGCTTCAGCAGGATGTGGTCGGGTGTCGCGACCTTCCCGACGTCGTGCAGCGGTGCGGCGAGATAAATGTCGCGGCATAGTCGTGGCGGAAGGCCGAGTTGGCCCGCGATCAGCTGGCTGTACTTGGCGACACGAAGGGTGTGGTCGCCGGTGTCGTTGTCGCGATACTCGACCGACAGCGCCAGCCGGAGGATGATTTCTTCCTCTCGTTCCTGCAACTGCCGGGTCGCCTCGGCGACCTCCCAGGCCAGATGTGCGGCGCGATCGTTGAGCTTTCGGATCGCCAGCCCAAGCTTGACGAGGTTGCGAAGCCGCACCTGGGTTTCCAGGGTCTTCTGCTGCTTGGACAGGAAGTCGGTGGCGCCCGCGTCGAGGGCGCGGAGCCGGACGTCGTCGCTTTCGATCGACGTGATCATCACGATCGGAATGTCCGAGAAGTGCGGAAGCGCGCGAAGCTCACGGATCAGGCTGATGCCGTCGAGATGCGGCATCTCGTAGTCGACCAGCGCAAGAGCGATGTCCGTATGCCTGGCCGCGGCAAGTGCCTCGAGCGGGTCGGTGAAGGTAATCGCGCCGACGTCGCCCGCGGCTTCGATCTGACGCTTCATGTACTCCAAGGCAGAACGGCTGTCGTCGACAAGAAGCGCCTGGATGAGCATCTCGGCTGGTCCCCGTATTAATACTGGCGCTTATGAGCGGCAGTCGCGATAAACCTACCTGTCGGAAGTTAAACGTCTACTGAGACGGTTGCTCGATTCGATTGTCGTCGAGCGAAGAGGCCCGCCTACGTAAATGTACGCAGTATCAGATTACGGGTGCAGAATTGTGCCTGAGCGGCAGGCGATACTCCGCCTGGTAACCGCGAACAGGTGGGCGCGTCTCCGCCTCGATAAGTAATAATCGGCGCTACGCGGGGGGCGTAACTTTAAATCCTCCAAGTATAATTTCTTAATATCTCATCGGCACACTCAGGGCACTGAGCGAATGCGCGGCGATTGCATCACCAATTGTCCCCGCGTGAGTCGCCGTGTGACTGGGGCTTGCAATGACGCACGATTCTGCCGGTGCGAAGAATTCGCTACGGCTTCCTTCCGACTTCAGTATCAGCTCAATCCGGGGAATCTACGAGGCAGTCCGAGAAGCCTTCAGCCGACAGGGCCGGCTGGAGATCGACTGCTCCAGCGTGGACAAGGCCGACGTCACCTCGGTCCAGCTCCTGCTGTCGACGGCGAAGACCGGCGAAGCGCAAGGACGGCCCGTCGTCCTGACCGAGCTGTCCCAACCTCTGCGTAACACTATTCGGCGCGCCGGCTTTTCCAGCGACGCGGCGATCGATCAGCATTTCCCGCAGAAGAAAGGTGGCTCCTGATGGCCACGATTCTCACCGTCGATGATTCCCCCAGCATCCGCCAGATGATCAAGGTGACGCTGGAGCCGGCCGGGCACAGCGTTCTGGAGGCCGGCGACGGCGCCCAGGGCCTCGCCAAGGCGCAGGCCAGCAAGGTCGATCTCGTCATCACCGATCTCAACATGCCGGTGATGAACGGCCTCGAACTGATCAAGGCGCTGCGCAAACTGCCGAGCCTGGTGGGGCTGCCGATCGTCTTCCTGACCACGGAATCCAACGACGCGGTCAAGCAGGAGGCCAAGAGCTGCGGTGCGACCGGCTGGATCACCAAGCCGTTCAAGCCCGAGCAACTCGTGTCCGTCGTCAGCAGGCTGGTGCGGGCATGACCATGATCGATCCGGCAGCGATTTTTCGCCAGGAGGCCGCCGAGCTGTTCGAGGTCCTGGAAGCGGCCCTGCTGGATCTCGGGCAAAACCCCGACGATCGCGAGCTGATCGACTCGGCATTTCGCGCCCTGCACACCATCAAGGGGTCGGGCGCGATGTTCGGGTTCGACAAGGTCGCGACTTTCACCCATGAATTCGAGACCGCGTTCGAGCGCGTCCGCAAGGGCGAGATCAAGCCGACCCAGGATCTGATCTCCGTTGCGCTCGCCGCCAAAGATTTCATCCGCGCGTTGATCGAGACGCCGGACGACACCGACGCCATCATCGGCGATGCGATCCTGGCCGATCTCAGCCGCTTCGTGCCGCCGGAAGCGGGCGCTGCCGAGGTCGAGTTAACCCACGCGCCCGTCGTCGCCGCGCCTGCCGAAAAACGATCGGTCGGCTGGCGGCTCCGCCTCGAGTTCGACCAGCAAATCCTCCGCAACGGCTCCAATCCGCTGGACCTGCTCGAAGACCTCGCCAAGCTCGGCCCCTGTTTCGTCGTGCCGTTGACCGACGACATTCCGTTCATCGACGAGTTCGAGCCGGAAGACTGCTACCTGAAATGGGACGTCGCGCTGCATTCGGATTGCGACAAGGCCGCGATCGACGACGTCTTCATGTTCGTGATCGACGAAATGAAGCTCTCGCTGGAGCCGCTGCTCGAAGAGGAGCGTGACTCGGCCCCCGTCGCCGCCGAACCGTTTCCGGACATCCTGGCGGCCGACGTGCCGCTGGTGCCGGCCCAGGCGCCGGTCGAGGTCGCGGCAGCCGAGCAGCCGGGCCCTGCGGCGAAGCCCGAGCGGCGCAGCGGTGAACCGCGCCGCGCCGACGATCGCGGCATCGCGACAGTACGCGTGCAGGCCGAGCGGCTCGACGAATTGATGGACCGGGTCGGCGAACTGGTGATCGCCCAGGCGCGTCTCAGCCAGCTCGCGGCGCACGGCTCCGATCTGTCGATCAAGATGATCGCCGAGGAGATCGAGCGGCTCGCTTCCAGCCTGCGCGACACCACGATGGGCGCCCGCATGGTGCCGATCGGGTCGCTGTTCGGCCGTTTCCGCCGCCTGATCCACGATCTGTCGCGCGACCTGGGCAAGCCGGTCGAGTTCATCACCTCTGGCGAGGATACCGAACTCGACAAGACCATGATCGAATGCCTGGCCGATCCGCTGGTTCATTTGATCCGCAACTCGATCGACCACGGCATCGAGGCGCCGTCGGCGCGCGCAGCGGCCGGCAAGCCGGAGCAGGGCCGCATCGAACTCGCGGCGGTGCATGCCGGCGCCCAGGTGCTGGTGACGGTGAAGGACAATGGCGGTGGGCTCAACACCGCGCGCATCCGCGCCAAGGCGGAAGAGCAGGGGCTGATCGCGCCCGGCGCGGCGCTGTCCGACCATGAGATCCACCAATTCCTGTTTCACCCCGGTTTCTCGACCGCGCAGACGATCTCGGCGCTGTCCGGCCGCGGTGTCGGCATGGATGTGGTCAAGCGCACCATCGAGAACATGCGCGGCTCGATCGATCTGTCGACCGTGCCGGGTCAGGGCACGACGGTGACGCTGCGTTTGCCGCTGACGCTGGCGATCATCGAAGGTCTGCTGATCCGCGTCAGCGACCAGCGCTACATCATCCCGCTGTCGGCTGTCGAAGAATGCGTCGAGCTGACGGCCGAAGACGAGCGCTCGCGCGGCCGGAACTTCCTCAACGTCCGCGGCAACCTCGTGCCGTTCATGCGGCTCCGCGACGCCTTCGAGTCCACCGGCGAGCCGGACGAACACCAGAAGACGATCATCATCTCGACCGGCGAGACCCGCGTCGGTCTGGTCGCCGACCAGATCATCGGCAACCACCAGACCGTGATCAAGTCGCTGTCGAAGCTGCATTCCAACGTCACGATCTTCTCCGGCGCCACCATCCTCGGCGACGGCACCGCGGCGCTGATCCTCGACGTGGTCCAGCTCGTCGCGCTTGCACAGGCGCAATCGGAGAAGCAGCAGATGAGCGAGGCGGCCTGATGAGCAGGGACCAAGCCCAAGACGCGACCCACGACGATGCCATCCAGGTGGTGATGATCGGGCTCGGCGACGAGAAATTCGCGCTCGATGCGGAATCGGTGCGTGAGATCATCGATCCGATTCCGGCCACCAAGGTGGCGGGCGCGAAAGCGTTCGTCCCGGGTGTCATCAACGTCCGCGGCAATGTCATCCCGTTCGCCGATCTGCGTATCCGCTTCGGTATGCCGGCCGCGCGCGAAACCGTCGATACACGGATCGTCGTTCTCGAAGTGCGGATCGACAACGAACCGGTGCTGGTCGGGGTCACCGCCGACAAGGTGTACGAAGTCACCGAGATCTCCAAGGTCGACGTGCAGCAGACGCCGCGCGTCGGGATGCATTGGAAGCCGGACTACATCCGCTTCATCACCAAATGGCGCGAGGAGTTCGTCATCGTGCCGAACATGGAACGGATCCTCAATTGAGCGCGCTCTCCCTGAAGAACGCGCTTGGGTGCGACTGGCTGTGCTGGGGCGGAGTGTAAGATGGCCGAAATGGCGCAATATCTGACGTTGGGATTGGCCGGAGAGACTTTCGGCATCTCGATCCGCAACGTCCGCGAAATCCTCGACATGCGGCCGATCGCCCGTCTGCCGCACGCGCCCGACTTCATGCTGGGCATGATCGATGTCCGCGGTGCCGGCTATCCGATTCTCGATCTGCGGCTGAAGCTCGATCTGCCCGCGGTCCCCGCCACCGAAGCCACGCGCATCATCATTCTCGACGTTCCGATCGGCGACCGCATCGTCGGCGTCGGCTTCGTTGCCGACTGCGTCTACGAGGTCACCGGCATCGAGGACTCCTCGCTCGAGGCGGTCCCGGAGGTCGGAGGGAAATGGAAGTCGGACTACATCGCCGGCATCGGCCGTAAAGGCGAGCGCTTCGTCATCATCTTCGATCTCTCCAAGCTGATGGCGAGTGCCAAGTTACCGGAGCACGAGATGGCCATGGAGGCATCCCGTGCCGCCTAGGTGAAGCGTGAGTGGTGTCAGGCGTAGCAACCCAATTCAACCGATCAATTCAAGTGTGAGATCAAAGATGAGATTCACGGTCAAAGCGAAGCTCGCGAGCGGGTTCGGCCTCGTCATTCTGCTCACCGCCATCGCCGGCGGGCTTGCCTACATGAAGCTGAGCGAAATGAGCGCCACCACCGAGTCGCTCACGGCGGCAGCCGCCCGGCTCGACAAGGCCAGCCACCTGAACGAAATGGTGTTGCAGCAGATCCGCGCCGAGAAAAACGCGATCCTGGCTGTCAATGAAGGCGAGACGGATCGCTACATCGCGGAGATCGGCAGCATCCGCATCAAGCTGACGCAGCTGCGGGACGAGATCCACGCGGCCGCGACCGAGAACGGCAAGAAGATTCTCGACAAGTTCTCGGCTTCCTACCTGCGTCTGAACAGCAGCGAAGATCAGGCACTCCGGTTCGCCAAGACCGACAAGCCGAAGGCGACCGAGCTGTCGACCACGGAAGTCCGCAGGGCTGTCAGTGAAGCCACCGCGAACCTCGAAGAGTACACCACCTTCGTTCGCAAGCTGATGGCCGATCAGACCGAGCAGGCGAAGGAGAATGGCGCGCGCGCTCAGCTGATGCTGATCAGCCTGGTGATCGCGTCGCTCGTCATCGCGCTGATCGCCGCGACCTGGATCGCGATCAACATCAGCAAGGCCCTGGCGAGCGCCGTCGATCTGGCGGATGCGGTGGCGATCGGCGATCTCAGCAAGAAGATCGACGTCGCCAGCAACGACGAAATCGGCGATCTGGTGAAGTCGCTGAATGCGATGACCGCGAATCTCAACGCGACCGCGGCGATGGCCGACCAGATCGCGCAGGGCAACCTCACGGTCGATGCCAAGCGCCTGTCGGACAAGGATACGCTCGGCATCGCGCTGGAGCAGATGGTGGAGAAGCTGCGCCAGATCGTGTCCGAAGCACTGACCGCCGCGCAGAACGTCTCGGCCGGCAGCCAGGAACTCTCGGCCAGCGCCGAGCAGCTCTCGCAGGGCGCGACCGAGCAGGCCTCGTCGGCCGAGGAAGCCTCCTCGTCGATGGAGGAGATGGCCTCCAACATCAAGCAGAACGCCGAGAACGCCAACCAGACCGAGAAGATCGCCGCGCAGTCCGCCAAGGACGCCGAGGCGAGCGGCGCGGCGGTTGGTCGTGCGGTCGAAGCAATGCAGACCATCGCCGAGAAGATCACCATCGTGCAGGAGATCGCTCGCCAGACCGATCTGCTGGCGCTGAACGCGGCGGTCGAAGCGGCGCGGGCCGGCGAACACGGCAAGGGCTTTGCGGTGGTGGCGTCGGAAGTGCGCAAGCTCGCCGAGCGCAGCCAGGCCTCGGCGGCTGAAATCGGCTCGCTCTCGGCCGAGACCGTGAAGGTCGCCCGCGAAGCCGGCGAGATGCTGGCCAAGCTGGTGCCCGACATCAAGAAGACCGCCGAGCTGGTCGAAGAGATCACCTCGGCCTGCCGCGAGCAGGACGTCGGATCGTCGCAGATCAACCAGGCGATCCAGCAACTCGACAAGGTCGGCCAGCAGAACGCCAGCGCCTCGGAGCAGGTGTCTTCGACCTCGGAAGAGCTCGCCTCGCAGGCCGAGCAGCTGCAGTCGACGATCGCCTTCTTCCGCATCGACGAAAGCGGAGCGCAGCTGCGCAGCGCGCCGATCGACAAGGCCGTCAGCCAGCTGCGCAGCAAGGCCGCGCACATGGCGGCTGTTGATCGTGGCCCGGCGAAGAAGCCGGCGGCCAAGCCGCAGCGCCAGCTGAAGGCCGCGGGCGGCGGCGGCTTCGCCTTCGCGCTCGGCGACGGCGAGGACGATCGCGACGCGGACTTCCAGCGCTGATCGAGGCCGGCGTTCGTCGCGCTCCGACCGCGAGCGTGACGATGCCGAGCGCCGGATGAGCAATCTGGACGAGGGGCCGTTTCCGCCGTTCGGCGTCACAGCCCGGGCGAGCCGAACGGCCCCTCGTTCCTCCTTCCAACTCTCGAAAGTGCCGCGGAATGCACGAAGCCAGGCGTCAACTGTCGGATCGGCAATTCAAGTCGATCGCCGGACTAATCGAAGGCCACGTCGGCATCAGACTGCCGAATGCCAAGCGGTTGATGCTGGAGGGGCGCCTGTTCAAGCGCGTCCGCGCGCTGAAGTTCGACGCGGTCGGGGACTACGTCGATCATCTGTCGGACGAGGACGCCCTCGAGAACGAACTGATCCATCTGATCGACGTCGTCACCACCAACAAGACCGATTTCTTTCGCGAGCCCCAGCATTTCGATTTCATCCGCCGGGTGGCGGTCCCCGATCTGCTCAGGCAGCACGGGCGCAAGTCCCGCGATTTGAAAATCTGGAGTTCCGCGTGCTCCACCGGCATGGAGGCCTATACGGCCGCGATGGTGCTGGACGACATGACCCGCACCGGATCGCGGTTTCACTTCCGCATTCTCGGCACCGATATCTCGACCGCGGTGCTGCGAATCGCGACCTCCGCGATCTATCACCGCGATACGATCGAGCCGGTGCCCGAAGAGTTTGCCAAGCGCTACTTCCTCAAAGCGCGAGACCACACCCGCACCGAGGTTCGGGTCGTGCCGGAGCTGCGGCGTCTGACGAATTTCACCCGCATGAATCTGATGGATGCGTCTTATCCGGTCGATCGTGACGTCGACATCATCTTCTGCCGGAACGTCCTGATCTATTTTGATCGTGAAACCCAGCGCCGGGTGGTGCAGCGGCTCGCCTCGCACCTGCGGCCGGGCGGCTACTTGTTGGTGGGACATTCCGAATCGATGATTCACAGCGCGCTGCCGGAGTTAAGGCAGGTTCAACCAACGATCTTTAAGATCTAGCCGGTCACCGCGAAGCCTGGTCGCCTTGTGTGATCAGCGGCTTGTGTGATCAGCGGAAGTCAGCGCCGGAGTTTGGTCCTGGCGCGATCGGTACGGCAAGTTCGAGATCTGAAGGGAACGCATTGAATGCCGAAGAAACCGATCAGCGTGCTCATCGTCGATGACTCGGCCTCGGTGCGTCAGATCCTCAGCAGCATCCTGAGCGAGGATCCGGAGATCGCCGTGATGGGGACCGCGTCGGATCCGTTCGTGGCGGCTCGGCGGCTGCAGGAAGAGCTGCCCGACGTCATCATCCTCGATATCCAGATGCCGCGCATGGACGGCATCACCTTCCTGCGCAAGATCATGGCGCAGCGGCCGATTCCGGTGGTGATCTGTTCGTCGCTGACCCCCGAAGGCTCGGACCTGATGTTCGAGGCATTCGAGGCCGGTGCGGTCGACATCGTGCCGAAGCCGCGGATCGATACGCGGCAGGCGCTGTGGGAAAGCTCCGGGCGGCTGCGCGAGGCGGTCAAGTCGGCAGCGCGCGCGCGCGTGCGGCCGCGTGCGGCGCGCCGGGTGATCGAACAAAAGCTCACCGCCGACGCCATCATCCCGCCGCCGGTGGCGACCAAGTCGCGACCGACGACCGAACGCATTGTCTGCATCGGCGTGTCGACCGGCGGCACCGAGGCGCTGCACGACGTGCTCGAAGTGCTGCCGCCGAACTGTCCGGGGATTCTGATCGTGCAGCACATGCCGCAGGGCTTCACCGCGGCGTTCGCGCGGCGGCTCAACTCCGGCTGCGTGATCAACGTCAAGGAAGCCGAGGACGGCGATCCGGTGCTGCCGGGCTGGGCCTATATCGCGCCGGGTGCGCGGCACATGCTGCTGCAACGAACCGGGCTGCGCTACAGCATCGCCATCAAGGACGGCCCTCCGGTGTCGCGGCATCGGCCGTCGGCCGACGTGCTGTTCCGCTCCGCCGCGCAGCACGCGGGCCCCAATGCGCTCGGCATCATCATGACCGGGATGGGCGACGACGGCGCGCGCGGCCTTCTGGAGATGCGGAAGCTCGGCGCATCCACTCGCGCGCAGGACGAGGAAAGCTGCGTCGTATTCGGCATGCCCAAGGAAGCCATCGAATGCGGCGCGGTCGAGAAGGTGGTGTCGTTGACCCAGATTCCGCGCGAGATCATGATGTGGCAGCAGACCGCCCAGACGGCTCTGACGGATTGATGCAGTGACATCGTCAGATTATCAGCTCGCCGCCGCGATCACGTCGATCGAACAGGTCTCGTCGCGGATCGAAACCACATTCGCCCAGGTCGGAGGTCAGCTCGGTCAGGGCCACACGATCTTTCAGGGCCTCAACGAGTCGCTCAGCGCGCTATCGGGCGAACTGTCCTGCGCCCAGATCGAGGGCGCTTCGGGGGCGCTGCAGGATATCGCCCGGAGGCTGAACGATCTTGCCGAGGCGTTGCCGGCGGAGAGCGCGCTCCTCGACAGGCTGCGGATCACCGTGATCGAATCGGGCGGGCTGCTGAAGCAGTTGGCCAAGTATGTCGGCATGATCATGATCGTCGCCCGAAGCGCGAAGATCGAGTCGGCCTCGCTCGACGGCGATCGCGGCGATTTCGTCGCCTTCACTCAGGAGGCCTTCGACCTCGGCAAGGCCGTGCAGATCTCGATCGAAGACTGCGCGCGCGACCAGCAATTGCTCGCCGCGGCGGTGGAGACCGCCTGGAGCCGGCAGACCGAATTCGAACGTCGATACCGGCCGCAGCTCGGCGCCTCCACCACCGAGCTGCGCTCGGCATTTGCCGATCTCCAGCGCCAGCGCAACAGCAGCATCCATGTCGCCGATCTCGCGGGCGGCAGCGCGCGCAAGATCAGCGACGTGGTCGGCCGCTCGATCGTTCTGCTGCAAGCCGGCGACAGCACGCGGCAACGCCTCGAGCATGTCTGCGAGGGGTTGCAGCGGGTCGGCGACGCCGGCCCCACCCTCGTTCCGACGATGACGGCAGGCGGCTCGCTCGACCGGGTCATCGTCCAACTCGAAGCCGCGCAATTGAAGGATGCGCAGCAGGAATTCGAGAGCGGCATCGGCGAGATCGTCCAGTCGCTGTCGACGATCATCTCCGAAGTATCGCTGCTGATCGAGCGAGGCCGCTCGCTGCACGGCGGCAAGGACGGCGATTCGTCGTTTCTGTCTCGCGTCCGCGGGACCTTGGCCCAGGCTTCGAATCTGATCGCGATGTGCGAGGACGGCGGCCGCTCGATCGACGAGGCGCTGAGCGTGGTGGAAGGCACGCTGGTGAAGTTCCGCGATGCGATCGCCAATCTGGCGGACTCGGTCATCGACATCACACTGATCGGCATGAATGCCAGTCTCAAGGCTGGGCACCTCGGCGCGAAGGGACGAGCATTCGTCGTCATCGCCAACGAGATGAAGGTGACGGCAGACCATATGAGCGGCGTCGCGGTGCGACTCGAGCCGCTACTGGCCGGCATCGGAGGAGCGGCCGACGAACTTCGGGCGACGCGATCCCGCAACGAGCAGCACGAACTCAGCAGCATGGAAGCCGAAATCCTGCGTGCGCTGCACGAGGTGGAAGCCGGCAACGAGCGGCTCGGCGGCCTGATTCTCCGCTTGGTTCAGGAAGGCGGCGAGTTCGACCGTGTCATGAACGGCGCGATGGATCAGATGGCGACGCTCGGCGTCGGCGCTGCGGCGCTGCCGGCGGTCGCCCAGCGACTGGAAAGCGCCGTGGGCGATCTCGGCACGGTCGCGATCGATCCATCCGACGAGGCGGTGCTCGACCAGCTTTATGCGCGCTACACGATGGAGCGCGAGCGCAACCAGCATCGCGATGCGCTGCGGCGCTTCGGCATCGTCACCAAGGAGCCGGAGCCGGCGGCCGCTGACGAATGCGACTTCGAGCTGTTCTAAGGTGACGCCGTCCGGCTCGCCGCCGTGAACTCATCCATGCTCTTGCGTAGCCAGATCAAGAAGCTGCGCGCCTTGCGGTTCAGCGGCCGGCCTTTCGGCCGCACGACGTAGTGCGCCAGCTTGCGCTCGAACGGCGCATCGAACAGCGGCACCAGCGTTCCGTCGGTGATTTCGTTGCGCAGCAAGTGAATTTGGCCGATCGCCACACCGACGCCTTCGGCCGCGGCCTGATACGTCAGGATCGACGACGAGAAACTGATTTCATTGCTGGTGAGCAGATCGGTGCGGTTCACGGCGGCCAGCCAGTCGTGCCAGTCCGTCCGGCGATAATGCGAGTGCAGCATCTGCACGTTGCGCAGATCGTCGATCTCGGTCAGCCGCGCAGTCTTCAGCAGTTTCGGGCTGCACACCGGTTGGATGAGATCGGTGAACAGCAATTCCGATACGACGCCCGGCCATTTGCCGTCGCCGAACTGGATCGCAAGATCGACGCGGTCCTTGGAGAAGTCGATCGGGGCGACCACGTTGCTGATGTTCAGCCGGATGTTCGGATGCGCGACGTGAAATGACGGCAGCCGCTGGATCAGCCATTTCGACGCGAAGGTCGTATAGACGCGGATCTTGAGCGGCTCGACCTTGCGGGTCTCTTTGAGGTTCGCGGCGGCGGTCCGGATGATTTGAAACGCCGGCGAGACTTCGCGCTGAAACTGCTCACCGGCCGGCGTCAACCGAATGCCTTGCTGGTCACGCTCGAACAGCCGAACGCCGAGAAAGTCTTCGAGCGTGCGGACCTGCCGGCTGACCGCCGGCTGGGTCACGCGCAGCTTCTCGGCCGCCTTGGTGAAGCTGCCGAGCCGCGCCGCGACTTCGAACACATGCAGCGGATTGAGCGGCGGCAGCCACTCCGATTGGGGCACTTCCTTTTCGGTCATGTCGCGATCGTAGCATTACAAAATGTAATGCCGCAATAACCGATGCACAGTTGCTCGCCTTGGGCTGCGCTGGGAAACAGAAGGCCATCTCGATCTGCGGCGGACCTATGGATTTCGAACTCACAGAAGAACAACAAGCTTTCGCCACCTCGGTGCGGCGCTTTGCCGAAGCGCATCTGAAGGATGGTGCGCTGGCGCGTGCCCACGACCCGCACTTCCCGTTCGAAACCGCCAAGCTGCTCGCCGAGCAGGGGCTGCTCGGCATCCCGTTCGATCCGGAGGATGGCGGCCAGGGCGGCACGCTGATGGACGCGGTGATCGCGATCGAGCAGGTCGCGGCGGTGTGTCCGCGCAGCGCCGACATTGTCCAGGCCGGCAATTTCGGCCCGATCCGCACCTTCGTGGAATACGCCACGCCGGAGCAGAAGGCGCGCTTCCTGCCCGACCTGCTGGCCGGGCGAAGCTGCATCAGCCTCGGCATGAGCGAGCCCGACGCCGGCTCCGCTGCGACGGAGCTCAAGACCACCGCGACCGCCGACGGCGACGGTTACCTGATCAACGGCAGCAAGGTGTTCGGGACGCACAGCCCGGATGCGGCGGTGTATCTGGTCTACGTCCGGTTCGGTCCGGGCGTCGGCGGCATCGGCTCGGTGCTGATCGAGCGCGACACGCCGGGCTTCACCGTCGGCAAGCCGACCGCCTTCATGAGCGGCGAGCAGTGGAGCCAGCTGTACTTCGAGGACTGCCGGATCCCGGCCGCGAATGTTCTGCTCGGGCTCGGCGGCTTCAAGAAACAGATTTCAGGCTTCAACGTCGAGCGGCTCGGCAACTCGGCGCGGTCGCTCGCACTGGGACGACACGCCTTCAACTTGGCACGCGAACATGCGCTGATCCGCAAGCAGTTCGGCCGTCCGCTGTGCGAATTCCAGGGCCTGCAGTGGAAATTCGCCGACATGGCGCTGAAGCTGGAGTCTGCACAGCTGCTGCTGTATCGGGCCGCAAGCATCACCGAGGGGCTGCCCTCGCCCTATCAGACTGCGATCGCCAAACTCGCCTGCAATCAGGCCGGCTTCGAGGTGGCGAACGAGGCGGTGCAGATTATGGGCGGGCTCGGCTACAGCCAGGAGGCGCTCGCCGAGTACTGCATGCGCCGCACCCGCGGCTGGATGATCGCCGGCGGCTCGACCGAAATCCTCAAGAACCGGATCGCCGAAGACGTGTTCGAGCGCCGCTTCGATCAGCGCGGAGCTGTGGCCCGTGCCGCAGAGTAACGCGCCGACATCAGGCCGTTGGGCGCGGGCGCTGCTGGCGCCGCGCAGCATCGCGCTGGTCGGCGCGTCCGATGATCTGTCCAAGACCTCGGCGCGGCCGCTGCAGTATCTGCGGCGCGCCGGCTATGCAGGCACGATCTATCCGATCAATCCGCGGCGCGCCACGGTGCTGGGCGAAACGGCATGGCCGTCGCTCGATGCGTTGCCTGCGGTGCCGGATCACGCGTTCATCCTGACGCCGACCGAGGACGCCATCGCCGCCGCCGAAGCCTGCGCGCGGCTCGGTATTCCGGTTGCGACCATTCTGGCGTCGAATTTCTCGGAGGGCGGCGAAGCAGGGCTCGCGCGGGTCGAGCGGCTGAAGGTGATCTGCGCCGCGAGTGGGCTGCGCATTCTCGGCCCGTCCAGCCTCGGCGCCATCAACCTGCACAGCCGCACCATCATCACCGCCAACGCGGCGTTCGCCGAGAGCGATTTGCCGCGCGGCGGCATCTTTGTCGCTTCGCACAGCGGCAGCCTGCTCGGCGGGCTGATCTCGCGCGGCAAAGCGCGCAATGTCGGCTTCGCCGGACTGGTGTCGGTCGGCAACGAGATCGATCTCAGCCTCGGCGAGATCTGCGCCGCCACGCTGGATGATCCGAACGTCACCGGCTACATGCTGTTCCTCGAGAGCATCCGGCGCGCGCAGGATCTGCGCGACTTTGCGCTCGCCGCGGCCAGGCGCGGCAAGCCGGTGGTCGCCTATAAGCTCGGACGGTCTGCGGCAGCCGCCGAACTGGCGCTGTCCCACACCGGTGCGCTGGCCGGAGAGGATGATGTTGCGGCGGCGTTTCTGGCCGATTGCGGCATTGCCCGCGTGAACAATTTCGAGACGCTGATCGAGACGCTGCCGCTGCTGCACAAGCTGCCGGCGCGCGCGGCCGGTCAACGTAGCAAGCGCGTCGGCGTCGTCACCACGACCGGCGGCGGCGCCGCCATGGTGGTCGATGAACTCGGCATCCGCGACATCGAGGTCGTCAAGCCCAGTAACGACACATTCGATCGTCTCGGCGAAGCCGGCGTCACGGCTCATCACGAGCGCATCATCGACCTGACGCTGGCCGGCACGCGCCACGAGGTGATGAAGGCGGCGCTGCAGACCATGCTGGCCGCGCCCGAATTCGATGTCGTGGTCGCCGTTACGGGCTCATCCGCGCGGTTTCAACCGGAGCTCGCCGTCAAGCCGGTGATCGACAGCGCCGGCTCGGCCAAGCCGCTGGTCGCCTTCGTGGTGCCGGAAGCGCCTGACGCGCTGGCGATGCTCACCCAGGCTGGCGTGCCTAACTTCCGTACGCCGGAGAGCTGCGCCGACGCGATCAGCGCGGCGCTGCTGCGCCAGCAGCCGCGGCGCGAACTGCCGTTACGGCGCGGGGCCGGAGCCGCGACGCGTCAGCTCGATGAGCTGCAGGCCTATCAACTGCTCGATCGCCTCGGCATCGCACATGCGCCGGCTGTCGCGGTCGACGTTGGCGCGCAATCCGTTGACCTGCCGTTCGCCTATCCGGTCGCCGTCAAGCTGCTGTCGGCGGAGATCGCGCACAAGACCGAGGTCGGCGGCGTCGTTCTTAATGTCGGCGACGAGGCCGGCGTCAAGCAGGCCGCCACCAGGATCGCCGCGAATGTCGCGGCGCATCAGCCCGGCGCCCCGCTGGCTCAGGTGCTGGTGCAGCCGATGACGGCGGGGCTCGGCGAGATGCTGCTCGGCTAC
Organism: Rhodopseudomonas sp. AAP120; assembly: GCF_001295845.1. GTDB lineage: Bacteria > Pseudomonadota > Alphaproteobacteria > Rhizobiales > Xanthobacteraceae > Rhodopseudomonas. Next base: position 20,627 of record NZ_LJIC01000105.1, on the reverse strand, counting down.
CGGGTCGATCCGGAGGCCGGTCCGATCGTGCTGCTCGCGGCCGGCGGCATCTTCACCGAGATCTATCGCGACCGCAGCATCCGCCTCGCGCCCGTGGATCTCGACGGCGCACGCGAGATGATCGACGAACTGGCGATCACCCGCGTCTTCCGCGGCTTTCGTAACAAGCCGCACGGTGATCTCGAGGCGCTGGCGCGGGCGATCGTTGCGTTGTCGCGGCTGGCGGTCGATGACAAGGTTCATGTGCGCGACGCCGAGATCAACCCCCTGATCATCAACGAGGCGGGGAGCGGCGTCGTCGCGGTGGATGCGCTGGTAGCGCTCGTGGACGAGGAGGACACATGATCGAAGATCTGACATCCAGGGTCAATGCCGACGAGATGCTGGTGAGGCGCGGCCGCTTTCTGTCGACCACGCTGCTGCTCGCGGTCGGTCCGACCGACTGGCTGGTGACCATTGCCGAAGGCCGCATCGTCTCCGTCACGCGTGGGCCGTTCGTGATGCCCTCCTGGTCGTTCGCACTGCGTGCCTCAGAGGAGGAGTGGGCGCAGTTCTGGGCCGCCAAGCCGCGGCCGGGCTCGCATGACCTAATGGCGCTGATCAAGCGGCGCACCCTGAAGGCAGAAGGCAATCTGCAGATCTTCATGGCGAACCTGCGCTACTTCAAGGAAGCGCTGACGAAACTGCGTGCGACCGGAGCTTCGGCATGACCGTCTCGTTCGAGCCCGTCATCGGGCGCTATCTCAATCTCGATCTGTTCGGCCGTTCCCATCGCGTCTATGTGGAAGAGGCCGGCTCAGGCACGCCGCTGCTCTGCCTACACACGGCGGGCGCCGACGGCCGACAGTATCGCGGCCTGATGAACGATGCGCGGGTCACCGCGAACCATCGCGTCATCGCCTTCGACATGCCCTGGCACGGCAAATCGTCGCCTCCCGCCGGCTGGCATAACGAAGAGTATCAACTCACCTCGGCGCAATACACCAGCATGATCCTCGAGATCATGACGGCGCTGGAGCTTGATCGTCCGATCGTGATGGGCTGCTCGATCGGTGGTCGCATCGTGCTGCATCTGGCGCTCGAGCATCCGGAGCGCTTCCGCGCCATCATCGGCCTGCAGGCCGGCGCGCATGTCGATCCGTATTACGACCTCAACTTCCTGCACCGGCCGGACGTGCACGGCGGCGAAGTCTGCGCCGCGATCGTGTCGGGCCTCGTCGGCCCCGATGCGCCCGATAAGGAGCGCTGGGAAACCCTCTGGCACTACATGCAGGGCGGCCCCGGCGTGTTCAAGGGCGACCTGCACTTCTACAAGCAGGACGGCGACATCCGCGACCGCGTGGCGCAGATCGATACCAAGAAGTGCCCGCTGTTCCTGCTGTCCGGCGAATACGACTACTCGTGCACGCCTGAGGAGACACTGGCGGTCGCGCGCAGCATCCCGGGCAGCAGCGTCTCGATCATGAAGGGCCTCGGCCATTTTCCGATGAGCGAAGATCCCGAGGCGTTCCTCGGACATCTGCTGCCGGTGCTCGCGGCCATCAAGTAAGCGGCGGGCGCTTTCGCGCCTGCTCAAAAAACACAAGGGAGGAACCCAATCGTGAAGCTGCAAACCTGTCTGGCGACCGCCGCCGTACTGATGTCGGTTGCGTCGGCCTCGGCTGAAATCTCCAACGGCACTGTGAAGATCGGCGTGCTCACCGATATGTCCGGCCCCTATGCCGACAATGTCGGTGCCGGCTCGGTGCTGGCCGCCAAGATGGCGGTCGAGGATTTCGGCGGCAAGGCCGCCGGCATGCCGGTGGAGGTCATTTCTGCCGACCATCAAAACAAGGCCGACATCGGCCTCGCGCTGGCGCGGAAGTGGTACGACACCGAAGGTGTCGACACCATCACCGAAGTGGTGTCGTCGGGCGTGGCGCTCGCCGTTCAGCAATTGTCGCGCGACAAGGACAAGGCCTTCCTGGCGACCGGTCCCGGCACGCCGGATCTCACCGGCAAGGCGTGCTCGCCGGTCGGCGTGCATTGGGCCTACGACAACTACGCGCTGGCTAACGTCGCCACCGCGCCGCTGGTGCAGAAGGGCCTCAAGAGCTGGTACTTCCTCACGGCCGACTACAGCTTCGGCCAGGCGCTCGAGGCCGAGGCCAGCAAGGTGATCGTCGCCAATGGCGGCACAGTTCTGGGCTCGTCGAAGCATCCGCTGAATTCGTCGGACTTCTCGTCCTATCTGCTGCAGGCGCAGGCCTCCAAGGCGCAGGTGATCGGACTCGCAAATGCGGGTGCCGACATGATGTCGGCGCTGAAGCAGGCCAACGAGTTCGGCATCACCACGGGTGGCCAGAGCATCGCTGCGCTGTTGGTCAATCTGCCGGATATCCATGCGCTCGGTCTTGCCAGCGCCAAGGGCCTGATCTTCGCCGACAGCTTCTATTGGGACGCCAATGACAAGACCCGCGAATGGAGCAAGCGCTTCATGGCGCGATTCGGCGGCAAGGCGCCGGGCAGCCTGCAGGCCGCGGTGTACGGCGCGGTGACGCATTATCTGAAGGCGGTCGACGCCACCAAGAGCGACGCCGGCTCCGTCGTGGTTGCGGAGATGAAGAAGATGCCGATCAACGACTTCTACACCACCAACGCCTCGATCCGCGAAGATGGCCGCGTCATCCGCGACATGTATCTGCTGCAGGTGAAGCAGCCGTCGGAGTCGAAGTATCCGTGGGATTATTACAAGATCTTGTCGACGGTTCCGGGCGACAAAGCGTTCCGCCCGCTCAAGGACGGCGGCTGCCCGCTGGTGAATGCGGCGAAGTAATCGCTTAACGCGAATGACGTGAAAAACCGGCAGGCGCGGATCGGCGCGGCCGCGGGCAAAGGAGACGGCCGTGATCGACTATCCTGCGCTGCGCCTACTGATCGGCGGCCGATGGCTGGATGCCGCCGGGCGCAACACCGAACCGGTGCTCAACCCTGCGACCGGCGCGGTGCTCGGCGAGCTGCCGCACGCCACCGCGGCCGATCTCGACGAGGCGCTGGCTTCATCGGCGCGCGGCCACGAGGTCTGGCGCAAGATGTCCGCGGTCGATCGCGGCCTTATCCTGCAGCGGGCTGCCGCGTTAATCCAGCAGCACAGCGACCACATCGCCAGCCTGATCACGCTCGAACTCGGCAAGCCGATCGCCGAGGCACGGGTGGAAGTGGAAACCGCGGCCGGCATTTTCGCCTGGAATGCCGAGGAGGGCCGGCGCGCTTACGGCCGCGTAATCCCGCCGCGCAATCGCGCCATCCAGCAGATCGCGGTGCGCGAGCCGCTCGGCCCGATCGCGGCGTTCGCGCCGTGGAATGCGCCGGCGATCACGCCCGCCCGCAAGATCAGCAGCGCACTCGCCGCCGGCTGCTCGGTGATCATCAAACCCTCGGAGGAAACGCCTGCGACCGCGCTGGCGATCGCCGAGTTGTTGCAGGAGGCGGGACTGCCGGCCGGCGTGCTCAACGTCGTGTTCGGGCAGCCGGCGACGATTTCAGATGCGCTGGTCGGCTCGCCGATCATCCGCGGCATCACCTTCACCGGCTCGACCGCGATCGGCAAACAGCTCGGCGCGCTCGCCGTGCAGACGATGAAGCGGATGACGCTGGAACTCGGCGGCCACGCGCCGGTGGTGATCTTCGGCGACGTCGATCCGGAGACCGCGGCGATCTCGGCGGTGACGGCGAAGTTCCGCAATTCGGGGCAGGTCTGCACCTCCCCGACGCGCTTCTTCATCCACGAGTCGATCTACGATCGCTTCGCCGCAAAGCTGTCGGAGCTGGCCAATGGGCTTGTCGTCGGCGACGGGTTCGATCCGGCCACCAAGATGGGCCCGTTGGCGAATGCGCGGCGGGTCGAGGCGATGGAGCGCTTCGTCGACGATGCGCGCTCGCGCAGCATCGCGGTCTCGGCCGGCGGCCTGCGCTGCGGTGAGCGCGGCTTCTTCTTCCGGCCGACCGTGCTCACAGGCGTCGATCAGGACTGCATGGCCTCGAATGTCGAGCCGTTCGGTCCGCTGGCGGTGACGGCGCCGTTCCGGACGCGGGATGAAGCGCTCGCGTTCGCCAACCGGCTGCCGTTCGGCCTCGCCTCCTATGTGATGACCAATGATCTGCGCAACGCCGCCGCGATGGCTGAAGGCATCGCGGCCGGCAACGTGATCATCAATCATTGGCAGGCCTCGTTGCCGGAGACGCCGTTTGGCGGCTTCAAGGACAGCGGCGTCGGCACGGAAGGCGGCATCGAAGGGCTGCAGGACTTCCAGTCGATTAAATACGTCAGCCAGTTCTCGGGCTGACCGGCTTGGCGGAACTCCGCCCGCATCGTCGCCATTGATGGAGCGCGCCACGGGCGCGTCCGTCAAAAAGGGCCGGCGTGAAGATCGCGACTTTCAACATCAACAACGTCAACAAGCGCCTGCCGAACCTGCTGGCGTGGCTGCGTTCGGCCAAGCCGGATGTCGTTTGTTTGCAGGAGCTGAAATCGACACAGGCCGATTTTCCCGAAGAGGCGCTGCGCAAGGCCGGCTACTCGGCCGCGTGGGTCGGGCAGAAGAGCTGGAACGGCGTCGCCATCCTGGCCCGCAAGGCTGAGATCGTGGTGACGCGCAAGCGGCTGCCGGGTGATCCGAAGGACAACGAGGCGCGCTACATCGAAGCCGCCGTGTCCGGCATCATCATCGCGTCGATCTACGCGCCGAACGGCAATCCGCAGCCGGGCCCGAAATTCGACGCCAAGCTCGCCTGGCTGAAGCGGCTCAACCGCAATTCCGCCAAGTTGTTGAAGAGCGGCGCGCCAGTGGTGCTGGCCGGCGACTACAATGTGGTGCCGACGCCGCACGATATCTATCCGACCAAATCGTGGAGCAAGGACGCGCTGGTGCAGCCTGAGCCGCGCGCGTTGTTCGCGGCGCTGCTGAAGCAGGGCTGGACCGACGCGCTCAGAGAGATGCATCCGGACGACGCGCCTTATACTTTCTGGACCTATTGGCGCAACCGCTTCGAGCAGGACAAGGGCCTGCGGCTCGATCATTTGCTGCTCGACCCATCGCTGGCCCCGGGACTGAAGCGCGCCGGTGTCGATCGCCAAGTGCGCGCTGCCGAGAACGCCAGCGATCATGCGCCGGCGTGGATCGTGCTCGATTAGGAAGCTAGCCGGTGGCGCGGGCGAGCGGATCTTGCGCGACGAGTTCGGCGGCGAGTTGCTCGATGGTCTTGCGCTGCTCCATCGCCATCCGCCGCAGCAGCGCGAAGGCGGCCGGCTCGGGCAGGCCCTGCGCGTGCATGATCTGCACCAGGGCGGCAAGGACCACGCGCCGCGCCCGCATCCGCGCATCCATCTTGCTGAGCTGTTGCTTCAATTCATTGGTCCGCGTGACGCGTTCGAACGCCATCACCACGGCCGCATAGATGCCGGCGGATCGCAGTGGCTTGACCAGGAATGACGCCGGGTCGAGATCGAGCACCAGCTTCAGCCGGCTCGGCGTTTCGGTGCCGAGCAGGACGATGACGGCGCAGCCTTCCGGAAGCGGGCAATTCTCCACACCGGCGATCGGCAGATGATCATCGTCGATCAGCACGATGTCGGCAGCGCAAGCCGGCGTTTCGCCTGGGGCCCAGCTGACCATCTCGATGCCGAGGCGATCGAACTGACGCCGGACGATCGAAGCGTCGCGCTCGTCCTTGATGGCGAGCAGGGCCTTGCGACCGCGCAGTGAAAACGACGACGGCTTGCTCATTTGACGATCCTCAGGTGAGGCGCATGGGGAGCCCGTCCGTCCTTCGACGGCCGGACCGCGACATCGAGTTGCGACAAATAAGGGTCGGGCTTCACGGGAGCGTCCGCTTCCCAGAAGATATCGAACTGCCCGCTGGCGTTGGACACCGCCAGCCGTGGCGTAAGGACGCAGTGGTTGTTATCGCCGTCGATCCACACCGGACCTTGCGGCGAGTCGTAACGATGCCCGGCAGCGGCACGTCGCACCTCGGCGACATTCGCTGTGCCGGCGCGCTGGATCGCCCGCGCCAGCAGAAACACTGCCACATAGGCCGACTGTCCGTCGACCGAGGGACTGCTGTCATCGCCGTAGCGCGCCTTCCACCGCGCCACGAAGGCGCGATTTTCCGGCAGACGGATACTTTCGAAATAGGCCGACGAGGTGATGCAGCCGGCGCCCGCCGCGCCGACGATCTTCAGCTCCGGCTCGCACAGGCTGCAGCTCAGCATCGGAATGCTCAGGCCATTGGTCGCCGCGTGAAAGGCGCGGATGAAGTCGTAGCTCGAACTGCCGACCAGGGTGTTGAACACGATCGGTGGCCGCTTGCGGACGATCTCGTCGACGATGTGCTCGACGCGGCTCTCGCCGAGTTCGAGCAGCCGCTCCGCGACGATGCGGCCGTCGGAGGCGGTCACCAATTCGCGGGTGACGCGATTGGTTTCCCACGTCCAGATGTAATTGGAGCCGACGCAGAACAGCTGCCGCGACAGATTGTCGAGCACATAGCGCACCAGCGGCACGACATTGTGGTTCGGCGAAGCGCCGACATACATCACGTTGTCGGAGCACTCGAAGCCTTCATAGCGAGCCGGATACCACAGCAGCCGTTCGGTGCGTTCGACGATCGGCAGCACCTGCTTGCGCGCTGCGGAGGTGTAGCAGCCGACGATGTGATCGACGCCGACATTGCGGATCAGGTCGTCGCAGGCCGTGTGATAGTCGCCGAGCACGCCGCCTGGATCGCGAACATGCGCTTGGAGGCTGAAATCGAATTCGGAACTGCTATTGACCTCGTCGACAGCCATCAGCGCCGATTTCAGGATTTCGCGGCCCATCGCCTGATACGGACCGGACGTCGACGATATTATCCCGACCGGAATCGAAGGTTTCGACATGAAGCATCGTCACTCGCGCAAGGCGTGCATGAGACCATCAAGTGCACGAACTGATCAAGAGCGGCGCTGCTGATTTGCTGCGCAGCACTCGTGCAGGATTTGTGCATGCTCACGCGTTGACATCGCGAACCTCCCCAACCTAGACTTTCGTTGTCAGGTGACAATCGAATTGAGTTTGAATTTGGCCGACGACGTCCGAATTCAAGCATGAAACTAGCGTTCGACTAAGCACCTGCGCGACAGACCATAGCCGCGGCATTCGAGCCATTCGCGCCTCGTTTCGAGGAGCGGGTGGCTTTTTTCGTTTGTCGCTCGAAACCAATTTGGCGACGCAGGCGCGTCGCCGGAACGTTGCTGCACGCCCGGCGAATGCCGCGCGATGTCGGCACATCGGGAGTGAATGCATTGGGGACGACAGATCTTCACTATCGCGGACTCGTCGAGATCGGCCAGGACATTCAGGCGAGGAAGCTGTCTCCGGTCGAAGTCACCAAGGTGATGCTGCAACGCATCGAGAAGCTTGACGGCGCGTTGAAGAGCTATGCGTTCGTCTCGCCTGAATCAGCGTTGGCCGACGCTGCGCTGGCCGAGAAGGAAATCGCCGCCGGCAAGGTGAAAGGGCCGCTGCACGGCGTGCCGATCGCCGTGAAGGATCTGTGCTGGGTCAAGGGCATGCCGGCCGCGCACGGCATGACGATCCATCGCGACTTCATGCCGGGCGAAGACGCCACCGTGGTGGTTCGCCTCAAGGACGCCGGCGCGATCATTCTCGGCAAGCTGCAGCAGACCGAAGGCGCCTACGCCGATCATCATCCCAAGATCGATCCGCCTAAGAATCCCTGGGACAAGCAACTGTGGTCGGGCGCATCGTCGAGTGGATCCGGCTCGGCGACCGCGGCCGGGCTGTGCTTCGGCTCGCTCGGCACCGACACCGGCGGCTCCATCCGGTTTCCATCGGCAGCGAACGGCATCACCGGGCTGAAGCCGACCTGGGGGCGTGTCAGCCGCTACGGCGCCTACGAACTCGCCGCCACGCTCGATCACATCGGCCCGATGGCGCGCAGCGCGGTCGATTGCGGCGCCATGCTCGGTGTCATCGCCGGCGCCGATCCGCACGACACCACGGCGGTGCCACTGCCGGTGCCGAACTACACGGCCAATCTTTCCGGTGATTTGAAGGGCGTGGTGATCGGCGTCGATCGGCGCTGGACCTCGCAGGGCACCGACGAAGCCGCCGTCAAGGTGCTCGACGATGCGCTACGCGTGGCCAAGGATCTCGGCGCCACCATAAAGGACATCACTTTCCCGGACGCGCAGGCGGTGACCGATGACTGGTTCCCGCTGTGCGGCATCGAGGCCGCGGTGGCGCACGAAGCGACCTATCCGGCACGCAAAGACGAATACGGTCCCGGCCTCGCCGGCCTTCTCGATCTCGGCCTGCAGCAATCCGGCACGGACTATCAGAAGATCGTGCTGCGGCGGGAAGCGTTCCGCGGCGCGCTGCGGGCGCTGTTCGAGACGGTCGATCTGATCGCGGTGCCGGCGCAGGCCTATGCGGCGCCGACGCTCGCCAAGATGGCGTCGCTTGGCGAGGACCCTTCGCTGATCGGTGGCCTGCTGCGCTTCACCTGTCCATTCGACATGACCGGCAGTCCGACCATCACGCTGCCCGGCGGCTTCGCGCCCAATGGAGGTCCGGTGGCGTTCCAGTTCGTCGGCCGTCACTTTGACGAGGGGCGTCTTGTCGCCGCCGGCGACGCCTTCCAGCGCGCCACCGACTGGCACAAGCGCCATCCGTCTCTCTGAGATTCGAGGAGTTCACATGTCATCCGAAGAGTGGCTGAAGAGTTCGATCATGGCGGCGCGCGGCGTCGCCAAGGGCGCGACCGGCGCGACCCACAGCTTGACGATCGAGCAGCAGGGACCGTTTCATTACGTCTATGGGCCCTATGCGAAGCCGACGCTGTCGATCGAGCCAGGCTCGGTCGTCGTGGTCGAGACTGAGGACGCGTTCGGCGGCGTCATCACCAGCGAAACCCACAGCCCGACTGCGAAGCTGAACTTCCCCTATCTCAACCCGCAATGCGGCCCGATCGCCGTGAACGGCGCCAAGAAGGGGGATTGCCTCGCCATCTACATCCGCGACGTCGAGACCCGCGGCGAGCAGCCGGCCGGCACCACCTGCATCATGCCGGAGTTCGGCGGTCTGGTCGGCACGGCGGCGACGGCGCTGCTCAACCCGCCGCTACCCGAGCGCGTCAAGAAACTCCACGTCGACCGTAGCGGCGTGAAGTGGAGCGACAAGATCACGCTGCCCTACGAACCGTTCATCGGCACCATCGGCGTGTCGCCGGAGATCGAGGCGATCTCGTCGCTGCAGCCGGACTATCACGGCGGCAACATGGATCTGCCCGACGTCGCGCCCGGCGCGGTGATCTACTTCCCGGTGCATACCGACGGCGGCATGCTCTATGTCGGCGACTGCCACGCCACGCAAGGTGACGGCGAATTGTCGGGCGTCGCGCTCGAACAGCGCGCGACTGTGACGCTGCAGGTCGATCTAATCAAAAACTGGAGCTTCGCCTGGCCGCGGCTGGAGACCAAGGACTTCATCATGACGATCGGTAGCGCCCGTCCGCTCGAAGACGCGGCACGTATCGCCTATCGCGAGCTGACGCGCTGGATGGCGTCCGACTACGGCTTCGACGAGATCGACGCCTACATGCTGCTCAGCCAGGCCGGCCGCATCCGCCTCGGCAACATGGTCGACCCCAAATACACGATGGGCGCGTCGATCCTGAAGAACTACCTGAAGACCTAACTCACCGGCTTTCCGACAAGGGGACGATCAGACATGCACAAGAGATATCTGCTCCGCACGGCCTTGCTCGGCCTCGCGCTCGGCGCCGCTGCGCCGTTCGCCGCCCATGCGGCCGATCCGCCGCTCAAGGTCGGCCTGCTCGAAGACATCTCCGGCGACCTCGCCTTCATGGGGATGCCAAAGCTGCACGGCTCGCAGCTCGCGGTCGAGGAGATCAACAAGAGCGGCGGCATCATGGGCCGGCAGATCGAGCTGATCCATCTCGATCCGCAAGGCGACAACGCGCGTTATCAGGAATTCGCGCGCCGCCTGCTCAACCGCGACAAGGTCGACGTGCTGATCGGCGGCATCACCTCGGCGTCGCGCGAAGCCGTGCGGCCGATCGTCGACCGCACCACCACGCCGTATTTCTACACCAACCAGTATGAAGGCGGCGTCTGCGACGCCAGCATGATCAGCATGGGCGCGGTGCCCGAGCAGCAGTTCTCGACGCTGATCCCCTGGATGGTCGAGAAGTTCGGCAAGAAGGTCTACGTCATCGCCGCCGACTACAATTTCGGCCAGATCTCGGCCGAGTGGAACCGCAAGATCATGAAGGATCTCGGCGGCGAAGTCGTTGGCGAGGAGTTCATCCCGCTCGGCGTCTCGCAATTCGCCCAGACTATCCAGAACATCCAGAAGGCCAAGCCGGACTGGTTGCTGACCATCAATGTCGGCGCCGCGCAGGATTCGTTCTTCGAACAGGCCGCAGCAGCCAATCTCAATCTGCCGATGGGCTCGTCCATCAAGGTGATGCTTGGCTTCGAGCACAAGCGCTTCAAGCCGCCGGCGCTCAACAACATGCACGCCACCGCCAATTGGTTCGAGGAAATCGATACGCCGGAAGCCAACGAGTTCAAGAAGCGCTGGAAGGCCAAGTTCCCGGACGAGATGTACATCAACGACATGGGCTACAACGCTTACAACGCGCTTTACATGTACAAAACGCTGGTGGAGAAGGCGAAGTCGACCAAGCTCGAAGATCTGCGCAAGGTCATCGCCACCGGCGACGCCTGCATCGATGCGCCTGAAGGCAAAGTCTGCATCGATCCAAAAAGCCAGCACACCTCGCACCGCATGCGGCTGATCTCGGTCGGCCCGAAGCACGAGGTCAAGGTCGAGAAGGACTACGGCACGATCCAGCCGTATTGGCTCGGCGAGATCGGCTGCGATCTCACCAAGAAGAACGACAAGGATCAGTACACGCCGAGCCATCTGCCCAAGAAGTCGTGAGTGTGATGGCTATAGCTCCCGCCACGCGCAGCGGCATCGAACTTGCCAGACCTTTGAGGCTGATCGCGTGACGGATCACAACGATATCGGCGCCGCTCTGCGGCGGCGCCGATCCTCGCAACCAGGAGACCTCGATGTCGGCTGAAGTATTCTCGGTCTTCTATCAGTTCGCCGACGTCTTCGCCTTTCTGATCCTCTCGGCCGCCGGCCTCGCCATCGTGTTCGGCATGATGGGCGTGATCAACATGGCGCATGGCGAGTTCATCATGTGCGGCGCCTACGTCACGGTCGGCCTCGTCAATCTTGGTGTGCCGCTGCCGATCGCCCAGATCGCCGCCGCGATCACCGCCGGGCTGATCGGCGTGGTCGTCGAATATTTCGTCGTCCGTCGCTTCTATAAGCGTCCGCTGGACTCGCTGCTCGCGACCTGGGGGCTGAGCCTGATCGTCACCCAGTCGATGCTGCTGATTGTCGGCTCGTCGATCCGCGGCATCGGCACGCCCGAAGGCAGCTTCGCGATTGGTGCCTACACGTTCTCGACTTATCGCTTGGTGCTGTTCGGCGCCGCTGTCGCGGTGCTGGTGGGGCTCTATATCGTATTCATGAAGACCCGGTTCGGCGTGATCGCGCGGGCCACGATGCAGAACGCTGCGATGGCGCGGGCGCTCGGCGCGCGCACCGGGCGCATCTACGCGATCAGCTTCGGCATCGGCGCCGGGCTCGCGGGCCTGTGCGGCGCGCTGTATGCGCCGACCATGACGCTGATTCCGACGATGGGCGCGACCTTCGTGGTCGAAAGCTTCGTCACCGTGGTGATCGGTGGCGCCAACGTGCTGCTCGGCACCGCGCCGGCGGCGCTGCTGCTGGCGGCGATCCGGATGACGCTGAATGCGAGCTACGGCCAGATCATCGGCCAGATCGGCATGCTGGTGGCGGTCATCCTGATCATCCGGGTGCTGCCGGAAGGATTATCCAGCGTGCTGGCGCGGCGTGGACGTTGAGCGGAGAGAGATGATGTTCAGACTGCTCGAAGGTCCTCAGACACTGGGGCGCGGTCCGATGTTCTGGGGCTGCTTCATCGCCATCCTGGCCGGCGCGCTGATCTATCCGCTGTTCGCCGACTCCTACGATGTCGGCAACTTCTCCTACTTCCTGATCTGGATCTTCATGGCGCTCGGGCTGTGCCTGATGTGGGGCTATGGCGGCATGCTGTCGTTCGGCCAGACGCTGTTCTTCGGCATCGCCGGCTATGCGTACGGCGTGCTGGCGATCAACATGGGCGGCGGCACCACCACGATCGCGGCGCTGCTGCTGTCGGTCGTGGTGGCGATGATCGCCGCCGGAATCCTCGGTTATTTCATGATCTGGGGCGGCATCAACGGCATCTTCTTCGGCATCGTCACGCTGTCGGCGACGCTGGTGCTGGCATTCTTCCTCGGCCAGACGGCCGGGCCGGAGTGGCATATCGGCGACGCGCGGCTCAACGGCTTCAACGGCATGAAGGGCATGGATCCGCTGGCGATCGGCGACCTCTATATCGAAGGCTCGGCGCTTTACTACGTGATGGTGGCGCTGATCGTGATCGTCTATCTGGCGCTGCGCATGCTGGTGAATTCCGGCATCGGCAACGTCATCGTCGCTACCCGCGAGAATCCGCAGCGCGCCGAAATGCTCGGCTACGATGTCCGTAAATATCAGTTGTTGACCTTCGTGCTCGGCAGCGGTCTCGCCGGGCTGTCGGGCGCGCTCTACACCTCATGGGGGCAGTTCATCACGCCGTCGAGCATCGGCCTGCCTGCGGCGGCGATGCCGATCGTGTGGGTGGCGTTCTCCGGGCGCAGCGATCTCACGGCGACGCTGGTCGGCTCCTTCCTGCTGCTATTCGGCTTCCAGACCATCACAGTTTACAGCCAGCAGGCCGCGCTGGTGCTGATGGGGGCGCTGCTGCTCGCCACCGTGATGGCGGCACCGCAGGGCTTCGTGCTCGGAATCGGCAAATTCGTGGCGGATCGGTTGAGCGGGCGCGGCAAACGAACCGCGGTCACAGATTTGCCAGCACAGTCCAAACTCAAGACGGACGAGGCCTGATCATGTCCCTCGTCGAAGTCAAAGGCGTCACCAAGCGGTTCGGCGGCCTCACCGCCGTGTCCGATGTCGATCTCACCGTGAAGGCCGGCGAAGTGCATTGCCTGATCGGCCCGAACGGCGCAGGCAAGAGCACGCTGTTCAAGCTGATCGTCGGGTTGTTTCCGCCGACCAATGGCAGCATCCTGTTCGATTCGGTCGACGTCACCGCCGAGCGGCCATTCGCGCGCGTTCAGCGCGGCATGAGCATCAAGATGCAGGCGCCGAGCGTGTTCAAGGAACTGCCGGTGCAGCAGAACATTCAGATCGCGCTGCAAGACCGCGTCACCGGCGCCGAGCGCGCGCTCGAAGAGCAGCGCTTGCTTGAATTGCTCGGTCTCGCCACCGACGCCGGAAAGATGGCGGGCGCGTTGTCGCACGGCCAGCAGCAATGGCTGGAGATCGGCATGGCGCTTGCGCTGCGGCCGCAGCTGTTGTTGCTGGACGAGCCGACCGCCGGCATGTCCCCGGAAGAAACCTACAAGACCGGCGAACTGATCAAGTCGTTCAACGCCGAGGGCATGACGGTGCTGGTGGTCGAGCACGACATGGCGTTCGTCCGCCAGATCGCGCAGCGCGTCACCGTGCTGCACCTCGGCAAGATCTTCGCGCGCGGCAGTCTCGACGAGATTCTCAACGACGAGCAGGTCGCCGAAATCTATCTTGGGAAAACCCATGCCCACTGAGCGCGCGCCGGCCGATCGCATCCTCGACGTCAGCGGCCTGTGGGCCGGCTACGGCGCCACGCCGATCCTGCAGGGCGTCGACATGACGGTGTATCGCGGCGAGATCGTCGGCGTGATCGGCCGCAACGGCGTCGGCAAATCGACGCTGATGCGCTGCATCATCGGCCTGCTGGATAGCTGGCGCGGTTCGATCAGCTTCATGGATCGCGACGTCACGCCGCTGCAAGCGGACGCGCGGGCGCGCGCCGGTTTCGGCTACATCCCGCAGGGCCGCGACGTGTTTCCGCAAATGACAGTCGAGGAAAATCTGCAGGTCGGCGAGCTGATCGGCGGACCGAAGGGCAAGAAGCTGCCCGAGCTGGTCTACGAGTATTTCCCGCGGCTGAAGGAGCGGCGCAAGCAGGCGGCCGGCACGATGTCGGGCGGCGAGCAGCAGCAGCTGGCGATCGGGCGGGCACTGATCGGCAATCCGGCGTTGATGATCCTCGACGAGCCGTCGGAGGGCATCCAGCCGTCGATCGTGCAACATATCTGCGAGGCGCTGAAATCGTTCAGGGACGAGCTCGGCACCACCATCGTGTTCGTCGAGCAGAATCTCGACACCATCCTGGCGATCGCGCAGCGCTGCTACATCATGGAAAAGGGCCGGATCACCCATTCGCTGGTCGGCGACGAGGTCAACGAAGACAAGGTGCGGGCGCAGCTGCTGCTGTGAGCAGCAGGGGCGCCACAAAGCTTAGTATCAATGCGTGCGGCGGCGCGCGCGACAGCAGGGGAGCATGAGATGGATCTGGGTTTGAAGGGCGCCAAGGTGCTGGTCACCGGCGGCACCAAAGGCATCGGCCGTGCGGTCGCCGAGACGTTCGCGGCTGAGGGCGCCGACGTCGGCATCTGCGCCCGCAACGTTGCCGAGGTCGACGCGACGATCACGGCGCTGAAGGCGAAGGGCGTCGCGGCGTTTGGCGGCGCGGTCGATGTCGCCAACGGGCCGGCGCTGAAGGCCTGGGTTGCCGACATGGCCGCCAAGCTCGGCGGCATCGACGTGATCGTCGCCAATGTCAGCGCGCTGGCGATTGGGCAGGACGAAGAGAGCTGGGAGAAGGAATTCGCCACCGACATGATGGGCACGGTGCGGCTGGTCGATGCGGCGATGCCGTATCTGGAAAAGAGCGGCGCCGGGGCGATCGTCACCATCTCCAGCGTCTCGGGCCGCGAAGTCGATTTCGCCGCCGGGCCCTACGGCACCTTCAAGGCCGCGATCATCCACTACACCCAAGGCCTCGCCTATCAGCTCGCCGCCAAGAACATTCGCGCCAACTCGGTGTCGCCGGGCAATACGTATTTCGAGGGCGGCGTCTGGAATCAGATCAAGGACGGCAACCCCGAGCTGTACAACGCCGCGCTCGCGCTGAACCCGACCGGCCGCATGGGCACCCCGCAGGAGATGGCCAACGCGGTGGTGTTCCTCGGCAGCAAGGCGGCGAGCTTTATCACCGGCACCAATCTGGTCGTGGACGGCGCACTGACCAAGGGCGTGCAGTTCTAACAACCCCATTGCTGCTATCGACTGAATGAAGGCCTCCCCCGTCATTGCGAGCGAAGCGAAGCAATCCAGAGGTCCCATGCGCGCCGCTGGATTGCTTCGTCGGCTCCGCCTCCTCGCAATGACGGATGGAGAGGCAGGCGCCCAGCCGGCAGGCCGATCCAATGAGAAGGCGTCGCGGCATCGATCCGCGCCGCACGAGGAAACGCACCCAACAACAAGGGGTCATCAATGACCGCGGATCTGCACTACAAATCGATCACCGAGCTCTCCGATCTCTATCGCCGCAAGGAGCTGAAGCCGTCCGAGGTTACGCAGGCGACGCTCGATCGCATCGGGCAGTTGGACAAGCGCTTCAACGCCTACATGACTGTGCTCGGCGAACGCGCGCTGCGGCAGGCCGAGCAGGCGGATGGTGAGATCGCCAGGGGCATCAATCGCGGACCGCTACACGGCGTGCCGATAGGGTTGAAGGACCTCTGCTACACGACGTTTGCGCCGACCGGTGGCGGGACGATGATCCACGCCAAGTTCGTGCCGTCCTACAATGCAACCGTGGTCGACCGGCTCGAACTCGGCGGCGCGATTTCGATCGGCAAGCTGAAGATGACCGAGGGCGCCTACACCAGCCATCATCCGGACGACGCCGCGCCGCTCAATCCGTGGAGCGCCGATCATTGGGTCGGCTCGTCGTCAAGCGGCTCCGGCGTCGCGACCTCCGCTGGCCTGTGCTACGGCGCGATCGGCAGCGACACCGGCGGCTCGATCCGCTTTCCCTCCGCCACGTGCGGCCTCACGGGCATCAAGCCGACCTGGGGCCGCGTCAGCCGCTACGGCGTGTTTCCGCTGGCGGATTCGCTCGACCATGTCGGACCGATGTGCCGCAGCGCGGCCGACGCGGCGGCGATGCTCGGCGTCATCGCCGGCGCTGACTTAAACGACCCGACGGCGCTGCAGGCGCCGGTGCCGAACTATCTGGCGCAGATCGGCGGCGGCGTGCGCGGCTTGCGCATCGGCGTCGACCGCAGCTACACGCAGGACGGTATCGATCCGCAAGTGGTCAAGGCGCTGCTCGAAGCGGAGCGGGCGTTGGCGTCGCTCGGCGCCCACGTCCGCGAGGTGAAGTTCCCGGTTTACGAGAAGCTGGTGAGCCAATGGATCCCGATGTGCTCGGTCGAAACCGCCGAGGCGCATCTGGCGACCTATCAGGCGCGCAAGCAGGAGTACGGCCCGGATCTGGCGCAACTGATCGAGCAGGGCCACGCCACGACCGGTGTCGAGATCGCCGCAATCCATCATGAGCGGCTGAAATTCTCCGGGGCGCTGGCCGCGCTGTTCGAGGATATCGACCTTTTGCTGGTGCCGACCATGCCGGTGCCGATCCCGACCCTGACCAAGATGAGCGAATACGGCGCCGATCCCAACATTTTGCTGAGCATCCTGCGCTTCACCGCGGTGTTCGACTTCAGCGGCAGCCCGACGATTACGATGCCGATGGGGATGTCGGACGACGCGATGCCGCTGAGCTTCCAGCTGGTTGGGCCGCATCTGTCCGAACACGTGCTGGCGCGCGCGGGCCACGCCTATCAGTCGATCACCGATTGGCACACGCGGCGGCCGCCGATCGGATGATCGACGCCGTCGCAGTCAGCGCTGATCCAGAGCCCGGGTCGATATAGCGAGAGCCTTGATCCGCGACGCCAGCGTCGTCGGCTTGATGTCGAGCATCGCGGCGGCGCCGTCCGGGCCGAACACCTTGCCGTTACAGGCGCGTAGCGCTGCGACAATGTTGGCGCGTTCGAGATCGCGGAGTTCCGGGGCGGTCATGACTGCGGGCCGCGGCTCGACCTTCTGCTTGCTGTTCGAAGTCGCGGGGGCGCCCGAGGGTTCGGGAAGATCGAACCGCAGCCGGCCGTTCTGCGCCAGGATGGTGGCGCGCTCGATCACGTTCTGCAGTTCGCGGACGTTGCCGGGCCAGTCGTAGCGCATTAGGCGGCGGACATCGCCCTGCGACAGCCGCAGGCCGGGCTTCTGGTCGCGCCGCTCGCCATCGAGGAAATGCTGCGCCAACAGCGGAATGTCCTCGCGGCGCTCGCGCAGCGGCACCGACTCGATCGGAAACACGTTGAGCCGGAAGTACAAGTCCTCGCGAAACCGGCCGCGCTGCACCTCCTGCTTGAGATCGCGATTGGTGGCGGCGATCAGCCGAACGTCGACCTGCCGCGTCCGCTCGTCGCCGACGCGTTCGAAATGCCCCTCCTGCAACACGCGCAGCAGCTTGCCCTGCAGCTCGAGCGGAATCTCGCCGACCTCGTCGAGAAACAGCGTGCCGCCATCTGCCAGCTCGAAGCGGCCGATGCGATCGCGCAGCGCGCCGGTGAAGGCGCCGCGGGTATGGCCGAAGAACTCGCTCTCGAACAGTTCGCGCGGGATCGCCGCGCAATTGACGCGGATCAGCGGCCTCCCGCTGCGCGTACTTGCCTCGTGGATGGCGCGGGCGATCAGCTCCTTGCCGGTGCCGGATTCGCCGGTGATCAGCACAGCGGCGGCGGTGGGTGCTACCAACTTGACCTGGCGCAGCGTGGTTTGGATTGCTTCGCTCTGGCCGATGATGCCGCGCGGATTAGTCTCAATCCGGATTTCTTCCTGTAAGTAATCATTCTCGAGCTGCAGCCGTTCGCGCAACCGGTCGACCTCGGCGAGTGCGGCGTGCAGCTTCTCGTCGGCCTCGCGGCGCTGGCTGACGTCGCGAAACACGACGACCGCGCCCGCGACGTCGCCGGCCCCGTCGCGGATCGGCGTCGAGGTGTACTCGACCCAGACCGGTTTGCCGTCCTTGCGCCAGAACACTTCGCCATCGACGGTGTGTACCGCGCCGTCGCGGAATGCCGCGTAGATCGGGCAGTCGTGGTCCGGATAGGGGCGGCCGTCATGATGGCTGTGGTGCATCACCGCGTGGATCGAGCGGCCGACCAATTCCTCCGCCGACCAGCCGAGCATCCGCTCGGCGGCCGGGTTCACGAAGGTGGCCTTGCCTTCGGCATTGACGCCGTAGATGCCCTCGCCGGCGGCGGTCAGGATCAGCTGGTTCTCGCGCTCGATATCCTGGAACATCCGCTCGACGCGCTGCCATGCCGGCAGGCCATCGTGGATGTAGTCGTCGGCGGCGGCGTCCACATGGCGACGATGACGCTGCTCGAGGTCACTCATCGTCAGCAGCACCAGGGTGCGGCCCTGATGGTCCAGGCGACGGCCGGCATATTCCACGCGCAGCGCTGTCCTTGAGGCGTGGACCGGCGTCAGCGCGTGCGACCAATAGGCGCCTCGATCGAACACCGCCTGGGTGAACACGATCAGGGTCGGAAATTGCTGCGCCTCGTGCAGCGCGCTGATCCGCATCGCCAGCAAGCTGGGGCGGTCGTGGCCGAGCAGCGTGCAAGCCGCTGTATTGACGTCGACAATCCGGTCGGCCGCCGGATCGAGCAGTAAGGCTGCTTCCGGCAGACTTCCGAACGCAGTCGCGCGCAATTGCGGATCACCAAAGGCATCCGCTGTATCGACGAGCTCGACCTCCATTTGAACTCCGATATTTCGTAATCCATTTACGAGATTTCGTATATTACGAAATCTCGAACTCCGCAAATCGCGACAAATGCTCGAAAAGCTGGTGGGTCGCCCCTGGCATGCTCTTTGCGTTTGCTAGGCAGAACGATCGGCGACTCTGCGCATCGCCCGATCTCCGGCCGCATCACCGCAGGAGAGTCCCATGTCCACATTTGACAATCCGTTCGATCCCAATCGCCGCCTCGGCGGCGGGTGCAGTTGTGGCAAACATGCGACCGAGGCCGACCATGCCGCCGACGCCGCGGCACTGGCGCAGCAGCCGATGGTGCAGAGCGAAGACAAGCGCTTCGAGGGCGTCGTCGCCTCGGCGGTGATGCGGGCGATGTTTCC
Organism: Rhodopseudomonas sp. AAP120; assembly: GCF_001295845.1. GTDB lineage: Bacteria > Pseudomonadota > Alphaproteobacteria > Rhizobiales > Xanthobacteraceae > Rhodopseudomonas. Next base: position 1,308 of record NZ_LJIC01000105.1, on the reverse strand, counting down.
GCAGGACGCCTCGCGCCGCGCCTTTCTGAAGGCGGTCGGCGCCGGCTCCGCGCTGGCAGCGCTGTCGCAGTTCTTCCCGCTGGCGACCGCGACCGAAGTGTTCGCCCAAGGCGGTCCGCTGGAGAAGAAGGACCTCAAGGTCGGCTTCATCCCGATTACTTGCGCGACGCCGATCATCATGGGCGCGCCGATGGGCTTCTACGCCAAGCACGGCCTCAACGTCGAAGTCGTCAAGACGGCGGGCTGGGCGGTGATCCGCGACAAGACGATGAACAAGGAATACGACGCGGCCCACATGCTGGCGCCGATGCCGATCGCGATCTCGCTCGGGCTCGGCGCCAATGCGGTGCCGTTCACCGTGCCGGCGATCGAGAACATCAACGGCCAGGGCATCACGCTCGCGACCAAGCACAAGGACAAGCGCGATCCGAAGCTGTGGAAGGGCATGAAGCTCGCGGTGCCGTTCGACTATTCGATGCACAACTATCTGCTGCGCTATTACTTGGCGGAGCACGGCCTCGATCCGGATCAGGACGTCCAGATCCGCTCGGTGCCTCCGCCCGAGATGGTCGCCAATCTGCGCGCCGACAATATCGACGGCTTCCTGGCGCCCGACAACATCTGCCAGCGCGCCATCTATGACGGCGTCGGCTTTATGCACATCCTGTCCAAGGAGATCTGGGACGGGCATCCGTGCTGCAGCTTCGCGGCCAGCCGTGAGTTCATCACCACTGCGCCGAATTCGTTCGCGGCGCTGACCCGCGCCATCGTCGACGCCACCGCCTATGCGTCGAAGGCGGAGAACCGCAAGTCGATCGCCGAGGCGATCGCGCCCGCCAACTATCTCAACGCGCCGGTGACGGTGGTCGAGCAGGTGCTGACCGGCACCTATGCGGACGGCCTCGGCGAGGTGAAGACCGATCCGAAGCGGGTCGATTTCGATCCGTTCCCGTGGCAGTCGTTCGCGGTGTGGATCATGACCCAGATGAAGCGCTGGGGCCAGATCAAGGGCGACGTCGACTACAAGGCTGTTGCCGAGCAGGTCTTCCTCGCCACCGACACCGCCAAGGTGATGAAGGACATGGGTCTGACGCCGCCCACCACGGCGTACAAGTCCTTCACCGTGATGGGCAAGAGCTTCGATCCGCAGAAGCCGGACGATTATCTGGCCAGCTTCAAGATCAAGAAGGCGTCCTGATGTTGCGGCTGGCGCCAGCCCCTTCACCTCTCCCCGTGCGCGGGGAGAGGTCGACGCGCACAAGCGCGGCGGGTGAGGGGGCCTCTCATCGTGCCCGGCCTGTGTGGCAG
>NZ_LJIC01000104.1 GCF_001295845.1 Rhodopseudomonas sp. AAP120 | reverse complement strand
CCCTTGCGGGGAGGGGTCGGGGGTGGGGGTCCCCAGGCACTGGGTGCGCGTCGCCCGCAGACGCTGTGCTCGCGTCGCCCTCACCCCAGCCCTCTCCCGCAAGCGGGAGAGGGAGCGCGCCGTGCCCTTCTCCCCTCCCCCCTGCGGGGAGGGAGCCTGCCCCGGACTTGATCCGGGGCCGGGGGTGGGGGTCCACAACGGGATGCCATCCTCGTGGCACCCCCTACCCCAACCCTCCCCCGCAAGGGGGGAGGGAGCTCGCTTTGCAAGGGGAGAGGGCCGCGGCCAACACAGAACGGCGCTCACAGCACCCGCTCCCGGCTGTATTTGTTCGGCAGCAGCTCGCTGATCCCCACGGCCTCGACACCGTCGGGGCCGGGCACCAGCACGCGGGCGTTGCGGTCGTAGTCCCAGATCAGTTCGCGGCAGGCGCCGCAGGGCGACACCACGCGGACGTCGCGGTCGGTGTCGTGGGGCTTGGGGTGGCGGACGGCGACGATCGTATCGATGCCGGCTTCGCCGAGCTCGGTGATCACCTGCCCCAGCGCGACTGCCTCGGCGCACACCGCCATCCGGCCCAGATACGCGTCGAGATTGACTGCGACGTAGCAACGGCCGGTGCGCGTCAGCAGCGCGGCGCCGACTTCCTGCCAGTCGTTGCGGTAGCGCTTGGTAATCGTCTCGACGGCGCTTGCGATCAGCGCGCGGTCGGCGTCGGTGATACTCACTTCGACAGCTCCTTGAGGCCGAGCTTGATCAGTTGCGCGGTCGCGGCGTCCTCGCCGGCGGCGCGCGAGGCGGCAGCGACGGCGGCGGCCGCCTGCGGCTGGCCGTAGCCGAGATTGACCAGCGCGGAGATCGCATCCGCCACGGCGCGCGGCGCGGTGTTGTCGTCGATCGCACCGGACAGATGCACCACCGCGGGATCAACGTTGCCGAGCGCCGGCACCTTGTCCTTCAGCTCGGTGACGATGCGCTCGGCGACCTTCGGCCCGACGCCGGGAGTGCGCGCCACCGCGGCCTTGTCGCGCAGCGCGATGGCATTGGCGAGGTCGTGCGGCGGCAAAGTCGACAGCACCGCCAGCGCCACCTTGGCGCCGACGCTCTGCACCGTCTGCAGCAGCCGGAACCACTCGCGCTCGGTGTCGGTGCGGAAGCCGAACAGCTTGATCTGATCCTCGCGCACATAGGTCTCGATCGACAGCACCGCCGCCTCGCCGGGCGACGGCAGCGCCTGCAGCGTGCGGCTGGCGCAATGCACCTGATAGCCGACGCCGTGGACATCGAGGATGACGTAGTCCTCGCCGTAACTATCGATGACGCCCTTGAGCTTGCCGATCATGGGGTGGCTCCGAGGCGCGGCGCTCGTCTTTTGATCCCGCGAGGCGTCTCCTCTCCCCTCCCCCTTGCGGGGAGGGGGCGGGGGTGGGGGTCCCCAGGCACTGAGCTAGTGTCGTTCGCAGGCACAGTGCCCGCGTCGCCCTCACCCCAGCCCTCTCCCGCAAGCGGGAGAGGGAGCGCGCTGCGGC
>NZ_LJIC01000103.1 GCF_001295845.1 Rhodopseudomonas sp. AAP120 | reverse complement strand
CTCTCCCGCTTGCGGGAGAGGGCTGGGGTGAGGGCGACGCGGGCACAGTGCCGGCGTGTAGGCGCCGCCGCGTACTCAGTGCCTGGGGACCCCCACCCCCGACCCCTCCCCGCAAGGGGGAGGGGGGACCGCGCCCATTGCTTGGGGCTATTATTTCCGGGGCTCTGTTACTTCCGGCATCGGCCTGTGAGGCAGGTCACTTAGTTCAGCGAATCCGCCAGATAGCCGTGCAGCGCCGCGACCACCTGAGCGCCCTCGCCGATCGCGCCGCCGACGCGCTTGACCGAGCCGGAGCGCACGTCGCCGACCGCGAACACGCCCGGCACCGAGGTCTCCAGCGAAGGCGTCGAACGCTGATTGGTCGCGCCTTCGATCGGCACGCCGGTGACGACGAAGCCGCCGCGGTCGAGATTGACGCCGCAGCCGTCGAGCCAGCCGGTCGCCGGATCGGCGCCGACGAACAGAAACAGGTTGCGCACCTCCATCGGCCAGGTCTCGCCCGACAGCCGGCTGCGCAGCGTGACCCGCTCGAGGCCGGTGTCCGGGGCGCCGTTCACCTCGACGACTTCGGTGTTGAACACCAGCTCGATATTCGGCGTCGATTCGATGCGCTCGATCAAATAGCGCGACATGCTTGCCGCGAGACCACCGCCGCGGATCACCATGTGAACGCGCGCCGCATGGGTGGAGAGATACACCGCCGCCTGCCCGGCGCTGTTGCCGCCGCCGACCAGGATCACCTCCTGCTCCTTGCACAGCCGCGCTTCGATCGGCGACGCCCAATAGTACACGCCGCGGCCGTCGAACGTGGCCAGATTGGCGATCTCGGGGCGGCGATAGCGCGCGCCGCTGGCGACCACGATCGAGCGGGCGCGCAGCGCGGCGCCGTCGTCGATGTCGAGCGCGAAGGTGCCGTCGCCACGGCCGCAGTCGAGCGCCTTGACCTCGATCGGGATCATGACGTCGGCGCCGAATTTCTGTGCCTGGTTGAAGGCGCGCGCGGTCAAAGCGTGACCGGAGATGCCGGTCGGGAAGCCGAGATAGTTCTCGATGCGCGCGCTGGCACCGGCCTGGCCGCCGAATGCGCGCTGATCGCAAACCGCGACCGACAGGCCTTCTGAGGCCGCACACACGGCGGTCGCCAGTCCCGCCGGCCCGGCACCGACAATCGCGACGTCGTAGACCTTGCCCGGCTCGATCTGGCCGATCATGCCGACCGCACGGGCGAGTTCGGCTTCGCGCGGATTGCGCAGCACGGTGCCGTCCGGCGTCACCACCAGCGGCAGGTCGCCGGGCGACGGCGAATAGCGCGCGACCAGATCGCCGGCGTCGCGATCCACCGCCGGGTCGAGCAGATGATGCGGCAGGCCGTTGCGGGTGAGGAACCCCATCAGTCGCACCACGTCGGACGAATTCGGCGAGCCGATCAGCACCGGCCCCCCGACGCCGCCCTGCAGCAGGTTGACCCGGCGCAGGATCAGCGCCCGCATGATCCGCTCGCCGAGATCGGCCTCGGCGACCATCAGGGCGCGCAGCCGCTCCGGCGGCACCAGCAGGCATTCGACGTCGCCCTCGGCGCAGCCGTCGACCAGCGAGACGCGGCCGGACAATTGGCTGATCTCGCCGAGGAACTGCCCGGGTCCCTGCTCGGCGACCGGAGTGACGCGGCCGAGGCCGTCGCGCTGGGTCACCGCGACATTGCCGGCCAGCACGACGAACATGCCGGGCCCGGGCTTGCCGGTTTCGAACAGCAATTCGTGGTCGGCATAGTGCCGGATCTCGCCGAACCTGCGGATGCGCGCGATCTCGGCCGGCGTCAGCACCGGAAAGGTCTGGTCGTAGCGGTCGCTGCGCCTGCTCGCGGCCGCCGCGGCGCTCGCCCGCTCCGTCTCATCGATGCTCATCGACGTTCTCCTCCGGCGTTCGGCGCAGCCCCCTCGACATGGTCATCGGCGGCACCGGACGGGCTGTCTTGAACGTTTCTGCTGTGATCGCCGTCTTGCGGCGGGATCTGCCCGGAGCGGCCGCGCGCCTGCAATTTGCGCCGTTTCAGATTATCGCGCAGCGCGTCGCGCAGCCGCGCCTGCCGGCCGTTCGGATCCTTCGCGGGTCGCGGCGGCACCTCGGTCATGGCGCGCTTCGCCATGCGGCGATGGTCGCGGTTGTCATTGCTTCGCGCTTGGTCTGCATTGATGCCCCAGATCCGGAGAGTCCCATGTCGGACGACACTTATGCGTTGACGGCCGCATCGCAACAGACCGTCGCCGCCTGGCATCGCGCACTCCCGGCCGCCGACGCGGTGGCACTGACCGGCCTGCTGAGCGAGGACGTGCTGTTCCATTCGCCGGCCGTACAATCTCCGATCCAGGGCCGCGAAGCTACCCTGCTGGTGATGCTCGCGGTCGCCGAAGTGCTGGAGAACATCCGCTATCGCCGCACCTTCGTCGGCGGGCCCTGCGAGGCCGCGCTCGAATTCAGCGCCGAAATCGGCAAGCTGCCGGTTAACGGCATCGACCTGATGCGCCTCGATCCCGACGGCAAGATCCTGGAATTCGAGGTGATGATGCGGCCGCTGCGATCGCTGTCGGCCGTCGCCGACGCCGTCGGCAGCCGGGTCGCCCCCAAGATGCTGCAGCTCAAGCTGAAGCCGGGCTAAAGTCGAACAGCGGCGCCGCCATGGCGGTTGCCCGTCCGTTCGCAGCGCACCCCTTTGGGATCATGGGCCAATTGCCAGGCCGGAGGCCCGGCGGGCCGGGCGGGTTTTCCTCACCCGATGCGCGCGCCGCGCTTGCACTCAAGGATGCCCTGTGGCAAGGATCGCCCCGCCGCACGGGGCCCTTGGGGCTGATTCCCGGATCGGTTTATGCTGCCGTAGCTCAGTGGTAGAGCACTCCCTTGGTAAGGGAGAGGTCGTGAGTTCAATCCTCCCCGGCAGCACCAGCCCAGCATTGAAATCGTTGATGTTATTCGTTCGCAAGCGAATCTTCCGCTCGGCCGCCATGAGACATATCGTGAACGCGCCGGGATTGGTTTAATGACCAAGACATCGTAATTCCCTCTCCGCTATCCCTCCTCCCGCGATCGCCCCCATGCGCTTCACCTTCATTCATGCCGCCGATCTGCACATCGACAGTCCGCTGGCCGGGTTGCGGGCGAAGAACGAGGATGTGGCGCGGCGATTTGCCGAGGCCGGTCGCAAGGCTGTGCAGGCGCTGGTCGACGAGACCATCGCCAGCGAGGCGGCGTTCCTGATCATCGCCGGCGATATTTTCGATGGCGACTGGAAGGACGTCACCACCGGGCTGTTCTTCGTCGGCGCGATCGGGGCGCTGCATCGCGCGGGGATTCCGGTGTTCATCGTCAAGGGCAATCACGACGCCGACAGCCTGATGTCGCGCGATCTGCCCTATCCGGACAGCGTCCGCGTGTTTCCCACCAAGGCCGCGACGGTCGAGCTCGAGCGCTTTCGCGTCGCGCTGCACGGCCGCAGCTTTGCGGACCGGGTCAACGCGGATTTCGTCGCGGGCTATCCGGTGCGCCGCGAGGGGTGGCTGAATATCGGCGTGCTGCACACTTCGCTCGACGGTACGCGCGGCCACGAAGGCTATGCGCCGTGCAGCGTCGATGATTTGCGGCGGTTCGGCTACGACTATTGGGCGCTCGGCCACATCCATGCCGCCGAGATCGTCCACCGCGATCCGTGGATCGTATTTCCGGGCAATCTGCAAGGCCGCAGCGTGCGCGAGACCGGCCCCAAGGGCGCGATGCGCGTCACCGTCGAGGACGGCCGCATCGTCGATGTCACGCCGCTGGCGCTCGACGGCGCGCGCTGGGCGCATCTGACGATCGACATCACGGGCGTCGCCGAAGAATCGCAGGTGTCCGCGCTGGTGAGCGAACGCCTCGCCGAACTGCATGCGCAGAGCGAGGGCCGTGCGCTCGCGGTGCGCCTGACGCTGACCGGCGCGACGCCGCTGCACAACCGGCTGCTGGTCCGCCGCGAGGCAATGCAGGACGATCTGCGCGCCGGCGCGCTGCACCTTGCCGCCGATTGCTGGATCGAGCAGCTCAAGCTCAAGACGACGCTGCCGGCGCAGGCTGCGGCGATGCCGCCGGAGGGCGACGACATCGACGTTGCGGCGCTGCTCGCCGAAGGCACGCAGGATCCCGGCCTCGCGGCGGCGCTGGCGGAGCTGACAGAAACCATCAAGGCGAAGCTGCCGCGCGACCTGCAGGACGAGTTCGCAGCGTCCGACGTGCTCGGCAGCCTGTCCGACGATGCCCGCGCTTTGCTCGCCGGAGAGCTGCCGTGAGGATCGAGCAACTCGCGCTGGAGCGCTACGGCATCTTCACCGACCGGATCGTGCCGTTCGCCCCGCAGGCGTCGCTGCACATCGTGCTCGGCGCCAACGAGGCCGGCAAGACCTCGGCGCTGACGGCAATCGGCGATCTGTTGTTCGGCTTCGGCGGGCGCACCGATTACGACTTCAAGCACGACAGCAAGCTGCTGCGGCTCGGCGGCAGCTTTCGCCATTCCGACGGCCGGCTGATCACCGCGCGCCGGCGCAAGGGCAAGGGTACTAAGAATACGCTGCTCGACGTCGATGACCGACCGTTACCCGATGACCACCTCGCGGTGCTGCTTGGTGACTTAACGCGCAGCACCTTCGATCGCGAGTTCGGGATGACCGCGCAATCGCTGCGTGACGGGGGCACGAAGCTGCTAAGTACCGGCGGCGATCTGGCCGAAACGCTAGCGGCAAGTTCGGCCGGCATGGCCGAGCTGTCGCGCATCAAGGATCGCCTGCAGCAGCAGGCCGACGAGCTGTTCACGCCGCGCAAATCCGCCAGCAAGCCATTCTACGTCGCCGCCGAGCGCCGCGACGCGGCCGACAAGGACCTACGCGACGCTATCGTCACCCGCGACATGCTGCGGCAGTTGCAGGGCGCGGTGGAGCAGGCCGCCGCCGAGCTGGAGAAGCTGAAGGCCGAGCACGCCGCCTGCGGCAGCACGCTGGCGCGCTGGCAGCGCACATGGCGGGTGCGCTCGCCGCTGACGCGCCTCGACCGCATCGAAGCCGAACTGGCGGAGCACGCCGATCTGCCGCACGTGGCGGAGGCGACGCTCGCCGAATGGCGCGCGGCGCTCGACAGCAAGATCGCGCTGGAAGCCGAGATCGCGACACTCGACGCCGCCGCCGCCGCGGACGCGGCGGAGATCGCCACCATCCATGTCGACGAGGCGCTGCTCGCCGAAGCCGGCACGATCACGGCGTTGCGCGAGCGGCTCGGCGCGGTGCGCAAGGCGGCGTCGGATCTGCCGCGGCGACGCCACGATCGCGCCAGCGCCGAGGCCGCGCTGGACGATTGCGCCCGCAAGCTCGGCCTCGCCTCCCATGTCGAACTGCTCGCGGCGCTGCCCACCGAACCGGCGCTCGCAGAGGCGCGCGACCGCCTCGAACAGATGCGGCGCACCACGCAGGAGCTGGCCGATATCGAGGCACGACACGAGCGGGCACGGCGCGAAAGCGAGGCCCAGGCGGCGACCAGCGACGACCCGCATCTGGTCGATCTCGAACCGCTGCGCCAGCGCTTCGAGGCACTCGGCGACATCCCGGCGCAGGAAGAACGGCTGCGCCGCGACCGCGCCGCGCTGACGGTCGAGCTCGAGGCGATCAGCCATGCGGTCGCCGCGCTCGATCCGGCGCCGGGAACGCCCGATCGCGTGCGTGCGCTACCGGTGCCCGACCGCGCCACCATCGGCAAATTCGCCAGCGCGTTCGAGCTCAGCGAAACCGAGCTGAAACGGCTCGATGCGGAGATCGCCAAGCTCGACGATGCCATCGCGGCGTCTGAGGCCGAGCTGGCGCGGCTGTCGAGCGCCGGCGCGGTGCCGACCAAGGCCGACCTGATCGCGGCACGGCAGATTCGCGACGACCGCCTCGGCGCGCTTTACGATAGCCTCGACGGCGATCGCGACGAGCGCCGGCAGCGCTTCGACGGCGTCGCCGAAGCGTCGCGGGCGATCGACGGCATCACCGACACGCTGCTGACCGACACCGAGCGCGCCACCCGCCACGAAGACGCGCAGCGGCGCATCGCCGAGACCCGCGGCGAGCGCGAGCGCATGATCGAAAAGCGCGACGGCCTGCGGCAGGGACTGGCGGATATCGCGCAGGGCTGGGCGAAGGTCTGGTCCGCATCCGGCCTGCAGCCGGCGGCCGCGCCCGAGATGCTGCGCTGGCGCGACCGGCTCGACGACATCATCGGCCGGCAGGGCAAATGCGACCTGCAGCGCGCCGCGATCGACGCCCAGGCGATGGCGCTGAGCGACGGCAAGGCGGCGATCATCGGCTTCCTCGACAGCGTCGGGCGCGGGGCTGATCCCACCGCGGCCGCAGGCGTGCTGTATCGCGAAGCCAAGGGGCGGTTCGATCAGTTGGTGAACGCGTGGAGCGACGCCAAGGCGCGCGCCGCGACACGCGCGCGGATCGAACGCGACCTCGCCGAAACCGGCAGCGCGCGCGAGACCTGCGAGCGTCGTCTCGCCGAGCTGCGTCAGCACTGGCCGCAGACGATGGCTGCGATCGGCCTCGCCGCCGATGCTTCGCCGGCGCAGGCCGAAGCGGCGCTGGGAGTGTGGAGCGCGGTCGGCCTGCCGCGCGCCAATCTCGATCGCGAGAGTCGCAGCGTCGACACCATCACGTCGGATCTGCAGGAGTTCGACCGCGACGTCGCCGAGCTGCTGGCGCGGGTCGCGCCGGATCTCGGCAGTCTCGCGGCGCAGGAGGCGGTGCCGCGGCTCGCCGAGCGGCTCGACGAGGCGCGCCGCGCCAGCGAGGCCTGTCGGCGCCTGCACGACAATGCCGCCAAGCGCACGATCAGCCGCGGCGCGCTGGTCAGCCGTCTCGCCGCAAGCCTCGACACGCTGCAACACGCCGGCAACACGCTCGGCGCCGACGTCGCCGCGGTGCCGGAGTTGCTCGAACGGCTCACTGTGCGGCTGCGGCTGCAAACCGAACAGGCGGAGCTGCGCCGACATCTGGTCGAGATCGCCGACGGCCACGACGAGACCGCGCTGCGCCAGGAACGCGAGGGCATCGACCTCGATCGGCTGCAGGCCGACATCGCCAGCGCCACCGAGCAACAGGCCCGGCTGCTCAAGGACATCGCCGACGCCTCCGCGGCCCATTATCAGCGGCAGCGCGAACTCGACGCGCTGACCAAGGGCCGCGACGCTGCGGGGGCCGCCACCCGGCGCCGCGAGGCGGGCGCCGAATTGCTGTCGATCGCCGAAGACTGGCTGCTACGCTCGGCCGCGGCGCTGCTGGCGCGCCGCGTCGTCGAGCTGCACCGCGCCAAAGTGCAGGACCCGATGGTGGCGCGCGCCGGCGAGCTGTTCGCGCTCGCGACCGCGGAGGCCTTCGCCGGGCTCGGCATCGATTACGGCGACGAAGACGAGCCGACCCTGGTGGCGCGCCGCGCTTCCGGCGAACGCGTGCCGCTGTCCGGATTGAGCGAAGGGACGCGCGATCAGTTGTTCCTCGCGCTGCGCCTTGCGCTGCTCGAACGCCGCGCCTCCGAGCCGCTGCCGTTCATCGGCGACGATCTGCTCGCGAGTTTCGACGAGCGCCGCACGCTGGCGACGTTGCGCCTGCTCGCCGCGGCCGGCCGGCAGCGCCAGATGATCCTGTTCACACACCATCGCCACGTCGCCGATCTCGCATTGTCGCTGACCGATCATCAGGTCGATGTGATCGATCTGTAGGGCCGCGCCGCGCAGCAAGCCGGCAAGGCCCTCGCCTGCGCGCTTGCCATAATATGATGATCATCATACATTCCCGCGCAGGCGGCCGCCCTTGGCCGCCGGCGTCGCTGTGGCGCGATGCCGATCGACGCCGCCGCCAACACCGAGGAGTCCGTCATGAGCGCACGCGAGATCGTTCTCTGCCATCCGGTCCGGACCGCGATCGGCGCCTATAACGGCGCGCTGAAGGGCACGCCTGCCACCGAGCTCGGCAGCGTGGTGATCCGCGAGACGCTGCGGCGCGCCGGGCTTTTGCCGGATGCGGTCGGCTCGGTGGTGATGGGCAATGTGATCCAGGCCGGCAACCGGATGAACCCGGCGCGGCAGGCCGCGATCGGCGGCGACCTGCCGGTGTCGGTGCCGGCCTACACGGTCAATCGCGTCTGCGGCTCGGGCGCGCAGGCGATTCTGACCGCTGCGCTGGAAATCGCGGACGGCGAGATCGACATCGCCGTAGCGGGCGGCATGGAGAACATGGACCGCGCGCCGTATCTGCTCGCAGGCGGGCGCTGGGGCTACCGGATGGGTCCGGCCGAGGTGCTCGACAGCATGCTCACCGACGGCCTCAACGACGCGTTCTCCGGCCAGCACTCCGGCTGGCACACCGAGGATCTCGTCAGCAAGCTGCAGATCACCCGCGCCGCGCAGGACGAATTCGCCGCGCGCTCGCAGCAGCGCTTCGCCGCGGCCCAGCAGGCCGGCCGGTTCGACGCCGAGATCGTCCCGGTGCCCGTCAAGGGCCGCAAGGGACCCGAGACCTTCGCGGCCGACGAGGCGCCGCGCCCGGACACCACCGTCGACGTGCTCGCCAGGCTGAAGCCGGCATTCCGCCCCGACGGCACCATCACGGCCGGCAACGCGCCCGGCCTCAACAGCGCCGCGGCCGCGATGATCGTGGCCGAACGCGGCTTCGCCGACGCCGCCGGCATCGCGCCACTGGCGCGACTGGCGGGCTACGGCGTCGCGGCGGTGGAGCCCGGACTGTTCGGCCTCGGCCCCGTGCCGGCCGTGCGCAAGGCGCTCAAGCGCGCCGGCTGGAAACTGTCGGACGTCGAGCGGATCGAGATCAACGAAGCCTTCGCGGCCGTCCCGCTCGCGGTCGCGACCGAATTGGGACTGCCCGCCGACATCATCAATGTCGAGGGCGGCGCCATCGCCCATGGCCACCCGATCGGCGCCACCGGCGCGATCCTGACGACGCGGCTGCTGCACGCGATGAAGCGCGACGGCCTGCGCAAAGGCATGGTGACGCTGTGCATCGGCGGCGGCCAGGGCATCGCGCTGGCGCTCGAGATGATCTGAACTGATGACGAGTTCGATCCGCGGTCGCGGCCGTCAGGTCGCCGACCGCCGCCGATACTCACCGGGCGACATCCCGACCTGGCGGCGGAACGCGCGGGTGAAGGTCGCCTGCGACGAGAACCGGCACAGATAGGCGACATCGGCCAGGCTCGATTGCGACCCTTTGAGCAGACTCACAGCATGGTCGAGCCGCCGCGCACTGATGTAGCGATGCGGCGGCACGCCGGTGGCTTCTCTAAAAGCCCGCGCGAAATGGTGCTTACTCAAACAGGCGACGTCGGACAGCTTCGCCAGCGACAGATCCTGGTCGATATTGGCATGGATGTAGTCGAGCACGCGCCGCAGCCGGGCGTCGTCGAGCCGGATCGCCACCCGGTCGTGACCGAGCGTCGCCTTCGCATCGCCCGAATAGCTCGTCACCAGATGCGCGACCAGCGCCTGCGACAGGCACTCGATCAGCAGCTTGCCGCCGCTGGTCTCCTCGCTCAACTCGCGATGCATGCGCAGGCAGAGTTGACGTACCAGGTCGTCATCGACATCCGCCAGATAGGCCACGTTGGCCGGCGACGGCGTGCGCGACGTCATTTCGGCGAAACTGTCGAATTGCGACTTCGCCAGAAAGACATGCAGAATGTTGGAGAGCGGCCGGGTGATCCGGATCGCATCCTCGCGGACGCCGATCGGGCAGAACCACAGCGTGCCGCTACGCACCGCGGTGTCCTGGAATTGGCCGCCGGAGCAACGCTCGACGCGGCCGCCCGCCGAGGTCGTCATCGCAAAGGTCACTTCCATCTCGTCCGGAGACGGTGCAGGCACATCGCAAGCGGCATGATTGCGGAGCTGAGCGGACACGCCGCTCCAGTCCCGGCCCGCGGAGGTGAGTAGCAGCCCGGCGGTCGGAAACTTTCGATCTCCAAACACCTCGAATTGCGCCATTTCATGACTCCGTCGCGGCGCGGGCTGCCGGCAGCGCCTCGCGACAATCTAACCGCAGCGGTTTCCGGATCAAGAACATCAATCCCGGCAAAAACAATGCCGCTCCATGCAAAGACACAAAGCACCGCAGGATGTCAGGCTGCGGGCTGTGATCAGCAGCCTCGAGACTCGCTATTGGCCACCGATCAGCAGCACCAACACGATAAAGTGACGGAGCGTCCCCGGCCCCGCCGTCGGCCTCTCGACGATCTGTCGATCAGCGCAGAAGCTCTGCGATGGATCGGCTGGTGCGAAGACCTGCTCACAGCCCCTGGTTCGCCCGCCCAGCGTAGCGCCTCCACCCTGCCCGCGCGCCAGCCGTCCGCGATGCCCCGCGACGGCGCGAGCGGGCTGCCGGTGCCGCTGCTGGCGGGCGAGGGGCTTCCGGCGATCCGTCGGAAGATTGCCGCCGCCGTCGGAGCCAGCGGCATCGCCCGGATCCATCAGGCCCAGCTCGACCTGATCGACGCACTCCGCAGTGGGCAGTTCGAGAGCGACCGCACCTTCGACGACGAGACCGAGGTGTCGCCCGGCACGCTGTTCTGGCTGCATCATTACGCCGGCATCGCCGCCGTGTTCTTCAATCAGGACGATCGCGCCGCCGAGCATCTCCACCGGTCCCGCCGGATCGACAAGACCATGGACCTCGGCGCCTCGGCGCCCGCCCATATGGACCGCGCGGACAATTGTTTCTTCCTGGCGCTGGCGCATTCGCGCCCGACGGCGCGCGGGATGACGCCGCAGCACGGCACCAATCACCTGATCGCCGCCCGGGATCGGTTCGAAGTCTCGGCGCGGCTCGACCCCGATCATTTCCAGAGTAAGCATTTGCTGCTGGAGGCCGAAGCGGCACGCCTGATCGGCGATGCGACCGGCGCCCAGGCGCTGTATGAACGCGCCGCCGACGCCGCCCGCAAAGCCGGCCTGACGCACGAACGCGCACTCGCGCAGGAACTGGCCGGCGCGTCCTATCTGGAAGCCGGCCTTCCGACGCCGGCGCAGGGATGTTTCCAGGCGGCCATCGCCTGCTACCAGAAATGGGGCGCCGACGGAAAGGCCGCGCAGCTGGCGCGGCGCGTGGGTCCGGCAGGCTGCGGCAACGCGGTGCCGGACAGTCAGGCCGCGCCGTGCAATCCGGATCTCGCCCCGCTGATCGCGCTCGGCAGTTTCGCGGCGTCGATCGTGCACGAGATCAATCAGCCGCTGGCCGGCATCATCACCCATGCCGATGTCGGTCTGCGCTGGCTCGACCGACGCCAGCCGGACATCGCCGAGGCCCGCGAGGGGCTGCGCAACATCGGCGACGCCGCCCGGCGCGCGGCCGAAATCATTACGTCGCTGCGCGGACTGGTGCAGCAGCGCCGCGCCACCCTAACGCCGGTCTGCCCGGCCGATCTCGTTCGCGACGCGATCCGCCTGACGGCCGAGGATCTCGACGCCCACGGCATCCAGGTCGTGATCGAATTCAGCGGCGTCCAGCACCCCGTCCTGGCGGACCGCGTGCAACTGCGTCAGGTGGTGCTCAACCTGGTCACCAACGCCATCCAGGCGATGGTGACGACCGCGCCGGCAAACCGCCGCCTGGCGATCCGGACCGCGACGGCCGAGGACGGCTTCGTGCATCTCGCGATCGAGGACAGCGGCTGCGGCATGTCGGAGGCGGTCCGCGGCAAGATCTTCGAGCCATTTTTCACCACCAAATCCGCCGGCATGGGCGTCGGCCTCGCGCTGTGCCGCGCGATCGTCCGGTTGCATGGCGGATCGATCGAGGTGCGCTCCGCGCCCGGTCAGGGCGCGACGTTCGACCTGCGGTTGCCAACGGCGCCCGAGGCCGATTAGCGCACATCTGCGCAGAGCGCAGGCGGTCTCCTTGAATACGTAACATCTTGGTATGACTCGCGACGCCTTGCCGCATCGCACATCTTGCCGGCGGCTGCGGATGAGAACTGACCGAGGAACACTGCATGGCCCGTAAGGTCGCCGACCTGATCACCGATATTCTGCACGCGACCGGCGTGCGCCGCATCTACGGCGTCGTCGGCGACAGCCTCAACGGACTGACCGACTCGCTGCGGCACCAGCCGATCGACTGGGTGCACGTGCGCCACGAGGAAGTCGCCGCCTTCGCGGCCGGCGCCGAGGCGGCGCTGACCGGTGAGCTCGCGGTCTGCGCCGGCTCGTGCGGACCGGGCAATCTGCATTTGATCAATGGTCTCTACGACTGCCATCGCACCCGCGTGCCGGTGCTGGCGATCGCCGCGCAGATTCCCTCGGCAGAGATCGGCCGCAACTACTTCCAGGAGACCAAGCCCGAGGAGCTGTTCCGCGGCTGCAGCGATTTCTGCGAGCTGGTGTCGCATCCGTCGCAGCTCCCCGGCGTGCTCGAAGCCGCGATCCGCAGCGCGATCGGCCGACGCAGCGTCTCGGTGATCGTCATTCCGGGCGATGTGGCGCTGGAGGATTTCGAGGCGCCGTTCTCGGCGCCGGAAGCGCTGGCAATCCGCGCGCCCGTCACGGTGCCGGGCACCGAGGATCTCGACGCGCTTGCCGCGTTGCTCAACGCCGGCAAGCGCGTCACGCTGTTCTGCGGCCGTGGCTGCCAGGGCGCGCATGCCGAGCTGCTGCAGCTCGCCGGCGCGCTCAAGGCTCCGATCGTGCATGCGCTCGGCGGCAAGGAGCATGTCGAATACGACAACCCGTTCGACGTCGGCCTCACCGGCATGCTCGGCTTCTCCTCCGGCTACCGGGCGATGAAGGAATGCGACACGCTGCTGATGCTCGGCACGGACTTCCCGTATCGGCAGTTCTACCCGACCGAGGCCAAGATCGCGCAGGTCGATCTGCGGGCGCAGAATCTCGGCCATCGCACCAAGCTCGATCTGGCGATCGTCGGCGACGTCCGCGCCACGCTCGCGGCGCTGCTGCCGCGGCTCGAACCCAAGACCGACGACGCCTTCCTGACCAAGAGCCTCGCCAACTACACATCGGCGCGCGAAGGGCTCGACGATCTCGCCACCGGCACGCCCGGCAAGCCGATCCACCCGCAATATCTCACCAAGCTGCTCAGCGCCCACGCGGCGGACGATGCGGTGTTCACCTTCGACGTCGGCACGCCCACGGTGTGGGCGGCGCGCTATCTGAAGGTCAACGGCAAGCGCCGCCTGCTCGGCTCGCTGTCGCACGGCTCGATGGCCAACGCACTGCCGCAGGCGATCGGCGCGCAGGCCGCCTTCCCCGAGCGGCAGGTGATCAGCCTGTCGGGCGACGGCGGCTTCGCGATGCTGATGGGCGATTTCCTCACCCTCAACCAGCACAAGCTGCCGGTGAAGGTGGTGGTCTACAACAACAGCTCGCTCGGCTTCGTGGCGCTGGAGATGAAGGGCGCGGGCTTCCTCGAAACCGGCACCGATCTCGTCAACCCCGACTTCGCCGCGATGGCGCGCGGCGCCGGCGTGCACGCCATCCGCGTCGAGGACCCGGGCGAACTCGAAGCCGCGGTCCGCGAGATGCTGGCACATCCCGGCCCGGCGCTGCTCGACGTCGTCGTCGCCAGCCAGGAACTAGCGCTTCCGCCGACGATCGAACGATCGCAGGTGAAGGGCTTCGGCCTTTGGGCACTGCAGGCGGTGATGAGCGGCCGCGGCGACGAACTGATCGACCTGGCGAAGACCAACTGGCTGCGCTGAGGCCGGCCTGATGACGGCCCCTGGCCTGCGGCCGCCGGTCCGGCGCCGCGGCCCTTGCGCTCTGCGGCGACATGGAATATATTCCTTGTCATGCGCTCCTTGCTCGATCCTCCGGTCTTTCGTTTGCGGGTGCCGCCGCCCGAGCCGTTGGACGGCGAGATGCCGATCGTCGGCAAGCGTCCGCCCGGTTCGCGCCGGCCGCATAGCGACGCCAAGACGCTCGAGGTGCGCCGGCTGATCGAACAGTCGACGCTGACCTATGGGGAGATCAGCAAGAAAACCGGCGTCGGCCGCGCCAGCATCTGCCGCTGGACCCGCGACGGCGGCTGGCAGCGCCCGCTGTTCGCGCCGCGCGCCACCGACACGGTACCGAGCATCCGCGCCGGCCAGAAGCTGAAGCTGCGCAAGCTGTCGGAGCGGCTGCGCCTGCTCGCCGAGCGCGCCATCCGCGAACTCGAAACGGCTCCGCAGGTCGATATCGACAAGCTGATGCAAGCGCTGCAGGTGCTGAAGATGGCCCGGCTCGAAGCGATGGGCCGCCGCCGCCGGCGCCGCGCGCCCGACGGCACCGCCTATCCCGGCTCGTGGTGGATCTCCCGCGACGAAGCCATCCGCTCCGCCCTCAAGGAAATCCACCGCGCCGGCGTCGACGTCGACCGCGTCCCCGACGAAGCGATGCAGCTGTTCGAAGACGCCCACGCCCCGCCCGACGACCACGCGGCGCTGCACCCGCCGAAGGCGAGACGCGGCAGACGGCGACGGAGGTGATAGCAGGTGACCGCAGCGCCTCTGCTCCCCTCCCCCTTGCGGGGAGGGGTCGGGGGTGGGGGGCCCCAG
>NZ_LJIC01000102.1 GCF_001295845.1 Rhodopseudomonas sp. AAP120 | reverse complement strand
CCAGCGGCCTGCGGCGCCGCCCCAGCCGCCTGCGGCGGTGTCGCCACCGCCCCGGTGCGCGCCGGCCCGCCGCTCTCGGGCGTCTGCGGCAGCGGCGGAGCGTCCGCCGGCCGCTGCCTTAGCGCCGGCAGAAGCCCACCCGACTGCTGGACAAACACCTCGGACGCCACCCTGATCACATGGCCATTCCGATCATGGCCGACGTCGGTCACCGGCGGACCTGCATTCAGGCCCAACGCCGCTGTCAGTGCTGCAGCTACGTACCACATGCTCCTGGCTCCATAAGTCGCCTGCCCCTGGGAGTGATGTTCCGACTCTGTGCAGATTATAACATCCGCACACCCGACCAGAGTGGGAGAGTTGTACCGGTCCACGCAAATCGACGTGGCGAACTGCTCCTGCCCGGCGATCAGCGACTACGTTGCGTCACCGTCGCGCGGTTCAGCGCCCCCTGCTGGATCACCGACGACGCGTTGTTGCTTCCCGACTGCAGCACCGCGACATCGTTCCGGTAACCGCTCTGCGCCACCACCGACGAATTGGCGCGCGGATCGCCGGGAGCGGGTTGCAGCGCGCCGGCGGCCGCGAGGCCCTGGGCGATATCGATCGGCCGCGCGATGGCCAGCGCCGAAGTTGCCTGCTCCAGCGACGCCGAGGTCATCCGGGCCGCGCCCTGCAGGGCTTGCGGCACGAACGCCTCGCCGGCGGCCGCGCCGAAGGTCGTGAGGGCCAGAACGGCGCCGGCGCCGAGGGCAGAAATGAGTTTCATGTCGAATCCGATCCGTTGCAAGGAAGTACTCCTCGGCAGGATGAATCCGCGCTGGTTAAGGTTCAGTTCCGGGTTCCGTCCCGACGCGCATGGTCGCGCCGCGCCGACGATGATAGCTGCTCCAGCCTCACCGACAAGTCACAGCCTGTCGCTGCTATTTAATAGAACTTCTGCCGAATGCAGCTGGTGCAGGGATCGCCGGCGCGCAGCTGCGTGCGGGTGCTGACCAGCGTTGCGCGGCTGTCGCCGCGTAGCTGGTCCAGGATCAGCAATTCGGCTTCCTGCTGGGTCTGCCGGCGGGACCGTTTCCGCACCACGGCCGGAACGGCCGAGAATGCAAAGTCCGGGCTGGCCTGCGCCCATTCGTCGGCGACCCGGCCGGTAATGACATGCACGTAGTGCTGCGTCTCGGCCGGCAGCCGGCTCGTGCCGGCCAGCCAGCGTCTGACCCGCTCCGGCCCCGCATTATAGGCGGCGGCCGCCAGTCCCCAGTTTCCGAAACGGTCCTTGAGATCCTTGAGCAGTTCGGCGGATTTGAGCAGCGCCTCTTCGGGATCGAACGGATTCTTGAGCCCCCGCTGCGCCGCGGTGGCGGGCATGAACTGCGCCACGCCCTGCGCCCCCTTGCTGCTGACCGCATTGGGATCGAACGCGCTTTCCTGGTGGATCAGCCGCTTGAAGAAGTCGGCCGGCACCGCCGACGCCCGCGCGGCGCGCTCGACGAAGGTCAGCAATTCGCCGCGTTGCTGCGGCGCCTCCTGGCGGATGCGACGAAACACCTTCCAGACCGCCAGCCTGGTGGCCGTCACCTGTGCGACCGAAATCTCCGAAGCCGCTTCGCGCGGCGCGCATTCGGCCGCGGACATCATCGCCAGGATGGCCAGCAGCAGGCAGCCAAAAATCTTCATCGTGTGAAATGCCAGTATCGAAATGCCGACGCGGCCGTATTCGCCGGCCGCGGTGATCTACCACGATCAATCTATATCAAATCGCGGCCCGGTCCGGCGAGGAATGTTCGATGAGACCGCGACCGCCTGTGGGGACAGCGGCCGCCTAGCCGCCCGGAGCGATGCGTAGCGCGATCGCAGCCGGGATGTTTGCGATCGGGCCCACGCCGCCAGCCCAACGAGGCCGCCATGGAGCCACGTCGCCCAGCCGACGACAGCCCGTTCCGCCGGATCGAACGCGTTACTGATCGCCCTGCACGCGGCTCGCAATGCCGACGCTGTGACGATGGTCACGCTCGCCGGGAGCACGCCCAGAATGCACAGGCTCAGCGCCCGGTAGGCGAACGGCTCGGCCGGTCCGAACACGACGAAGAAGACGCCGACGAACAGCAGCGTCAGCGCCACGATCATGAGTAGGCGATACAGCAGGACGCCAAGGTCATCGAGCTGCGCCGCGGTGCGCGAGCGCGGCCGGATGGGAATCGGAGTGGTATCCTTTTCCGTCTGCGGACGAACGGCGCAGCACGGCGTCGATCGATTGCCGAACCGATGACTGGAAATCCGCATCATGAGCCATCCACCCGGCTGCTATCAGCTGTTCAGAGCGACGCGATCTGCGTTGCTGATCATGGCCGAGGAGACTGAATAATTCGGAAATAATCGATTAGTTGGCGTGATGAGTGATCGTGCGGGTGACGTAGTCCTGGGCCGGATCGTCGGCCGCTGGTGCCGGTGAATTACCGGGAGTCGGTCTCGCGCATCGCGCAAGGATAAGCTTCGCCGCGGCGCTTCGAACCAGCCCCCGGAGACGGCCTCGCTCGGCTCCAAGACCATCCAAACATCCAATCGCCGGCACAAGTCTGCAATTCGGTCCCGGTCGTCCCGACTATCCTTCGGCCTGCATCGCCGAATCTCCGCAGGGCGTGTCCGTTCGCGGAGAGGCGCTCGAAGGGATCCGCCGAATGACGACACCGCGCCACGCCACGATCCGTGCCAACGGCATCCGGCAATTCTATCGCGAGGCAGGGTCCGGGCCGCCGGTCATCCTGCTGCACGGCTTTCCGGAAACGAGCTATGCGTGGCGGTTTCAGCTTCCCGTGCTGGCCAAGCAGTACCGGGTGATCGCGCCGGATCTGCGCGGCTATGGCGACACCGACAAGCCGGCCGGCGGCTATGACAAGCGCACCATGGCGAGCGATATCGTAGCGCTGGCGCAGGCGCTCGGCATCGGACGCTTCGCGCTGATCGGCCACGACCGCGGCGCGCGCGTGGCGACGCGGCTGACCAAGGATCATCCTGCTCTGGTCGACCGGCTGGTGGTGATGGACAACGTGCCGACCCGCATCGTGGCGCGCGACATGAACGCCAGGATCGCCCGGGAATACTGGTTCTTCCTGTTTCACCAGGTCGCCGATCTGCCGGAAGCGCTGATCGCCGGCCGCGAGGAGATCTGGCTGCGCCACTTCTTCACCGACTGGTGCCACGATCCCAAGAGCATCACCGAGGATGCGGTCGCCGCTTACGTGAAAGCGTTTGCCGCGGAAGGCGGCGTGCGCGGCGCGCTGTCGGACTATCGCGCCGGCGCCGACGATATCGCCCAGGATCTCGCCGACGCCGACGTCAAAATCGCGTGCCCGACGCTGTCGCTGTGGGGCGCGGATTTCGGCGCGGTCGGCAAGCTGTTCGACATGGAGGCGGTGTGGCGCGAGATGGCCAGCGACCTGCGCGTTGCCGCCATCCCGCAATGCGGACACCTGCCGCACGAGGAGCAGCCTGAGATCGTCACCAACCTGCTGCTCGAGTTTCTGGACGGCTGGAAAGGATGACGCGCATCCGGTGATCGACTTATCCAACACGCGACGGAAATCGACAAGAGGCCACCCCGGCATCGGCTGATACTCGCGGTGTAGAATCGACGGGAAGACGATGCTGGCACTCAAGGTCAACGGCCGCGACTACACGGTGGATGCGCCGGACGACATGCCGCTGCTCTGGGTCCTGCGCGACCTGATCAAGCTACGCGGCACCAAGTTCGGCTGCGGCATTGCGCAATGCGGCGCCTGCACGGTGCATCTCGGCGGCGAGCCGGTGCGGTCCTGCGTTCTGCCGGTCGGCAGTGTCGGAGGCCGCGCCATCACCACGATCGAGGGCGTCGGCCAGACCGAGGCCGGCCACAAGGTGCAGCAGGCCTGGCTCGATCTCGAAGTCGTGCAATGCGGCTACTGCCAGTCCGGCCAGATCATGAGCGCAGCGGCGCTGCTCGGCCGCGAAGCTCAACCAGACGACGCCATGATCGACGCGGCGATGGCCGGCAACATCTGCCGCTGCGCCACCTATGTGCGGATCCGCGCCGCCATTAAGGCGGCGGCGACATGACCGCGTCTCACGAGAGTCGTTCACAGGCGCGCGGCCCCTCGCGCCGCGCGTTTCTGGCTGGCGCGCTGGTGATCGCTTTCGTGCGACCGGGCAAAGCGCATGCCGCGCCGCTCGAGGCGGGCCCTGCGTCATCGCCGGCGCAACTCGGCGGCTTCGTCCGCATCGCGCCGAGTGGTGAGATCACGCTGGTGATGCCGAGCGTCGAGATGGGGCAGGGCATCTACACGGCCGAAGCGGCGCTGCTCGCCGAAGAACTCGACGTCCGGCTCGACCAGATCACCGCGGTGGCGGCGCCGCCCGACGTCGCGCTGTACGCCCAGCCGCTGTTCAAGGCACAACTGACCGGCGGTTCGACCTCGATCCGCGGCTTCTGGACGCCGCTGCGGCAGGCCGGTGCGGCGGCGCGCCAGATGCTGGTCGCCGCGGCGGCGCAGCGTTGGCAGGTCGATGCGGCTGATTGCGTCACCCGCGACGGCACCATCACCCACACGCCGAGCGGCCGGTCGCTTCCCTATGCGGAGGTCGCGGCGGAGGCCGCCTTGCTGCCGATCCCGACGCAGCCGCGCCTCAAAGCACCCGCCGACTACAAACTGATCGGCAAGAGCCTGAAGCGGATCGATACGCCCGGCAAAGTCGACGGCAGCGCGATCTACGGCATCGACATCGACGTGCCGGGCATGAAAACGGCGGTGCTGGCGATCTGCCCGGTAGCGGGCGGCACGCTGCGCGCGATGGATGATACCAAGGCACGGCGGCTGCCCGGCGTGATCGACGTGCTGCGCATCGACGACGCGGTCGCGGTGGTGGGCGAGCATTACTGGGCCGCCAAGACCGGCTGCGATGCGCTGGATCTCGATTGGGATTACGGCGCCAATGCCACCCTCTCGTCGGAGGGTATCCGGCAGGATGCCAAAGCGGCGTCGACCAGCGTCACGCCGATCGAGGCGCTGAAGCATGGCGATGTGGACGCGGCGTTCGCGCAGGCCAAGCGCCGCATCGATGCCGAATACGAGATGCCGTTTCTGGCGCATGCCACGATGGAGCCGATCAACACCACGGTGCATGTGCGGCCGGACGGTTGCGACATCTGGGTCGGCACCCAGACGCCGGCGGTGGCGCAGCGCCACGCGGCGCAGATCATCGGGCTGCCGGTCGAGAAAGTCGCGGTCCACAATCAGCTGATCGGCGGCGGCTTCGGCAGAAGGCTGCAGGCCGACACGATCGAGCAGGCGGTGCGCTTCGCCAAGCAGGTACCCTATCCGCTCAAGGTGATCTGGACGCGCGAGCAGGACATCCGGCACGACCGCTTCCGGCCTTATTACTACGACCGCTTCAGCGCCGGTCTCGACGAAAACGGCCTGCCGGTCGCCTGGACGCATCGCACCACCTCCGGCACCGTGCGCAAGGATTTCGACGACAACGGCTGGCCGCAGGGCAAGCTCGACAAGGACGCCGTCGACGGCTCCTGGGACAGCCCCTACGCGTTTCCGAACATCCGGGTCGACTGGGTCCGGCACGATCCGCCGATCCGGCTGAACTGGTGGCGCGGCGTCGGGCCGACCCACAATGTGTTCGTGCTCGAAAGCTTTGTCGATGAGCTGGCACACAGCGTCGGCCGCGACCCGATCGACTATCGTCGCGCACTGCTGCCGGCCGACAACGTCCGTGCCCGGCATGTGCTCGATCTGGCAACCGAGAAGGCGAACTGGGGCGCGCCGCAAGGCGGCCGGATCGGCCGCGGGGTCTCGCTGCATCAGAATTTTGGAAGCTTCTCGGCGCTGGTTGTCGAAGTCGCGGTGGCTGCCTCTGGCGAGGTCACACTGCGCAAGGCCGTCGCGGCGGTCGATTGCGGCACTCTGATCAATCCCGACATCGTCCGCGCGCAGATCGAAGGCGGCGTGCTGTTCGGCCTGTCGGCTGCACTGTTCAATGGCATCACCTTCGCGAATGGCCGCGTGCAGCAGAGCAATTTCAACGACTATCGGCAACTGCGTATCAACGAGACGCCCTCGGTCGAGGTGCATCTGGTCGACAGCCGCGAGCCGCCCGGCGGGCTTGGCGAGGTCGGCACCGTCTCGGCCGCGCCGGCGCTCGCCAACGCCATCTTCGCCGCCACCGGCGTCCGGCTGCGTCGGCTGCCGATCGACAAAGCGGCGCTCAAAGCCCGGGACGCGACGTGACCCGCATCCTCACTATCATCGTTGCCGTTGTGATCGTGGCCGCCGCGCTGGCCGGCTGGTTCTTCTTCTGGCCGGCGAAGCTGACGCAGGTTCAAGCCTCGCCCAATCAGCCGACCGGTGCGGCGCTGATCGCGCGCGGCGCGTATCTCACGACGGCTGCCGATTGTGAGAGCTGCCACACCGCGCGGGGCGGCAAGCCGTTCGCCGGTGGGCGTGCCTTCAAGCTGCCGTTCGGCACGATCTACTCGTCGAACATCACGCCCGATGCCGAGACCGGCATCGGCAAATGGTCCGACGCCGAATTCGTCCGCGCGCTGCATCAGGGCATCGGCCGCGCCGGCGAGGATCTTTATCCAGCCTTGCCGTACACGTCCTACGCGTTGCTTTCGACCGACGATGTATTGGCGATCCGCGCTTATCTGGCGACGCTGCGGCCGGTCGCAACGCAGCCGCCGGCGAATACGCTGAGCTTTCCGTTCAATCAGCGCTTCGTGCTGCGCGCCTGGAAGCTGCTGTTCATGCCGACGCAGCCCTGGCAGCCGTCGCCGGAGCGCGATGCGCAATGGAACAAGGGCGCTTACCTGGTCGAAGCGCTGGCACATTGCGGTGAGTGCCACACGCCGCGCAATTTCATGTTCGCAATGAAGCGCAGCGAGAAATTTGCCGGCGCCGTGGTCGACGGCTACAAGGCCTACAACATCACGCCGGATGTAGAGACCGGCATCGGCCGCTGGTCCGACGCCGAGATCAGTGCCTATCTCTCGACCGGCCACGCGTCGGGCCACGGCGGCGCCTCCGGCGGCATGGCGGAAGCGATCAAGTTCAGCCTCGGTCGCCTGCCGCGCGACGACATCGCGGCGATCACCGCTTATCTCAAAACCGTGCCGCCGCAACGCTCGACGCTGTCGCCGTCGGTCAATCCGAATCCGACGACGCTGGCGAGCGCAGGGCCGTGGCTGCCTGGCGAGAGCAGCGGCGGTGATCCGATCGGCCAGCGTATTTTCGCCTCGGCCTGCGCCAGTTGCCACGGATGGGACGGCAGCGGCCGGCAGACCGGCAACGCGTCGCTGCGCGGCGCCCGCAGCGTCAACGATGTCGAGGGCGTCAATGTCGTGCGCACGGTTCTGCAAGGCGTCGCCGTCAACTCGCCGACCGGGTCGATGCAGGCGTTCGCGGCGGCCTACTCCAACGACGAGATCGCCGCCGTCGCCAACTACGTGATCGGCCATTTCGGCGGCAAGCCGGGTCGCGTCTCGTCGCAAGATGTCAAAGCGGCGCGCGACTGACTGCGCGCAACGTGGGGCGAGGAGAAACCAGATGAAACCGATCAAGGCCATTCTGCTCGGGCTGTCGCTGTCCATGCTGGCCATCGCGGCAGCGCCGGCCGCCGCGCCGCAGGTCCGTACCCAGGCGCCTGGTTATTACCGGATGATGCTCGGCCGGTTCGAGATCACCGCGCTGCTCGACGGTACGCATCCGTTTCCCGTCAACAAGGTGATGCTACGCAACGAGACGGATGCCGACGGCAAGCGGCGCGCGGTGCAGCTCTCCGAGGCGCATCCGGGCGAAGCCGAGGCGCTGCTCGCCGCGGAGCGGCTGTCGATCCCGCTCGAAGGCGCCATCAACGCCTTCCTGATCAACACCGGCGACAAGCTCGTTCTGATCGACAGCGGCGCCGGCAGTCTTTACGGCGAGTGCTGCGGCCATCTGATCGAGAATTTGCGGGCGGCCGGCTACCAGCCCGAGCAGGTCGACGAGATCTACCTCACGCATCTGCACGCCGACCACGTCGGCGGCATCGCGCCGCACGGCAAGCCCGCCTTCGCCCATGCGATCATTCGCGTCAATCAGAAGGACGTCGATTACTGGCTCGATCCGGCCAGCGAGGGCAAGGCACCGGCGTTTCTGAAGTCGATGTTCGACGGCGACCGCGCCTCACTGAAACCCTATCAGGAGTCCGGACGGCTGAAGCCGTTCAAGGATGGTGAGCTATTGTCGCCCGGCATCCGCGCGATCCCGACCGCTGGCCATACGCCCGGTCACACCTCCTACGAAGTCAGCAGCGAAGGCCAGCGCCTGCTGGTATGGGGCGATCTCGTCCACGTCGCCCCGATCCAGTTTCGCGATCCGGCGATCACGCTGACCTACGACAGCGATCCGTTCGCGGCGGAGGCGCAGCGCACCACGATCTTCGCCGACGCGGCAACCAGCGGTACCTGGATCGCCGCGGCGCATATCGCGTTTCCCGGCATCGGCCACATCTTGCCCGCCGGCACCCGCTTCGCCTGGATCCCGGCGAGCTACACGACGCTGCTGGGGACGAAGGAGTAAGCCAGTCCCGCCGACGAATTCAATACGAGTTAGACAGGCGACACCCCCGCCGTCATTGCGAGGAGCGTAGCGACGAAGCAATCCAGCACCGTGCACGGGGGCTGGATTGCTTCGCTTCGCTCGCAATGACGGGGAGAGGTGGTGCCCTGAAGACCTGATAGACCCTACGATCTTCGCGACGGCTTGATCACCTTGTCGGAATTGCGGTCGGTGTCGTCGAGCGGCGGGCCGTCTTCCGGGCGCGGCGGCATGTGGTGGCCGCCCTGCTTCTGCTGAATGCGCTCGCGCTCTGCCGGATCTTCAACGGATTTCTGCGTGGTCATCGGCTCCTCCTCGGAAATGTCGGCCAGAGGTGCAAAGCAGCCAGCCGGGAGGGGTTCCTAAAGCGGTTCTGTTCGTATTCGACACAGCGAGCTATTTGGGCGGTCGCGACAAGACACCCTCATGGTGAGGAAGGCGCGCAGCGCCGTCTCGAACCATGGGCCGCAGGCGAAGCGTGGCCTCGTCCTTCGAGGCGCCCGGCTTCGCCGGGCTCCTCGGGAAGAGGAGTTAGCGCTTATCGGGAGGGCCAGCTCGCTCAAGTCGCGGCGTCGATCAGGCTCTCCAGCAGGCGCTTCAGCTCCGCCGTCGCCTTGTCGCCGTAGCTCTCGGCGATATGCGCCTCCTGGCTCAGCGCCAGCGCGTTGAGGCGCTGGGTCAGCGCCTTGCCGCGTTCGGAGCTGTACATCAGGACCTTGCGGCGGTCTTCCGGATCCTGCGCCCGATACACCAGCGAGTCCGACACCATGCGGTCGATCATCTTGGTCAGCGTCGGGTGGTTGAGCAGCACTTCCTCGGCGAGTTCGCCCATCGAGTGGCCCTTGCCGTCGGACAGCACCTTGAGGATGCGCCACTGCTCGACCGGCACGCCTTCATCGCGCAGCCGCGCCTCGAGCTGCCGGTTGATCTCCCGGTTGGCCTGCGCGAGCAGATAGGCGAGGTGTTCGGTGATCGGCGGGTTGCGGCTGGGCGATTTGGCCACGATGAGACTTCGTCGTTCGAAATGAATGAATCGCGTGCTGCGTTTGCTGCATCTATATGCACATCAATTCTTGAAAGTTCAATATTTTCGAATAGCATTCGTCACCGTACGGACAGGACTTTCGCAGGATGTCCGCACCAATAGTCAGGAGAGGGCGTGCTCTCGATCGGGGATCTCGGACACGGTGCGGCCGTTCCGCCGCCACTGGGCGTGCTTGACCGGGTGTCTTCGCTCGACGACGCGGCATGGATCGATTGCCCCGGCGATGGCCTTGGCGCAGCGGCCCGGCGGGCCCGGAGCAAGCTGCGGATCGGCAACTTCGTCACCTTCCAGGGCGCGCCCGGCCTGTGGGGGCCGGCCTGCTGCAACGCCTCGCTGCTCGCCGCCGCCGAGATCAACAAGCGCGGGGGCCTGCTCGGCCGCGAGATCGAACTGGTGATGTACGACGCCGGCGGCCCGATCGAGGACGTCGCGCAGCGTGTCGCCCGCGCGGTCGAGGACGAAGACGTCGACATCGTCATGGGCTCGCATATCAGCGCCGTCCGTGTCGCGCTGCGCAACGCCATCCGCGGCCGCGTCCCTTATATCTACACGCCGGTCTATGAAGGCGGCGAGCGCGCCCCGGGCGTGCTGACGATCGGCGAGACGCCGCGCTGGCAGAGCCGGCCGGCGATCGACTGGCTCACCCAGGTCAAGCGCGCCAAGCGTTGGTATCTGATCGGCAGCGACTACGTCTGGCCGTGGCTGTCGCATCGCGCGGTGAAGACCTACATCAAGGACGCCGGCGGTCAGGTGGTGGGCGAGGAGTTCGTGCCGCTGGGCGAGGACAATCACGAGCGGCATCTGGCGCGGATTCGCGCCGCGCGGCCCGATGTGGTGCTGATCTCGCTGATCGGTACCGACAGCGTCACCTTCAATCGCGCCTTCGCCGAATGCGGCCTGTCCGCCGGCATCCTGCGGCTGGCCGGCGCGATGGACGAGACGGTGCTGCTCGGCATCGGTGCCGAGGCTACAGAAAACCTGTTCTGTGCGTCCGGCTATTTCGGCTGTCAGGATTCGCGCGATAACGACGAATTCCGTTCCTCCTACGTCCGCGCCTTCGGCCCGACCGCGCCGCCGGTCGGCTCGGTCGGGCAGTCCAACTACGAAGGCCTGCGATTTCTCGAAGCCATCGCCCAGAAAGCCCAGACGCTGGCGCCGCGGGCGCTGCTCTCGGCCGGCAAGAACATCGTCTATCACGGCGCGCGCGGTCCGGTGACGATCCGGGACGGCCGCGCGCGGATGAGTATCCATCTCGCGCAGGCGGATGGCCTCGACTTCAAGCTGATCCGCGCCTTCTGACCCGGGCTTGACGGCGCCATCAGCTTCCCACAAAATAATACTTGAAATAGAAAATATTTCTGTATGTAGTAACAAGATGACGCAGCGCCCCCTCGGGTCGCGGCCGGTCGTCCCCGGACCGGTGGCGTCGACAGGTTCACGCGCAGGAGATCGATCTTGGCAGTCTCGCTTCCCACCCCCACGCAGCTTCTCGATGTCGCCGATCAGTGCGGCCTGGCCCTCACCGACGAGGATGTGGCGTCGTTCCGCGCCCTGATGCAGCCGTCGGTCGATGCCTACAATGTCGTGGCGATGCTGCCGGACGAAGTGCCGCTGGTGAAGTATCCGCGCACGCCCGGCTACACGCCCGGCGCCGAAGAGGATCCGCGCAACGCCTGGTATCGCAAGTCGAGCGTGAAGGGCGCCGCCTCCGGCAAGCTCAAGGGCAAGACCGTCGCGCTGAAGGACAACATCATGCTGGCCGGCGTGCCGATGATGAACGGCTCGTCGACGCTCGAAGGCTTCGTGCCGGACTTCGATGCCACCATCGTCACCCGCATCCTCGACGCCGGCGGCGAGATCCTCGGCAAGACGCATTGCGAGCACTTCTGTATCTCGGGCGGCAGCCACACCGGCTCCAACGGCCCGGTGCACAACCCGCACAAGATGGGCTACTCGGCGGGCGGCTCGTCGTCGGGCAGCGCCGTGGTGGTCGCGCTCGGCGAGGCCGACATGGCGATCGGCGGCGACCAGGGCGGATCAATCCGCATGCCGTCGTCGTTCAGCGGCACCTACGGCATGAAGCCGACCTGGGGGCTGGTGCCCTACACCGGCATCATGCCGATCGAAATCTTCGTCGACCACACCGGCCCGATGACCGCTTCGGTCGCCGACAACGCGCTGCTGCTCGAAGTGCTGGCCGGCGACGACGGCTACGATCCGCGGATCCGCGCGCCGATCGTGCACGAATACACCAAGGCGCTCGGCACCGGCGTCAAGGGCATGAAGATCGGCATCGTCAAGGAAGGCTTCGATCAGCCCGGCGCCGAGACCGCAGTGAACGAAAGCGTCCGCGAGGCCGCCAAGCGTCTCGCCAGCCTGGGCGCCACCGTCGAGGAAATCTCGATCCCGGCGCATCTCGTTGCGGGCGCCGTATGGACGCCGATTGGCGCCGAGGGCATCGCGCAGACCATGATGTTCGGCGACGGCTACGGTCTCAGCCGCGCGGATCTGTATTCGACCGCGCTGATGAAGGCGCATCGCGGCTGGCGCGACCAGGCGGACTCGCTGTCCGAGACCACCAAGCTGTTCCTGATGCTCGGGACCTATATCAACAACACTTTCGGTCCGCGCTACTACGGCAAGGCCGTCAACATCTCCCGCCGCATCACCGCGTCGTACGACGCGGCGCTGGCGAACTACGATCTGCTGCTGATGCCGACGACGCCGATGAAGGCGACACCGCTGCCGGTGCCGGGCGCCGGCCGCGAGGAGGTCGTCAGCCGCGCCTTCGAGATGATCAGCAACACCGCTCCGTTCGACATCACCCATCATCCGGCGATGTCGGTGCCGTGCGGCATGGTCGACGGCCTGCCGGTCGGCATGATGCTGGTCGGCAAGCACTTCGACGAGCCGACCATCTACCGCGCCGCGCATGCGTTCGAGCAGGCCGGCGACTGGAAGAAGATGTGAGGCGCATGATCCGGAACGCCGTGTCCCGGCGCTCCGGATCGCCCGCGCGCATCAACGCTCGCTCCTCCATCCGGTAAAGGTCGAATGGAAAATCTGCTCGTCGCCCTGTTCGAGATTCTGAGTTTCGGCGCCATCGTGGTGCTGGTGGTGCTGGGCCTCGGAATCATCGCCAGCATGATGGGGATCTTCAACTTCGCGCAGGGCGAGTTCGTCCTGCTCGGCGCCTACATCACCTATCTGGCGCACACGGCGGGGCTGCCGGTCTGGACCGGCATGCTCGCCGCGCCGTTCGTGGTCGGCGCACTCGGTTTCGTTCTCGAACGACTGATCGTGCGACGATTCTACGCCGCGCCGATCGTCGCGATGCTCGGCACCTACGCGCTCGGCCTGATCATCCGCGAGATCGTCCGCGGCCTGATCGGCGGTCTGTATATTTCGGTGCCCGAGCCGGTCGGCGGCTCGGTGGCGCTCGGCTCGATGCACTTCTCGACCTGGCGGCTGGTGATCATCGTCATCACCGCGCTGGTGATGGTGGCGAGCTATCTGCTGCTGTCGCGGACCTCGTTCGGCCTGCGCGTTCGCGCCTCGCTGGAAAATCCGGCGCTGGCCCGCGCCTCCGGCATCTCCACCAACGCGATCTACGGCGCCACCTTCGCGTTCGGCGCTGCGCTGGCTGGCCTCGCCGGGGCGCTGATCGTTCCGGTGTTCTCGCTGTTCGCCGACCTCGGCCTGCGCTTCCTGATCCAGGGCTTCGTGGCCGTGATGGTCGGCGGCATCGGATCGTTCGCCGGCCCGGTCGCTGGCGCCGGCGTGATCGGCACGCTGTCCGCGGCGCTGCCCTGGGTGATTCAGCCGGTGATCGCCGACGTCCTCGTCTTCGTGCTCGCGATCATCTTCATCAAGTTCCGGCCGCAGGGCCTCGTTTCGGGAAAAGGGATCTAGCCTGATGTCCAGCGACTCCGACTTCCAGCTCAATCGACGCCGCTTTCTCTCCAACTTCGCCTTTGCGGGCACCGCGATCGCCACCGGCGTCGGCAGCTGGGTTGTCCCGGCCGGCTGGGCGAACGCAGCGGCCGGCCCGATCAAGGTCGGCATCGCCACCGACCTCACCGGCCCGATCGGCTATGCGGGCAACGCCGACGCCAACGTCGCCAAGATGGTGATCAAGCAGATCAACGATGCCGGCGGCCTGCTCGGCCGGCCGCTCGAACTGTACATCGAGGACACCGCGTCGAACGAAGCTGTCGCGGTCGGCAACGTCCGCAAGCTGATCCAGCGCGACAAGGTCGACATGGTGCTCGGCGGCGTCACCTCGTCGATGCGCAACGCCATCAAGGACGTCATCGTCTCGCGCGGCAAGACGCTGTACATCTATCCGCAGCTCTACGAAGGCAAGGAATGCACCGCCAATCTGTTCTGCACCGGCCCGACCCCGGCGCAGCAGTGCGACGAATTCATCCCGTGGCTGATCAAGAACGGCGGCAAGAAGTTCGCGCTGCCGAGCGCCAACTATGTCTGGCCGCACACGCTCAATACCTATGCCCGCAAGGTGATCGAGGCCAATGGCGGCGAGGTCGTACTCGAGGAGTACTATCCGCTCGATCAGATCGACTTCTCGTCGACCGTCAACCGCATCATCTCCAACAAGGTCGACGTGGTGTTCAACACCATCATCCCGCCGGGCGTCGGGCCGTTCTTCAAGCAGCTTTATGAAGCCGGCTTCCTCAAGAACGGCGGCCGCCTGGCCTGCGTGTACTATGACGAGAACACGCTCGGCATCAACCAGCCGGCCGAAATCGAAGGCCTGGCGAGCTGCCTCGACTACTTCAAGGCGGTCGCCAAGGACGATCCGGTCAGCGCCAAGATCCAGGCCGAATACGACAAGGCTTTCCCCGGCACCTTCCTGTTCGCCGCCGGCAGCGCCGCCACCGGCACCTATCGCGGCCTCAAGCTATGGGAAGCGGCCGTCAAGGAAGCCGGCAAGGTCGATCGCGACGGCGTCGCTGCGGCGCTCGATCACGCCAAGATCGCCGAAGGCCCCGGCGGTCCCGCCGAGATGGTCCCCGGCAAGCGCCACTGCAAGATGAACATGTACACGGCGGTCGCCAAGAACGGCAACTACGAGATCGTCGAGCGCAGCAAGGGTCTGGTCGACCCGAAGGAATGCTGATGGCGGGTCGGCCTCTGCCCTTTCCACACGCACGGCCGGCACCTCTCCCCGCTTGCGGGGAGAGGTCGGCGCGCTCTTGCGCGGCGGGT
>NZ_LJIC01000101.1 GCF_001295845.1 Rhodopseudomonas sp. AAP120 | reverse complement strand
CCCTTGCGGGGAGGGGTCGGGGGTGGGGGTCCCCAGGCACTGGGTGCGCGTCGCCCTCACCCCACCCCTCTCCCGCACGCGGGAGAGGGGGCGCGCTGTGCTCTTCTCCCCTCCCCCTTGCGGGGAGGGGTCGGGGGTGGGGTCCACGGGCACTGGGTGCGCGGCGCCCTCACCCGAGCCCTCTCCCGCAGGCGGGAGAGGGGGCGCGCTGCGGCGCGGGGCTTATGCTGTGCTTGGCTGCTTGAACTAATTCGCTTAGATCAGCCCAGCACCGGCAGCGTCCGTACCTCGTAGCCGCTGCTGATGCTGCGGTTCAGGACCGGGTCGCTGAGTTCGTAGTCGAAGCGGGTCGCCGGGCGGATGCCCCCCTTCGCCGCGAAGGTGCCGCCGAACATCGCGGCGCCTTCCGGCAGGCCCGACGCGCCGAATTCGCGTTCGATCAGTTCGGCCGGCGGCAGCATGCCGGACAGCGTGCCTTCCTGATACAGCACGCGCTCGCCGCCGATCGTCGCCCATGAACGCAGCACCAGCTGGTCCCAATGCGCTGCGACGTCGTCATAGGCCCACAGCAGCGGCGCGACCGGCTTGTCGCACATCTGCTTCGACACCGTGATGTTGTAGGTCTCGACCTTGCGGTCGGTGTGATCGGAGCCGACGCCGACATAGAGCTGGCCGCCGGATTTGATCAGCACGAACTCGACTTCGCCGCTGGAATTCTCGTCGCTGACTTCGATCGCGGTGCGGGTGGTGAGCCGGGCGGCGGCGACGCGGTAGTAGATCGGCGTCGAAGCCGGGGGCGCGATGCCGAGCTCTTCGAGTTCCTTGATGTGCTTGTCGCGCGCCACCGGATCGCGGCCGGTCCAGCCGGCGATGATCAGGTCGCCGATCCGGACTGATCGCGGGACGTCTCGCCCCTGTTCGTGAACGACGAAATCGATGGGAGCGGCGTACATCAAGGGGCCTCGCAGCATGAAGGGAAACGGTGCCGTGCGGAACTCATCGTGCCGCACGGCGATGATGAGTACTACTCGCCCTTGCGGGTGTCGAGCAAAGTCCAGTGCTGGTCCTTCGCCTCGATCACGTAGATCGGCTTGATCGCGTCGTGATCGCAGCCGAACGAAATCGCGCCTTCCAGCGCCTGGAAGTCCTTCAGCTTGCCGAGCGCATCGCGGATCGCGGTGCGTTCCGCCGCGACCTGCTCGGGCGCGCCGGTGACCGCCGCGGTCTTCATCGCCTCGGCGAACAGATAGACGATGTCGTAGGCCGAGGCGTCCTGCTGGTTCGGCTCCTGCCGGGTCATGCCCGCCGCCGAAGTGCGCTTGGCGAACTCCTTGGCGAAGGCCTTGGTCTGATCGTTCAGCTCGGCGAAGAAGGTGGTGCCGATGGTCATCAGATTGCCGGCGCCGGCCATGCGCTTCGGCAGGTCGGGATCGGCGACCGTGGTGCCGGCGATCAGCCGCGCGGTGACGTTCTGGCGCTTCAGCTCCTTGGCGAGGTTGACGGCGGCTTCGGGCGGCGCGCCGAGGCCGATGATGTCCGGCTTCATCTGCGCGAGCTGCGACACCTGCGGCGACAGGTCGAAGGCGTTGTACTGGAAGTCGACCGCGCCCTTGCTCTCGACGCCGTATTTGGTGAACAGCACCGGCAGCACCGCGGTGCCGATCGACTTCGACACCGTGTCGTCGGTGGCGAACGCGGTGGCGCCGGTCTTCATCGGCAGCTTCTTGTCGCGCAGCGTCGCCAGCACCTCGTCGATCACGGTCTTCTCGTCGCGGGTGTTGCGGAACGCGTAGCTGAAGCCCTTGGTCAGGCCGGGCGCCGACGACGACATCGACATCTGCACGATGCCGAGGCGCTCGCCGGCCGGGAACGCGACGCGGACTTCACCCGAGGAGAACGGACCGATCACCGCCAGCGCCTTGTTGTCCTCGGCGAACTGCCGCACCGCGAGCGCGGCCTGCTTGGGGTCGCCGCCGGTGTCGAACTTCACCAGCTTGATCTTGTTGCCGCCGACGCCGCCCTTGGCGTTGATCTCGTCGACCGCCATGTCGACCGCGACCTCGTTGGTGTTGGCGAGGCTGACATAGGGGCCGGTCTTGGCCATCGAGAAGCCGAGCACCAGATCGGCCGCCTGCGCGCCGCCCGCGATGCCGCCGATCAGTCCGAGGGCGACACCCGCCGCCGCAACGCTATACGCTTTCATCAACCCCTGCTCCTGTTGTTGTTAGTGAGTGCCCGCCTGCATCAACCGGGATGGTTCGGAAGTCTCCTCGCTGCCGCCGCCGAGATAAGCGTCGAGCAGCCGGCGATCGTTGCGCAGCGTCTCGCACGGGCCGGCCACCGCGACCTTGCCGAGCTCGAGCACCGTGGCGCTGTGCGCCACCGACAGCGCCTTGCCGGTGTTCTGCTCGACCAGCACGATCGTCAGACCGCTGCGGTTCATCTCCTGGATCAGTTCGAACACCTTGGAGACGAACAGCGGTGACAGGCCGAGCGACGGCTCGTCCAGCATCAGCACCTGCGGCCGCGCCACCATCGCGCGGCCGATCGCGACCATCTGCTGCTCACCGCCGGACAGCGTCGCCGCCGCGACGTGGCGGCGCTGGCCCAGATTAGGGAAGCGCTCGTAGATCGCGTCGATCTCGCTGCGCACCGCCTGGCGGTCGCGGCGCAGATGCGCGCCGAGTAGCAGGTTTTCTTCGACCGTCAGCGACACCAGCACCTGACGGCCTTCAGGCACGAGCACCAGGCCGTTCGCCAACCGCGTGTGCGGACGCGCGCGCGACAGATCGGTGTCACGAAACTGGATGCGGCCGCGCATAGCCGGCACCGCGCCCATGATGCCAAGCAGCAGCGTTGTCTTGCCGGCACCATTGGCGCCGAGCACGGTGACGATCTCGCCCTCCTCGACGGTGAGCGAAACGCCGTCGAGCGCGGTGACGCCGCCGTAAGCGACGGTGAGATCGGAGACGGAAAGGATCGCGCTCATGCCGCCTGCTCCGCGCCGAGATAAGCGGTGCGCACCACCGCGTCGTGTTGCACAACCGACAACGGGCCCTCGGCGATCTTGCTGCCGAAGTTCAGCACCACGACATGGTCGCAGATGGTACCGACGAAATGCATGTCATGCTCGACGATCAGCAGCGTAACGCCGCGGGCCTTCAGCGCTTCGAGATGCGCGGTGAGCGCCTGGGTCTCGACCGGGTTGAGGCCGGCGGCCGGCTCGTCGAGCATCAAGAGCGAGGCGCCGGCGAGCGTGGCACGCACCAGGTCGATGCGCTTGCGGATGCCGTAAGGCAGCTCGCTGACCATCGAGTCCGCATAGGCGCCGAGCCCCATCTCGTCGAGTGCGGCAACGACCTCGCGCCGCCAGCGATGATTGGGGATCAGCCGGAACGGCGCCAGCAGATTGAGCAGGCCCGAGGCGCGGACGTGCTGGCCGACCAGCAGATTCTCCCACACGGTGAGATGCTGCATCAGCCGCACGTTCTGGAAACTGCGGGCGATGCCCAGGCCGATGCGGCGGCGCGACGCCATGTTGGTGATGTCGCGGCCCTCGAACGCCACCGTGCCCTGATCGGGACGGAACACGCCGCTGATCATGTTGAACGCCGTGGTCTTGCCGGCACCGTTCGGGCCGATCAGCCCGACGGTCTGACCGCGCGCCACCGAGAAGCTGAGGTCGCGGATGACATGCAGGCCGCCGAACGATTTCGACACGTTCTGCAGGGCGAGCAGCGGAGCCTGTGCGGTCATGGCTGCACTCCCGCAGGCTTACGCTTGAATAGCCGGCCGAGGCTGCGCAGCGACGAAGGCGTCACCAGGCCCTGCGGCCGCACGGCCATGAAGCCGACGATCAGCACCGCGAACAGCACGTAGCGCCACGCCTCCCCGGCCCGCAGCAGCTCCGGCGCCAGGCTGAAGAACAGCGCGCCGACCAGCGGGCCCCACACCGTCTGGGTGCCGCCGAGCAGCACGTACAGCACCGTGTAGATGCTCAGCTGGACGCTGAAATGCTGCGCCTCGATGAAGCTGAAATGATGCGCGTACAGCCCGCCGCCGATGCCGGCGATGGCGCCGCCGAGCACGAAGGCCGCGACCTGCAGGCCCCAGACCTTCAGGCCGAGCAGATCGGCGACCAGGCGATCGTTCTTGATCGCGGTGAGATACAGCGTGAAGCGGGTCTGCGACAGCCCGACCACGAACAGCACGATCGCGGCCGTGACCGAGAACACCGCGACCGGCGACGCGTAGGTCGACACCGGATAGCCGGCGGCGGCGCCGACCACTTCAAGATTGAGGAAGACGGCGGAGATCACCTGGCCGAGCGCGAAAGTGGCGAGCGCCAGATAGATGCCGTGGGTGCGCAGGATCGGCACGGCGACCAGCAGCGCCAGAGCGCCGGCCGCAAGTCCGCCGGTCGGAATCGCGGCGAGCAGCGACCAGCCCATCTCGTTCGTCAGATACGCCGCCGTGTAAGCGCCGACCGCCATGAAGCCGGCGATGCCGAGATTGAGCTGGCCGGCGACCAGCGGCAGATACACCGCATAGGCCGCCATGATGTTGAAGCACAGGATGATCAGGACGCCGGTCTGATAGCCGCTCATCACAGCTTCTCCCGGATCGCCGGTTTGCCGAACAGGCCGTGCGGCCGCAGGATCAGCAGCAGCAGCAGCGAGCCGTAGACCGCGATGTTGACGGTGTCGGCGCCGAATGCCGAGATCGAGCCGACCTCGATCAGGCCGATGATCAGCCCGCCAATGACTGCGCCCCAGACGCTGCCCATGCCGCCGATGATCATCGCGGCGACGCCCTTGAAGCCGACGCCCTCGCCCATGAACGGCGACACCTGCAGATAGCTGAGCGCGAACATCACGCCGCCCAGCGCGGTGAACAACGCGGTGAGCACGAAGATCTTCGGCACCAGCCGGCCGACATCGACGCCGAGCAGCACAGCGGTCGAGCGGCTCTCGGCGATGGCGCGGATCTGCCGGCCCAGATTGGTCTTGCCGAGCATGAACGACAGCCCGACCACCAGCGCGAAGGTCAGCACCAGACTGATCGCCTGCGCGGCGCCGATGACCAGGCCGCCGATGCGGAAGTTGAAGTCGCCAAGCAGCGACGGAAACGTCTGCTGATCGGAGCCGACGCCGACCAGCGCCAGATTTTCCAGCAGTACCAGGAAGCCGAGCGACGACACCAGCGGCACTTCCGGATCGGCGCCGCGGGTGCGCCGATAGGACAAGAGCTCGACCGCGAGCGACACCAGCGCCGCCGCGGCGAGCGCGCCGCCGATCGCGAACGCCCAGTGCCAGCCCTTGGCGAGCAGCACCCAGCTCACCATGCCGCCGATCATGAACAGACCGGGGATGGAGAAGTTCAGAAAGTTGAGGATGCCGATCGCCAGCGTGAAGGACACCCCCACCAGCACGTAGATCGAGCCGAGCATCAGGCCGTTGATGATCTGTTGGGTGATCATACTCGGCCTCCGCGGCTGCAAGGACTCAAATGTGTGCTGGGGGAGACGTCCGTCATCGCGCGCCTTACACCGGGTCGAAGTAGTGCAGTTCGAACAGCACGCAGCCGGTCTCGGACTTGAACGGACCATGGAACGCGCCCGGCGGACGGCAGGCGTAGGTGAACGGCTTGAAGCTCTCGCCGCCATTGCCGTTCTCGTCGTTGCCGACGGTCAGGTCGCCGGACACCAGGAACACTTCTTCCCAATACTCGTGCACGAACGGCTTGGTGGTGAACTCGCCCGGCTCGAACCGCAGCAGGCGGCTGCGCGAGCCGCGGCGGTTCTCCTCGTCGAGGCCACCCGACAGGATCTTCTGCTGGATGCCCTTGGGATAGCCGGCCGGGACTTCCCAGCCCGTGCTCATGTCGACGGCACGGAATTCGTCGTGAATCTTGTTGACTGGCATGATGCGCTCCTGATCAGGCGGCTTGCGAGGTCTTCAGCTCGTCGGCGAGCTGGTAGCTGGACAGCATGTTGCTGACGAGACCGCCGGCGCTGTCCCAGTCGTAAGTTCGGAACGAGTGGTTCTTGGTGACGAAGGTCGCGCCCGCGTAGAACATCTCGTATTGCTGATGCCGCGAGGCGAATTCCGAGCCGACCGCATCCCAGGCCAGCTTGTAGAACTTGACCTTGTCGAGCGCACCGGCCGCCGGCGACTGCTGGGTCTTCTCGACCAATGCTGCGATCTCCGGATTGGCGAGATCCTGCACCGAGGACGGCAACATGATCATGCCGCCGCCGGCGAGTTCGCGCAGCGTGTTGAGGATCTTGGCGTAGAGCTGCTGGGTCAGCGTCTGCGCGGCGTACAGCGTGTGACGATCCGGCACGTAGTAGCGGCCGTAATGCGTGCCCTTGATTTCCATCGCCGCCACGAAAGCGTCGACCATGCCGCCTTCGGCGGCGAGCTGGCCGAGGGTCTCGCGGACCTGCGGGAAGCCGAGCACGCCGTTGGTCTCGGCGATCCGCCGCGCCATGCCGATCAGGAACCGCACCTTGACCGACAACCGGACCATCGCCTGATAGTTCTGATAGACATGCGCCGGCGTCGCGTGGAACTGCTTCTGGCACATCTCGAGGTTCTTGTAGACGAAGATGCGATCCCACGGCACCTTGACGTCGTCGAAATACAGCACCGCGTCGTTCTCGTCGAAACGGCTCGACAGCGGATTGTCGAACACCGATTGCGACGACTCCTCGTAGGACTTGCGCGACAGAATCTGCAGGCCCTTGGTGTTCATCGGGATCGCGAACGACAGCGCGTAGATTTCGTCGCCCGGCTGCAGCGGCTGGATGCAGGTGACGAACACTTCGTCCGCCATGATGCCGCCGGTCGCCAGCATCTTGGCGCCGCGCACCGTGATGCCCTCGGCGTCCTGATCCACCACGCCGGTGGTGAGGAACGCGTCCTTCTGCTGGGCAGCGCTCTTGGAGCGGTCGGCCTGCGGATTGATGATGACGTAGGTCAGATACAGATCGCGGTCGCGCGCATAGGTGTAGTAGTCGGCGAGCGCCTTGGCGCGGTCCTTGTCGTAGGCCTCGAACTGATCGAGCCCCATATACATGCCGGCGATGCAGGAGGCGACGTGGTCGGGCGCGCGGCCGAGGAAGCCGGCATGCAACCCGCCCCACTGCTCCAACGCGGTGCGGCGCTGGCGCAGTTCGTCGAAGCTTTCGGGCAACTGCCAGATGCGGTTGGCGCGGCCCGCCGGCGTCGCGAAGGTCATCAGCTCGCGATTGGCCTCGTCGGACGCGAAATCGAACAGCTTGCCGACCGACTGGATGGCGTGACGAAACGCGGGATGCCGCGTGGTGTCGTCGACACGCTTGCCGTCGATGAATACGGCGCGTCCGTCGCGCAGGCCGGCGATATGTTGTTGTCCTGTCTTCATCGTCACACGCTTCCTTATGCTGTGCTCGCCCTGGTCAGTAGTGGATCGGCAGCGGCCACATCGGCTCGCTGCCTCCCTGCCGGCTCAGGCTCTGATACTTGCCGCGGAAGAACACCAACGGCTCCTCGTCGTCCCGCGCGCTGAAACGCACCACGCGGCCGACGAAAATCACGTGATCGCCGCCGTCGTACTGCGCGTAGGGCGCGCATTCGAAATGCGCGAGCGCGCCCGCCAGGAGCGGCGCCTCGGCATGGCCGATCGAATGCGCGACGTTGCTCCATTTGTCGGTGGAGGCCTTGGCGAACTGGTTCGACAACGCCTCCTGGCCGCGGCTCAGGATGTTGACCGCGTAGCCCTCGGCCGCCTGCATCGCCGGCAGGCTGAGCGCACGGCGATCGACGCTGAACAGCACCAGCGGCGGATCGAGCGACACCGAATTGAACGAACTCATCGTCATGCCGATCGGTGCGCCGGCTTCGCCGCGCGCCGTGATCACGGCGACGCCGGTCGCGAATTGCGACAATGCCGATCGAA
This sequence comes from Rhodopseudomonas sp. AAP120, assembly GCF_001295845.1. Classification (GTDB taxonomy): domain Bacteria; phylum Pseudomonadota; class Alphaproteobacteria; order Rhizobiales; family Xanthobacteraceae; genus Rhodopseudomonas. The sequence goes on along the minus strand of NZ_LJIC01000101.1, from coordinate 2,216 downwards.
ACTGCCGCACGTCCTGCGTCATCAACTCCTCGCTCTAATACCTTTGATCCAAAGCTATTATAAAAAGCTAGTCAAGCGCGAATGCGAGGCACTCGCTGAGAAAAGATGCGGCAGTGCGACATGAATTTGGGCACGGCAAAACGCCGCCAATCCCTGAAAGACGGGATTAACTCAACTTGGAAGATAGGCCGAACGTACGCGCGTCAGCGCCGCCGCGACACTTTGCGCGTGGACTCGGCCGCGACGGGCGACGGCGCGGTGAGGAAGCCCATCAGCGCCACCGCCTTGTCGCCACACGCCACCAGCCGCGCCATCATCGAAGCGAGCTGGCGAAATTCGGACGCGCTGAGGCAGTCGAACAACGCGTCGTTGACCGGCGCCTGAACCTCGACGAGCTGTTCGAGCAGTTTGCGCGCCTTCGGCGTCACGGTCAGCAACACGCGGCGGCGGTCTTCCTGATTGGCGCGCTTGTGGATCAGCCCGGCCTTGACCAGCTTCGAGACTTCGATGGTGACGAAGGCACCGGACAGATGCAGATGCTCGGCGACGCGGCTGACGCCGACGCCCTCCTCGCCCTGCAGATGCGCGACGGAAATCAGCGTCGTGTAGGCGATTCCGGAGATGCCGAGCCGATCGCCGAAACCGGCGCGGCACTGATCGACCCGCGCGCTGAACGCCAGGAAATCGTGGATGAAGGTGCGAAAGACCTCGTCGTCGCCGCCCGGCATCAGTTCCGACTTCGATACGGTTGCGCGGCGCAAACTCTCGCTCCCTCGGCTGGCGGCGCTGACCGCCGAACGATGCTACTTGTCATACAGAAGCTGCTGTTTGTACAGGTTCGTGTGGCGCGCCCGCTCTCTGCGCGCGGCGCGGATCTCGCCGACGTGCGTGCGAGGGCTTCGTAGCGACGGTATCGACTCGACGCTTTCCATGGTCATCACGCACACCACTCCGCAGTGAGGAGGCGCGCGACGCCGTCTCCAAGCATGGACCGCGTGGCCGGCATCCTGCGAGACGCCCGGCATGGCTGGCTCCTCCGGATGAGAAGTCAGGGCCTGTCAAAAGACCGCCCCCCGCCGGGTGTGCGCGGTACGGTCCTGGGCGAAAGCGGGCTGCAATCCGGCCTTGAAATCCGCTGCCCGCCATGGTCTCACCATTGCGTAGCGGAACGGCGAACCGACCGGCGCCGCGGCTTCAACCCGGCAGAACGGACCCGATGGCGCGCAGGTTTTCCGCTCCCTATCAGATGGAGCCCGTGTCGAGCCTCGCGGTCTGGGCGCGCCGGCTGGCGGTGTTCGCCGCGATCGCCGCAGCGGTGTCCACGCTGGTGGTGCGATTCGATTTCCTCGAAGTGCGCCCGGCGATCGCCACCTTCTTCGGCGCGCTGGCGCTGGCCGGGCTGTCGATCCTGCTGGCGCTGGCGGGCTTCGCGGCGATCTGGCAGACCGGCGCGCGCGGCATGGCGCGCATTTTGCTGGCGCTGCTGATCGACGTCATGATCCTCGCTTATCCGGCCTATCTCGGCTGGAAATATCGCAGCCTGCCGAAGATCCACGACATCACCACCGACGCGATCGATCCGCCGAAATTCGAGACGCTGGCGCGGCTGCGGGTCGGCGACGGCGTCAACACCGCGGTCTATGCCGGCCTGTATTCGGCCGAGCTGCAGCGCGCCGCCTATCCGAACCTCGAGACCGTGCAGGTCGACCTGCCGGTGCAGCGCGCCTACGACATCACGCTCAATCTGGTCAACCGCCGCAAATGGCGCGTGGTGGATTCGCGGCCGCCGCAGCCGCCGCGGCGCGAGGGCCATATCGAGGCGGTGGCGCGCACCGAGGTGATGGGCCTGCCCGAGGACGTGACCATCCGCATCCTGCCGGACGGCGACGGCGCCCGGATCGATATCCGCTCGGCCTCGCGCTATTTCGAAAGCGACCTCGGCAGCAACGCCGCCCGCATCGCCAAGTTCAGCGAAGACCTCACCAGCGCCGCCGAGAACGCCCCGGCGCCGAAACCAGAGCCGGCTCCGAAGCAGCCGGCCAAGGGCAAGGCGGCGCCGAAGAAGTAGCGGCATTTAGCAAGCGGACTTTTGATCACGGCGCCAACCGGATGCGCGGCGCGCCCCCTCTCCCGCTTGCGGGAGAGGGCTGGGGTGAGGGCGCCCCGGGCACTGACTCAGCGACTCGCGGAGAGGAGTCCCCTCACCCGGATCGCTC
>NZ_LJIC01000100.1 GCF_001295845.1 Rhodopseudomonas sp. AAP120 | reverse complement strand
TGCTCGCGTCGCCCTCACCCCAACCCTCTCCCGCAAGCGGGAGAGGGAGCGCGCTGTGCTTGGTGTTGGCCGTCATTGCGAGGAGCGTAGCGACGAAGCAATCCATTTTGCTCGTGTGGCGTTGGATTGCTTCGCGGAGCTTGTGCTCGAACCGCGAAGCGCGGATCCGGGTGCTCGCAATGACGAAGTCGCTATCGGAGAGCCGACCGCCGTTCAATCCCGCCGCTGACCTCAATGCCCCATCACCGGCTTCGCGTTCCTGTCGACGCTGCGCAGCGACAGCGCCAGCGGGATCATGGCGGCGGCGATCAGGCCCAGCGCGACGAAGACGTCCAGATAGGCCAGCAGTGCCGCCTGGGTCTGGACCATCTGGCCGACGATCGCCATGGCGCTGCCGGATTTGCTGCCGGTGGCGTTCTGGGTGCCGAGATAGTTTTGGATCTGCGCCAGCGTGTCGTGCAGCACTGGATTCCACGAGCCGACATGTTCGCTCAGCCGGCTCTGATGAAACTGCTCGCGCCGGGCCAGTACGGTCTGGCTGATCGACACGCCGATCGAGCCGCCGAAATTGCGCGCCAGGTTGATCATCGCCGAGGCCTGGTCGGTCTTGTCCGGCGGGATGCCGTCGTAGGACGCGGTGGTGATCGGGATGAAGATTAGCGGCAGGCCGATGCCGAGATAGATCCGCGACAGCGCGAAGAACCAGTAGTCGGCGTCGGGCGACATCCGCATCAGGTCGAGCATCGCGCCGCCGGCGATCGTCGCTCCGATCGCGATCAGCCAGCGCGGCTGCACCGAGCTGCCGAGCCGGCCGACCACCACCATCATCACCATGGTGACGAGGCCGCCCGGCGAGATCACCAGCCCGGCCAGCGTCGCGGTGTAGCCGAACCGCTCCTGCAGCAGCTGTGGCACGATCTGCGTGGTGGCGATCAGCAGCGCGCCGGTCGCCAGCATGATGACGAAGCAGGTGCCGAACTGCCGGCCGGTCAGCATCCGGACGTCGATCAGCGGCCGTTCGCGCGACAGCTCCCACGGCACGAAGGCGATCAGCGCGGCCGCCGAAATGATCGCGAAGGTGACGATGAAGGTCGAGCCGAACCAGTCGTCGACCTGGCCGCGATCGAGCACGACTTCCAGCGCGCCGAGAAACGTCGCGACCAGCGCGAAGCCGACGAAGTCGAAATTCAGCCCCTTCGCCCACAGCTTGGCGCGCTCCTGCCGCTGCTTTTCGGAAGACGGGATGATCAGATAGATCAGCGCCAGCGTGATCACGCCGACCGGCACATTGATCAGGAAGCACCAGTGCCACGACAGGTTATCACTGAGCCAGCCGCCGAGCGTCGGGCCGACCACCGGCGCCACCACCACGGCGATGCCGTACAGCGCAAACCCTTGCCCGCGCTTGGCCGGCGGAAACGCGGCGGCGAGAATCGACTGCGCCACCGGCGTCATGCCGCCGCCGGCCAGCCCCTGCATGATCCGGAACAGCAGCAGCGATTGCAGATTCCAGGCGAAGCCGCACAGCAGCGAACTCACCGTGAACAGCGCGATGCAAACCAGAAAGAAATTCTTGCGGCCGAACATCTGGGCGATCCAGCCCGACGCGCACAGCACGATCGAATTGGCGACCAGATAGGTCGTCACCACCCACGACGCTTCGTCGCCCGACACCGCGAGGCCGCCGGCGATGTAGCGCAGCGCGACGTTGGCGATCGTGGTGTCGAGCACTTCCATGAAGGTCGCGACCGACACCAGCACCGCGATCAGCCACGGATTGGCGCCACCATATTCGCCTTCGCTGTCGGCCATGGCGATGGCCTCACTGACGAACGGTGACGCGCGGCACCACCGACATGCCCGGGCCGAGCTCGACATCCGGCGGCTGATCGAAGGTGATCTTCACCGGCACGCGCTGCACCACCTTGACGTAGTTGCCGGTGGCGTTCTCGGCGGGCAGCAGGCTGAACGCCGTGCCGCTGCCGGCCTGGATGGAGTTGACGTGGCCGGGGTAGCTCTTGCCGTAGGCGTCGATGTGGATGTCGACCGGCTGCCCGACCCGCATCAGCTCGAGCTGCGTCTCCTTGAAGTTCGCCGTCACCCAGACGTCGAGCGGCACCAGCACCATGATGGCCTGGCCGGGGGAGGCGAGGGCGCCGACCGCGCCGGTCAGCTTGGCGATCCGGCCGTCGGTCGGCGCACGCAGCTCGGTGCGCTGCAGATTGGCGTCGGCCTGCTCCTTCTGCGCCTGCGCGGCCTTGAGCTGCGCCTTGGCCTGCTCGACCTTGGCGCGCAGCACATCGACCTGGCGGTCGGCCGCGAGCTTGGCGGCGTTGGCGGCATCGAGCGCGGCGCGCTTACTGGTGAAGTCGGACTGTGCCTGCTGGGCGCGCTGCACCGTGCCGGCGCCCTTCTGCACCAGATCCTGATAGCGCTGGTTTTCGTCGGCGGCGAAGGTCAGCGCGGCCTGCGCTTCCTGCACCTGCTGATTGGCCTGCTGGATCTGCGCCTGCTGGGCACCGATCTGCGCCTCGATGTCGGTGATCGAGGCCTGCGCCTGCAGGATCTGCGCGGCCGCCTGATCGACCGCGGCCTTGTAGTCGCGCGGATCGATCGTGGCGAGCAGGTCGCCGGCCTTGACGATCTGATTGTCGGTGACGTTGATCCCGGTGATCGCGCCCGACACCTGCGGGCTGATCAGCACCGTGCGGGTGTCGATGAAGGCATCGTCGCTGCTCTCGAAATTGCGCGCGTGCAGCCACCACACGATGCCGCCGATGATCGCCGCGGCGATCACCACGGCGCCGACGATCGCGGCGACCGGATGCTGCCGGAACAGCCCGCGCAGGCCGGCCGGCTTTTGCGGCGGCGCGTCGTTCGGCTCGCGGGTGGGCTGCTCGGGCCTGGCCTCGCGGCGATCGCTCTCGCGCAGCGCGGGGGCCTCCTGGGGCTGGGTCGACCGCGCGCCGCCGTTGCCCTTCGCGGAAATCACGTCAGCCGCGCTCATCGGTCTCACCGTGGGTGGGGAACAAACTGGATGTCGGGAGAACCCGCGCCGCTGTCTCCGGTTCCCGGCAATGCTGCGATGCAAAGCCGTGCGGTCCACACAATCCCGCGACCGGCAAAAGGATGTCGTCCCCGGTGTCCCGATCGCGCTACGATGGGCAGCGGCCTTTATAAGAAAACTACGGACGACTCTGGGGAAATGCCTTGCTGACCGAGACCACCGACTGCGACAATCTCTATCGCAATTTTCACTGGCAGGTGCCGGCCCGCTTCAATATCGCCACCGCCTGCTGCGATCGTCACGCGATCGGCGACAAGCCGGCGCTGATCTATGTCGAGGACGGCGGCGCGGTGACGCGGCTGTCCTTCGCCGAACTCGCCACCGCGTCGCGCCGCTTCGCCAATGTCCTCAAGGACGGCGGCCTGCACCGCGGCGACCGCGTCGCGGTGTTCCTGCCGCAATCGATCGAACTGCCGATCGTGCATCTCGCCGCCTTTCGCGCCGGCCTCGTCTCGGTGCCGCTGTTCACGCTGTTCGGCGAGGACGCGCTGGAATTCCGGCTGATCAATTCCGGCGCCCGCGCGGTGGTGACCGACGAGAGCGGGCTGCCGAAGCTGCTGAAGATCCGCGACCGCTTGCCGGAGTTGCAGCACATCTACGTCACCGCAGGCGCCGCGCACCCAGGCGTCGAGTTGTTCTGGTCGAAGCTCGACGCCGCATCCGATGCGTTCGACACCGTCGACACCTCGGCCGACGATCCGGCGATCATCATCTACACGTCGGGCACCACCGGCAATCCCAAGGGCGCGCTGCATGCGCACCGCGTGCTGCTCGGCCATCTGCCGAATGTCGAGATGGCGCACGACTTCTTTCCGAAGCCCGGCGACCTGATGTGGACGCCGGCGGATTGGGCGTGGATCGGCGGGCTGTTCGACGCGCTGTTTCCGACCTGGTATCACGGCGTCGCGATGGTCGGCTATCGGGCCAAGAAATTCGAGCCGCAGGCCGCGATGCAGCTGATGGCCGATCACGGCATCCGTAACGTATTCCTGCCGCCGACCGCGCTGAAGCTGATGCGGCAGGCCGACGTCAAGCATCCGGGTGTGAAGCTGCGCAGCATCTTCACCGGCGGCGAGTCGCTGGGCGGCGAGCTGCTGGCCTGGGTCCACGCCACCTTCGGCGTCGACGCGCACGAGATCTACGGCCAGACCGAGTGCAATCTGGTGGTCGGCAACAACGCCAAACTGTTTCCGATCCGCCCCGGCTCGATGGGCAAGGCGACGCCGGGCTTCGACGTCCGCATCATCGACGAAACCGGCCGCGAACTGCCGCGCGGTGAACGCGGCATCATCGCGGTGCGCCGGCCAAATCCCTGCATCATGCTGGAATACTGGAAGAACCCGGAGGCGACCGCGAAGAAATTCGCCGGCGATTTTCTGCTGACCGGCGACCTCGGCTCGCAGGACGAAGACGGTTACTTCTGGTACGACAGTCGCGAAGACGACGTCATCACCTCGGCCGGCTATCGCATCGGCCCGTCCGAGATCGAGCACACGCTGCTGAAGCATCCGGCGGTCGCCTTCGCCGCGGTGGTCGGCGTGCCGGACCCGATCCGCACCGAGCAGATCAAGGCCTGGATCGTGCTGCGTCCCGGCTTCACGGCGGGCGACGCGCTGGCCAGCGAGATCCAGGACTACGTCAAGGTCCAACTCGCCGCGCACGAATATCCGAGATTGATCGAATTCACCGACACTCTGCCCATGACCGCAACGGGCAAGGTGCTACGACGCGAGCTGCGGGCGAGGGGATAGCGCCACCTCTCGGTGGTGATTTCGGGGCGCGCCAATCGCAACCACCTCTCCCCGTCATTCCGGGGCGCGCGCAGCGCGAGCCCGGAATCCATAACCACAAGTAGTTATGTTGAGCAAAGAGCCGCCACCTCCGGGTCTCACCGCGAGTCCAGGGACTATGGATTCCGGGCTCGCCCGCTCCGCGAGCGCCCCGGAATGACAAACGAGAGGTTTATCGTCAGCCGAGTCAGCGATGATGCACTGAGCGTCCCGCTAGCACAGCGCGCTCCCTCTCCCGCTTGCGGGAGAGGGCTGGGATGAGGGCGACGCGGGCACAGTGCCGGCGTGAAGGTCACGCCACGTACTCAGTGCGCGTGGACCCCCACCCCCGACCCCTCCCCGCAAGGGGGAGGGGAGCAGGGCAGAGCGCGCTCGCTCTCCCGCTTGGGGGAAAAGGGCGACGCGAGCGCTGAATTCTGCACTTACTAATCGGAGTGTCACCTCCGGCTTCCGCACCCAACCCTTTTCCTGTTGCTGCGCCGCGCAACGATTGTTGCACCGCCACCGCCGCACCTCGAACTAATCGCTGCGCAAAGTTGTGATCCCTGCGCCATCACCATGCATTGACGGCCGCGGAACTCGGGTTCTTAATCTCCGCAACTAACAGCAACAAGCACCAGCCATTCACAGGGAGGAGCGACCATGTCGATCTCCGGGAAGGTTGATCCTGTCGTGCGGCCCGTCACCGTCGCCGACATTGCCGAGGCGCTGGGGCAGGGGCTGCGGGATTTTCAGGCGGCGCCGGCCTATGGCCTTGCGTTCGGCGCATTCTACGCGGTCGGCGGCATGCTGATCATGGCCTGCCTCACCGCGCTGCACATGGTGTATTTCGCCTATCCGCTCGCCGCCGGCTTCGCGCTGCTCGGGCCGTTCGTGGCGCTCGGCCTGTACGAAGTCAGCCGGCAGCGCGAGGTGGGGCGCAAGCCCTCGGTGATGCAGATCGTCGGCCTCGTCCGCAGCCGCAGCGAGCTCGGCTGGATGGCGTTCGTCACGCTGTTCCTGTTCGTGATCTGGATGTATCAGGTCCGCCTGCTGATCGCGCTGTTCCTCGGCATCGGCGCGTCGTTCGGCAGCCTGCAGGAATTCATCTCGGTGGTGCTGACCACGAACGAGGGGCTGGTGTTCCTCGCGGTCGGCAATTGCGTCGGCGCCGCGCTGGCGCTGGTGCTGTTCTCGCTCACCGTGGTGTCGTTTCCGCTGCTGCTCGATCGCGACGTCGATGTCGTCACCGCGATGATCACCAGCGTCCGGGCGGTGGTGACGAGCCCGCTGCCGATGATCGGCTGGGCGGCCACCATCGTGCTGCTGCTGGCGGTGTCGGCGCTGCCGTATTTCCTCGGCCTCGTCGTGACGCTGCCGATCCTCGGCCACACCACCTGGCATCTCTATCGCAAGATCGTCGCGCCGGCCGCGGCCGAACTTCCGGCGAGCGAGCCGGCCGGCAACGTCGTGCCGATGCCGCAGGTCGCGTCGCGCGGCTGAGCGCCGGTCCCGGGACGGTCTCGCTCGCGCGGTCCATGGCTGCTATCGTGACGTCGCAATCACGATAGCCCATGGGAATGCCGATGTCGCTCGAACTGTACCTCACCTACATTGCCGCCTGCATCGCGCTGGCGCTGCTGCCCGGACCGGTGGTGACGCTGGTGATCGCCAATGGCCTGCGCCACGGCACCCGCGCGGCGCTGCTCAACATCGCCGGCGCGCAGCTCGGGCTCGGCCTCGTCATCGCGCTGGTGGCGGCCGGTCTCACCACGCTGATGGCGACGATGGGCTATTGGTTCGACTGGGTGCGGCTGGTCGGCGCCGCCTATCTGGTGTGGCTGGGCATCGGCCTGATCCGCAACCCGGTCGAAGGCATCGCCCCCGACGCGGCGCCGCGGACGCCGCGCGGCGGGTTCTTCCTGCAGGGCTTTCTGGTGCTGCTCGCCAATCCCAAGGTGCTGGTGTTCTTCGGCGCGTTCATTCCGCAATTCGTCGACATGCAGCGCGAACACGTGCCGCAGGTGGCGCTGCTCGGTGTCACCTTCATGGTGATCGCGGCGATGACCGACGCGATCTACGCGCTGCTCGCCGGCCGCGCCCGGACGCTGTTCTCGGCGAAGCGCACGCGGCTGCTGTCGCGCGTCTCCGGCGGCTTCATGATCGGCGGCGGCGTCTGGCTGGCACTCAGCCGCGCGAAGTAAGCGGCGGGAATCTCTCCCCGTCATTGCGAGGAGCGCAGCGACGAAGCAATCCAGCTCCGCATGCGGGGCCTCTGGATTGCTTCGCTTCGCTCGCAATGACGGGGAGAGGCCTTGCTATAAAAGGGAAAGCGCTACGCCACCGCCTTCTCCCGCAGCGCCGGCTCGATGGCCGCGAGCACCCGCGCCAGCCGTTCGGCCCAGGCGGCCTGGCCGGCTTCGTCGGCGATCTGGTCCTGGCGGATTTCGATGCCGGAGTTGATCAGGCCGCGGGCTTCGCCGTGCACCGGGATCGAATAGTCGGTGCCGTCGGCGACCGCGTAAGGCTGGTTGTCGCCGACCACGAGGCCGTCCTCGCGGCGCAATTCGGCGAGCAGCAGCGGCGGCAGCACGGTGTCGCGGTGATACAGCGTGCCGATCTGCCAGGGCCGCGCCACGCCGTGATACACCGGCGTGAACGAATGCAGCGACAGCAGCACGGTCGGCCGCCCGCTCGCGCGCCGCGCGTCGAGCACCGCGTCGATGCGGTCGTGATATGGCTGGAAGATCAGCCGCCGCCGCTCCTCGGCCTGCTCGCGCGTCAGCCCGTCATTGCCCGGAATGGTGGTGATCTCGCTGACCAGCGGAATCGAGCTCTCGGCGCTCGGCGGCCGGTTGCAGTCGATCACCAGCCGCGAATAGCGCTGCGCGATCAGATGCGCGCCGAGCGCGTCCGACAGCCGTTCGGCGACGCCGGCGATGCCGATGTCCCAGGCGATGTGACGGGTCAGTTCGGAAGCCGGCAGGCCGAGATCGCCGAGCTGCGCCGGGATCTGGCGGCCGTAATGGTCGCAGACCAGCACAAAGGGGGAGGGGCCGTCGGGATTTCGCTCGATCACCGGAACTTGTCCGGGCTCGAGACGTAGTGCCACCTGCGGTGCGCCGTTCATCTATAAAATGCCTATCAAATCAGCAGTCTGGCCCCGACAACGCTGGTATCGTCTCGGCGCCGTAAAGTCGAGATCCATGCAGCCTTCATGCCGCTCCTGACCATCACCCATCGCACCGAGTATCACTATGCCCGTCCGGTCGCGTTCGGCGAGCATCGCGTGATGCTGCGGCCGAGCGACGGCCATGACCTGCGGATGCTGCAGGGCTCGCTGGTGATCACGCCGCAGCCGGCGGCGCTGCGCTGGATCCACGACGTCTTCGGCAACAGCGTGGCCATCGCGACCTTCGATCAGCGGTCGACGCGGCTGAGCTTCGAATCCACCGCCATCGTCGAACACCATCCGAGCGAGGAATTCGCCCTGACGCCGGACGACCGAGCGTTCTTCTACCCGTTTTTGTACGACGAGGAGGAGTATCCCGATCTCGAGCCGTTCATCCGCCCACAATATGGCGATCCGGAGGGCGAGTTGTCGGCGTGGGCGCGCGGCTTTCTCGACGACGGCGCCGCGACCCGCAGCTTCGACATTCTCAGCCGGATGACCCACGGCATCCGCGCCGGGTTCAGCTATCGCAGGCGCCACGCCCACGGCACCCAGCATCCGCTCGACACGCTGCAGACCGGCTCCGGCACCTGCCGCGATTTCGCGTTGTTGATGATCGAGGCGCTGCGCCGGCTCGGCATCGCGGCGCGGTTCGTGTCCGGCTATCTGTTCGTGCACGACGACGGCGCGGGCGGCCGAGAGGGGGGTCATGTCGGCGGCGGCTCGACTCATGCCTGGGTTCAGGTCTATCTGCCGAGCGCCGGCTGGATCGAGTTCGATCCGACCAACGGCATCATCGGCAGCCGCGACCTGATCCGGGTGGCGGTGGCGCGCGATCCGTATCAGGCGATTCCGCTGCACGGCAGCTATGTGGGCGGCGCCGACGACTTCCTGCGGATGGACGTGCGGATCGCGGTCGCCTCGGCCGAGGATGCCGCGCTGGCCGCCGTGCCGGCCTAGCAGGCGGCGATGCAGTGAGTGACCCTGGGGACGAGATGCTGGACCGACTATTCGTCTATGGCACGCTGATGCGCGGCTATGATCATCCGATGGCCCGCCGCCTGTCCGACAACGCCGACTATCTCGGCGCGGCGACGATGCCGGGCCGGCTGTACAAAGTCGCGCATTATCCCGGCCTGATCGAAGCCACGGCCGCCTCCGACAGGGTGCTCGGCGATGTGTTCAGGCTGCACCGGCCGGCGGAGCTGCTGGCCGAGCTCGACGATTACGAGGGCTGCGGCGCGGGCTGCGAGCAGCCGGCGCCATACCGCCGCGAGATCGCGCGGGTGACGCTGGCGGCCGGCGGCGAGCTCGAGGCCTACGTGTACATCTATAATTTCGATGTCGCGCGGCTGCGCCACATCCCGTCAGGCCGGTTCGCCGACAGCATCGGCTGACTGCGGCCTTCCGGCATGCCGAGTCGTCATCCCGAAGCGGGCGTGTAGCGCGCCTCGGGATGACGGCGGCAGCGGGTTGTCCGCTTCGATTGCTACCAACAGAACGGTGCTAACGACCGAGATGCAGTTCGACGTGAGCGTTGGCGGCGAGCGGCAGCAGCGTCAGCCAGTCCGGCTGGATCGGCTCGGTCAGGCAGAAGCTCGGGAAGTCATAGGCATCGACCGCAGCGGTCGCGATGGTCAGCGCGTCGCCGCAATCGTCGCATTTCCAGGCGTGGATCGCGTAGACCCCGTCGACCGTCTCGGCGCCGAGCGAGGTCATCTCCACATTGCATCGGGTACAATTTGCCATGGTTCTGGCTCCAGACTGTTTGGCGCCGGTGCCGCATCGGACCGGCGCAGTGAGCCCTCGACCTTGGTGAACCGTTCTCCCCGACCTCCCCGCATCAACAGGGTGCCGCACTGAGCGCCCGCTTCCGCGGTGCAACAATGAGCCAGATCAAATCTGCTGCAGATGCGAAGAAAAGTGGACGAAAGTGATCATAGGGGGCGTCATTGAAGGGAGCCCATCATTCTCGCGCTCCGTCTGAGGACGCGGACGAACCCCGAGCCGCAGCGCGCTCCCTCTCCCGCGTGCGGGAGAGGGCTGGGGTGAGGGCGCCCCGGGCACGGTGCCTGCCAACTACGCGAACACACGGCACAGTGTCTGCGAACGACGCCGGCACAGTGCCTGGGGACCCCCACCCCCGACCCCTCCCCGCAAGGGGGAGGGGAGCAGAGGCGCCGTGCGTGAAGCTTGCTCGATGCCGGCAATCGCTCCCAATGAGACAGCCCCGAGCCGCAGCGCGCTCCCTCTCCCGCTCGCGGGAGAGGGCTGGGGTGAGGGCGCCCCGGGCAGTGAGCGTGCGATGTGCAGCCGGCATAGGGTCGCTCCCCAACTTCTGGATTCCGGGTTCGCTCGCTGCGCGAGCCCCCGGAATGACGGTGGGTGGGTTGGCGGGTGGGAAACCGTGCTGGCCGCACGCTGTGGATATCCGGTATAACGCGGCCGCGGACCCTCCATATATGTCAAGCCTAGAGCCCCTGGCGCCTGCCGGGCCACGCAAGGTTGTTCATGCGCTTCACGCCGCAATTTCTCGACGAGCTGAAAGCCCGGCTTCCGGTGTCGGATGTCGTGGGCAAGCGCGTGAAGTTGAAGAAGGCGGGGCGGGAGTGGAAGGGGCTGTCGCCGTTCCAACAAGAAAAGACGCCGTCGTTCTTCGTCAATGACGAGAAGCAGGCGTGGTTCGACTTCTCGTCGGGGCGAAACGGCTCGATCTTCGACTTCATCATGCTGACCGAGGGCGTCGATTTCCCCGAGGCGGTGGAGCGGCTCGCCGGGATGGCCGGGCTGGCGCTGCCGGCGGCGACGCCGGATGCGGCGCGGCAGGCGCAGCGGCGCAAGTCGCTGTACGACGTGATGGAGCTGGCGGCGGCGTATTTCGCCGACAATCTCGCCTCGCGCGCCGGCGCCCGCGCCCGCGGCTATCTGGCGGATCGCGGCATGCTGCCGTCGACCCAGGTCAGGTTCCGCATCGGTTACGCCTCGCCGGAGCGCTTCGCCCTGAAGGAACATCTCGGCAAGCACGGCGTGCCGGTCGAGGACATGATCGAGGCCGGGCTGTTGTCGGCCGGCGACGACATCCCGGTGCCGTTCGACAAGTTCCGCGACCGCGTGATGTTTCCGATCACCGATATCCGCGGCCGGGTGATCGCCTTCGGCGGCCGCGCGCTGGAGAAGGACGTCGCGGCGAAGTACCTGAACTCGCCCGAGACGCCGCTGTTTCACAAGGGCGACAACCTCTACAACTACGCGGAGGCGCGCAAGGCCGCGCATCACGCAGACAAGTCCACGCAGAAAAACGCCGCGTCGGTGATCGTGGTCGAAGGCTATGTCGACGTCATCGCGATGGTGACGGCAGGCTTCCCCGGCACGGTCGCGCCGCTCGGCACCGCGCTGACCGAGAACCAGCTCGCGCTTTTATGGAAGATGGCCGACGAGCCGATCCTGTGTTTCGACGGCGACCGCGCCGGCCAGAAGGCGGCGTATCGCGCCGCCGATCTGGCGCTGCCGCAGCTCACCCCCGGCAAGAGCCTGCGCTTCGCGCTGCTGCCGGAGGGGCAGGACCCGGACGATCTCGCGCGCGCCGGCGGGCGCCTCGCGATCGAGGAGGTGCTGGGCGTCGCCCGGCCGCTCGCGGACCTCCTCTGGATGCGCGAGACCGAGGGCGGCAGCTTCGCCACGCCGGAGCGCCGCGCCGCGCTGGAGGCGCGGATCAACGAGCTCGCCAACGGCATCCGCGACGAGGTGGTGCGGCGCTATTATCGGCAGGACTGGGCCGAGCGGCTGCGCACCGCCTTCGCGCCGGCCGGCGGGTTTGGTGGGGGCTTCGGCGGCGGCTATCGCGGGGGTGATTCGGGGCGGCGATTCCCGCCGCGGGGCAGTTTTCCACAGAGCGGCGGGCGGCCGGGGCCGCGTCCGGGGCAAAGCGGACCCGCGCCGGGGCTGGGGCGCGGACCGTACCAAATGATGAGTCCGCAGCTCGCCACCAGCTCGATCATGCTCGGCCAGCGCAGCGCGATCTCGCGCCGCGAGGCGTTGATCCTGACCTCGCTGCTCAACCATCCGTGGCTGCTGGACGACCATCTCGAGGAGGTCGCGGCGCTGGAATTCGCCCACCCGGAAGCCCACCGGCTGCGCGCCGCCATCATCGCCGCCTTCGCCCAGGACCACCATCAGGCGGCCGACGAGGCCGGGCAGGCCGAGCGGCTCCGCGCCGACCTGGTGAAGGCCGGGTTAACCGAGCAATTGCAACGCCTTGAGCGGGCGATCACGACCCAGGCGGTGTGGGGCGCCGGGCCCGGCGCGGCGCGCGAGGATGTTCTTTCGACGTGGCAGCAACTCGTTGCCTTGCATCGACAATCTCACTCCTTACTTAGGGAGCTGAAGGATGCCGAGCTGGCTTTGGGTGAAGACGGCAGCGAAGCCAACGTCGCCTGGTTGCGGGACGTCAAGGCGCGGCTCTCGGAAGTGGACGGAACTGAGGCGCTGATCGAAGGATTTGGCGAATCGTCCGGCCGGTTCCACCGGGGCGTGTGAGCGCGGGGTGCAGGGCGACGCGGCGGGATTTGTGAAAAGACTCGCCAAACCCCCGCATTGGCTGCAAAAACAGGGTTAGTAAGGGCTTAACGGCATTCCGGTAGAAGGCCTTCGGGCGACCATTTTGGGAAACCAGCAAGCGGGATCGTGTCGGGTGGCGTCGGCGAGCGCCGCCCTTTGCGTGTCTCACCCGGCAAGGCAAGTTTGGATGACGGCGCGGCGACGTGACCGGCATGCGCGCGTTCAGGAGCAGTGAATGGCCAGCAAGGCGAAGACGGTTCAGTTGAAGGACAAGGAAAAGGACGACAAGGCCGACGCGCCGGAGAAGGACTCCGCCGACGCTCCCTCGCCGCTCCTCGACCTGTCGGATGCCGCCGTCAAGAAGATGATCAAGCAGGCCAAGAAGCGCGGCTTCGTGACCTTCGATCAGCTCAACGAAGTGCTGCCGTCCGACACCACCTCGCCCGAACAGATCGAAGACATCATGTCGATGCTGTCGGACATGGGCATCAATGTGTCCGAAGCCGAGGACACCGACAGCGAAGACGAAGAGGCCAAAGACGAGGCCGACGAGGAGCCGGATAACGACCTCGTCGAGGTCACCCAGAAGGCCGTCACCGAGACCAAGAAGTCCGAGCCCGGCGAGCGCACCGACGATCCCGTCCGCATGTATCTGCGCGAGATGGGCACCGTCGAGCTGCTGTCGCGCGAGGGCGAAATCGCCATCGCGAAAAGGATCGAGGCCGGCCGCGAGGCGATGATCGCCGGGCTGTGCGAAAGCCCGCTGACCTTCCAGGCGATCATCATCTGGCGCGACGAGCTCAACGAAGGAAAGATCTTCCTTCGCGACATCATCGATCTCGAAGCCACCTACGCCGGCCCGGACGCCAAGGCCAACATGAACCCGGCGATGGCCGGTGAGGGCGGCGAGGAAGCCGCCGCTGAAGGCGAAGGCGGCGCGCCCGCGCATGTCGCGCCGCCGGCGGCACCGCCGTCGCCGACCCCGTTCCGTCCCGCGCAGCAGCGCGGCGCGGCGCCGGCCGAATCCGGCGGCGGCGAGGGCGGCGAAGGCGCGTCCGAAGGCGACATGGACGACGACGAGTTCGAGAACCAGATGTCGCTCGCCGCCATCGAGGCCGAACTCAAGCCGAAGGTGGTCGAGACCTTCGACAAGATCGCCGACAACTACAAGAAGCTGCGCAAGCTGCAGGAGCAGGACATCGCCAACCAGCTGCAGAACGAGCAGCTGTCGCCGTCCCAGGAGCGCAAGTACAAGAAGCTCAAGGACGAGATCATCGTCGAGGTGAAGTCGCTGCGGCTCAACCAGGCGCGTATCGACTCGCTGGTCGAGCAGCTCTACGACATCAACAAGAAGCTGGTGTCGTTCGAAGGCCGCCTGCTGCGCCTCGGCGACAGCCACGGCGTCGCGCGCGACGACTTCCTGCGCAACTATCAGGGCTCGGAGCTCGATCCGCGCTGGCTCAACCGCGTCTCGAAACTGAGCGCGAAGGGCTGGAAGAATTTCGTCCACTACGAGAAGGACCGGATCAAGGAACTGCGCCAGGAGATCCAGTCGATGGCGGCGCTCACCGGCCTCGAGATCGGCGAATTCCGCAAGATCGTGCACTCGGTGCAGAAGGGCGAGCGCGAGGCCCGTCAGGCCAAGAAGGAAATGGTCGAGGCGAACCTGCGCCTCGTGATCTCGATCGCCAAGAAGTACACCAATCGCGGCCTGCAGTTCCTCGATCTCATTCAGGAGGGCAACATCGGCCTGATGAAGGCGGTCGACAAGTTCGAGTACCGCCGCGGCTACAAGTTCTCGACCTACGCCACCTGGTGGATCCGGCAGGCGATCACCCGCTCGATCGCCGACCAGGCCCGCACCATTCGTATTCCGGTGCACATGATCGAGACGATCAACAAGATCGTCCGCACGAGCCGGCAGATGCTCAACGAGATCGGCCGCGAGCCGACGCCCGAAGAGCTCGCCGAGAAGCTCGGCATGCCGCTGGAGAAGGTCCGCAAGGTCCTGAAGATCGCCAAGGAGCCGCTGTCGCTCGAAACCCCGGTGGGTGACGAGGAAGACAGCCATCTCGGCGATTTCATCGAGGACAAGAACGCGGTGCTGCCGATCGATGCGGCGATCCAGTCGAACCTGCGCGAGACCACCACGCGCGTGCTCGCCTCGCTGACCCCGCGCGAAGAACGCGTGCTGCGCATGCGCTTCGGCATCGGCATGAACACCGACCACACGCTGGAAGAAGTCGGCCAGCAGTTCTCGGTGACCCGCGAACGCATCCGCCAGATCGAGGCGAAGGCGCTGCGCAAGCTGAAGCACCCGAGCCGAAGCCGGAAGCTGCGGAGCTTCCTGGATAACTAATCGTAAGGTGGGCAAAGCGCCCTGGCGCCGTGCCCACCTTCCACGCCTGATGAAGTCGAGGCGGAGCCGATGGCATCAAAGCGGCACCTGATCGAGGTCGATGAGACCACCGCCACCCGCCTGCGCGAGCGCGCCGACGCGCAGGGCATTTCTGTTGCTGAGGTGGTCGCCGGCCTGACCGCACTTGCCGATACCCCTGTCGAAATCTCGCCTGAAGAACTTGCCGCGCTCGACCGGCAGGTCGCCGCCATCAGGTCCGGCGAGGAAGCGACTTACCCGCACGACGAGGTCGAACGCTGGCTCGCCACCTGGGGCACGCCAGACTACAAGCCGTTTCCCAGAAGCCGGTAGACATTCACCGTGAAGCTCGTCTGGTCGGAGACTGCCATCGCCGATCTCGAACGTTTCGCCGAATTTCTCCGCGACAACCATCCTGCCCTCGCAGGTCGCATCGCGCCCGAAATCGTCAGGCAAGCGCGGCTGATTGCCGACTATCCGCAGATCGGGCGGATCGGTTCCGGCGGTTATCGCGAGCTGAATCTGCCGGTGCTCAACGCCGTCTATGTGCTGCGGTACACGCTCGATGCTGAAGCGATTTTGATGCTGCGCGTCTTTCACAGCCGCGAGCAGCGCGATCCATGATTGCGGGAGCTGAGCGATCGTAACCCGGATTTCGTCACGCCATCCGGGAGCTACGCTCCACCGGCCTAAACGTGCCGCGTGGACCACCCTCCCCTGGAGGGGGAGGGTGAAGAGAGGGGCGCTGCCGTGGCTCGGCCAAACAGCGGAGAGGCTCCCGGCGCGGACCCCCACCCCCGCCCCCCTCCCCGCAAGGGGGAGGGGAGCAGAGCACAGCGCGCTCCCTCTCCCGCTTGCGGG
>NZ_LJIC01000010.1 GCF_001295845.1 Rhodopseudomonas sp. AAP120 | reverse complement strand
GAGCAATCTCCCCCCCGACATCTGGCAGCCGGTCTGGCTCACCGTCGAACTGGCGGTGATCACCACGATCATTCTGCTGATTGTCGGGACGCCGATCGCGTGGTGGCTGGCGCGGTCGAAGGCGGCGTGGAAGGAGGGCGTCGCCGCGGTGGTGGCGATGCCGCTGGTGCTGCCGCCGACGGTGCTGGGCTTCTATCTGCTGGTCCTGATGGGGCCGGACGGGCCGGGCGGCGCGCTGGCGTCGCTGTGGGGCGGGCGGACGCTGGCGTTCACCTTCGGCGGACTGGTGTTCGGCTCGGTGATCTATTCGATGCCGTTCGTGGTGCAGCCGATCCGCAACGCGTTCGATGCGATCGGCGACCGGCCGCTCGAAGTCGCTGCGACACTGCGGGCCTCGCCACTCAAAGCATTTTGGACCGTGGGGGTGCCGCTGGCGCGGCCCGGCTTTTTGGCCGGCGCCGTGCTCGGCTTCGCTCACACCGTCGGCGAGTTCGGCATCGTGCTGATGATCGGCGGCAACATTCCGGGGCGCACCAAGGTGCTGTCGGTGGCGATCTACGACTATGTCGAAACCTCGCAATGGCGCGAGGCCAACATTCTGGCCGGTGGCATGGCGGCGTTTGCCTTCGTGGTGATCCTCACCATGATGATGCTGGAGAAGCGCACCGCACGGATCCGCCAATGAGGGCGACGGCACCGCGTAGCATTCGGGGCGAATTCCGCGGCCGGCTCGGCGGCTTCGCGCTCGACGCGTCGTTTGCGGTGCCGGCGGCTGGTATCACCGGCCTGTTCGGCCCCTCGGGCTGCGGCAAGTCGACGGTGCTGCGCTGCCTCGCCGGCTTGCAGCATCTGCCCGGCGGGCTGTGCGAAGTCGATGGCGACGTCTGGCAGGACGACACCACGTTCCTGAAGCCGCATCAGCGGCCGATCGGCTATGTGTTTCAGGAAGCCAGCCTGTTTCAGCACCTGAGCGTGCAAGACAATCTGATGTATGGCGCGCCCAAGCGCAAAGCCGGGCCGCTTCCCGGCGACATCGCGTTCGACGAAGTGATCGAACTGCTCGGCCTCGCCCGGCTGTTGCCGCGTGCGCCCCGGAATCTCTCCGGCGGCGAACGCCAGCGCGTCGCGATCGGCCGCGCGCTGCTGTCGCAGCCCAAATTGCTGTTGATGGACGAGCCGCTGTCGGCGCTCGACCGGCTCACCAAGGACGAGATCCTGCCGTTCCTGGAGCGGCTGCACGCCCGGCTGCTGCTGCCGGTGATCTATGTCAGCCACGACATGGCCGAGATCGAGCGGCTCGCCGATCATCTGATCCTGATGCGGGCCGGTCAGGTGATCGGCGTCGGACCATTGTCCGAGCTGCAGAGCAACCCGGCGCTGCCGCTGGCGACCTCACGTGACGCCGCGGTGAATATGGACGCAACGGCCGAAACCTACGATGCCGAGTATGGACTGCTGACGCTGCGGCTCGATGGCGGCCGGCTGCTGGTGCCGTCGGCGCCGGTGCCGGCCGGCGAGCGGCGGCGCATCCGGATCGCCGCCGGCGACGTCAGCCTGTCGCGCGAAGCGCCGCGCGAGACCTCGATCCTCAATGCGCTGGCGGTGCGGATCGTCTCGACCTCGACGATCGGTCCTAACGAGGTGTTGGTGGTGCTGGCGCTCGGGCCTGAGGGCAATGGCGCGCGGCTGCTGGCGCGGGTGACGCGGCGATCCTGGGATCAACTGCAACTCGCCGACGGGCTCGACGTGTTCGCGCAGGTCAAGGGCGTCGCGCTGGCGCCCGAGCGCGTCGTGAGTGAGCCGCCGAAATAAGGCCCGTACCGCGCGGCGCTTCGGCACGCGCTTCGCATAGTCCCCATCAGCGTCACGGCGCGCGCTCCGGTCAGCTACGCGATTACCCATCGTATGGGATCGGTGACGCCGCGCGTCCGCTCGCGTTGGAGGAGATGAGACAATGTCGTTCGAAAGCAATCAATCGATGGCGATCGCGGCGGTGCGCGGCGGTCCCGGCACGCCGGCCGCCGATGTACTCACCGCCTTCGCGCTCCGCCGCAAGGCGGAGGGCGTCGCCGTGGTCGGCGTCATCGTGCCGCCGGAGGATACTGGCCGCGGCCACCATGGCGGCGGCCATGGCGAGGGCGGCCACGAAGGCTGCGAATGCCGCAGCGAACTGATCGACGTCGCCACCGGCGACCGCTACGCGATGCATCAGGATCTCGGCACGGGATCGCAAGCCTGCAATCTCAACTCGTCGTCGTTGGCACTGGCAGCCGGCGCAGTCGAGCGGGCGCTGGCCGGCAAGCCGGAGCTGGTGGTGCTGAGCCGGTTCGGCGGCCAGGAGGCGCAGCGCGGCGGGCTGATGTCGGCGTTCCAGGCCGCGGTGGCGGCCGGCGTACCGGTCGCCTGCGTGGTGACGCCGAAGGCCGAAGCCGTCTGGGACGACTTCGCCGGCGGCCTGTCAGTCTCGCTGCCGCCGGACGCGGAGGCGCTGGAAGCGTGGTGGCAGGGTCACGCCCGCGGCCGGAACGCGGCGTGATCTGACTGCCGCGAACTCGTCTGGGCGCGATGCCACCGCCCGAACGGCGAGGCCGCGGCAGTATCCTGATGGACGCCGGTAAGGCGGGACGCTGCGGCCTCGATATTGGCGCGCCCGATCCAGGCGCGCTGGCACTCCTGGGCGCGGCCAGCCATGCGTGGCGTCGCGCTGTTCAGGATCGCCTCGCCTGCCGCGCCCGGATCGGGCGTCTGGCCGTGCTGGCTCTGGGCACCGAGCAGCAGGCCGGCCACGCCGGCGATCAGCGCCGCCGCGTAGTTCGCGCCGCGGCGGACGCTGTTGCTGCCTTCGAGCGCCGCGCCGACCAGCGCCGCGCCCGGCACCGCGATGCCGATCTCGTGCAGCCTGGCGTCGCCGCCGCCGATCAGCCGTCCACGCCTGTCGATGGCACCGACCGGCAGCAGCCGGGTGGCGCCGGCGCGCCGCAGCAGGCCACCACAGCCGTCGCGGGCGCCGCTGACGACGATCAGGACATTGCGCAGGTTACAGCGCGCGACCGCGGCGATCAGCTTCTCGCTCGGCTGCCGGCGTCGTTCGAACAGTCCGCCGCTGATATGCAGGATGTCGGCGCCGTGATCGAGCGACAACTCGATCGCCTCGGCGAGATCGGCCTGGCTGCAGCCGGCCCGGTCGTCGCGGAAGATCGGTGCGATCAACCCGCGGCACAGCGGCGCGACGCCTTCCACCGAGCTGCAGGGCTGGCCGAAGATCAGGCTGGCGATATGCGTACCCTGGGCTGTGGCGGGCCCGTCCGAGCACTGCGCGGCGGCAGCGGTATCGAGCGGCACCAGTCGGGCGCCGCGAAAGCAATCATGAGTTCGGTCGACCGGACCATCCAATACCGCGATACTAATCTCGGCGTCACCGCCGCCGAATGCGAACAGAATTTCCTGCTGGAATTCTGCGCCAACTACCCCTACCATCGCACCCCGCCCGCACTCGCGTCGCCGCACATCATCACGCGAACTACTCGCATGTGTGGCGCTGGCGTTCTGCCCAGCGACCGGCGGCCTTTCCAGAATGCTCTCCCGAAGAATTTCGCCCTGCGGAACAGCACTCCGTGTATTTTCCTTATCGACACCCCCTTAGTCTTCTTATCGAGGGCGGTCAGACGTGAAAACGGCGTGAACTGCGCGTGAAAAATGCTATCCTAGGTTGGATTCAGGTGGCGGAAGGTATGACTGCGAGGTCCGCGCTTTTCACGATGAACCTGCTGGGGCCTTTCCAACTGCTGCCCCGGTCAGGCGAGCGTATCGAAATTTCCAGCAAAAAGGGGACGGCGGTCGTCGCAATGCTGGCGATGTCGCGCGACGGCGAGCGTACCCGCGGCTGGTTACAGGACCGGTTGTGGGGGACGCGGCGCCATGCGGAAGCGGCGGGCAGCTTGCGGCGTGAACTGTCGAACCTGCGCAAACTGCTGAACGTCGGTGATGTCGAACTGCTGGTCAGCGATCGCGATCGCGTCCGCCTGCGGCTCGATCTGATCGATGTCGATGCGCTCGATCCGACCGCTGATCTTCGGCACACCGGCGAGTTTCTCGAAGGCCTCGATATTCCGGGCGAGGCCGGCTTTCGCGACTGGTTGCGCGAGCAGCGAACGACGCTGACGCAGGGGCCACGCGCGGCGCCTGCGGCGCCGGTCACAGGCGCGCTGCCGAGCTACATCCTCGACACCAGCCAGCCGCCGATCGGATTCAGCGGCAACCAGGCGATCGCGGTGCTGCCGTTCACCAATGTGACGGGCGAAGAGACGCTGGACTATCTGGCCGAAGGCATCAGCGAGGAGCTGATCGTCGGCCTCTCGCGCATCCGCTGGCTGCCGGTGATTGCGCGCAGTTCGAGCTTCTCGTTCTCCGAGTCGATCGACCGCAAGCTGATCGGGCAGCGGCTCGGCGCGCACTATCTGGTCGAAGGCCATCTGTATCGCGCCTATGAGTCGTTCGGCGTCTCCGCCAGCCTGTCGGAAGCGGCGACCGGCTACGCGATCTGGTCGCGGCGCTTCATGCTGCAGTCGCCGGCGCTGCGCGACGAGCTCGAGCAGTTCGTCAACG
Source organism: Rhodopseudomonas sp. AAP120 (assembly GCF_001295845.1). Taxonomy (GTDB): domain Bacteria; phylum Pseudomonadota; class Alphaproteobacteria; order Rhizobiales; family Xanthobacteraceae; genus Rhodopseudomonas. Next base: position 7,707 of record NZ_LJIC01000010.1, on the reverse strand, counting down.
AACTGGTGGCGCAGCTCGAAACCCGGATCGAGCACGCCGAGCAGATCCGCATCCGCAACAAGCGCCAGGACACGCTCGGGGTCAGCGATCTGATCTGGCGCGGCCGTTGGCATCTCAATCGCCTGACCCGCACCGATGCGGAAATGGCGCAGAAGCTGTTCGCCGAAGCGCTGGCGCTCGATCCGACCTCGCCGGAGGCGCTGATCCAGACCACCTCGGCGCTAGCGTGGTCGATCTGGGCGGGGCGGCAGCCGCAGGACCAGGTGCTGCGGATGCGCAAGCTCGCCCAGCAGGCGTGCCTCGCCGATCCGGACGATGGCCGCGGCTTCATGCTCGCCGGTATCGCCGAGATGTGGCTGCGCCATCAGGACGAAGCCAAGACCCTGCTGCAGCATGCGATCGCGCTCAATCCCAGCCTGACGCTGGCCCATGCCCAGCTCGGCGGCTGCTACAATCTCGGCGGCGAACCCGCCAAGGCGATCGATCACCTCAAGGCGTCGCTGCGGCTCAGCTCCAACGATCCCAACCTGTTCTATGCGCTCGGCGAATTGGCGCTGTCATATACTATGCTCGGGCGCTGGACCGAGGCGATCGAGCATGCGTCGCTGTCATTGGCGCGACGGCCGGCCTATTGGTACGCGCACGTGCTCAAGATCAATGCGCTGGCCCGCAGCGGCAATCTCGGCGCGGCGCGCGTGGCGACGGACGAGCTAATTGCTGTCAAGCCGAATTTTTCCAAGCAGTATCTCGATTGGCTGCCCTTCGTCGAAAGATCATGGATTGACCATTTCGTCGAAGGCTTGAAAATGGTGCCCGGCCGCGAGGCGAATTGGTTGGAGCGCGACACCGTGGAGGGCTCCGAGCAGTTTCTGCCGCACTGAGCGGCGACGCGCATTTTTTAAATCTTTGTTTGAGGTGATCGATGCTCACGCTCAAGTATTATGACGCTATCAAGAAAGCCCAGTCCGCTCCCGCTCCATCACCTCCACGTCCTTTCGATCTGAACGACCTCGGCGCCGACACCACGCTGAAGCGCTGGACCACCACGGCGTTTGCGTCGGTGATGCGTGGCGCGCTGTATCTCTTCCGCGAATTCTGGCCCAATCCGCAGTTCGGGCGGCTGGTCATCGTCACGCGCGACAGCGACGTGCGCGAAGTCCTGGCACGGCCGGATCTGTTCGAGGTGCCGTATGGGCTGGAGATGACCGAGCTCGCCGGCGGCACCAATTTCGTGCTGGGGCTCGAAGGCCCGTCGCACGATCGGCAAAACGCGATCATCCGCAGCGTGTTGCGGCCGACCGATCTCGATCGCATCCGCGCGCTGGCGGCGCACTATACGCAGATCCTGATCGACGGCTCGGGCGGCCGCATCGACGTGATGAAGGATCTGATGACGCGGGTCGCCACCGAGACCTGCTGCAGCTATTTCGGGCTCGATCCGGACAATCCCGATGCCTTCGCCGAATGGGCGATGTCGATCTCGGCGCTGCTGTTTGCCGATCCGTTCGGCAACACGGCGACGCGGCAGCTGGCGCTGAACGGCGCGGCGCAAATCCGCGAAGTGATCGACCGCGCCATCGCCCGCGCCAGGGCGGTGCCGGAAACCGAGACGGTGATCGGCCGCCTAGTCGGCCAGCTCGACGACGGCGCCGTCACCGAAGGCGAAATTCGCGCCATCGTGGTGGGCCTCGTCACCGGCTTCATTCCGACAAATACGCTGGCGGCGGGCAAGATTCTCGACGATCTGCTGCACCGGCCGAAGGTCTGGCAGGACGCGATCGCATGCGCGCGCGCCGACGACGTGGCGGGGCTGGAAGCGATCCTGCTCGAAGCCGGCCGGCTCAATCCGGCGCTGGCGCCGGGGCAATGGCGCTACGCGCGCCAGGATAGCGTGATCGCTCACAACACCAGCCGGCAGAAGCACGTGAAGGCCGGCTCGGTGCTGATGGTGGCGACGATGTCGGCGCTGCGCGACAAGCGCGCCTTCGTGGCGCCGGGGGAATTCCGCGCCGATCGGCCGAACCCGTCGAGCCTGATGTTCGGCGACGGTGTACACGCCTGCCTCGGCATGCATGTGGCGATCGCGCAGATCGGCGAAGTGTTTCGCGTGCTGCTGAAGCAGCCGAACCTGCGCACCACAGCGGGCAGCGACGGGGCGATCGGCTGGGTCGGTCCGTTCCCGCGCCGGCTCGACATGGAGTTCGAGCCCGCGGTCGCGCCGCAGGCGCAGAACATGGTGATCATCTGCGCGCCGGTGCGGGCCGAGACCGATCTCGCCGCGCTGCGCGGCCAGATCGAGGCTCTCGGCAATCCGGCGCGGCCTGAGGTGGTGGCGGCGCTGGCGTCCACCAACATCGTCCATTTCGCGTCGATGACGCTGATCGAGGCCGGCGAGCCGGACAAGCCGTCGCCGCATGTGCTGCTCGAACTCAACGTCGACGGCTCGCCCGAACTGGCGCTACGCGCGGTGACCGACGTGGCGGGCGATTGGCTGGCGCCGATCTTCGCCCATGTCGATGCGCCGGCCGCTACGCCGCTGCTGGATATCCTGCGCGACAACGTGCTGGATTTGCAGACCCGGCCGTGGGGCGCGATCGGGCTCAACTTCAATGGCACGCCGGAATTCGCCGTCGCCGACATCGTCCGGCAGCGGGAGCTGGCACAGTTCGCAACCGATGCGCTCGAAGAGTATCTGGAGAATCACGCCTGCCTCGGCAGCCGTGCCATGGTGGCGCTCGGCTATGTCCGCAAGCTGATCAAGCAGGATCCGGAGCTGAAGCGGCTGATCGATCAGTCGCCGGAGTCGCCCCGCAAGGCGCGACTACAGGCGCTGTTCGCGCGCGGCGCCGCTTTCACCAGTTATCTGATCCGGCCGAGCCGGCGCCGCCTCGCGATCTCCGATTGGACGCCGCGCTCCGGCACCGAGTCGCTGCTGGCGATGGCCAACTCGACCACCTTCCGCTGGATCTGGGCGATCATTCTCGGCCTGGTGCTGATCGCCGGCCAGGCTGTGTATTTCGCCATCGAGCCGTTTTCGGACGCGACCTATTGGGGCCGGCTCGGCCTGGCGTTGGTCGGCGGCTTGCTGATCGTGGCGCTGACGCTCGCCGCGCTCGGCGGCCTGTTCCTGGGTCTGCTGCGCTCCTACGAGAACCGCGACGTTCCCGACGACAGCGATCCCGATCTCGGCAAGGTGCGCGCCATCGCCGCCAGCGAGAACCATCCCGGCTTCGTGCAGAACCACATCACCGCCGTCACCGCGCTGAAGCCCGGCTGGTTTCGTAAGCTGACGCTGGCGTTGTCGCTGTGGGGCATCAAGGAGCTGGTGACCAATTTCTACCGCCCCGGCTTCGTGCTCAATATGGGCACGATCCACAAGGCCAAATGGTTCAGGCCGCCCGGCACCGACAAGCTGATCTTCCTCGCCAATTACGACGGCAGCTGGGAGAGCTATCTCGAAGACTTCGTGATGAAGGCGCATCCCGGCCAGTCGGCGGCCTGGAGCAACGGCGTCGGTTTTCCGCGCACGCGCTTCCTGATCTACGACGGCGCCCAGGACGGCGATCGCTTCAAGCGCTGGGTGCGTCGTCAGCAGGTGCCGACGCAGTTCTGGTTCAACCGCTATCCGAAGCTGACCACCGACGAGATCCGCCGCAATGCGATGATCCACGATGGTCTGGTCCGCGCGTCGACCGACAGCGCCGCCCGAGCGTGGCTCGACTGCTTCGGATCGATGACGCGGCCGGTGGATGCGATCGAGACGCCCGAAGTGCAGGCGCTGGTGTTTCGCGGCATGGGGCAACTGCCCTATACGATCACCGCGCTGCTGCGGCTGCCGGACGATCGCAGCACCGGCAAAGCCTGGCTGCGTGCCATCATGCCCGAGGCAGGCCTGCTGCACGGAGCCGGCGAAGCGCCGCGCCCGGCGGTCGGTTCGATCACGTTCGGCGATCGTCCGTTCAATGGCGGCGACGCGCCCGACAATGTCGCCACCTTCGTGGCGTTCTCGGCCTCAGGCCTGGCGCGCCTGGGCCTCGCGCCGGACGCGGCCGGCAGCGGCCTGACGACGTTCCCGACGGCCTTCAACATCGGCATGTCGCAGCGCGCCAACATCCTGCGCGACACCGGCTCGTCGCGGCCGGACACCTGGCGCTGGGCAGATGCGGCGCTCGACGGTCACGCCAAGGTCGCGGCTGCGGACGCGACGCTTTTCATCTATGGGACCAGCGCCGAAATCTGCCGCGCCGCGCTCGACCGGCATCTCGATCTGCTCGGCGGCCGCGCCGCGCTGCTGACCAGCGTCGACACCAGTCCGGTCACCGTCGATGTCGACGGCGAATCCGTGACGTCGCTCGACTACGAACATTTCGGTTTCGTCGACGGCATCTCGCAGCCGGTGATCCGCGGCACGCAGCGCTTCGCCAAGGGCGTGCCGGATCGCGACATCGTTCAGCCCGGCGAGTTCATCCTCGGTTATCGCAACAATCAGGGCTACTTTCCGCCGAGCGCGACGGTGCCGAGCGACAGCGATCCGGCCAATCACTTGCCGATCCTGCCCGACGAACTGCCGAGCCGCTATCCGAACTTCCGCTCTGATACGCCGGCGCGGCCGGTGCGGGATTTCGGCCGCAACGGCACCTTCCTGGCGATCCGTGAATTCGTCCAGGACGTCGACGGTTTCCGCGCCTTCACCCAGGCCAAGGCGGACGAACTCGGCAAGTATCGCGAACTCGCCGCGGTGATCGGCGAGACGCCGACCGCCGAATGGGTGGCGGCCAAGATGATGGGGCGCTGGCGCAACGGCGTGCCGCTGGTCGACAAGCCGAACTCCACCAGCTTCAACACCCGCCGCGCCAAATCGCGCAGCGATGCCCGCGATCCGTACGACCGCGACAATGATTTCAGCTACGGTCAGGACGATCCGCAGGGCCTGCATTGTCCGTTCGGCGCGCATATCCGCCGCGCCAATCCGCGCGACAGCCTGCAGCCGGACGACCCCACGCAGCAGCAACTCACCGCGCGGCATCGCCTGCTGCGCCGTGGCCGCTCGTTCGAGCGTCCGGCAAGCGAGGGTGGCAAGCCGGAGAAGGGATTGCTGTTCGTCGCGGTCTGCGCCGATGTCGAACGGCAGTTCGAACTGGTGCAGCAAACCTGGGTGTCGTCGCCGTCGTTCCACGGACTCAGCGGCGAGCCCGACCCGATCATCTCGTCGGCGCCGGACGATCCGGACGACACGCGCGTCTTCACCATCCCGACGGCCGCCGGCCCGCTGACGTTGCACGGCATCCACAGCTACGTCACCGTCACCGGCGGCGGCTACTTCTTCATGCCGAGCCGGTCGGCGCTGCAGTATCTGATCGATCTGGAATAACCGGGCAGACGAACCACCCGCACCGCCGTCATGCGCGGGCTTGACCCGCGCATCCATCCGCGCGTGAGCGCGCTGAACTAAGGCATTTTGCGAAGAGGATGGATTGCCGGGTCAAGCCCGGCAATGACGCTGTGTGAAATAGCTAGCTCCGGATAGGGGGAGCAGTCTCGCCTGTTTGCAATCCCTGGAGCACAGTGTCTCAGATCTGCTGCGCGACCTGCTCCAGGCCCATCGAGCGGGCGAGTTTACGGACTTCCTGCTTCTGGTCTTCGCGCAGTCCGAACAGCAGCGGCATCGCCGCGTATTTCAGCTGCTGCACTTCGGCGCTGTCCGGATCGATCGGAGGCGGGCCGTTCTCGGCGACGTAGCGGGACGCGTGCAGCTTGCGGCCGATGGCGCGCAGCGCCTGTTCGACCGACGGCCAGTAGTATTCCTGAGACGACGACAGATTGAGCCGGCCTTTGATCTGCGAGATCTGCGCATCGCTGAGCAGCGCCGGCGGCTTCGGCTTGGCGGGCTTGGGCTTCTGAACGGGCGCGGTGGCGATCACCGGCGGCAGCTTGGTGGCGGGTTCGGCCGCCTTGGCGGACGTCTCGGGGGCTGCGACGATAGCATCGTCGCCGGCATAGGCGAGTTGCACCGGCTTTTGCAGCGCTGCGGTGGCCTCTCCCGCATCGGCCTGGGCCGCTGCGTCGGGGGTCGGGGCGGCGTCTTCGGAGGCGGCGGCCGTCGCGTCTGGGCCGGAACCGTCGGTCTCATCGGAAATCGAGGCGAGCAGCAGCTTGTCGGCCTTGCTCTCGCGGTTCGCGACCGGGATTTCGATCGTCGCGCCGGTGAAGCCGGGCCCGGCGGCCGGGACGCTGGCGCGCGTCAGGATACTCGCTGCGGCCGTACCGGCGATCAATACGCACAACATGGCCAGAAGGGTCGCTGCTTTGGTCAAGATCGTCTCCGTCGCGAGCGGCACTCTGTCTCGCTCATAAATGCAGAGGAAATATGGCCCGGCAGCCCGTTCTGGTTGCCGTGCGGCAGCGGACTGGCGCCTCCGAGCGGCGCCGGCCAGGTTCCGTCGGGAAGGTGATCGCGCGGCCGTCAGGCCGCGACGGCGAGCTCGTAGGCTTCCTGGATGTCGGAGACGATCTCGGAAGCTTCCCACAGCGCGTCGGGCGCCACGGACTGGATGGTGATGGTCCAGTTGCCGCCCTTGCGGGTGCGGGGCGTCGCGACGATCTCGAACCGCACGTCGCGGCACATCGGATTGCGATTCAGGGCCCGTGCGACGCGGAGCCTGATCTCGTCGAGAGAGGCGGGGGTCTTTTCCGAAAACAACATCGCGGCGTCCACTTCGATCGTGGGATGCCGGCGCGGCTGCTACGAGATCTCGGGCCGCCGCAGCGCGGCAGGCCTATTGTTGGTCCGGGGATGGTTAATACGCGCTTAAGCCGCCGCCGCGGTCAGCGCTGTTCGATCACCAGGTTCTGGATCGCGCGGCCGAAGTAACCCTGCTGATCGGCGAGCCGCGACGCGGCGGTGCCGGCGCCGTCCGGGCCGAGCCACATCTCGGAGTTCAGCAGGATCCAGTCGCCGACCGGCTGGCGCGCCAGGAAGACGTTGAGGTCGGCGTTGAGGAAGGTCCAGTGCCGGAAGTCGAGCACCGACGAGGTCGCGTTGCTGAAGTCCGAGGCGATCACCGCGCGCATCAGCTGCGAGGTCGGCAGCCCTTCGATCAGCGGCCGGTCGGCCCGGTACCAGGTCGCGCCGGGGCCGATCGAGCCGAAGCCGTTCTTCACCTTGCGCAGCGACATGCCGCCGACGAACGGGTTGCGGGTGAAGCCGACGTCCAGCACCGGGCAGTCGTCGGGCAGCGGCACGTCGAGCGCCGGATGCTCGACATGGTCGGGAAGTTCGGGCGATGAGTTACGGACTTTCAGCACGGTGCCGTTGACGACCACCACGCCGTTCGATTTCAGCCGCACGCCGCACAGCTGGATCTTGCGGCCTTCGCGCAGCACTTCGGTCTCGAAGGTCAGCGGGCCGACCGGCACTGGCCGCAGCAGATCGACCGTCACCCGCACCACATGCATCGGCGACGGCGTCGGCATTTGCTCGGCGAGATGCGCCACCAGCGCCGACGGCGGCGAGCCGTGCTGCATGGTCGGATCCCACGGCCCGGCCGCGTAGCCGCTGGTCTCGATTGCATTGCCGTCGATACGGTAGATCGCGTCCATGTACTTGTCCGGTCCGTTCTTCATCGGCGCAAGTTGAACCCTCTCCCCTTGTGGGAGAGGGTGCCCGCGCGGCAGCGCGGGCGGGTGAGGGGAAGCCGCGCGACGCGA
>NZ_LJIC01000001.1 GCF_001295845.1 Rhodopseudomonas sp. AAP120 | reverse complement strand
CACCGGCGGACGGCTCGACGCCCGCAGCGCATCGCCGGGACGCGATCCGTCAGCCGCCGGGCGGCGGTTCTTCAGCTCGGCGCGGGCGGCATCGCGGGCGCGCTGCGCGGCCTCGGACTCGACCTTGCGCACGGCCTCTTCGAGCGCCAGCCGCTCGCGGGTGATTTCGGATTCGGTCAGCGGCGGCTGCACGCCGCGGAGCTGCGTGATCAGAGCCGCGCGGGCCCGCTCGTAGATCGCACGCCGCTGCTCGCCCGGAGCGCTGGGGTCCAGGCCGGATATCGCACGCGCGATCAGCGGATAGTAATCAGCCATCTTGACTCAATGATCGATGCCGTTCGGTAACATCTTATTAAGCCTCGAAGGGATTCTGCACCAGAATTGTATCCTCGCGTTCGGGACTGGTGGACAACAGCGCCACCGGGCAGCCGACCAGCTCTTCGATGCGACGGACATATTTGATCGCCTGCGCCGGCAGGTCCGCCCACGATCGTGCATTGGCGGTCGGTTCCTTCCAGCCTTCGATGGTCTCCCAGATCGGCTCGACGCGCGCCTGCGCGCCCTCGCCGGCCGGCAGATGGTCGATCTCCTTGCCGTCGAGCTTGTAGCCGACGCAGACCTCGACGGTGTCGAAGCCGTCGAGAATGTCGAGCTTGGTCAACGCCAGGCCGTGGATGCCGCAGGTCCGCACCGTCTGCTTGACCAGCACCGCATCGAACCAGCCGCAGCGCCGCTTGCGCCCGGTGTTGACGCCGAACTCCTTGCCGCGACGGCCGATCTCTTCGCCGATCTCGTTGAGCAGCTCGGTCGGGAACGGGCCGGCGCCGACGCGCGTGGTGTAGGCCTTGCAGATGCCGAGCACGTAGCCGACCGCGCCCGGGCCCATGCCGGTGCCGGTCGCCGCCTGCGCCGCCACGGTGTTGGACGAGGTGACGTACGGATAGGTGCCGTGGTCGACGTCGAGCAGCGCGCCCTGCGCGCCCTCGAACAGGATGCGCTTGCCTTCGCGGCGCTTGATGTCCAGGAGCCGCCACACCGTCTCGGCGTAAGGCAGCAGCTGCGGCGCCATCGCCATCAGATCCTTCAGGATCGTGGCGCCGTCGAATTCCGGCAGGTTGAAGCCGCGGCGCAGCGCGTTGTGATGCGCCAGCAGCCGCTCGATCTTCTGCGGCAGCGTGTCGGGATCGGCGAGGTCCATCAGCCGGATCGCGCGGCGGCCGACCTTGTCCTCATACGCGGGACCGATGCCGCGCTGGGTGGTGCCGATCGCGCCGGCCTTGGCGGCGTTTTCGCGCAGCGAATCCAGTTCGCGATGCAGCGGCAGGATCAGCGTGACGTTCTCGGCGATGCGCAGATTGTCCGGCGAGATCGCGACGCCCTGGCCCTGCAGCTTCTTGACCTCGTCGAGAAACGCCTGCGGGTCGAACACCACGCCGTTGCCGATGACGCCGAGCTTCGAAGGCCGCAGCACGCCCGAGGGCAGCAGCGCCAGCTTGTAGGTCTCGCCGTTGATCACCAGCGTATGGCCGGCGTTATGCCCGCCCTGGAATCGGGCGACGATATCCGCCTGCTCCGACAGCCAGTCGACGATCTTCCCCTTGCCCTCGTCGCCCCACTGGGCGCCGACCACGACGACATTGGCCATTTTCGAGCCGTTCCCCTGCAACTCAACCGGATGAAGCACGATCGCCACGACGCCCGCAGGCTGTTTTCGGATCGTACTGAGCGCCAAGCCAAAACACGGCCGTGGCCGCTCGCATGCGAGGCGCCCCATCGGATAACGGAAGCGGGCCTGCGACGCAAGCGAAAGGGGGCTTTTCGGGCCTTGAAGGCTTCTTCCAAAGCATTGATTTCCCCCGAAAATCCGCTGAGCCGCGGCAACCCTTGACGGAGGTTTTCGTTACCGCTTGGCTGTTTTCAGGGCGTCAGGGCTGCGCCCGCAGCCGCAGGGAGACGGCAACCGCCATGGACTCACTCACGACGCAGGGCATCATCGTGCCCAAGCTCGGGCTCGGCACGTTCCGGCTGCAGGGCAGGGATTGCCACGAGGCGGTGCTGACCGCGCTGGCGATGGGCTATCGCCACATCGACACCGCCGAGATGTACGCCAACGAGGACGCCGTCGGCGACGCACTGGAAGACAGCGACGTGCCGCGCGAGCAGATCCACCTCACCACCAAAGTGTGGTGGCAGAATCTCGCGCCCGACGCGATCCGCAAGGCGTTCGACCAGAGCCGGCGCAAGCTGAAGACCGACTACGTCGATTTCTACCTGATCCATTGGCCGGCACCGGACATGAATCTCGGCGCCGCGCTGGAGACGCTGCTGCGGATCAAGGACGACGGCGGCGCGCGCGCGATCGGCGTCTGCAACTTTCCGGTGGCGCTGCTGAAGCAGGCCGTCGAAGACATTGGCGCGCCGATCGCCTGCAACCAGGTCGAGTATCACGTGCTGCTCGGGCAGGCGACATTGCTCGGCTATATGCAGAACAACGGTATCCCGCTGACCGCGTACGCGCCGCTGGCGCAGGGCCGCCTCGCCTCGTTTCCGGAGTTGCAGCTGATCGCCGAGAAGCATGGCGCCACCGCCGCGCAGATCGCGCTGGCCTGGCTGCTCGAGCAGGAGGGCGTGATGGCGATCCCGAAGGCGCGCAGCGAAGCCAGCCAGCGCAGCAACCTCGGCGCGCTCGATGTCCGCCTCGACCAGGACGACCGCGCCATCATCGCCAAGCTGCCGAAGGACCAGCGCTTCGTGAACCCCGGCTTCGCACCGGCATGGGATGCGGGGTAAGGGCAGCGAAGCACGCGGCTGGCCCCCGTCCAGCTACCACGTCATTCCGGGGCGCTCGCGCAGCGAGCGAACCTGGAATCCCGCAATCGCGGACAAGATTGCGCCTCACAACACTTCGAGATTCCGGGGTCGCATGCCTGCGGCATGCGCCCCGGAATGACGGGGGAGTTCTAAATCTGGTTACGCCTTCCGCGCCACGATGTAGTGCGCGTGCTGGTTGGTGCCGAACACGTGGCTGGCTTCGATGGTGAAGCCGGCGTCGGTGATGGCGCGGCGCAGCTCGGCGTTGCGCAGCACCGCAAAGCGCGGAATGAGGCCGGCCACCTGCAGCGTCGGGATCACGAGGCGGCGCATCACGAAGTTCATATCGCGAAAGCAATAGGTCTTGCTGATCAGCAGGCCGCCCGGCTTGAGCTGGCGGTGGATGGTCTGCAGCGTCCCGCGCATGTCCGGCACGAGGTGCAGCACCAGGAAGGCGCAGATCACGTCGAACGGCCCGCCTTCGAACGCGCGCTCGGCATCCGCGACGACGAAATCGAGATTCGGCGGCGCGGGCTTGGCGCGCGCGATCCGGATCATTTCGGCGGAGCCGTCGGTCGCCCGCCACCGCGCCACATGCGGCGCGAGCCGGATCGCCGTGCCGCCGGTGCCGCAGCCGATCTCCAGCACCTCGTCGGTCGACGACAGCCAGGATGCCGCATCGCTCAGCATCGCCTCGTAGGCGGCGAGGTCCTTGATCGGCCGCGCCGCATAGCGCTCCGCCACTTTGTCCCAGAATTGCGTGCTGCGATCGGTCATGTGCGGCGTCCTGCTCCGGCCTCCGCGACGTGTAGCGCAGTGCCGGCACGCCGAGAACCAAGCCAAAGGACAAAGGCCCCACCCGCCGTCATTTCGGGGCGGTCGCATTCGCGAGCGGACCCGGAATGACGCGGAGCTGAAGAGGCTGATGATTGCCGGCGGCATGAGGCGGCTGCTACATCACGGTCGCGGCATGCCAGCCGCGCACGAAGACGATCCGTAAACAATCCGGTCGACACCATGTCCAAATCCACCCGTGCGACGCAGACGCTGGAGAAGCTCGGCGTCGCGTTCAAGCTGCACAGTTATGAGTACGACCCGAACGCCGACGCGATCGGGCTGGCGGCGGCGGCCGCGCTCGGCGTGGAGCCGCGGCGGATGCTGAAGTCGCTGATGGCCGAGCTCGACGGCAAGCCGGTCTGCGCGGTGATCGCCTCCGACCGCGAAGTCAGCATGAAGAAGCTCGCCGCCGCGCTCGGCGGCAAGAGCGCCAAGATGATGAAGCCGGCCGATGCCGAGCGGCTGACCGGCTATTACGTCGGCGGCATCTCGCCGTTCGGCCAGAAGAAGCGCGTGCCGGTGGCGATCGACGAAGCCGCGCTTGCCGAGACCACCGTGTATCTCAACGGCGGCCAGCGCGGCCTGCAGATCGAGATCGACCCGCGCGAGGCAGTGAAGGCGCTCGGCGCGGTGGCCAAGCCGCTCGCGGCCGAGTGAGTCGCAACGCTTTCCCCCGTGTCCCGGACAAGGCGCAGCGCGCAGCGCTGTGCCGCCGATCCGGGACCCCGGTTGTCTTCACCACCGCGTCGACCGGGGCCCCGGATCTGCAGCGCACTCCGCCGCTGCGCGGCGCACTGCGCTTTGTCCGGGGCACGATCCATTCCGACCAAGACGCTGATAAGTCCTAATCGCGATTATCACCTTATCGGCGCCGATTGCTTTGGCGCACTCGCGCTCTATGCTCGCTCCATCAGCGCCGGGGGACTCGCCATGACCGAGACGATCGCAGCACACGGCGAGATCCGCGCGCTCGGGCCGGCCGATACCGACCGCTACTGCAATCACCTGACGCGGCTTGATCCCGAGGCGCGACGGATGCGGTTCTTCGCCGACGTTTCCGACTTCCACGTGCTGTTTCACGCCGGTGCGGCGCTGTCGGACGGGCGCGTGGTGATCGGCTATGTGGAGGACGACGCGATCCGCGGCGCCTGCGAACTCCTGCCGAGCTCCGACGATCCGCACGGCGCCGAGGCGGCGTTCAGCGTCGAGCAGGACTGGCGCCGCGCCGGCATCGGCGGGCTGCTGATGACCGCGATGATCGATGCGGCGCGGCAGCGCGGCGCGCAGCGGATCGAGCTGCAATGCCTGAAGACCAATCTGCCGATGCAGGCGCTGGCGGCGCGCTTCACCTCCGATCTGCGGCAGATCGGCGACACTACGCTGGCGGTGCTGGACAACACCCCGGCGGGCGGCTGAGCCGCGGCCGCCCCGGTTCGCGTCCGCAGTGTCCGCCTTGTTCGACCAAAAGCCTCTTGTCAGTGTCGCCATTATATTCTTACATTCGAATTTATGAAGATAATGGCGATCCCGCCCGTTCGGCGGGACGCCGACGCGGACACAGCAACAAGCATCGGCGAACCGCGGCCGGATCAGAGGAAACGCAAAGCCGCCTTGCGCGGCGAGAGGGAGACGGCAGATGGCACATATCCTGATCATGGGCGCCGGCCTGGGCGGCGTGGTGATGGCCTACGAGATGAAGGACCTGCTCGGGCGCGACGACAGGCTGACCGTCGTCACCAAGGACCCGATCTATCACTTCGTGCCGTCGAACCCGTGGGTCGCGGTGAAATGGCGGACCCGCGAGGCGGTCGAGGTCGATCTCGCGCCGGTGTTCGAACGCCGCGGCATCGACTACAAGCCGGTGCCGGTCAGCAAGGTCGAGCCGGAGCACAACCGGGTCGAGCTCGCCGACGGCAGCACGATCGACTATGACTTCCTGATCATCGCCACCGGCCCCGAACTCGCCTTCGACGAGATTCCCGGCCTCGGCCCCGACGGCCACACCGCCTCGATCTGCCATGTCGATCACGCGGTCGAAGCCTCGGAGCGGTTCGAGCAGTTCTGCAAGAACCCCGGCCCGATCGTCACCGGCGCGGTGCAGGGCGCGTCCTGCTTCGGTCCGGCCTACGAGTTCACCTTCATTCTCGACACCGAGCTGCGCCGCCGCAAGATCCGCGACCGCGTGCCGATGACCTTCATTACGCCGGAGCCCTATGTGGGCCATCTCGGCCTCGACGGCGTCGGCGACACCAAGGGCCTGCTCGAAGCCGAGATGCGCCAGCATCACATCAAGTTCATGACGAATACGCGCGTGGCGCGGGTCGAGCCCGGCAAGCTGATCGCCGAGGAGATCGCCGACGACGGCTCGGTGAAGAAAAACGCCGAGCTGCCGTTCGGCTTCTCGATGCTGATCCCCGGTTTTCGCGGCATCGCGCCGCTGCGCGGCATCGACGGGCTGGTCAATCCGCGCGGATTCGTGCTGATCGACAAGCATCAGCGCAACCCGAAATATACCAATGTGTTCGCGGTCGGCGTCTGCGTCGCGATCCCGCCGACCGGGCCGACGCCGGTGCCCTGCGGCGTGCCGAAAACCGGCTTCATGATCGAATCGATGGTGACGGCGACCGCCCACAACATCCGGCAAATCATGGATGGCCAACCGCCGACGCATCAGGCGACCTGGAACGCGGTCTGTCTCGCCGATTTCGGCGACAGCGGCGTCGCCTTCGTGGCACAGCCGCAACTGCCGCCGCGCAACGTCAACTGGTCGGCGTCCGGCGTGTGGGTGCACAACGCCAAGATCGCGTTCGAGAAGTACTTCATGCGCAAGATGAGCCGCGGCGAGAGCGAGCCGTTCTACGAGAAGGCGATGCTCGACATCCTCGGCATCGGCAAGCTGAAGAAGACCAGCAAGAACGCCTGAGCGGGCGACCCGCCCTGCGCGGCGCAACGCTGGCGGTGCGCAGGGCGCGGCGATCCAGGCACCGCGCCGGGCCTTATGGCTTCGCCCCAAGCCGTCGCGGCCCGGCGCCGTGGCGGCCGAGTTCGTCGTCGGGATTGCGCAGCGGGCAGTCCTCCAGCGACAGGCAGCCGCAGCCGATGCAAGTGGTGATCTGGTCGCGCAATTGCGTCAGGCCGACGATGCGCGCTTCCAGCATGGCTTTCCACGCCCTGGCAAACCGCGCCCAATCGGCTTTGGACGGAACGCGATCGTGGGGCAGATCGACCAGCGCGTCGTGAATGGTCGCGAGCGGAATGCCGGCGAGCAGCGCGACGCGAATGATGGCGATGCGGCGAAGCACCGAGCGATGATACCGGCGCTGGTTGCCCTCGGTGCGCCAGCCCTGGATCAGCCCCTTGGCTTCATAGAAGTGCAGGGTCGAAACCGCCACTCCGCTGCGTTTGGCAGCTTCGCCGACGGTCAGCGCGATCTTGGTGGTAGCGTCGGTCATCCCAGGACTCTGCAACGGCGGCTGAATACAGCAACTCTCTACAAACTGCATCGTGTTAGGCAAGCGCGCACGAGATTACCCGGCGGAGACGACGTCGGTCTCGGCCGACGTTTGGTGTAACCCGCCTGCTGCCCCGGCATGACGGTCGGCGGCGATCAGCGTGTAGAAGGTCGGCAGCACGAACAGTGTGAACAGCGTCCCGACCAGCATGCCCGTCACCACCACAATGCCGATGGCGAAGCGGCTCGCGGCCCCCGCCCCCTCGGCGAACAGCAGCGGGACCAAGCCGGCGACCATCGCGGCCGTGGTCATCAGCACCGGCCGCATCCGCACTTTCGCCGCCTGCAGAATAGCATCGCGGCGGCCGAGCCGCTGCTCGCGCTGAATCTGGTTGGCGAACGCCACCATCAGGATGCCGTGCTTGGAGATCAGCCCGATCAAAGTGACCAGCCCGATCTGGGTGTAGATGTTGAGGGTGGTGTAGCCGAGATAGAGCGGCAATAGCGCGCCGCAGATCGCCAGCGGCACCGTCACCAAAATCACCAGCGGATCACGAAAGCTCTCGTACTGCGCCGCCAGCACCAGGAAGATCACGATCAACGCGAAGCCGAAAGTGACGGTCAGGCGGTTGCCTTCCTGAACGTATTGCCGGCTGTCGCCGAGCCAGTCGATGGTGACGCCGGGCCCGCGCGGCAGCGCCTCCATGAACGTCACCGCCTGTCCCATCGTCACCCCCGGCCGCAGCACTGCCGACAGCGTCGCCGCGTTCATCTGATTGAACTGCGGCAACCGGTTGGCGTTTGGCTTCACCGACACAGACGTGACGGTCGAAAGCGGAATCATCTCACCGGAGCGGGTACGAACCTGATAGCGCCCGAGCGTCTCCGGCGTCAGCCGGTCGCTGCGACGAACCTGCGGGATGACGTCGTAGGAACGGCCGTAATAGTTGAAGCGGTTGACGTAATTCTCCCCGACCAGGAGCGCGAGCGTGTCGGCGATCGCCTGCATGGTGACGCCGACTTCGCCGGCCTTGGCACTGTCGATGCGGACCTGCGCGATCGGGCTGTCGAAGGCGAGATCGCTGTCGACGAACACGAACAGACCGCTACGCCACGCCGCCGCCTTCAGCGCTTCCATCTCGCGGTAGATGGCTTCGAAGCCGGCGGGCGACCGCAGCACCATCTGGAACGGCAGGCCGCCGGTCGAGGCCGGCAGCGCCGCCGGTTGGAACGGCGTGACGGACGCCTCGTGGACGCCGCCGACGGCGCGATACAACGCCGCCTGGATGTCGGTGGCCGAGCGCCGGCGCTCGCTCCAGTCCTTGAGAATGATGCCGCCGAATGCATTGTTGAGCCCGTCGGTGCCGACGACGAAGAAATTGGCGGCGTATTCGGGCATCGACCGGAAGATCTGCTGGACCTGTCCGGCCGCCGCCGCGGTGTAGTCGAGATTGGCGTATTGCGGCGCCCGCACCGCGGTGAACACGTAGCCCTGGTCTTCCTGCGGCGCGAGTTCGCGCTGAGCGCCGAAGAACAGCGCCGCGATCGCCAGCAGCATGGCACCGGCGACCAGCAGCACCGCCGGCCGGATCGCCAAGGTCGCGGCGAGCAGCCGGCCGTAGCCGCTGGCGAGCGCCGCAAAGCGACGCTCGATGATGCCGGCGAATCGACTCTCGCTCTGTTTGCCGCCGAGCAGCCGCGAACTCATCATCGGCGACAGAGTCAGCGCAATCAGCCCGGAGACCACCACCGCGCCCGCCAGCGTGAAGGCGAACTCGCGGAACAGGCTTCCGGTCAGGCCGCTCATCAGGCCGATCGGCGCGTACACGGCGGCGAGCGTGATGGTCATCGCGATCACCGGCCCGACGATCTCGCGGGCGCCGACCAGCGCCGCGTCGATCGGCGACAGCCCGTCCTCGATGTGGCGATGGATGTTCTCCACCACCACGATGGCGTCGTCGACGACGAGCCCGATCGCCAGCACCATCGCCAGCAGCGTCAGCAAATTGAGCGAGAAGCCGAACGCCAGCATCAGCGCCGCGGTCCCGACCAGCGACAGCGGGATGGTCATCACCGGAATGATCACGGCGCGCAGCGAGCCGAGAAACAGGAAGATCACCACCACGACGATGATGCCGGCCTCGATCAGCGTGCGCAGCACCTCGTCGATCGCGGCGTTGACGAAATGCGCGACGTCAAACTGATTTTCGACTACCAGGCCCGGCGGCGCGACGCTTTGCATCGCCGGGATCAGCGCCTTGGTGGCCGCGACGATCTCGAGCGGGTTGCCGTCGGGGGTCGGCGCGATCTTCAGATACACGGCGCGGCGGGCGCTAGCCCAGCCGAGCGTGTTGCGGTTCTGGCTGCCGATCTCGACGTCGGCGATGTCGCGCAGCCGCACCAGGCCGGCGGCGCCGGTCTTGATCACCATGTCGCGGAAGTCGTCGGCGCTGGTGACGTCGGTCGCGGCAGTGATGTTGGTAACGGTGCTGCCGCTCTCGAGCTGGCCGGGCGCGGCCTGCACGTTGTTGGCGCGTAGCGCAGCGGCAAGATCGCCCGCTGTCAGGTTGCGGGCGGCGAGCTTGACCGGATCGAGCCACACCCGCATCGACAACGCCTGCGCGGCGGCGAGGTCGGCGGAGGCGACGCCCTTGACCGAAGTGATCAGCGGCTGTCCTACCCTGGTGACGAAATCGGTGATCTGCGGAATCGTCAGCGTGTCGCTGATGAAGGCGACGTACTGCACCGCCGAAGCACCGTCGGTGATCTTCGTCACCACCGGATCGTAAGCACCGGCCGGCAGCCGGTACTTGACCTGCTGAACCTTGGCCAGCACGTCGGTCATCGCCCGGTCGGAATTGGCGTTGAGTACGAGCTTGGCCTTGACCTGGCTTTGCCCCATGGTCGAGCTCGACGTGAGATATTCGATGCCGTCGGCGGAGGCGATCGCCTGCGCGATCGGCGTGGTGACGAAGCCCTGCATCACCTCCTGGGTCGCACCGGGAAACATGGTGTCGACCGTGATGGTCGCGCTTTCGAGGTTGGGATATTGCCGCACCGGAAGCGAGGCGAACGCGCTCGCGCCCGCCATCAGGATCAGCAGGCTGACCACCACGGACAGGATCGGCCGGCGGATGAACAGATCGGTGAACCGCATGGCTCCGTCCTCAGCGCAATGGGCTCGACGCCGGCGCCGACGCGGCCACGCTGACCGACGCCCCCGGCTGGACGCGTAGCTGGCCGCTGGTGATCACGACGTCGCCGCTGCTGAGCCCCGCCTCGACCACGATGCGGTCGCCGCGCCGCTGGCCGGTCGTGACCGGCACCGGCGCGGCTTTACCGTCGCGGACAACGAGGACGCTGTCGCCCGACGCGCTGGTCTGGATCGCAGTCGCCGGCACCAGAAATGCCGACGGGCGCAGCGGCTGCGCGACGCTCACGGTGACGTAGAGGCCAGGCCGCAGCTTGCCGTCCGGATTGCCGAGCATCGCCTGGACCCGCACGTTGCGGGTGTCCTGCTGCACCATCGGCTCGATCGCGTTGATCCGCGCCGCGAATTCCTGGCCAGGATAAGCGTCGGTCCGCACTGTGACCTCGCCGCCGAGCGCGAGCTTCGACAAATCCTGCTGTGGCACGGTGAAATTGGCGTAGAGCCGGTCGAGCGCAGTCAGAGTCGCCAGAGCGTCACCGGGGTTGACGTATTGACCGAGATTGACCCGGCGGATGCCGAGCAACCCAGCGAACGGCGCGCGGATCGTCTTCTGCGCGATCAGCGCCTCGATCCGCTGAACCGCGGCATCGGCCTGCTCCTGTTCGGTGACACGCTGATCGAGCAGCTGCTGGGTGGCGGCGTCGGTCGCGATCAGCCGGCGCGAGCGGTCGAGCTGCAGCCTCGCGAATTGCGCGCGCGACACCGCGTCGGCGCGCTGCGCCCGCTCCGGCGCATCGTAGAGTTCGACCAGAGGCGTGCCGGCCTCGACCGACAGGCCCGCCTCGAACCGGATCGCGACGACGCGGCCGGCGACCTCGGGCGCCAGTGTCAGCTCCTGCACCGCCTGCAGCGAGCCGGTGGCTTCCAGGGATTGCGGCAGCGGCTCCGGCTCGACCGTCAAGGCGGACACCTCGACCGGCGGGCGGAGATGCCCGGCACTGGGCGCGAG